>NZ_LZFO01000028.1 GCF_001758365.1 Clostridium acetireducens DSM 10703
GTTATAATCAGTATCATGAACCATAGTGAAAACCTCCTGTATGTTTATACTCAACACCTATATCATACATGATTTTCACTATGGTTTTAATATTTTTTATCTGTTGCATTTAATTTTACAATGAACCATTTTTTTATTTTTACTATGTTTATACTATATTTTGGTAATTATTTATGGTTTTATAATAAATAATCATATTGTTTAATGCTTATCTGTTAAGTTCTACAAGAGCACATCCTTGTATATAATTAATTTTATTATCTATACAAAATCTTTTTATAGCATCACTACCGGCACCTGGTTGAACTAATATATTATTTATTCCTAGTTCTTTTACTTCTTTTAGTATACTAATTCCATCTATAGGATTTATACACAAATCTATTACATCTATTTTATAAGGTATTTTTTTTAATGTATTATAAACTTTTTCAGAACTACTTCTTGGATTTACTCCTTTTACATTAAATCCAGAATCTAAAAGTGCATTTAAAATTTTGATAGCATATTTATTAGTATTTTCTACATCTCCAATTACTACCCAATTTTTATAATTTAATAATTCACTAGCTAACATGTATATTCCTCCTTTTTATTAACCATTTATAATATTATATGCTAAAATTAAATTGTTATAAATATTTAATTTACATAAAGGAGAGATAAATTTGTATCATGAAGTATTAGTAATAGGTGGAGGCGCCGCTGGAATAATTGCAGCAATTACAGCTAAAGATAATAATTGTAATGTAGCTATATTAGAAAAAAATGATAGAATAGCAAAAAAAATTTTAATTACAGGTAATGGAAGATGTAATATATCAAATAGCTGTATAGATTTTTCAAGATATCACAGTAATAATATTGATTTTTTTAACACTGTTCTAAATACTTTTAATTTAAAAAATACTATAGATTTTTTTGAATCTCTAGGCCTTCCACTAATAAAATTAGATGATGAAAAAATATTTCCTATGTCTTTGCAAGCTTCTTCAGTGGTTGATATACTAAAGTTATCTTTAGAAGATAGAAGTATACCAATATATACTAACTCTAAAGTCATGAATATAAAAAAAATTAATAATTATTTTGAAGTGTATACTGATAATTTAAAATATAAATGTAAAAAAATAATAATTGCATGTGGTGGTAAGTCAGCGCCTAATACAGGTTCTGATGGCTCTGGATTTAAATTAGCTGAATTATTAGGTCACACTATAATACCTACATTTCCTGCATTAGTACAACTTAAATCTAATTATACACGTTTAAAAGCCTTATCAGGAGTAAAATTTGATGGATTTGCCAGCATATACATAGATAATATATTCATAAAAAAAGAATTTGGAGAAATATTATTTACAGATTATGGATTATCTGGTCCTCCTATCCTTCAAATAAGTAGAATTGCTTCAGAAGGAATTTTAAAAAATCAAACTGTTACAATAAAATTAGATATTATTCCTTCTTACTCTTTAGAAAATTTAAAAGAATTTCTTGAAAATCATTGGGGTTTGTTTAGTTATAGAAGTGTATATACCTCTTTTATAGGTATAATAAATAAAAAAATAATACCTATATTACTAAAAGAAGCTAATATACAAAATATACATAAACCTTGTTATGAACTTACATGGAAAGAAAAAAATAATATATACTCTCTATTAAAGTCATGGGAATTTGAAATTTACGATACTAATTCTTTTAAGAATTCACAAGTTACTTCCGGAGGAGTTAATACAAAAGAAATTTGTAACACCACATTGGAATCTAAAATAATAAAAAATTTATATTTTGCCGGTGAAATATTAGATGTAGATGGGGATTGTGGTGGATTTAATTTGCAATGGGCTTGGAGTAGTGGTTTTATCGCTGGAAAAAATGCTTCTAAATAAAAATAAGCCCCTTTTAGGGGTTTACTTTTTATCTATTACCCATTTAGTTTCTGCTAATGTTAATGATTTATTGTTACTATCTAATATTTCATGTAAGCATATTAGCTCTTTTTCTTTATTATTTATTTCAGTTATAACCTTTATTTTTTCTCCATAAGTAGTTTCTTTTCTATATGCAACTTTTATACTTTTAAGCTTATAATCTTTTATTAAATCAATAGGTATGCTTTCTATAACCCAATTCACATATTTAACATTATTAACATGCTTATTAACATCTATATCACTGTATCTTACATTAAAATATTTTTCAGCATCTATTCTAATAGGAGAGTTTATTTTTTTTATATTTAATAATTTATTTTCACTTTTATCTAAGCCATATCCTTTATACATATCTTCAGTAATTCTTACTGCCTTTCTTTTATCTGTATTAATTAAAAGCCACACTGAATTTGCTTCTACAATAACCTGTCCATGAGTATCTGTTATTTCAAATTTTCTGTAAGCATAAAACTTTCTAAACGAATATGGTTCTGTTTTTACAACTATTTTTTCCCTATACATTGGATATTTTTTAATATCTATATCCCATTTGTATAATACCCATGCCATATGTTGATTACTTAAATAATTTATTCCTACATTTAATTCTTCTGATTGATATGTAGCTGTATCAGATAAATAATCTATAATTGTAGTTATCAGAACTCTTTTTTTATAATCTACTTCATAATAATGAATTTCATACTCTTTTTCGCATGCTATACCAGCCATATTATCACCTCAAATTTATCATTGTATAATTATATGATAACAGAAATATTTAGCTGAATATATTAATTAAATATTAATTTTAATTTAATAAATAATAAATAGCACAATGAATTTCATTGTGCTATTTATTATTTATTAAGTGCTTTTAATAATCCTTCTAAATCCATACCGTGTACCATAGCCGCTTGTTCTAAAGTTTCTCCTTGTGATGAAGGACAACCTACACACATCATTCCAAATGTCATAAGAACTTGTGCTGATTCTGGATAATTTCTGATTATTTCACCTATAGTCATATCCTTAGTTATTTTCATAATATCTACCTCACTTTTATCTTTAATTAATAGTTTTTATTTGTTAAAATTTTTTACTTATTTCATTATAAATTAAAAGCATTTTAACTACAAGTACTTACGGTTAAAATTTATATTTCAGATAATAGTATAGTTTGATCTCTCTTTGGTCCTACAGAAACTATGGATACTTTAGTATCTGTTACTTCTTCTATTCTATTTAAATATTTCATTACATTTCCTGGAAAATCACTATAATGTTTAGCATATTTTATATTCTCATCCCATCCATCAAATTCTTCATATATTGGCTTACATCTTGCTAAATCTTCTAAACTTGCTGGAATATAATCTATAATTTTTCCATCAAGTTCATAAGATACACATACTTTTATTTTATCTAAACCTGCTAACGTATCTATTTTTGTCATAGCAAAACTTGTTAATCCAGAAACTCTAGCAGAAGTTTTAAGTATAACTAAATCTAGCCATCCACATCTTCTTGCCCTTCCAGTAGTTACTCCAAATTCATGTCCTTTTTCTCTAATCCAATCTCCTGTACTATCATTTAATTCTGTAGGGAATGGACCTTTTCCAACTCTAGTTGTATATGCTTTTGCAATACCTACTACTTGATTAACCATAGTAGGACCTATACCGGCACCAGTACATACTCCACCAGCTATAGTACTTGAAGATGTTACATATGGATATGTTCCATAATCTATGTCTAATAGTGTTCCCTGTGCACCTTCAAATAATACACTTTTTTTAGATTTAATTTTATCATATACTATTACAGAAGTATCCTTTACAAAAGGTTTTAATCTTTCTTTATAAGCTATATATTCCTTATAAATTTCATTGAAATCTAAATATTCACCATGAAAGACTTTAGTTATTATATCATTTTTTACTTCTAAATTTTCTTTTAATAAATCTTCAAATATTTCTTCATGTAATAAGTCACAAACCCTTATTCCACTTCTTTCCATCTTATCTGTATAACATGGACCTATTCCTTTTCCTGTAGTTCCTATTTCTTTTTTGCCTCTTACTTTTTCTTTTATTCCGTCTAAAACTTTGTGATATGGCATTATAAGTTGAGCCCTATCACTTATAACCAAATTATCTGGAGTAATTTCAACGCCTAATCCTTTTAAATAATCCATTTCTTCAAATAAAGCTTTAGGATCAAGTACAACTCCATTTCCTATTATATTCATTTTATTAGAATACAATATTCCTGATGGTATTAAGTGAAGTTTATATTGTTTTTCTCCAACCTCTACTGTGTGTCCTGCGTTATTTCCTCCTTGAAATCTTACAACTACGTCTGCTTTTTCTGCAAGGTAATCTGTCATTTTTCCTTTACCTTCATCACCCCATTGGGCTCCTAATACTACAAATGATGCCATAAACATTCCTCCTTATTTATTTACTATATCTCTAGCAACTACAACTCCAGTAACTGATGCCTGCATTAATCCTCTAGTTATTCCAGCTCCATCTCCAATAGTATATAAATTTTTTATATTGGTTTCAAATTTATTATTAGTCTCAAATTTACTTGAATAAAACTTAACTTCAACTCCATATAAAAGTGTATTTTTACTATAAAGTCCTGGTGCTATCTTATCAAATGCCTTTAATGCCTCTACTATAGAAGTTAAATGCCTTTGAGGTAAAACAAAGCTTAAATCTCCAGGTACTGCATATTTTAAAGTAGGTATTGTAGTAGATTTTTTTAATCTTGAATAGTCAGTTCTTCTACCATTTAGTAAATCTCCTAACCTTTGAACCATTACTCCACCACCAGTAAGCATATTACCTAATTTTGCAATATACTGACCATAATCTATTGGTTGATCAAAAGGTTCCGTAAATGTAGTAGATACTAATACTGCAAAGTTAGTATTATCTGTTCTAAGTTCCTTTTCTGAATAACTATGACCATTTACTACTGCTATTTCATCATCATATCTTTCTTCTGATACAACTCCTCCTGGATTCATGCAAAATGTTCTAACTTTATTATCAAAAGTATCAGAATAATAAACAAGTTTTGCTTCATATAAATCCTTAGTTAAGTGATCCATTATAGAATTAGGTACTTCTACTCTAACACCAATATCTACTGCATTATTAGTAGTCTTTAAGTTGAGTTTTTTTGCCTCATTTGACAGCCACTCTGCTCCTCCTCTTCCTGGAGCTATAACTACATATTTAGAATTTATAATTTTTTCGCCATCTTTATTTACTAATTTAACTCCTTTTATTTCATTGTCTTCTACTATTATATCCTTTACTTCTGTTAATTCGTTAAATTCAGTATTTGTATTATCTACCAAATAGTGATACATCTTTTTTAATACACCATAGGCTAATTCTGTTCCTAAATGCCTAACTGGACATTCTATTAAACGAATATTATGTTTACTAGCTTCATATTTTATATCTTCAACTTTTTCATTATTTAATCCATAAACAGTTTCGTTTGCTCCAAATTTAAGATATATATCATCACAATATTTTATTAATTTATTGCATTCATCTTCAGAAAAATAATCTAAAATTCTGCCTCCCACTTCAGGGCTCAAAGAAAGTTTTCCATCAGAAAATGCTCCTGCTCCTGACCAACCAAAAGTTATACCGCAAGGATTACATTTTACACATTTCCCTGTTTTTCTTGCTGGGCAAGCTCTCTTTTCTATATTTCTTCCTTTGTCTACTATAAGAATATTAAAATTAGGATTAAGATTTGTTATTTCTAAAGCTGTAAATATACCTGCTGGACCAGCTCCTACTATAATAACATCATATATATTTTTCATCGCACATCCCTCCTGTAATATGTTATCAAAACTATATAAGTCAGTCAATAACAAATTACGAATATTATTTATTAATTTTATATTAAAGTTCGTATTTTTTATATAATTTTTACACCATTTTTAATATGTGGTATTATTTTAATATAAAACATTTATCATTGTAATTAATTTTATTATTGACTATATTTATAAAAAAATTAGTAAACAATGCAAAAATACTTTACAGGAGTGATATAAATGAATATTCCTAATATGCTTACTTTATTTAGATTATTTTTAATACCTGTATTTGCAATTACTTTTTTTTCAAATATAAAAAATAGCTTGATTTTTTCTATACTAATATTTTTGCTAGCAGGATTTACTGACATATTAGATGGATATATAGCTCGAAAATACAAACTTATTACTAAATGTGGAATAATATTAGATCCTTTAGCAGACAAATTAATGCTTATTACAGTTTTAACTTGCTTAACAATTAAATCTTATTCTCCTTTGTGGATATTAATAATAGTAACTATAAAGGAATTTTCTATGATAATAGGAGGAGCAATATTATATAATAAAAACACAGTAATACCTTCTAATAAATTTGGTAAAATAGCTACTCTTCTTTTTTATATTGCTATTTTTACAATGATTTTCAATGTAAAAATAGCAGATTTTCTATTATATATAGCTGTATTTAGTACTATTATAGCTTTTATAAATTATTTTGCTATATACTTAAAAGATAAAAAAGAAACCTCTTAATTCTCAATAAATTACACTATAAGAATATCTATTTCCTAATAAATAAGTATAAGTGCTACTAAAATTTTAGTAGCACTTATTGTTGATGTATAATATCCAATCTGGCAAACTTACTATACTGTCCAAACCAAGCTAGTTTAACAGTACCCGTTGGACCGTTTCTTTGTTTAGCTATAATACACTCTGCAACATTTTTTTCTTCACTATCTTTATTATAATACTCATCCCTATATAAAAACATAACTAAATCTGCATCTTGTTCTATGGATCCAGATTCTCTCAGGTCTGAAAGCATTGGTCTATGATCTGATCTGGCTTCAGGTGCACGAGATAATTGGGATAAAGCTATAACTGGACATTCCATTTCCTTTGCTAAAGCTTTTATTCCTCTAGATATCTCAGATACTTCCTGTTGTCTGTTTTCTATACTTCTACTGCCAGACATAAGCTGTAAATAGTCCACTACTATCATATCAATTCCTTGCTCTATTTTTAATCTTCTGCATTTAGATCTCATCTCCATAATAGATATAGCTGGGGTATCATCTATAAAAATTTTAGTAGCAGCAAGAGGTCCAGAAGCTTTAGCAATACTTTCCCAGTCCTTATCTTCTAAATTTCCATTTCTTAATTTTAACATATCTATATTAGCTTCAGAACATAATAGTTTAAAAGCAAGTTGTTGCTTTGACATTTCTAGAGAAAATACAGCTACACTTTTTCCTTCTCTTAAAGCCGCATATTGTGCAAGATTAAGTGCAAAAGTAGTTTTTCCCATAGATGGTCTTGCAGCTATTAAAATCATGTCTCCCTTTTGAAAGCCAGAAGTTTTAGCATCTAATTCCGGAAATCCAGAAGATATTCCGGTAGTTTCACCTTTATTATTAAATATTTTTTCTATCTGAATGAAACCTTCTTCAAGTACTGAACTCATAGGTTCAAAATCTGAAGAAGTTTTGTCACTAGCTATATTAAATATTTTCTTTTCTGCTGAATCTACAACCTTTTCCACATCATCTTGATTATTATAGCTTTCCTGAATTATTTCTGAAGAAGCTTTTATTAAATTTCTTAAAATAGATTTATTTTTAACTATTTTTATATAAGATTGTAAATTAGATGGTGAGAAAACCGAACCAGATATCTGACTTATATAAGTTATACCTCCACAATTTTCTAATTTATCTTTTGATTTTAAATTTTCCGTTAAAGTTATTATATCTACATCTATATCCTTTTGATACAATTCTACTATAGCACTAAATATTATTTTATGAGATTCACTGTAAAAATCATCACTTTTTAAAGCCTCAACTACTTGTGCTATAGAGGACTTATCTAAAATCATAGATCCTATTATAGATTGTTCTGCCTCCATATTTTGTGGTAAACTTTGAAGAGGCATTTCCATAATTCATCTCTCCATTTCAAAATTAGCTTTTATTAAAACACAATATCAATTAATTCTTCTATACTATCTACACATTTTACTATAATATCGGAGACATTAACAGGTATTTCATTAGAATTATCTTTGGGAATAATAACCATATTTATACCTTTTCTTCTAGCACCATATATTTTTTCAAATATTCCTCCTACAGGTTTTATTTTTCCTCTTAAAGATATTTCTCCAGTAACTGCTATATTTTGTTTTATAGGTTTATTTAAAAGAGCACTTATTATACAAATAGTAATAGCTGCACCTGCAGAAGGTCCATCTATTTTTCCTCCTCCTATAATATTTACATGTATATCATAATCTTTTATATCTTTATTAGTAATTTTTCTTATTACAGAGGCTGCATTAAATACAGAATCTTTCGCCATGCTACCTGCTGTATCATTAAATCTTACATGTCCTTGTCCATTTTTCTTTGCAGTAAATACTGATGCTTCTATTTCTATAGTAGTACCTATGTACCCACTTACACCTAACCCATATATATGTCCAACTTCGTATTCATTTTCATTTTTAACTTGTTCATAAGGCACCAATCTACTTATAGATATAATATCTTCTACATCTTTTAAAGATATATATATATCTTCCTCTGAAGGATCTTTATCTTTATCATAAAGTACATATCCATATACATCAGACAATATATTTATTGCCCTTCTTCCTTCTATAGTATATCTACTTATTAATTTAGGAACTCCCTTTTCTAATTTTATATTAAGCTTTTCAGCTGCATTTATTATTATATCCTCTATATCTTTAGAAGAAAGAGGTTCAAAATAAACCTCTGCACATCTTGATCTAAGGGCAGGATTTATTTCACTTGGTTCTCTTGTAGTAGCACCTATTAATACAAAATCTGCAGGAGCCCCTTTATCAAATAAGTATTTAACATACTTAGGTGTATTTTCATCTTCTGGATCATAATAAGAAGATGAAAACTCAACTCTTTTATCTTCCAATACCTTTAATAATTTATTTTGCAAAAATGTATCTAACTCTCCAATTTCATCTATAAATAATACTCCTCCATGAGCTTTTGTTACCAATCCCAATTTAGGTTCCGGTATACCAACTTCCGCCAAATCCCTTTTACTTCCTTGATATATTGGATCATGAACAGAGCCTAATAATGGATTTGTTATTTCTCTTGGATCCCATCTTAAAGTAGTTCCATCTACCTCTACAAATTTAGAATCATCATCAAAAGGAGTATACTTTAATTTTTTTGCTTCTTTTAAAGCTAATCTAGCAGCAGTAGTTTTTCCTATTCCCGGAGGTCCATATAATATAATATGTTGTGGATACGGTGATGAAATTTTTGATATAAGAGCTTTTATAGCCCTTTCTTGACCTATAATTTCTGAAAAACTTTCAGGTCTAAGTAAACTTTGAATATTCTTTGACAGCTTTTTAGAGTCTAATTTTTCAAGTTCAAAACACTTTTTTAGAGTCTTACTATTTTCTGGACCTTTTTGCTTTTTTATAATATTAAGTCTTATTTCATCTATATATTTTTGTTGTTTTTTTACTAATAATTTTTCAACTTCTGCCTCTATTTTATTTTCTACATATTTTTTAGCAATTAATTCTGCCATATTTTTATTTGTATTTTCCAAAACGCTATATACATTATTTTCATTAGGAATACTCTTAATACCTTTGCCATCGCTTAATATATTATTTAAAGCATAAAGTCTTTCATATATATCTTGGCTGTGTATATATTTTTGCAATTTATGTTTAATTACTCTAGCTCTTATTACATTTTCACTGATTACATTTTTTAACATATTAAATAAAATATTCACTTGTTCTTCTAAATTATATTTTTCTGTAAAATTATTTTTTAAGCTATCACTACAATTTGATTTCACCAAAGTTCCTCCTTATTTTTCAGAAATAACTACTTTTATCTTTGTAGAAATTTCAGGGTAAATTTTTATCTCAATATCATAAGTTCCTAATTGTCTTATATTATCTACTACTATTTTTTTCTTATCTATATTCAAATTAAACTTTTTCTTTAATTCATCTGATATGTCTTTTCCGGTAATAGAGCCAAATAATCTTCCATTTTCACCTGACTTAACATATAATTGTATTTCTTTTCCCTTAATTTGTTGTGCTATTTTTTGAGCTTCTTCTATTTCCTGTAATTTTTTTCTTCTTTCAGCTTCTTTTTTATTATTTAATATATGCAAATTAGCTTCTGTAGCTTCTTTAGCTAAATTTCTTGGAATTAAAAAATTTCTAGCATATCCATCTGCTGCATTTATTATATCTCCTCTCTTTCCTGATCCTTTCACATCTTTTAATAATATTACCTTCATTATTATTCACCTTCCTTAAAATATTTGTCTATAGCTATTTTTAGCTTTTTTAAACAATCTTCAAAAGTAATAAATTTCATTTTTGCTCCAGCCATAGTCATATGTCCACCGCCACCTAAATATTCCAATATTACTTGAACATTTATATTTCCTAGAGATCTACCACTTATTAATATGTCATCTTCTATTTTTACAAGGACAAAAGAAGCTTGAATATCTGTAATATTTAGTAATTCATCCGCTACTTGTGCGGCTAAAACAATATCATTAATATATTCAGGACATACTGCTATAGCAATATTTCTATTAATTTCTGATGATTTAATAATATCTGCTTTTTTTAGATACTTATCTAAATCATATGAAAAAAATTTCTTTACATTTACAGTATCTGCACCTAATCCTCTAAGAAAAGAAGCAGCTTCAAATGTCCTTACTCCTGTTTTAAAAGAAAAATTTTTAGTATCTAAATATATTCCCGCTAACAGTGCTTCCGCTTCAATTATTTCTAATTTAGGTTTGTCTAATATATATTGAATTATTTCTGTAACTAATTCAGACGCAGACGATGCATAAGGCTCTATATAATTTAGTATAGCCCCCTCTATAAAATCACCACTTTTTCTATGATGATCTATTATAACTATTTTACATGCATTTGTTACTACATCTACACTCTGTACATATCCTTTACTGTGTACATCTACAAGTATAAGTAAATCATTTTTATCTATCAAACTAATAGCTCTTTCACTTTTTATAAATGCATTATTATATTTATAATTTTTTTGAAACTTCTTTAATGCTAACTTTATTGCATTATTCATTTCATCTAATATTATATAACATTCTTTACCTAAACCACTAATAGTACTATAAAGTCCTATAGCTGCACCTACACAATCTATATCTGGATTTACATGCCCCATTATAAAAACTTTATTACTTTCATTTATTAAATTAAGTAAAGCTTGGGCTATGACCCTAGCTTTTACTTTAGTTCTCTTTTCTAATTCCTTTGTTTTTCCTCCATAAAACATCAATTTATCTCTTTCTTTAACTACTACCTGATCTCCTCCTCTTCCAAGAGCTAGTTCTTTTGCAGCCAAAGCAAATTTATAATTTTTTAAAGGAGTTTCTCCTCCTAATCCTACACCTACACTTAATGTAGTTGTAATCTTATTACTTATATTTATTTCTCTTATTATATCTAGTATATCAAATTTTTTGTTCATTTCCTTTTTAATATATTTACTTTGAATAGATAATATATATTTATTATTAGAATATTTTTTACACATTCCATTTAAACTTTGAGCATAAGTATTAATTGCTTTTTCTACTTTAGCTATTAAAAATGGTTTTTTATCTTCATCCGTAGCTTTTAATACATCATCTAAATTATCTACCTCTAAAAGCATTATACCTTCTTTATTGTCATCTATACTTTTTATAAGCATAAATACTTCTGTAACATCATATAAATAAATTAATATAACATCATTGTCATTAGATACATTTATAACATCACTATATATATCATAGTATCTCTCCTTTAGCTTTGAGTACCTAAAAGTAGTCTTATTCTTATCTAATATATGTCTTACATTAATCCCTTTTAATAATTTAGATATGTTTGTATTTAATACATCTTCTTCTTTTATTATTGAAGAAAAATTTTTATTATACCAAAGTATTTTGCCTTTAGTATCTATTATAACTAACGGAAAAGGCAAATGAATAATTGTGTTTTTGTTAGCACTATCTAATGTTAATGAAAAATCTTCTATAAACTTTTTCCATTGGTGCTTTCTTAATTTTATGTTTTTAATATTATATAATATTAAAAATATATATAAAATAAGAAAAATAGCAGCAATAAAAAATAATTTATACAAGAACATAATAAAAATTAATAAGGCTATTATTAACATATAAAGTACATTATTAACAACAAAGTAATCATATTTATTTAGCATATGTATCTCCTTTATTATTCCATATTATAATTTCTATTAGGATCTAACTTTCTAAAATCAAATATAATATCCATAAGTCCTAAATAAAATAGTAAAATGCTAATTGGAGAAAAAGCTACAAAAATAATTATAAAAGTAATAAAAGCTTTAGAAATATGGAATTTATTAACCATATAATATACCGCTAAAGATAATCCATCTATCATAAGTACAAACTTCATTATAACTCCTGTAGAATTAACTATATAATTAGAATAAGGTACATTATATCTATTTAATATAACTCCTACAAGCAAAAATATACCAATAATTGCACCAGTTTTACTATTTACATATATATTTCTAAAAGAAACTAAATTCTTCATATTATACCCTAGTTTTTTTAATATGCTATAGGATAAAATATAATTTAAATACCCAGAAATTATTGATGATAAAATAATAAAAGCAGGAATTACACTTAAAATTAATTCTGGAGTAAATAATTTTAAATATTCTTTTATAGGTTCTAAAGTATTTGTATCTACTCCCATATTAGTATAAAACTTTATAGATTCATTTATTGAACTATTAAATAATTTTAATAATTCATTTACGAAACTTGCCACACTTTGTTTATTAATAAGTATAATATATATTACAAATCTAAATAATGTTCCAATGATAGATACAAAAGCTAAAGATGCTATAGTAAAAAACATACTTTTATTCTTTTTAATACAAAATCCTAAAGTTATACCCGTTAATCCAAATATAACTGAAGCTAATATACCCTCTATAGGATTATAAAGCATAGCCATTAAAAAAGCACTTGCAAATACTGACCCAAAAGTCATAAACTTATCTTGACGCAAATATAGTACAGCAAAAGGTATTGGTATAAGAAAATTTCCTAACATAGAAAACACAGGTACATAACTATTAATAAGACTTAACATAACAACTAAAGCTGTAATTAATCCTGCTTCTGTTAAAGCTTTTGATTTATAATTTTTCATCTTATTCCTCCATATAAATTATTCTCTTTCTTTTAAATGAGTATATAGACGACTAAGTTCTTTACTGTTTTTTTCTATGTCATCTTCTTCAATTATACCTAACTTCAACTTTTTTTTCATATTTTCATCTACTGCAGCATAGGAATATCCCAGTTTAGCTGCTAAAATATACAATAAAGTTATTGCCCCGGAAATACATTCTAATATAGATTCTTGAGTAACATTACTTCCTTTAGTTAAAAGCTTAAAAAAATCCCCTATTATGCATATTAATTCAGCTTTTAACTTTTCTATAATTTTAACATTATACATTATATTAAAATCTGTTCTTTTAATTTTCATCATCCCCTTTATATCTATTAATTATATTTTAGTTATATTTCTATTTTTATGCAACAATATTACAGGTTTAAATTATTTTTTATTACATATAATTAATAAAATTCATAATATTTACTTAAAATGTATATTAATACAAAATCCCTATAGGATGAATCCTATAGGGATTTTTAAATAAAATAAATTACTCAGTTGTAAATGGTAATAATGCTATATTTCTAGCTCTTTTTATAGCTCTTGTAAGTTCTCTTTGGTGTTTAGCACAATTTCCTGAAATTCTTCTTGGTAATATTTTACCTCTTTCTGTTATATATTTTCTTAATTTATTTATATCTTTATAATCTATGTAATCAGATTTATCTAGACAAAAAGAACAAACTTTTTTTCTAGTTCTTCTTCCTTTTCCATAGCTTCTTCTTGAACCATCTCTACTTGCCATTTAAAAATCCCTCCTTACCTTAAAAATTAAAATGGTATATCTCCATCATCAATAGGAGTTACTTCTTCATCATATTGATTATCCTGGTTGAATTCATTCTTATTTTGTTGGAAATTTTGCTGAAAATCATTATTCATTGATTGCTTATTATTTCCCCATTCTAAAAATTGAACTTCATCCGCTATTACTTCTGTTACATATCTTCTAGTTCCATCTTTTGCTTCATAATTTCTAGTTTGAATTCTTCCTCCAACTCCTACAAGCTTACCTTTGCTCATGTAATTAGCTGTAGACTCTGCTTGTTTTCCCCAAACTACAATTGGTATAAAATCTGCTTCCCCGCTTTGTGAAAATCTTCTATTAACAGCTAAAGTAAATGTAGTAACAGCTGTACCATTCCCAGGAGTAAATCTCAACTCTGGATCTTTTGTTAATCTTCCAATTAATACAACCCTATTCAATAAAAACACCACCTATTTTTCATCATTGACTATTATGTGCCTTATAACAGAATCTGTAATTCTAAATATTCTATCTAATTCTTTTGGTAATTCAGGATTTGAACTAAAGTTAATTAAAGTATAGTACCCTTCATTAAACTTTTCTATTTCATAAGCAAGCTTTCTCTTGCCCCAGAAATCTACATTTTCTATTACGCCACCATCATTTTCAATTATTCCTTTAAATTTATCAATAACTGAATTAACAGTTTCTTCATCTACAGATGGCTTTACTATAAATATAGTTTCATACTTTTTCATTAAAATTCACCTCCTCCCTATGGACTGACGGCTGTAATTTCATACAGCAGGGACCACAATTCCTTATTATATCACTTTAATTTTTAAATATCAATATATTAAATTTAAATAACAAATTTTTAATTTTATTAATTACTTTCTTTATTAACTACTTTCTTCGCACTCTTTTCAAATTTATTTCTAGGTAACATAACTATTCTTCCACATCCTAAACACTTTATTTTAATATCTGCTCCTATTCTTATTATCTCCCAATTTTTACTTCCACAAGGGTGAGTTTTTTTCATTTCTACTACATCACCCAAATCAAAATTTTTAATCACATTTTATTCCTCCTTTATAATTTGTATTTTAGGATAAGGAATTTCAATATTATTTATATCTAATTGTTTTTTAATTTCTTTTCTAAGTTCCATCTCAATTGCCCATTGGGTCATAGGTTTTGCTTTAGCTACAACTCTTATAGTAACCCCACAATCTTTTAATTCTGAAATTCCCAAAACATTAGGTCCCTCTTTAATATCCTTGTTTTTTTCCTTAAAAGTGCTACAAACTTGAGATATTATATTAATTGCATTGTCCACATCTTCTTCATAAGCTATATCCACATCTACAAGCACCCTCATATTTCCTCTTGAATGGTTAGTTACTTTAGTAATAAGTCCATTGGGGATTATATGCAAATCTCCATTAAAATCTCTTAGCTTAGTAACTCTTAATTCTATACTTTCAACTATACCACTTTTATCTTCTATGCCAATATATTCTCCTACAGAAAATTGATCTTCTAATAATATAAAAAATCCATTTATAACATCTTTTATCAAACTTTGAGCTCCTAATCCTAATGCTACCCCCCCTATACCGGCAAAAGTTAATACTATTTTCCCAAAAAAAATCTGTATAATTGCAACTATACCTAAAAAATAAACAGTATATTTTACTATACTTTTTAAAATAGCTCCTAAGGTTTTAGATTTTTTATCATCTAATGAAAATTTAAGCTTTTTCTGTTTTTCTACAAATTTATTAATAATATGATTACTTATTCTTATTAATAAATACATTAATATTATTATGAATATTATTTTTATAATTTTAGATGTAAATATATATATATCTTCTGTTTTTATATTTATTAGTTTTCCAATTCTAATTGTTTCATTGTTAAAATCTATATTAGATTTAATAAAAGAACAAAATTTTTCCATAATACCGCACCTTATCATTGAATATATTTTATAAATAATATATCATAAAATCATATAGTTCTAAAGTTATTTATACTTAAATAACTTTAAATGCATTTATACGAAAATTTAAAGGATGGTGTTTTAATGGAATCACTATTTGAGAAATTAGATAAAACTATTATATTTTTTATAGTATATTCTTTAACATTTTTATTATTTTTTAAAACAATAAATTATACATTACCTTTTGTAATTGCATTTATATTTGCCATGATTTTAAAAAAGCCTACAAAATATATAGCAAAAAAATTAAAAATCAAAAATTCTATTGCATCTTTAATATCTACTTTAGTATTTTTCTCTATAATAATATCTGTTTTATCTTTTATAATAGCAGTACTAAGTAAAGAAGTAATTCAATTAGCTAAAAATGCACAATTATATTTTTCACAAAATTCTAGTGATATTTACAAACTTATAGATAAAATTCAACTATATTACAAAAATCTAGATCCTTCTGTAGTATTAGGTATAAGTAAAAATTTATCCAGTATAATTAATAAAATATCTAATTTAACTGTATCTATTACAGGCAAAATTATTTCTTACATAATTCAATTTTTAACTTATATACCTTATATAATAATGGTAATACTATTTACGCTACTTTCTACATATTTTTTTACAAAAGACTTAACTTACCATAAAAATAAATTTGCAGAAATAATTCCAAAGGATAAAAGTCACAAATTATATTGTATATTTTCAGAATCTAAAAAAATGTTAACAAACTATATATTATCATATTTATTTATTATTTTTATAACTTTCCTTGAAACATTAATTGTATTTTTACTATTTAAAGTAAAATATGCTTTAATATTAAGTTTATTAGCAGCTTTTTTAGATTTCTTACCTATACTTGGTATAGGCTCAATATATATACCTTTAATTATTATAAATATTGCTTATAACAACTATATTATAGCTATTGGATTATTAATTTCTTATGTATTAATTTCAATTATAAGACAAATTATTGAACCTAAAATTGTTTCTTCTTCTTTAGGTCTTCATCCTGTTTCTGTACTAGCTGCACTATTTATAGGTTTAAAAGCAAATGGCGTATCTGGAATGTTCTTCTGCATGTTTTTAGTAGTAGCATACAATGTTTTAAAAAAAGTAAAAGTATTATAATTATATGTATAATGTTACCTTCTTTTGGTTAAACTTTCTAAAAGGAGGTATACTTTATGTTAAATAAATTGATTATAGATAGCTCTTCTAGAGATTCTACATTTATATTAAGAGATGCTATATGTAACGAAATAATGCCAATTATTAAAAAAAATAGACCTATAGTAATACTATGTATAGGAACTGATAGATCTACTGGTGATAGTTTAGGTCCTTTAGTGGGACATAAATTAACTTTTTTAGCAAGAGATAAAATATATATTTATGGAAATCTAGATATTCCTATACACGCTAAAAATTTAAAAAAAACATTAACTGATATTAAAAAAAATTTTAAAAATCCATACATAGTAGCTGTAGATGCTTGTCTAGGTAGTATACAAAATATAGGAAATATAATTATAGAATCTAAACCTTTATCACCAGGTTCAGCATTAAAAAAGAATTTACCTAAAGTTGGAGACTTAAGCATTACTGGTATTGTTAATTTATCTGGTACATTAGAATTCATGATTTTGCAAAATACAAGATTAAACACTGTAATGAAATTAGCAGATGTAATATCTAATGGCATATATCATTCCATTTTAAAAACAATAGGTGGTAAAAGAAAAAACTCCCTTGTTAAAACAAAAATAATGTAATATATTAAAATAAATTATTTTAATTTTATTATAAAATAACTTTAAAAATATTTTTTAGTCTCCTTATATTTACAATAAGGTTCTACTTTTATAGACTATAAAAGTAGAACCTTATTAAACTTTTATGCAGGTTTATGCATTGCTTTATCTAAAGCCTCTTTTTCTTCATTGGACAAATCATATCTAGAAATACCATTATCTATAGGTTTTGCATAAGTCATACTTTCTTCTCTTCCATAAATACTAGTAATAATTATTCCATTGTTATTTTCATCTAAAAAAGCTATTGAAAAACTCAAATCACTTCCTATATCTTCAAAAGCTTTATACCTAACTATAGAATACTTTTGAATGCAACTACTTAGTTTTATATTTAATTTATTGTATATATTTTTAATACTATCTGTTTCTTCCTTCATATCATTTATTTTATTCATATAATCTAAAATTAGTTCTTCTAAATTTTTGCTATTAGTTCCTTTCATTAATTTTTTGTATTTATTTTCTAACCTATTTAAAGCCTTAATATTTATAATTACTAAAATTAATAATATAATAAATAATACTAATAAGGCTATTACTATGTATACTTGAAAACTACCTAGTATATTTAAAATACTTCCCATTACTATTACTCCTTTCATTTTCTATAAATTATTTATTAGTAAATATTTAATATATCTAAAATTCTCTGAAGATCCTCTTGTGAATAGTATTCTATTTCTATTTTACCCTTATTTTTTTTATCTTTTAAAAATACTTTTGTACCTAGTAAGTTTTCTAATTTATTTTTTATTTCATTATAAAATATATTATCTTCAGTTATTCTATCATTTTTATTACTTTTTTTATATAAATTTTTAATAAGCTTTTCAGTATCTCTTACACTGAGAGATTTCTCTATAATAAGTTTACAAATTTCACATTGTAATTTTTTATCTTCAATTGATAAAAGTGCTCTTGCATGTCCTTCAGTTATACTACCTTCCATTAAATAATTCTGTAATTTTTCGTCTAATTTTAACAACCTTATTTTATTTGTTATTGATGTTCTAGATTTAGATATCTTTTGAGCTAAAATATCTTGAGTTAAATTAAAATCTTCTATTAATTTTTTATATGCACTAGCTTCTTCTATTGGATTTAAATCTTCTCTTTGTATATTTTCTATTAAAGATACTTCTACTATTTCTCTATCTGATAAATCCATAATTATTGCAGGTATTTCTTTTATTCCTGCTAATTTAGCTGCTCTCCACCTTCTTTCTCCTGCAATTATAGTATATGTTTTATTCTTTTTATTTTTATTCAATACTAAAGGCTGTATTACTCCATGTTCTTTTATAGATTGTGATAATTCCAGTATTTTTTCCTTATTAAAAATTTTTCTAGGCTGATCTTCATTAGCACTTATTAAGTCTACTGATATATTATATACATTTTTTTCTTCAGAATATTCTTCATTTATCATATTAGAATCTGGTATAAGAGCACTTAATCCTTTTCCCAAGCCATATTTTTTTTTACTCAATTAAATTCACTCCTTTTGTCTTTTTAAAAACTCTTTTGAAAGCTCTAAATAATATTTTGCACCTTTACATTTATCATCATATAAAGCTATAGGTAATCCAAAGCTTGGTGCTTCTGCTAATCTTATATTCCTAGGTATAGTAGTGTTATATACCTTATCTTTAAAATATTTTTTAATTTCATCTTTGACTTGGCTAGAAAGATTAGTTCTTCCATCATACATGCTCATTATAACTCCTTCTACTTTAATGCTTTTATTAAGTGATTTTTTTACTAAATTTATAGTATTTAAAAGTTGTCCAACACCTTCTAAAGCATAAAATTCACATTGTATTGGTATAATAACACTATTACAAGCTGTAAGGGCATTTATTGTAAGAAATCCTAAAGAAGGTGGACAATCTATAAATATAAAATCAAATTCATTATTTAAATCAGCTATTCTTTTTTTTAATATTAATTCTCTATTTTCCTCATTAATAAGTTCTACTTCTGCTCCTGCCAATTCTATTTTTGAAGGAACAATATAAAGATTATTTATTAATTCAGATTCTTTCATTGCATCATTTAAATTTATATCACTTGTTAATACATTATATATTGATTTATTTACTTTATTTTTATCTATGCCAAAACCACTAGTTGTATTACCTTGAGGATCTATATCTATTGTCAATACTTTATATCCATTTAAAGCTAAGTAAGTACATAAATTTATATTTGTAGTAGTTTTACCTACGCCTCCCTTTTGATTGAAAATACATATAACCTTCATTTCTTACCCACCTTTCATAATTAATTATATATTTTTATTCCAATTATTAAAAGTACTTTATTAAATTTATTATATTAGTTATAATTATACAAAAAATAAAACTATAAAAATGTTTCACGTGAAACATTAGTGTTTATATACTGTAAAATAAATAAAACTCTATGCATCTGTATATAGTTTTTATAATACAAATAGCAATGTTTCACGTGAAACATTGCTATTTTTTAGGTATGGTTATAGTAATTTTTATACTTTCATTTAAATCTTTAGAAGAATACTTTGCATCTATACCGTATTTTTGAAATACTTGCTTTACAGTATTAATATATACTCTAGGACTAAAAATTCCTTTAATAGCTTTTTTACCATCAGGAGCTAATTTAATACCTGCTAATTTTAATAGTTCCTTATCAATTAATTCCTCTGTCTTTTTTACATTTAGTGATTTTTTTATAACTTCTTTTAATACTTTTTTTTGAGTAGATTTATCTGGTAATTTAAGCAATGCCCTAGAATGTCTTTCTGTAAGCTTATTAACTAAAATTACTTTTCTTAATTCATCATCTAATTTTAATAATCTTATTTTATTTGCTATAGTAGACTGTTTTTTTCCTATAATTTTTGATAATTGTTCTTGTGTATAAGAATGTTTATTTATAAGATTATAGTATGCTTCTGCTTCTTCAAAAAAGTTTAAATCTACTCTCTGTAAATTTTCAAGTAATGCTATTGCCGCTGAATCCTTATCATCAATATCTATAACAATAGCTGGTACTTTAGATAACCCTATTTTTTTAGCAGCTCTATATCTTCTTTCTCCTGCTACTATTTCATACTTTTCTTCTGTTATCTTTCTTACAGATAAAGGTTGAATTATTCCATATATTTTAATAGACTCTGCTAATTCGTCAATAGAATTTTCATCAAAATGCTTTCTAGGCTGATATACATTAGGCACAATATTATCTACCGATATATAATTAATAGTTTTTCCCATAACACCCATCCCTTTATAATTTCCTACTATTAACATTTCTTTATTTCCCCAATAAATCCTTCTTTTTAATGAAATTTTTACTTATTTATTTTAAATATTACTTTAAAGGTCTTTTTACTGCAACTCCTGCTTTTCTAGGATATTGTTTAGGAGTTTCTTTAACTTTTTTTACTATAATTAAATTGTGCTTTAAATCAGTTGACTCTATATCAACATTTATTATATCTTCAACTTTTCCACCTAATATTTTTATAGCATTTTTTGCATCTTTTAACTCTTTTTCTATAGAAGGACCTTTCATAGCAATAAAATATCCTCCTTTTTTTACAAATGGAATACACCATTCACTTAATACTGTCATATTTGCTACAGCTCTAGACACTGCAAAATCGTATTTTTCTCTATGATTTTTATCCTTTCCATAATCCTCTGATCTACCATGAAAAGCTGATGTTTTTTCTAATTGTAATTCTTTTATTACCTCTTCCAAAAATTTTATTCTTTTATTTAAAGAATCTAATAAATCTATATTTATATTAGGCTCTATAATTTTAATAGGAATACCTGGGAACCCAGCTCCTGTTCCTATATCAATTACACTTTGTGCTTTTTTAAGAGGTAAAAATTCAAATACTTTAATACAATCTATAAAATGCTTTTTTATTATGTCTTCATCTTCTGTTATTGCTGTTAAATTTACTTTTTCATTCCATTCTTTTATTAAATTTTTATATGAAATAAATTTATTATATTTCTTTTCATCAAAATTAATACCCTCATTTTGACAGGCTCTATTCATAATATCAAAATATTCCATAATTATTCCTCACTATTAACATTATTTTTTCTAATTTTGTGTTCTAAATAAATTAATAATACAGATATATCTGCAGGAGATACACCAGATATTCTAGATGCTTGGGCTATATTTATAGGTCTTACATTGTTTAATTTTTGTATTGCTTCTATTCTTAATCCTTTTACATCATTATAATCTATATTTTCTGGAATAATTTTATTTTCAAATTTTTTGAACTGCTTAACTTGCTCTAATTGTTTATTAATATATCCTTCATACTTTGAAATAATATTTACTTCTTCTTTTACATCTTCAGGTAATTCAAGTCTTTCTTTATCTAAAGGTGATAATTTAAAATAATCTAACTCCGGTCTTTTTATCAATTCATATAAAGATATAGGCTTCTTTAATTCTGTAGAATTTAAACTCTTTAAAAATTCATTTATTTCTTTTTTACCTGTAATTTGAATATTTTTAAGTCTATTTACTTCATTAAAAATATCATTCTTTCTTTTTAAAAACTTATTATATCTATCTTCTGTTACAAGACCTGCTTTATATCCTTTTTCAGTTAATCTAATATCTGCATTATCTTGTCTTAAAAGCAATCTATATTCTGAACGTGATGTCATCATTCTATAAGGTTCATTAGTTCCTTTAGTAACTAAATCATCTATTAATACGCCTATATAAGCTTCAGATCTACTTAATATAAGAGGTTCTTTATTTTTTATTTTTAAACATGCATTTATTCCTGCCATCAAACCTTGTGCTGCCGCCTCTTCATAGCCTGAACTTCCATTAAATTGACCTGCTCCAAAAAGTCCATCTATATCTCTAAATTCCAAACTTAACCTTAATTGTTGAGGATCTATACAATCATATTCAATAGCATAAGCACTTCTTAAAATTTCTACATTTTCAAGACCTATTACTGTTTTATACATTTTTATTTGTACATCCTCTGGAAGTGAACTAGACATTCCAGCAACATACATTTCATCAGTATTTTCTCCTTCTGGTTCAATAAATATTTGATGTTGAACTTTATCTGGAAATTTCATTACTTTATCTTCTATAGAAGGACAATATCTAGGACCTATTCCTTTAATGGAACCATTATACATTGGAGATTTATCTATATTTTTTCTTATTATTTTTCGAGTTTCATCTGTAGTATAAGTTAAATAACAAGATACTTGTTCTCTTGATAATTCTCCTGTCATAAAGGAAAATGGAACTATATTTTTATCTCCTGGTTGTTCAATCATCTTATTAAAATTAACACTTCTTTTATTTACTCTTGCTGGTGTTCCTGTTTTAAATCTTTTAAGTTTTACTCCTATTTCAATTAAACTATTTGAAAGTTCATTTGCAGGAAACAATCCACTAGGTCCACTACTATAATCAACATCACCTATTATTACTCTTCCCTTTAAATAAGTTCCTGTAGCAATAATTATACATTTAGCAGAATAATATGCTCCATTTTTAGTAGTTACACCTTTTACTTTTCCATATTCAACATCTATGCCTATAACTTCTATTTGTTTTAAAGTCAAATTATCTTGAGTTTCCAAAACATGTTTCATTCTTTCAGAGTATCTTTTTTTATCTGCTTGAGCTCTTAATGAATGTACTGCAGGTCCTTTAGATGTATTTAACATTCTAGATTGTATAAATGTATTGTCTATATTAATACCAATTTCTCCACCTAAAGCATCTATTTCTCTTACTAAATGTCCTTTTGCAGTTCCTCCTATATTAGGATTACAAGGCATAAGTGCTATACTGTCTAAATTAATAGTGCAAATTAAAGTTTTACATCCCATTCTAGCTGATGCAAGAGCTGCTTCACAACCAGCATGCCCTGCACCTATAACTATAACATCAAAATCTCCTCCATTGTAATTCATATATTTCACCTACTTTCCTAAACAAAATTCTGAAAATATTTTGTCTATAATATCTTCTTCTAAAGTTTCACCAGTTATTTCTCCAAGACTAAGCCATGCATTTCTAATATCTATAGAAGCTAAATCTACCGCTAAAGTATTTTTAAGACTATCTAATGCTGCATCACAACTAGATTTAGCTTTAATTAATGCATTTTTATGTCTTGCATTTGTTACTATAATATCTTTTCCTTTTATTTCACCTTTAAAAAATAAATTCTTTATAGAAGATTTAATTTTATCTAATCCAATACCTTCTTTTACAGATGTTTTAAATACATAACTTGTATCAAAACTCTTTATATCTTCAATACTTATTTTATCATTTAAATCACATTTATTTAATAGAATTATAGATTTTTTATCCTTTATAAAATTAATAATTTCTATATCTTCTTCATCTAATTTCCTGCTTACATCCAACATTAATATTACCAAGTCTGCTTCCTTAATCTTTTCTTTAGACTTTTTAACTCCGATTTTTTCCACTAAATCCTCTGTTTCCCTAATTCCTGCAGTATCTACTACTTTTATTGGTATTCCTTCTATATTTATAAATTCTTCTATTACATCTCTAGTAGTACCAGGAACATCAGTAACTATTGCTCTATTTTCACTAACTAACTCATTTAAAAGGGAGGATTTTCCTACATTAGGCTTACCTACTATTACTACATTTAATCCTTCTCTTATTATTTTCCCTTCATCTGCATTACTTAAAATATTTTTCATTTCATCTATTATATCTTCTAACTTATTACTAACTTTTTCTGCTGTCATTTCTTCTAAATCTTCTTCTGGATAATCTACTGTAGCTTCTATATGTGCAATAAGTTCTAATAATTTATTTCTAATTAAATTTATCTTTTTTGAAAGTTTTCCCTCACTTTGCTGTACAGCTGACTTCATAGCTATATCTGTTTTAGATCTTATTATATCTATAACTGCTTCCGCTTGACTTAAATCTATTCTTCCATTTAAAAAAGCCCTTTTAGTAAATTCTCCTGGTTCTGCTAGTCTAGCACCTGATTTAATAACTTCTTCTAATATCTTTTTAGTAGCTACAACTCCTCCATGACAGTTAATTTCTACTGTATCTTCAGCAGTAAAACTTCTAGGGGCTTTCATATAACTTACTAAAACTTCATCTAATATATCTCCTGTTTCTTTTTCTACTATGTGCCCATACCTCATAGTATAAGGTTTTATATCATCTAATTTTCTTCCTTTTTTACCTTTAAATATTTCACTAACTATTTTAAGAGCATTATCCCCTGAAAGTCTAACTATAGATATTCCACCTTCACCTAATACTGTAGAAATAGCAACTATAGTATCAAATTCCTTCATTATTTTTCACCTCTACTTTTTTATTTTATATTATAAAATTGAAAAAGAAAGCCTTTAGGCTTTCTTCATATCTATTACAACTCTCCTATGAGGTTCTTCACCTTCACTATACGTCTCCACATATTCATTATTCTGTAATGCAAAATGAATAATTCTTCTTTCATATGGATTCATTGGCTCTAACTTGATAGGCCTTTTTGTATATTTAACTTTTTCACTTAATTTTTTTGCAAGATTTTTTAATGTTTGTTCCCTCTTAGCCCTATAATTTTCAGCATCAATTATAACTTTTTTATATTCCATTTCATGATCTTTATTTATAGCTAAACTAGTAAGATATTGAAGAGCATCTAAAGTTTCTCCTCTATATCCTATAAGTATACCCATATTATCTCCTATTAATGATATATTTAAAACATTATTTTTTTCTAAAACTTTTACTTCTGCTTCAACTTTCATATTTTTTAGTATATCTTTTATAAAATTACTTGCCTCACTTACATAATCCTTCTTTAACTTTACATTTATTTTAGCAGGTCTCCCACCTATAAAGTTAAATAATCCTTTACTACCTTCATCTATAACTTGTATATCTAATTTGTTTTCCTGCACATTTAATTCTTTCAAAGCATTTTCAATAGCATCTTTTACTGTTTTACCTGTAACTTCCATAGACTTCATTTATCGCAAGCCTCCTTTTTTATACATTAGCCTGCCTCTTTTCGTATATTTTCTTAAATACTAAAGTTTGACCTATTTGAAATATATTAGTTGTAACCCAATAAAGAACTAACGCCGCTTTAAAGTTCCAACTCATAATTACTAAAAAAATAGACATGCCCATATTCATAGTACTTACTTGCTGACTTTGATTACTACTAGAAGGAGGTGACATTATAACACCTGTATAATAAGTAGTTAATCCAGACAATATTGGTAATATCCAGGTTGTAAAATCTCTTAAATTTGCTGTACCAGCTAAATCTTTAATCCACAAAAAACTAACACCGTTTATACCCTGTAATGTATTAAACACATAATACAAAGCTATAAGTATAGGCCATTGAATTAATAAAGGTAGGCATCCACCTAAAGGATTAACGCCTTTTTCACGATATAATTTCATTAGTTCTTCTTGAGATTTTTGGGGATCATTTTTATATCTAGCTTGAATTTTTTGGGATTCTGGTTGAAGTTCATTCATTTTTAATGTTGATTTAGTTTGTTTCGAACTTAAAGGAATAAGTAATATTCTTATTATAGCTGTAACTAAAATTATTGCTACTCCGTAAGAATAATTTTTATTCACTATTACAGATGCTACCCCACTGTGTATCAAATTAAAAAATTGAACTAAGGCATCATTTAAGTATTTCAAATTTATAAACCTCCTAAAAGTTATTTAACAGGATCATATCCTCCTTTATTAAAAGGATGACATCTCATTATCCTTTTTACTGCCATTAAACTTCCTTTAATAGCACCATATTTTCCTATAGCTTCAAGGGCATACTGTGAACATGTTGGATAAAACCTGCAACAAGGTTTTTTTAATGGTGATATATATTTTCTATAAAATTTAATAACAAAAATTAAAAAACTCTTCATTTATCATACAAACCTGCCTTTTTAAAAAGATCTACCATAGCAGATAATACTTCATTATAATTTTTATTTTTAACAAAATTTCTAGCTATAAAAACTAAATCATATCCTTTTTTTAAATCTGAGTTATTTAATCTGTAGCTTTCTTTTATTAATCTTTTAACTCTATTTCTTATAACACTTTTGCCTACTTTTTTACTAACGGATATTCCTAGTCTATTATAATCCTTTTTATTTCTAAAAATGTATAATACTAGAAATCTATTTGAAAAAGACTTTCCTCTTTTATACACTATTCTAAAATGTGAATTTTTTTTTAATTTCTCAAATTTCATAACTTTACTCCTTTTTTCTGCAACTGCAGAAAAAGGCCACTTAAGCGGCCCTTATGCTGTCAATCTCTTTCTACCTTTTAGTCTTCTTCTCTTTAGAACTTTTCTTCCTGATAAAGTACGCATTCTTTTTCTAAAACCATGCTCTTTTTTTCTTTGTCTCTTTTTTGGTTGATATGTCATCCACATTTACTACACCCCCTTTAATACTTAATCATCTATAAAGAATTTTTATTACTGTCTCAAACACGTAGAAATTCCTATTTTGCAGTTTCACTATTAAATTATATATTTACATACTATATATGTCAAGAAAAACACTATTGTTGATATTATTTATTATTTTTTGTGGATAACTTCTTGAATAGCATCTTTTGATTTGATATTATTAATAAAGAGTTGTGAATTAATTATTAAATCACAAAGTTATACACAGTTGTTGATAACTTTGTGTATAACTTGTTTGTATATTCTTTTTTTATTTTATTATTACCATAACTACATATTTTATCGATTATTAATAATGTGAATATTATTTTTAATTTATCTGTTAATATTTAATATTATTATTTTTTTTCAACTAATTTATCAACATGTGAATATTTTTATTAACATTTGTCAAGTAATTATAATAATGTTAATAATCACGTTAATTACTTGTTATTTTATAAGACTGGAGGAAATAAATAAAATGAATGGCCAGCTAAAAGAAACATGGGAAAAAACATTAAACTTAATAAAAGGCGAATTAACTGAAGTAAGTTTTAATACTTGGATTAAAAGTATTACCCCTATAATAATTGAAGGAGATATTCTAAAACTAGGTGTTCCTAATGATTTTACAAAAGGTATATTAAATAGTAGATATAAAGATTTAATAATAAATTCATTAAAATTAACTACATCTAAAAAATACAATGTAGAATTTTCTATTATTTCAAAAGAAGAACTAAAAGATGAAATTTCTAAAAATAAAAAAGTAAATTCATCTAATTTAGTAATAAATGATGAAATGTCTACTATGCTTAATCCAAAATATACATTTAACTCATTTGTTATAGGTAATAGTAATAGATTCGCCCATGCTGCTTCTTTAGCCGTAGCTGAATCTCCTGCTAAAGCATATAATCCTTTATTTATATATGGAGGAGTAGGTCTTGGAAAAACACATTTAATGCATGCTATTGGTCATTATATTTTAGATAATAACCCGCAGTGTAAAGTTGTATATGTTTCTTCAGAAAAATTTACTAATGAATTAATTAATTCAATAAAAGATGATAAAAACGTAAATTTTAGAAATAAATATAGAAATGTAGACGTTCTTTTAATAGACGATATACAGTTTATTGCTGGAAAAGAACGAACACAAGAAGAGTTTTTCCATACTTTCAACGCTCTTTATGAAGCTAATAAGCAAATAATTTTATCTAGTGATAGACCTCCTAAAGAAATTCCTACTCTAGAAGATAGACTTAGATCTAGATTTGAATGGGGTCTTATAGCTGATATACAACCACCTGACTTTGAAACTAGAATGGCTATATTAAAAAAGAAAGCTGATGTTGAGGGTTTAAATATACCAAATGAAGTACTTGTTTACATTGCAACTAAAATAAAGTCAAATATAAGAGAACTGGAAGGTGCCTTAATTAGAATAATTGCTTTTTCTTCTTTAACAAATAAAGAAATAAGCATAGATTTAGCTTCAGAAGCTTTAAAAGATATAATTTCTAACAAAGAATCCAAGCAAGTAACAATAGAACTTATACAAGATATTGTATCTAGTTATTATAATTTAAAAATAGAAGACTTTAAATCAGCAAGAAGAACCAGAAATATTGCTTACCCTAGGCAAATTGCTATGTACTTATCTAGAAAACTTACAGATATGTCTTTACCTAAAATAGGCGAAGAATTTGGTGGAAGGGATCACACCACAGTAATACATGCTTGCGAAAAAATATCCCATAATTTAAAAGAGGATGATTCTTTAAAAAGAACTGTAGAAGAACTATCAAAAAGAATAAATCAAAAATAATTAACAACTGTTAATAATATATACTTAATAATTTGTGATTAGAAAAATTAAATTTTTTATTTTATAATAGTGTGGATAAGGTCTAATTTTTAAATACAGCTTATCCACAATTATTTTTCCCTTTAAAACGAAATACACCAATGCTTTATATATGTTTTCAACATATCAACAGCCCCTACTACTACTACTATATAATATAATTATATCTATTCTATATAAATGACTATAAATCAAATGTTAATAAAGGAGGTATTACTTAATGAAATTTACATGTAAAAAGAATATTCTTCAAGAAAGTATTTATATAGCTCAAAAGGCTGTAACAGGAAAAACTACTATGCCTATTTTAGGCGGAATATTAATAAAAGCAGTTAATAACCAATTAATTTTAACTGGTTCAGATACAGATCTTAGTATTATAACTAAAATTCCAGTAGATGTAGAAGAGGAAGGAGAAATAGTAGTAGATGCAAAAATTTTCGGAGAAATAATAAGAAAATTACCTAATGATTTAATAGAAATAACTACTATAGATAACAATTCTATAGAAATATTATGCCAAAAATCAAGATTTACACTAGTATGTATGAACCCAGATGATTTTCCCCCAATATCTAACATAAGTGAAAATATTATATTTTCAATACCACAAAAAATATTAAAAAATATGATAAAAAGCACAATATTTGCTACTTCTCAAGAAGAAACTAGACCTATATTAACAGGAGTTTTATTTGAAGTTAAAAATTCTAAATTAAATATGGTAGCGTTAGATGGATATAGATTAGCTTTAAAATCTCAAAACATTAATACAGAAAATACCATAAGTGCAGTAATACCAGGTAAAACCCTTAACGAAGTGTCTAAAATATTAGAAGATAAAGATGAAAATGTTAATATCACATTTACTTCAAATCACATTCTTTTTAATTTTAATAATACTAAAATTATATCTAGATTGCTTGAAGGTGATTTTATAAGATATAATTCTATAATACCAGAAGAATATAATTTAAAGGTTATTGCAAAAAGAGAAAAAATGCTAGAATGTGTGGAAAGAGCATCTCTCATGGGAAGTGACGGAAATACTAGTTTAGTTAAACTAGACATTAAAGATAATTCTATGGTAATAACATCTAATTCTCAATTGGGAATGGTTAGGGAAGAATTAAATATAATTTTGCAAGGACAGTCACTTGAAATTGCATTTAATTCAAAATACATTATAGATTTACTAAAAATAATGGAAGAGGAAGAAGTTATTATGGAATTTTCAAGTAGTGTAAGTCCTTGTGTTGTAAAAAATAAAGAAATAGATAATTGCACTTATCTTGTATTACCAGTAAGGCTTCTAAAATAAAAATCAAAGGTGGTGTAGTTTTGTGGAAGAAATAAAAATAAATACAGATATAATAAAATTAGATTCATTCTTAAAATGGGCTAATTTAGTTCAACAAGGTTCAGAAGCTAAGTTCTTTATAAAATCTGGAGATATTAAAGTAAATAATGAAGTAGAGCTTAGAAGAGGAAAAAAATTAAAAAAAGGAGATATAATAGAATTTAAAGGCAAAAACTATAAGATAGTTTAAAACTATGCTATAATTTTAAATAGGTGTGTTTATTATGTATATAGATTATATATATCTTGAAAATTTTAGAAACTACAATAATTTAAAATTAAAATTAAATAAAAGTACAAATATATTTATTGGTGATAATGCTCAAGGTAAAACTAACATATTGGAAAGCATATATTACTGCAGTATAGGTAAATCACATAGAACAAATAAAGATAAAGAATTAATAAAATGGGATAAAAGTGATTGTAAAATAAAAATTAATGTATGTAATAATAGATTAAATAAAAATATACAGGTAAGAATATCAAATGATGGAAAAAAATATATAAATATAAATTCCATAAAAATAAATAAAATTTCACAATTAGTAGGAAATTTAAATGTAGTAATGTTTTCACCAGAAGATTTAAAAATTGTCAAGGAATCACCTTCATATAGAAGAAAATTTTTAAATATTGAACTTTGTAAATTAAGTAAAAAGTATTATTATAATTTGGTACAATACAATAAAGTGTTAAATGAAAGAAATAGCTTGTTAAAAAAATGGAATAAAAATTATAATGAAATGGTAGATATTTATGATAATCAATTAGCTAACTTTGGAGGATATGTAATAAAAGAGAGATATAAATATATAAAACAATTAAATGAAAAATCAAATATAATACATAAGGATATAACTTCAGGTTTAGAGAAGGTTGACTTTAAATATATAACTTGTATTAATAATATAAAAAATCCTAATTTAGATTTTTACGAAAATCTTAAAAAAAATAGAAAACATGATTTTGAAAAGAAAACTACGTCTATAGGTCCTCATAAGGATGATTTTTTAATAAATATAAATTCAAGAGATTCTAGAAAGTTTGCTTCTCAAGGTCAACAAAGAACTTTGGTTTTAACAATAAAATTTACTGCTTTAGAGATAATAAAAGAAATTACTGGTGAATATCCTGTTCTTTTATTAGATGATGTTTTATCTGAGTTAGATGATAACAGGCAAAAGTATATACTTAAGTCTATAGATAATATTCAAACAATCATAACTTGTACAGGATTTAAAAATATAGAAAATTATATTAATGACAAAACAATGGTTTATAAAGTATATAGTGGTTTAGTAAAAAATTTAGTTGATTATCTTTGTAAGGAGGAGTAAATATTGTTTTTGCATTTAGGAGAAAATGTAGTAGTTCCCATAAAAGACATAATAGGAATATTCGATATAGAAACATCTACTTATGGTTCAGATACAAGTCAATTTCTAAGAATGGCTGAAGAAGATGGATTTGTAAAAAGAATAACAAAAGAAAAACCTAAATCTTTTATAATAGCAGAAATAGATAAAAAAAGTAGAATTTACCTTTCACCTATATCTTCATCCACACTTACAAAAAGGTCTCAAAGCCTATGTTATGAGACTTAAAAATAGTTAGGAGGAGAAATATGCCACAAGATAATAATCAAACATATGATGAAAGCCAAATACAAGTACTAGAAGGATTAGAAGCAGTAAGAAAAAGACCAGGGATGTATATAGGAAGTACTAGTTCTAGAGGTCTTCATCATCTTGTATATGAAATAGTAGATAATAGCATTGATGAAGCTTTAGCAGGATTTTGTGATGAAATAAGTGTATTTATAAATGATGATAATTCCATAACTGTTGAAGATAATGGAAGAGGTATGCCCGTAGGTATTCACCATAAAATGAAAAAACCAACAGTAGAAGTTATAATGACAATACTTCATGCTGGTGGAAAATTTGGAGGTGGAGGATACAAAGTTTCAGGAGGATTACATGGTGTAGGAGCATCTGTCGTAAATGCTCTTTCAGAACTTTGTATAGTGGAAGTAGAAAGAGAAGGTAAAAAATGGAGACAAGAGTATGAAAGAGGTATAGCAGTAACTCCTTTGGAAAATATTGGGTTAACTGATAAACATGGAACTAAAATTTATTTTAAACCTGATAGTGAAATCTTTGAAGAAATAGATTTTGATTATAATACTTTAGCTCAAAGACTTAAGGAGTTATCATTTTTAAATAAGGGTATAAAAATAACTTTGACAGACAAAAGGTATGATAAAAGCGAAGAATTTCATTACGAAGGAGGTATAAAATCCTTTGTAAAGTATTTAAATAGAAATAAACAAGTTTTACATTCAGAGCCAATATATATCGAAGGTGAAAAAGAGGAATGCACTTTAGAAATATCTATTCAATATAATGATACTTATACAGAAAATATATTTGCTTTTGCCAATAACATAAATACTATAGAAGGAGGAACTCATTTAGCAGGATTTAAAGCAGCTTTAACTAGAGCATTTAATGATTATTGTAAGAAGTTTGGACATTTAAAAGAAAATGATAAGAATTTATCAGGAGAAGATATAAGAGAAGGACTTACAGCGATTATATCTATTAAATTAATAAATCCTCAGTTTGAAGGTCAAACTAAAACAAAACTTGGTAATAGTGAGATTAGAGGTATTGTAGATAGTATAGTTTATGATGGAGTAAGTACTTTTTTAGAAGAAAATCCTCAAGTTAGTAAGACAATATTAGAAAAGGCTCTTATGGCATCTAGAGCAAGAGAAGCTGCTAGAAAAGCAAGAGAACTTACTAGAAGAAAATCTGTTTTGGAAAATACAGCATTGCCAGGAAAACTTGCAGACTGTTCTTCTAAAGATCCCTCTGAGTGCGAAATTTATCTAGTGGAAGGAGACTCAGCAGGGGGTTCAGCTAAACAAGGAAGAGATAGAAGGTTTCAAGCTATATTACCTTTAAGAGGAAAGATAATGAATGTAGAAAAACAAAGATTAGATAAAATTTTAGGATATCAGGAAATAAGAGCTATGATAACAGCTTTTGGTGCGGGTATAGGAAAAGATTTCGAAATAGAAAAAATTAGATATAATAAAATAATAATAATGACAGATGCGGATGTTGATGGAGCACATATAAGAACTTTAATATTAACTTTCTTTTATAGGTATATGAAAGACCTTGTAGAAAAAGGACATGTATATATAGCACAACCTCCTTTATATAAAATAAGCAAAGGTAAAAAAGAACAATATTCATATAGTGATAAAGAATTACAAGATATTATAGAAAATATAGGTGGAAAAGATGATAAAGTTCAAATTCAAAGATATAAAGGATTAGGAGAAATGGATGCAGAACAGCTTTGGGAAACTACAATGAATCCAGAAAAAAGAACTCTCTTACAAGTTACAGTAGAAGATGCTATAGCAGCAGATGAAATATTTACCATATTAATGGGAGATAAGGTTGAACCAAGAAGAGAATTTATAGAAGAAAATGCTAAAAATGTAGTAAACCTAGACATATAATTAAAGAGGTGTAATTAATGTTACAAGAAGGAAAAATTTTACAAGTAGATATAACAAAAGAGATGAAAAAGTGTTATATAGATTATGCTATGAGTGTTATAGCAGGAAGAGCTCTTCCTGATGTAAGAGACGGATTAAAACCTGTGCATAGAAGAATACTTTATTCTATGCACCAACTAGGTCTTACACCAGAAAAAGGATATAGAAAATGTGCAAGAATAGTTGGAGATGTTTTAGGTAAGTATCATCCTCATGGTGATACTGCAGTTTATGATGCTTTGGTAAGAATGGCTCAAGATTTTTCAATAAGATATACTTTAGTAAATGGACATGGTAACTTTGGTTCCGTAGATGGGGATTCTGCTGCAGCTATGCGTTATACAGAAGCAAAACTAAGTAAAATATCTCTTGAAATGTTAAGAGATATAAATAAAAATACAGTAGATTTTGTTTTAAACTTTGATGGAGAAGAAAAAGAACCTTCTGTTATTCCTTCTAGATTTCCTAATCTTTTGGTAAATGGATCTTCAGGAATAGCTGTTGGAATGGCTACTAACATTCCACCTCATAATTTAGGAGAAGTTATAGACGGAATAATTATGCTTATAGAAAATCCTGAGGCTACTATTTTAGAATTAATGACTAAGATAAAAGGACCTGATTTTCCAACTAGCGGTATAATATTAGGTACTTCTGGTATAAAGAAAGCTTATGAAACAGGAAGAGGAAAGGTAATAGTAAGAGCTAAAACAAATATTGAAGAAGACAAAGGTAGATATAGAATTATTATAAATGAAATACCTTACCAAGTTAATAAATCAAAACTTATACAGGAAATTGCTGATTTAGTTAAAGATAAAAAGATAGAAGGAATATCTGACATAAGAGATGAATCAGACAGAGATGGAATGAGAATTGTAATAGAAATAAAGAGAGATTATAATGCAAATATAATACTTAATCAGTTATTTAAACATACTAAAATGCAGGATACTTTTGGAATAATAATGCTTGCATTAGTTGAAAATGAACCTAGAGTATTAAATTTAAAAGAAGTACTTTCTCACTATTTAAATTTTCAAAAAGAAATTATAAAAAGAAGAACAAGATATGATTTAGATAAAGCTTTAGCAAGAGCACACATATTGGAAGGTTTAAAAATAGCACTAGATAATATTGATGAAGTTATAAATCTTATACGTTCGTCAAAAAATGCAGAAGAAGCTAGAACAGGATTAATAGATAAATTTAAACTTTCTGAAAAACAAGCACAAGCTATATTAGATATGAAACTTCAAAGACTTACAGGACTTGAGAGGGATAAAATAGAAAAAGAATATAATGATTTGATTAAAGAAATAGATAAACTTCAAAAAATTTTAGCAGATGAAAACTTGGTATTAAATATAATAAAAAGTGAATTATTAGAAATAAAAGACAAATATGGTGATGATAGAAGAACAGAAGTACAAAGAGCGGTAAATGAAATTAATATAGAGGATTTAATACAAGAGGAAGATGTAGTTATAACGCTAAGTCATTCAGGTTATATAAAAAGAATACCAACAGATACATATTCCTTACAAAAAAGAGGTGGAAAGGGAATACAGGCTGCAACTACAAAGGAAGATGATTTTGTAGAGCATGTATTTATAACAACAACTCATAATAATATATTAGTTTTTACTAATTATGGTAGAGTATATAAATTAAAAGCTTATGAAATACCTGAGGCTGGAAGAACTGCCAAAGGTATAAATGTAGTAAATATGTTGCCTATAAACCAAGATGAAAAAATACAGGCAGTTATAGCATTAAAAGATTTTAGTGAAAATAGTTATTTAGTTATGGCAACTAAGAATGGTATTATAAAAAAGACTTCAACAGAACATTTTTCTTCTATAAGAAAAAATGGTTTAAATGCAATTAATCTAAGAGATAAAGATGAATTAATAGGTGTAAAAGTAACTGATGGAAGTAGCGAAATTTTAGTATTTACTGAAAATGGATATGCAATTAGATTTGATGAGTCAGATGTAAGACCTATGGGAAGAAATGCATCAGGAGTAAAATCTATAACATTAAGAGAAAGTGATAAAGTTGTAGCAATGGATATTGTATGCGAAAATCAAGATATTTTAGTTATTAGTGAAAATGGTTTTGGAAAAAGAACTCCTGTTCATGAATATTCTAAACATAGAAGAGGTGGAAAAGGCATAATAACATATAAATTAACAGAAAAGACAGGAAAAATCGTAGGAGCAAAAGTGGTAAAAGATGAAGATGAGATGATGCTAATAAATAGCAGTAATGTAGCTATAAGAATTAATGTATCAGATATATCTACTACTAGTAGAAATGCTATGGGAGTTACTTTAATGAGAACGGATAATGAACAGAAGATAGTAGCTATAGCAAAAATAAATAATGATGAAACTGTTGAGTCTAATGATGAAGAAATTGAAGTTGATGAGTAAAAGTAATAACTTAGTGTATTAATACAACACTAAGTTATTTTTTATAATAAAGTTTATTGTATATACATAGGTTTGCTTATATTATTAGTATAACTTAACCTTGTGTATCGTTATATGAAAAGTTTATTAAATTTAAAATATAAAGAGAAAAACAAAGGTATTTTCATTAAACAGTATATATAATTGTGTAATGTTAAATAAATTTTGATAAAATAACTATCGTTCCATTGATTAAGCAACAAGTCAGCTAATTAAAAATATTTAAAAAGTAGTTGACAAAATTACTTACTCATGATAATATATAAAAGCTGTTAGAAAACAGCTAATAAGTTGGTCTTTGAAAATTAAACAGATAAATGAAACCAGCACAGAAATAAATGAGCAAGATAAACTTTTAAATTAAGAGTTTGATCCTGGCTCAGGACGAACGCTGGCGGCGTGCCTAACACATGCAAGTCGAGCGATGAAACTTCCTTCGGGAAGTGAATTAGCGGCGGACG
>NZ_LZFO01000029.1 GCF_001758365.1 Clostridium acetireducens DSM 10703
AAGTTATCCACAGGTGCAATAGCACCTTAGCTTTGCTATTATCTTTTTCTGAACAAAATAGTTAATTATTAACAAAAAGTAATGATTTTTAAATATAATTGAGGAAGTTTAATTGTGCAATTTCCTCAATTAAATATTAATAGTATAATTATAAAGGAAATGAAAAGAGGTGATTCAATTGAAGAAAAGAAGAGCTAAATCAAGAAAAAAATCAATTAAATTTGTAATTATTTGTATGTTTATAATTTTGGCTGGTGTAATATCTGCTTATGTAACTTATCATTACAATAAAACAAAGTACTGGAATGATTTAATATATCCAGGTGTTATAATACAGGATGTTAAAGTAGGAGGGAAAACAAAAGAAGAGGCAAAAAAGGCAGTAAATGAAAGAATAAAAAATATAAATTCAAAAAGAAAAATTTATGTTATTATTAATGATAATAAATATGAATTAGATTATTTAAAAATTAATCCTAATTATAATATTGATGAAGTAGTGAATGATGCATTTAAATATGGAAAAAATTTAAACTTATTTAAAAGATATAATCTAATAAAAAATCCAGAAAATAAAACGTATAAATTAAAGTTTAATTATAATGAAAATAATGTAAAAGACTTTATTAAAAAAATACAATATGAAGTAAATAAAAATCCTATAAATGCTAAATTGATTAAAAATGGAGGAAATTTTTCTATTATAAATGGACAAAAAGGAATTAAATTAGAAAATGAAAAGTTAGATAAGGATTTAAAACAAGCTATTCTTAATAATGAAAATTCTGATGTAAAGGTTAATGGTGCAACTAAAGAAGTATTACCTAATATAACATCAGATAAACTGTATACTGTTAATTATCAAATAGCTTCATTTTCAACACATTTTGCTTCTATATCTTCTCCACAAAGGTCAAACAACATATCTATAGCTACTAAATCAATAAATGGAACGGTAATAATGCCTGGAGATATTTTTAGTTTTAATGATATAGTTGGACAAAGAACAGCAGCTAGAGGATATCAAGCAGCACCAGTTATAATAGGAGATCATGTAGAGGCAGGTCTTGGTGGAGGAATATGCCAAGTATCTTCTACTTTATACAATACAGCAGTTAGAGCAGGTATGCAGACAGTTGAAAGAACACATCATTCATTGCCAGTAAATTATGTTCCAAAGGGAATGGATGCTACTGTAGATTATGGTAATATAGATTACAAATTTAAAAATACACGTCAGTATCCTATATATATAGAAGGATATACTAGTGCAGGTTCTGTTGTATTTAATATTTATTGTCACAGATAATATTAATAATACTAGATAAAATAAAAGTATGTAATTTTTAAATTACATACTTTTATTTTATCTAGTATTTGTTTATTATGTAAGTATATGTTATATAATATCCTGATCCGAACCAGGTATGATAAAAATTTTTATGTAAAATTGTTTAAATTTTTAAAAGAAGAATATGAAATAGAATCTCCTAGTCTTAACTAGGTATGTAACCACACAAAAATAATTTTAACATTTAAAGTACAATAAATCAATATATTTTACAAAGTTTTTTATAAATTTTATAGTTCTAAAGAATTTTTAATTTTTAAATTTAGCAATTTCATAAAGTTATTATTTAAAGTAGCTATATGCCGACCAAGTCTAGCTTTTGAAATAACCTTTATTTGTTCTGTTAAAACTGTACCTGTAATTTTATTTTTCTCACCATCTTCTAGTTTATAATCTGTTTCACGAAGTTCTATATGTACTGCTATTTTTTTGCTTCTATTAGATATAGGAACTATTATTGTGGTAGGAGATTTTTCGTTTCCAGTATCATTTTGAATTATAATTACAGGTCGTATTTTATTTTCTTCAGAACCTATATTTTGACCTAATTCACAAGTCCAGATTTCACCTCTTTTAGGTATAATGTGAATTCTTTCAGGAACTTTGTCTTCAATTTTCATTTGTGTGTTTATCCAAGTAGAATAATTATATAAATGATTTAAAGAAAAAGCTTGTTTTTTTAAGTCATTTATAGAAGTAATTTGTTCTAATTTTTTATTAATTAATATTTCATAAGTTTCTAAAGTTTTTTTAATTTTTGATTTGGTTGTTTCTATATATTCACTTAATTCTTTATTCTTCATTTTTTTTATTTGAAAAGTTTTTTTCATAGTTTCACCTTCATTCGTAAGTTGTGTCTAGTATACTTTAACACTAATATTATAATACTAAAAATTTATTATTATGTAAAATATATTTCTATTAATCCAAGGATTTGGCACTTTAATTTTTTATATTATTACTTATATAATATATGTTACCTTATAGTATAAATAATATTAATTTTTTGAAAAAAATAAGAAGGAAAATTGTATATAATATAGAAATAGTTATTATTAACAATATTATTATTTATAATATTTAAAAATCAAGTAAAGACAAAATAATAAAGGAGAATAAAATATGAGCGAAAATGAAATATTAGAATGCGTTTCAAAAGCAATACCTTATTTTAAAAAAATAATAAGCGATGATGTTGCTATAGGCATTACAGATACAGAAAAATATATAGCGTGCATACAACCGGATACTTTTTCATTAGATTTATTAGAAGTAGGTAAAAAAATAGAAAATATTAATTTTTTAAAAAAGTGTTTAGAAACAGGAAGAGATATTAAAGAAGATGTACCAAAAGAGGTATATGGAAGAAGTATAAAAACTATGGCTACTCCTATAAAAGATGAAAAAGGAAGAGTAATAGGCACTATAAGTACTGGAATTGATATGCAAAGCAATAATGAATTATTTTATAGTATAAAAAATTTAGCAGATTTAACAAATCAAGCTGCACAAAGTGTAGAACAAGTAGCACAAGGAGCCTCTTCTTTAGCAGAATCAGGACAGAAATCTGTGGCATTAGTTCAAAATACAATAGAGAGAACAAAACAAACCAATGATGCTTTAAAAATTATAGAAAATATTGCATCTCAGATAAATTTGCTAGGACTTAACGCGGCTATTGAAGCTTCAAGAGCAGGGGAACATGGAAGAGGATTTTCAGTAGTTGCAAGCGAAGTAAGAAAACTTGCTAATCAAAGTCAAGATTCAGTTAAAACTATACAAAAAGTTTTAAAACAAATGAATGATGCAGTAATTGAAATAAGTAAAGCTGTTGAAAATGCAGGAGCAATAAGTGAAGAGCAAGCAGCTGCTACAGAAGAAATATCATCAACATTAGAAGATATAAATAATAGTGCAAAAAATATAAATCAATTTATTGATAAATTAAAATAAAGCAGCAAGTTTTGTTGCTTTATTTTATTATAGAAGTGTTACATCAATTTAATTTAGTTATTATAGCTACAAGATAAAATATAGTTATAAAAGCAAATAACTCTTTATATAGATTTAATTTTATTTTTAATTAATCTATGAAAGGAATGAATAATATGTATAAAGCTATATCTAATCCTTATCCTTCTACAAGGAACCCTGTGTATGCTAAAAATGGAATGGTGTGCTCTACTAGTGCTTTAGCTTCTCAAAGTGGTATTGATATAATGAAAAAAGGAGGAAATGCTATAGACGCAGCTATTGCAGCAGCAGCTTGTTTAACAGTAGTAGAACCTACATCTAATGGTATAGGAGGAGATGCTTTTGCAATTGTGCATTATAAAAATAAATTATATGGCTTAAATTCAAGTGGACCAGCACCGGAGGGTATTTCAGGAGATATGTTAATAAAAAAAGGTTATAAAAAAATTCCTAAAAGAGGATTTTTACCTGTAACAGTACCAGGAATTCCTGCAGCATGGTCTAGCTTATCTAAGAAATTTGGTAAATTACCATTAATAGATGTATTACAACCAGCCATAGAATATGCTGAAAAAGGATATCCAGTTTCCCAAACAGTAGCAATTAATTGGAATAAAGTATATAATGTATTTGTTAATCAATATAAAGATGAAGAATATAGTCATTGGTTTAAAACATTTACTATAAATGGTAGGTCGCCTAATATAGGCGAAATTTGGTCTTGTAAGTCTATGGCAGAAACACTAATTTCTATAGGCAAAACTTATGGAGAGGATTTTTATAAAGGTGATTTGGCAGATAAATTACATAAATTTTCTATAAAGTATAAAGGATATATTAGAAAATCAGATTTAGAAAAATATAAACCAGAATGGATAAAACCTGTTAGTATAAATTATAAAGGATATGATATTTGGGAAATGCCTCCTAATGGACAAGGATTAATAGCTCTTATGGCTTTGAATATTTTAAATGATTTTCAATTTAATTCAAAAGAATCTATTGATACATATCATAAGCAAATTGAGGCTATAAAAATTGCTTTTGAAGATGGATTAAAATATATAACGGATCCTAAATACATGAATATTAGTATTGAACAGTTGCTTTCTAAATCTTATGCTGAAAGTAAAAAGAAACTTATAACTAATAAAGCATATATTCCTAGAAAGATTATCCCCTCTGAAGGAGGAACAGTATATTTAGCTACAGCAGATAAAGAAGGAAATATGGTGTCGTATATACAAAGTAATTATGCAGATTTTGGTTCAGGACTAGTAGTGCCTGAAACAGGTATATGCTTACAAAATAGAGGAAATAATTTTTCTCTTAACAGTAAACATTGTAATTATTTGCAACCAGGTAAAAAAACTTACCATACTATAATTCCAGGATTTTTAACTAAAAATAAAAAAGCTATAGGTCCTTTTGGAGTAATGGGAGCTTTCATGCAACCTCAAGGTCATGTCCAAGTAATTATGAATTCTATAGATTTTGGATTAAATCCTCAAGCAGCTTTAGATGCACCAAGATTTAATTGGGAAGTAGATGCTAAAGTTAATATAGAAAATAATTTTCCTATACATATAGCAAAGATTTTAAATTTAATGGGACACAAAATAAATATTACATTGGAGCCTGATATTTATGGCAGAGGACAAATTATATGGAGAGATAATAATGGTGTATTATGCGGTGGAACTGAAAGTAGAGCGGATGGAAATATTGCAGTATGGTAATTGGGGAGAGTGATTTTTGTGTATATTTTTAATAAAAAAGTTTTAAAAAAGATGTCAATATTTATTCCTATTATTTTAGTTTTATGTAATTTATTTATGCCTAAAAAGTGCTTGGCCGAAACTATAAATAATCCAAATAAAATTTGGAATATAATTTTTAATAAGCCAGTTATGTTTAGAAATATTGATAATAATATAGTAGTTTTAGATAGTGAAGATAATTTAGTACCTGTGAAAGTAGAAATGGGATATAATGAAAAAGTATTACAAGTGAAGCCTCCTGAAGGTGGATATAAACCAGGAGAAACATATTTATTAAAAGTTAAAAAAGATTTAATGGCTGAAAGGGGATTAAATTTAATAACAGATTATGTAAAAGAATTTACTATAAAAGAACAAATGACTTATGATAAATATAGAATTCATTTAAAAAATAACTTTGGACATTATATTGCCAATGAAATAAAAGTTAATATAGATAATTATTATGTATCAGAAAATAAAGATGGAAGTATATGTATTATAATTGATATAAATAATCCTGAAAATTACTTGAAGTTTTTAAAGTCTATAGAAGATAAAGAAAGTATTAATAAGTTTTTGAAAAAAATATATAATGATGCAATATCAGAGTATCCAAATAAAGTTATTTCAGGAGGATTGTACACTCATATTATGTTTGATTTTTGTCCTGAGGGTTATTATGAATATGATAAAATGGAATTTGAAGATGATTTAAAAATATGGAAAACTATAAAATTATATTCTACTTTTGGAATAGATAGTAATGAAAATTGCACTGTTATATGGGAAGATTAGATTATTAAGTGCTTTTGCTTATGTATAATTATAGTATAAAATACGTGAAAATATAAATTTTATGTTAAAATAATCATTAGTGCAAATATTTAAAAAATGAATGGAGGAAATTATGATGAAAGTTGCAAAGCAAGTATCGCTAAAACCATTGCAGTCTAAAATAAAACAAAATTATGGTATTGATATAAATGAAAAAAATTGTAGTAACATTATATCTATGGAATTTGCAAAAAATAAGTCTTCAAAAGAATACTTAGATAACTATATAAATACATATGTAAAAGGTAATGAATTGGAATGGGCGTGTTACATGTACCTATTTTCTAAAGCGGTAGAAAAAAGAAGTGTAGAAAAAACAGAAAAATATTATAAAAAATTAAAAAAGTATGAAGATAATTATTATACAGAAAGTATTATGGGAGATATTTTATTAAGATATTATGGAGATTTATTTAAAGCTAAGGATAAATTTTTAAATGCTTTGAAATTAAAAAAAGAAGATTTAAGTTGTTGTTATAATTTAGGAGTTTTATATTATTTATTAGGAATGTTTGATAAGTCTGAATATTATTACCAATTAGTTGTAGATAATAATAAAGAAACTTATAATGAAAATTTTAATTTAAAAGGTAAAGCACTATATAATATTGCTGTTTATAACATAAATATATCTAAAAATTTAGAAAAAGCTAAAGAGTATTTAGAAAAATCTATAGTTGAAATACCTGATTACGTGGAAGCAAAAAATTTATTAGAAAAGTTGAAAGGAGCTATTTAATATGTCAAAAGTAAAAAATGCAGGAGATATATGGGTGCCTACTAAAGAAGTAGCGTCAAAAATTCTTTCAATACAAATAGAAAATTCAATAAATGAAGTACAAGTTAATTTGAATAATAAAAGTTTTTATGAACATGCTCTAATAAATAAAAGTGCAGAATGTGTTGTTAAGATAGCTCCAGAACTTAAAGGAACCATAATATTAGATGATTATATTAGAAAATTACCTTTAGATAAGACAGAATTTATATATAATAGTGTTTATTCAAAAACTGGAGGAGTTCTTAATTTATTTAATCCAGAAATAAAAGAAGATATGGATGAGATTTTAAAAAACTTAATTAAAGATAAATGTGATAAAAATAAAGCTATAGAACAGTGGAAAAAAGTAAAATCTGAATTTTGGAGTGGGCTTACTCCTGAACTTGTATGGGCTGGCGGAGGAAAAGTGGAAAATTTGCTTTTAGTTGATTTTAACAAACAATTAACTTTAATTATGGAGAATAGGCAATTTTACACAAAAGGATCTGCCATTATAGCTGCTATAGAAGTATTAAGAGCATGGCAAGTAACTCCAAGAGAAGAATTTGATAATAAAACTCCTATGGAAATTATAATAGAAGAAAGAAAAGAAATTTATAATAAAAAAATAGAGTTAATAAAAAGCATGAATATAGAAAGTGATTTTTAAAGTTATTTTATAAAAGGCAGAAGGATTAAATAATCTTTTTGTCTTTTATATATAAAATATAAGTATAAAGCTACATAAGTGTAGCAAAATATTTATTAGATAATTTATTTTAAAGGTGGGAATAAATATGAATGACAGAGTTATATATGATGGATGGTTAAAGTTACATAAGAGAAAAGTAAATAATAGAGAATATGAAATAATAAAAAATTATGATGCAGTTTCTGCTATTATATTAAATGAATTTGGAGATATATTAATAGTTAAACAATTTAGACCAGCAGTTATGGAAGAAACTTTAGAAATACCAGCAGGATGTATTGATATTGAAGGAGAAAGTTCAGAAGATTGCTTAGTAAGGGAAATAGAAGAAGAAACAGGATTAAAAATAAAAAAAGAAGAATTGAAAAAAGTGATATCATATAAACCTATAATGGGATTTAGTGCAAGTACTATGCATATTTTTAAAGCTCATATAAATAAGGAAGAATTGAAGACAAATAAAGTTAACGATGATGATGTAAGCGAGGTAAAATGGATGCCTTTTGAAGAATTTCAACATAAAATAAAAAATGGAGTAATATATGATGATAAAACTGTAATGTCATATTTTTATTTATGCTCTTTAAAAGATAAATAATTAATAAATGTGCATTATTTGTATATTATCAATAATGCACATTCATTAATTATTTATTAATTTGCTATTTTGAAAGAATTTCTTTAATAGATTCTATAATATATAAAATGTGTTTTTTACTAATCCAATAGTGAGTTACAAATCTTATAAAGCCATCTTCTTCAGCATTAATTTTAATTCCTTTTTTATAAAGTTCTTCTACAAATTTTAATTTATCATATCCTGTTTCATCTATATTAAAAAACACCATATTAATATGAATATCTTCTAAATTGACTTTTATTCCAGGAATTTTTGACAATTCTTTACCTAATAATTTTGCATTTTCATTATCTTCTTTTACTCTTTTAGTCATATCTTTTAAAGCTATAATGCCGGCAGCGGCTAATATGCCACATTGTCTTAAACCTCCACCCATAAGCTTTCTTTTTTTTCTAGCTTTATTTATAAAATCTTTATTGCCAACTAGCAAAGAACCTATAGGTGCACATAATCCTTTAGATACACAAAACATTACTGAATCACAATATTTAGTTATTTCTTTAGATTCTACATTAAGATAAGCAGCGGCATTAAAAAGTCTTGCACCATCTAAGTGAACAGGTATATTATGTTCTTTTGCTATATTATATATTTTGGACATATTTTCTAAAGATAATACTCTACCATTTGAATGAGCATTTTCCATACAGATAAGACCAGTTTCAGGGAAATGTATATTTTCTTCTCTAATTTTTAATTCAATTTCTTTTGAATCCATTTCTCCTTTATGGCTTTTTATAGTTCTTAATTGGACTCCAGCTATTACAGAAGAAGCACCTACTTCATGCATTAATATATGACAATCTTCTCCAAGCAAAACCTCATTACCTCTATTACAATGAGTAAATAGTGCAAGTTGATTACCAAAAGTGCCACTAGGAACAAATAATGCAGCTTCTTTGTCACAAATTTTTGCTGCATATTCTTCAAGAGCTTTCATGGTAGGGTCATCACCATATACATCATCGCCAACTTCAGCTTTAAACATAGCTTCTCTCATTTTATCTGTGGGATTAGTAACAGTATCACTTCTTAAATCTATAAAATTCATATATATACCTCCCAGTATAGTAATATAAATTAATTTATATTACATATTTTATTTTAATATAGAAAGAATAATAGTTATGTTAATAATGTAAATGCTAATTTAATATTTAAATATTAAATTAGCATTTATTATTTTTATTTTCTTATTTGACCAGTTCCATAGGCTATATTTTTAATAGTAGTTAATTGAGTTAATCCCATAGGACCTCTTGCATGAAGCTTTTGAGTACTAATTCCTATTTCAGCTCCAAATCCATATTCAAATCCATCAGTAAAACGTGTAGATGCATTAATATAAACAGCAGCAGCATCTACTTCTTTTAAAAATCTTTGAGAAGTTAAATAGTTGTTTGTAATTATAGATTCTGAATGTTTTGTTCCATATTTATATATATGATCTAAAGCTTCATCTAAAGAATCTACAATTTTTACAGCTAATATTAAATCTAAAAATTCTATCTTCCAATCTTCTTTTGATGCACTTTTTATATTTTCAGTTATACTTTCTTTATTTAGTATATCTATACCTTTATTGCAAACTCTTAATTCTACTCCAAGGGAAGTTAAACTCTTAGCTACAGCAGGTAAAAATTTTTCAGCTACATCTTTATGTATAAGTAAAGATTCCATAGCATTACAAACGGCAGGTCTTTGAGTTTTAGCATTTATAGCTATAGCTTCTGCCATAGATAAATCAGCATCTTTATCTACATATATGTGGCAATTACCTACACCAGTTTGTATTACAGGAATAGAAGCATTATTTACCACATTTTGTATTAGTCCTGCTCCACCTCTTGGAATAAGTACATCTATAAATTTATTTAATTTAAGCATTATATTTACTGCTTCTCTATCAGTTATTTCTATAAGTTGAATTGAACCTTGTGGAAGACCTGCTTTTTCAGCAGCCTCTGAGATTATAGATGCTATAGTTTTATTTGAATTTATTGCTTCTGAACCACCTCTTAATATTACTGCATTGCCAGATTTTATACACAAAGCAGCAGCATCCACAGTAACATTAGGTCTTGCTTCATATATAATTCCAATAACACCTAGTGGAACTCTCATTTGACCTATTTGAAGGTCATTAGGTCTTTTCCACATTTTAATAACTTCTCCAATAGGGTCTGGAAGAGAAGCTACTTGTTTTAAACCTTCTGCCATGTCTATTATTCTTTGTTCTGTTAATAAAAGTCTGTCTAGCAATGCTTGAGATAATCCTTTATTTTTGCCGTTTTCTATATCTAAGCTATTAGATTTTATTATTACATCTTTTTTTTCTAAAAGAGCATCAGCCATTGCTAAAAGAGCAGAATTTTTTAAATCTGTGCTAATACTAGATAAAGCTCTTGCAGCATCTTTAGATAATTTAGCTTTTTCCACGATGTAATTTTTCATGTTATTATTATCCATAATTATTCCTCCTTTATTTCATTAATACTAAATTGTTTTTATGAATAACTTCATCATAATCATTGTGATTTATTTTTGATTCAAATTCACAAGATTTAAGTCCTTTAATAAGATTTAATTCTTTAGAATTATAGTTTACTAGCCCTCGTGCTAATTCTTTATTATTTTCATCTTTAATAGAAACAGATTCACCTTTGTCAAAAGTACCTTCTATAGATAAAATTCCTGAAGCTAATAAACTTTTTTGACAGCTACATAAAGCTTCACAGGCTCCTTTATCCACAATTAAATTTCCTTTTATATTGCTATTAAAGGCTATCCAACGTTTTTTTGCAGCTAAAGGTGCATTTTTGCTTTTAAACCAAGTACCTACATTTTCACCATCTAAAACAGATTGTAATATATTATTACGTGAACCATTAACAATAACCATATCAGTTCCAGAAGATGTAGCTATTTTACCAGCTTTTATTTTAGTAGCCATTCCTCCTGTACCTAAATTTGAACCTGCTCCTCCAGCCATTTTTTCAATTTCAGGTGTTATTTTTTCTATTAAATCAAATAATTTAGCAGATTTATTTGTATGAGGATCGCAGTCGTAAAGTCCGTCAATATCTGATAATATAATAAGTAAATCTGCTTCTACAAGACTGGATACTAAAGATGATAAAGTATCATTGTCTCCAAATTTTATTTCATCTACAACTATAGCATCATTTTCATTAATTATTGGTATAATGTCTTTGTCTAATAAAGTAAATAAAGCATTTCTAGCATTTAAAAATCTAGTTCTATCCATCATGTCTTCTCTTGTTAGAAGTATTTGAGCTATAGTTTTGCTATACTCAGAAAAAACTTTTTCATACATGTGTAGCAATATGCCTTGACCAATAGCTGCAGCTGCTTGCTTTTCTGGTATAGTTTTAGGTTTTGAATTTAGACCTAATTTTCCTATACCTGCTCCAATAGCACCAGAAGAAACAAGTATTATTTCTATACCTCTATTATGAAGATCAGATAACTGTCTTACTAATAATTCTATTCTATTTAAATTTAGTAATCCGTTGCTATAAGTCAATGTAGAAGTGCCAATTTTAACTACAACTCTTTTTATATTTTTAATATAATTTTTTCTTATAAATTTATTTTCCATATCTAATCTCCTTACTTATTTTAGAACTACATACTTTATATAATAGCATAATTTAATAATAAAATTAAATATAAAAACACTATATTTAGACATATAAAGTATTGTTTTAATAAATAAATTTTTATTTATAACAAAGTTTTCTTTTATATTTATATAAATTAGTTTAAAATATATAAAAGAAATAATATATGTATTATAAAAAATATATAGTAAAGGAGAAATGATGTATGGACACAGTTATATTAGTAGATGCTAGCTGCGATTTGCCTTTAGATTTTATACAAGAGAATAATGTACCATATATAGGCTTAATGTGTCATTTAAAAGGAAGAGATTATGAAGATGATTTTGGAAAAACTATATCGCATAAAGAATTTTATAATGAATTACAAGAGGGAGAAATGCCAACTACTTCTCAAATAAATGTATATAGGTTCATGGAAAAGTTTGAAAGTATAATAAAAGATAATAAATCTATAATATATTTAGCTATGTCATCAGGTTTAAGTGGAACGTATAATAGTGCATTAATGGCTAAAAAAGCTCTTGAGGAAAAATACGATAATGTAAATATTGATATAATAGATACAGCTAGTGCTTCTATAGGTGAAGGTATTATAGTATATCATTGTTGTGAAATGCTTAAAAATGGAGCAATGAGAGAAGATATTATAAATTGGGCAGAAAGTAATAAATTAAAAATCAATCATTGGTTTTTAGTAGAAGATCTTAAGCATTTAAAGAATGGAGGAAGGTTGTCTACTTCAAAGGCTACTATAGGAACTTTGTTAAATATTAAGCCTATAATTTATGTGAATAAAGAAGGTAAATTAGAAAATGTAACAAATGTTAGGGGTAGAAAAAAGGCTATTAAATATTTATTAGATAAATTTAAAGAAAGATGTTTGAATCCATCTGATGTGGTTGTTGGTATATCTCATTCTGATTGTGCAGAAGATGCAGAAGATTTAAAAGCAACTTTAGTTAAAGATTACAATGTAAAAGAAGTTATAGTTAGCCAATTAGGATTAGTAATGGGTTCTCATTGTGGAAGAGGCATGTTAGCTTTATGCTTTTTAGGTGAGGAAAGATAATATAGAATTATTGATTTTCTAAAATTTAATAGCAGGGTTTATATTTTAAAATTATTTATGATGGTAGTCTTAATATACAAAGAAATAATTAATTTAGTAATTGAATTTAAAAAGAGTTTTAAAACAGATAATTTTTTATGCAATTATAATAGTGGCTACAGGAGTATTTGTTCATTTTTAATGTAATAAATAAAAAAATGAACGATATATAAAAACACCGCATTATTCAAGTTTGAATTTTGGGGTGTTTTTAATTTGTTTTTCAAGAAGCTATATTTAATTATCTGTAAATGGGTAGATGAATAATACAAAATGTAGTTGCAGTAGATGTAAATTAAGCAAAAGAATCGTATAAGAAAAGAAATTAAAAAAACGGATGTAGTTGTAGAAGAAGAATCAAGAGCTATAACTTATTAAAAAAAGAGTACAAACATCTTTTACAAGTACAAGCTATGCAGAAAGATTATTAATAGCTGAAATAAATAAATTAGAAAAAGAGAGAAATTAGTAAGTGGGATTGGTTAATGGTCAGATATAATAAAGTAATATGGGTATATACTACATATTAAATAAGTGTATATAGTATGATATAATTAAAAAATAAAGTTTATGATTAATTAAGGAAGTGATATATTGAGAACAGCATCATTCGCTAAAACTAGTAAAGGTAAAAAATATGCTGAATATATAGAATCGATTATAGAAGAAAATTTAGACACAAGTATTATTAATGCATATTATTTATTATTGAATGAATATTATATAGATACCTTCGCTAATATTTCTGATAGGGTTAAAGGGGATATAATACGTACTAATGGGGTTTTAAAAGTATTTAATAAATACATATTAAATAAGAAAGAAATTTTAATAGAAGGAAATAAAACTTTTGTATCAACTGGTGATGATATAAAAAAAATAATTAAAAAACATTTTATAATAAAAGACAAATTAGAAAACAAAGACTTTTTAATAGAAGAAGCAGTATATTCCAGTATATATAAACAATTTAGAGAGGGCTATTTAAATAAAAAAATACATGAAATAAAAGCAAATGCAAAGAAATTAGTAGAATTAAGGAAAGAAGAATATATTGATCAATTATATGACAGTTACAAGGAAGAATATATAAAAAAAGTGATTTTGAGTAGACAAATTTATAAAAGAGAAGTTAATTATAATGAATACTTAAGGATACCTTATATGAAAGAAAATGCAGTAAATCGTATTGCATTTGAACTATGTATAAAAGACTTATCGTGTAGATTTGGCTATACATATACATGTGGAGCAACTAAAATAAGAAATAATAATCATGTGCTAGAGAAATTACAAGAGTTGCATAAAGGGAATTTAAAAGAAATAATTGAAGAATTACAAAAAAACAGAAAATGGACAGATGCTAAAATAGCTAACAAGCTACTAATCCCCAGTAGTTCTCTTAAATATATTAGAAAATGTTTACAAATAAAAAAAATAAGGAATTATAGGAGTCAAGAAGGGGACTTATTAAATAGCAAAGATGAAGTGATTATAGATAGTTTCTATCATAAGCATAACATAACACATAATAGAAAATTGAAAATTAAATATATAGATAACAAAGGAAAAAGTAGATATATTAAACCTGATTGGGAATTATATGATGGGACTATAGTTGAGTATTTTGGTTATTATGGAGAAAATTATAAGCTTAGAAATAAAAAAAAGTTAGATTTATATAACAAAAGAAGATATAGATATATAGTATTAATGCCAAGAGATTTAAATAGATTAGAAAAAATATTTAGTAAATATATAATCGAATAAATCTATAGTTATTGAATTTATTTATGAAATAACACTTAAAAGATAAAAAGTTGGAACAAATGTAGAAATAATAGTGTCAGTGGTAAAATAAAATTGGTTCTTCATCAATTTTGTTGAAAAAATATTTTCACATTTGAAGTAATCATTTAAAAGGATTTATTACAATTTTATCCATTGATGTTATATAATACTTATATATAAAACACATATATTTATATCATCAAGACTTTAATTTTTTTTTGATAGATTATAAAAAATATATTGACAAACAAGCTTTAAATATATATGATAAATACATAAGTTCAGTAAAATAAAAACTGAAATTAATAAAAGAAAGGGTTGAGAAATATGAAAGGGTTTTATGGAAATATTTTCATTACTCACCATGCTAAGCAAAGATTTATAGAAAGAAGATTAAATGTAATTAAAAGTAGTAAATATGTGAATGTTTATAAAAAGATGATAGGCATTAAATTTCTATACAGTAGATAAGATTAGCTAAATATTTATTCAAGTATTTACATTCAGTAAAACTTTTACTAAAATTAAGGTGTAGAAAGGTGGAGTTAAGTTGAAAAGTTTAACATTAGCACATGATATTTTTAGAGGGGAATATGTACTAGATAATTGGAGTAAGAGAAAGTTAATAGCTTCAATTAGTGCAACTAAAGTGATTTTAGAAAATAAAGAAAGATTAAATGTTGATATAAATGATGATTGGACATATGCATCTTTAAACAAGGAAAATTTAATATCTGTATTAAAAGAAATAGAATTATTAACAAAACTATCATGCTTCAATAATAGTGATGGAATAGAAGTTTTAAAAACAATGAAAGATTCTGATTTTGATAAGTTTATAAATATTATAAATTCATCAGTAAATTCAAATGATATTATAAGTTATTGTAAAGAGCTTAGAGTTACTGCAAATGTTGATGGGAAAATGTATGATTATACTACTAAATATGGAGTATTAGATGTACCTGTAAGTATAATAAATCCAACAATTGATAATACAATAATTGATTCTTTCAATGGAGAGTCAGGTACAGAAATTACTATTAAAGAGTTTTTAAATTTAAGTGATGAGTATGGATATAAATTAAAGTACTATGGACAAGAAGTTAATAGTGAAAGTCATGCAATTGGAGAATTAATAAACTTTTTAATTACAGGTAATAAAAATAGAATTGTATTAGGAGATAGTTTAATCAATCCGGCATTTACAAATGATAATAATCTTATTAAGTACGATATTGCTATATCAAATCCTTCTTTTATGATGAAGATTGACAAGAATACTCTTTCTAAAGATATTTACGGTAGATTTAAGTATGGGCTTACAAATAACTCAGATTGGGTAGTAGTTAGTCATATTTTAAGTACTATTAAAGATACAGGTAAGGCTGCTGTGTTATTACCAATTGGAGCACTATTTAGAGGTGGTGCAGAAGAAAGAATAAGAAAAAGTATTATTAATGAAGATTTAATTGAAGCAGTAATTAGAATTCCTGGATCTGTACTATCTTATACTAATATTGTTACTTGTTGGGTTATATTTAATAAAGACAAAGAAGAAGATAGAAAAGGAAAAATCCAATTTATTGATCTTACAGATTATGTGGAAAGCATAGATAGAAGAAATAATACTATTTCAAAAGAGGGAGTAAATGATGCAGTTAAAGCATATAAAAAAATGCAAGAAAATAGTATTAGCTTTTTCTTAGGTATGAAGAAAATTGAAGAAAAACAATATGATTTAAATGCCTTTGATTATATAAAAAGTGAAAAGCTCATTGAAAGTGTTAGTCATATTAATATGACTGAGTTATGTAGAGTGGCTCAAATAAGAAGGGGAGTACAAGTTAATAAAGGAAAACTAGATGCATTAAATACAGGAAGTGAAAGAACACACTATTTAATATCTATTGGAAATATAGTAGATGGTAAAATAGTTTTTGAGGAATCTAATAAAATTCGAATTGAGAGAAAATGGGAAGGTGTATATGAAGTAAAAAAAGGGGATTTATTAGTTACTTCAAAAGGCACTCAATTCAAAGTTGCACTAGTTGATAAAGATATGAAAGGAATTGTATCTGCTAACTTATTTATAGTAAGAGCTTATGAGGACAAATATATTCCTGAAGTGTTAAAATACTATTTAGAGAGTGAATTAGGTCAAAGTTTAGTTGAAGGCATTATTAAGGGAACAGCTATTAAATCAATATCACATAAAGATATTGAAAAATTGTCAGTTCCAGATATTGATATAAAAGTACAGGAAAAAGTAGTAAAAAAAATAAGAAAATCTAATGAAGAATACAATAAAAGATTAGAAGAAGCTAAAAGAATTTATAATGAAGAGCAAAAGGATATAAAGAAAGCTTTAAATTTGATAAACTAAAAATATTAGTACAGCGATCTATACTTCAGAATTATTGAAGTAATATTATTAGTAAATTTACATGTAAGTAAGCTAAAGGAGAGAAAGAACAGTGGATAATAATTTTAATCATGTTTCATTTTTATGGAATATTGCAGAAAGTTTAAGAGGAACATATAAAGAAGAAGATTATAGAAAAGTAATGCTTCCAATGATAGTAGTAAGAAGATTTGATTGTTTATTAGATAATTATGATAGGGAAATAATAAAAAAAGTATATAAAGAGTACGATTTTTTACCAGAAGAAGAAAGAGATGAAATAGTTATAGCGGATCTAAAAGAAAATCATAATATGGATTTACAGTTTTATAACGTATCTGATTTTACATGGAAGAAACTTTTAGATGATAGTGAAAATATAAAGTCAAACTTTGAGGAGTACTTAAATGGATTTTCTAATAATGTAAAAGAAATAATCGGTAAATTTAAGTTTAAAGATGAAATAGCTCAATTGGATAGAAAAAATAAACTATATGCAGTACTTCAAAAGATGTATGAGGTGGATCTTCACATAAATGCAGTATCTAATAATAAAATGGGATACATATATGAAGAAATGCTAAGAAGATTTACAGAAAACTCAGCAGCTGGAGAGCAGTATACTCCAAGAGAAGTAATTAGACTTTGTATGGAGATGTTATTTTTAGGTAAAGAAAGTTTTCTTACTGAAGAAGGAAAAGTAATATCTATAGCGGATTTCTGTTGTGGAACAGGTGGAATGCTTTCCATAGGTGAAGATTATATTGAGAAACTAAATCCAAAAGCAATAGTTGATGTATATGGTCAAGAATTACTAGATGAATCTTTTGCAATATGTCAGGCAGATATGCTTATGAAAGGTCAAAATACAGATAACATAAGACTTGGAAATACTTTGACTGAAGATAGATTTAGTGGAGATCATATGAGATTCCTTATAAGTAATCCTCCATTTGGAGTAACTTGGAAGGATGAAGAAAAGAAGGTTAAAGAAGAAGCTGATTTAGGTTTTGACGGTAGATTTGGAGCAGGAACTCCAAGAGTAAGTGACGGTTCATTACTATTCCTTCAAAATATGATAAGCAAGATGTATCAAGATGAAGAAGGAAGTAGAATAGCTATAATTTTTAACGGATCACCATTATTTACAGGGGATGCAGGTAGCGGAGAATCTAACATTAGAAAATGGATTATAGAAAATGATTTATTAGAAGGAATTATAGCATTACCTACAGATATGTTCTACAACACAGGCATAGCTACTTATATATGGGTTCTTACCAATAGAAAAGAAGAAAAGAGAAAAGGTAAGATACAACTTGTTAATGCAACAGAGTATTATCAAAGTATGAGAAAGAGCTTAGGTAATAAGAGAAAAGAAATATCACCAGAACAAATACAAGAAATTAAAGCTTTATATGCAAGCTTTGAAGCAAACGATAACTGTAAGATATTCGATAATAAAGAATTTGGATATAGAAAAATAACTATAGAAAGACCATTAAAACTAAGCTTTAAAGTAAATGAAGAAGCTATAGAAAGAGTAAAGGAAACAACTCAATTTATTAAATTAGCAGTATCAAAGAAAAAAGATGAAACAGTAAAAGCACAAGAGGAAGAAGCAGGAAGAGAAGAACAAGAAAAAATAATAAAAATGCTAGAAAGCTTTGATAGGGATAAGGAATACTTAAATAGAGAAGAATTTATAAAAGAGATTAAAGGAAAAGCAAAAGAATATGGAATTAAACTTGGAGCAGCACTTTTAAAAGCTATATGGACAGCTATTGGGGAAAGAAATGAAAATGCAGATATATGTAAAGATTCTAAAGGAAATATAGAAAGCGACTCTAGCTTAAAAGATACAGAATCAATCCCACTAAAGGAAAATATAAATGAATACTTTGAAAGAGAAGTAAAACCACATGTAGAAGATGCTCATATGGATGAAAGTACCTTTAATAATATAGGATATGAAATACCATTTACTAGACATTTTTATAAATATGAAAAATTAAGACCTTTTGCTGAAATAATGAAAGAAGTTGAAGAATTAGAAAATGAAATAACTTTAGAAATAAAGAAGGTGCTAGGCTAATGAAATTTAGATATAGAAATGAATATGAGATGAAGGATAGTGGGGTTGAATGGATTGGGAAAATACCCGTGGATTGGGAAAAAGGCAAGTTTAAAAACTTTGTTTTTTATCAAGAAGGTCCAGGATTGAGAAACTGGCAATTTAAAGATGAAGGAATTAAGGTAATTTGCGTAACTAATATTACGGATAAAGGGATTGATTTCAGTAAGTATACTAAGTATATTTCGTATGATGAATATAAAAATTCTTACATCCATTTTAAAGTTAATAAAGGTGATATACTTCTATCTAGTTCAGGAGCATCTTGGGGCAAAGTGGCAACATTTAACGATGATGAAGAAGTAATATTGAATACTAGCACAATTAGAATAAATGAAAATACCAATAAACTGAAAAAGGACTTTATAAAATATTCATTAATTAGTGATAGTGTAAGAGAACAATTGAATCTTTTAATGACAGGTTCATGCCAACCTAATTTTGGACCATCACACTTAGAAAGAGTCAAAATACCTATACCTTTATTAGATGAACAGTATAAAATTATTGAATTTTTAAATCAAAAAACAGCTGAATTTGATTCTATAATTTCAAAAAAAGAAGCGTTAATTAAAAAATTAGAAGAAGCTAAGAAAAGTCTTATAAGTGAAGTTGTAACAGGTAAGGTTAAGGTGGTTAAAACTTCTAATGGATATGAGCTGGTGGAAAGAAAAAAAGAAGAAATGAAGGATAGTGGAGTTGAGTGGCTAGGAGATGTACCGAGTGAATGGAAACTTACTAAATTAAAATACAATTTGTGTAAAATAGGAAGTGGAAAAACTCCTAAAGGTGGAGCGGAAGTATACACAGATAATGGGGTTGTTTTCATAAGAAGTCAGAATGTATATAATGACGGACTAAGATTAGATGATGTTGTTTTTATAAATGAGGAAATTGATAATGAAATGAATAATTCACGAGTTAAATTTAATGATGTATTATTAAATATTACTGGTGGATCAATTGGAAGAAGTAGTCTTGTAGATAAGATAAATCTGAGGGCTAATGTTAATCAGCATGTTTGTATATTAAGACCAATAATCTATAAAATTAATCCTACTCTTTTACATGCAATTATTCAGAGTAATGTAACACAACTACAAATCCAAGCATTACAAAATGGATCCAATAGAGAAGGATTAAATTTTGAACAAATTGCAAATATTTTAATAGTAAAAAATAACGATATGAAAGAACAAGAATTGATAGTTAAATATATACAAAATGTTACTGATAATATATATATCAATAAATAAAGTTAAACAACAAATAGAAAAACTAAAAGAAGCCAAACAAAGCTTAATAAGTGAAGCAGTTACTGGGAAAATAGAAATTTTAGATTAGTTATAGATATTTAAATCTCTTTTGTATTTGATGGCAAATCTATTGATATAATAATTTTAAGGAAAGGAGATGTATAGAAATGAAGGTAGAAAAAATAAAGTACAATGGGCATGAGTTATTTAATAATTTAGAGATAGATTTTAAAGATTCTAATGAAGATATATTAAATACTATTGTTATTATTGGTGAAAATGGAGTTGGTAAAACAACGCTTTTAAAAGAAATATATCAAATGTTTGATTTTACAAAAGCCTTTATGAAAGAGTTGTATATAAAAGACAATTTAGCTAAAATAACTTGTAACTCTACTACTATTTTCTTGGAAGGAAATGACGAAGAGTTAATGATTATAAATGAAATTTGGCATAATGATGAAGTTGTAGATAATAATAATGTAACTAAAGTCATATATATGCCAACAGAAATTAATTTTGAAAAGATTAATAAAGTGGATAATACATTAAATTTCACACCAGATTTTAGAAATATAATTGATCAAAACATTACTCAAAATGTACCATCATTTATAGCAACTAAAATAAATAAAGAAATATTTAAAAATAGAAATAAAACTATAGGTGAAGTTATAGATAAAGTTTGTGATGACATAAATAGTATATTTTCCGTTATGGATTTAGATGTTAAGCTAGTAGGGCTTTCTGAAACTAACGAAACAAAACCTATATTTAGGAACAGTTTAGGAAAAGAATTTGATATTACTGGATTATCTTCAGGGGAAAAACAATTATTTTTAAGAGCATTATCTTTAAAATTTTTAGAAGTAAATAATTCGATAATTTTAATTGATGAACCAGAAATATCCTTGCATCCAGAGTGGCAAAGAAAGATAATTGATGTTTATGAAAGTATAGGAGAAAATAATCAATTAATTATAGCAACTCATTCACCACATATTATTGGAAATATAGAATCAAAACAATTGCGTATTTTAAAGAAAGATTCAGATGGTATTAAACTTGTTGATAATAATGAGTTAAATGAAACCTATGGAAAAAACATAGGTGATATATTAAGCACAACTATGAAAGTGGATAGCTTAAGAAATGAGGACATTACTAGTAAACTAAATAAAGCTTATGAATTGTTAAATAAAAATTTATATGATACAGAAGAATTTAATGAAATATTTAATTATCTAAGAAAGTATTTAGGAGATTTAGATAAAGATATTATGAGAATAAGATTAGATATATCTGTTAGGAATAAGAAAAATGCTAAAGATTAATAAAGAACAAGAACCAAACTTTCTATTAGAATATAAGAAAAAATATACTCCTAAATCATGGACAGATTATGATAAGGATAATATTAGAAATAAAATTAAGGAAAATATATTAATAGAACAAGAAGAATATTGTCCTTATTGTGAAAAGAGAATATATGACAATAATGATGGTCATATAGAGCATATTATGCCAAGAGATAAATATCCAAATAAGTTTCAGAATTATGATAATCTTTTAGTATCATGTAATCAAAAAAATAGTTGTGGAATGTATAAAAAAAATAAGTATGATGATGATTTTATAAATCCAGTTATAGACAATCCAGGGGATTATTTTAGTTACAATATCGCAAATGGAGAGATAGTACCAAAAAGTAATGATGAAAATAGTAATAAATATATAAGAGCATCCTATACAATAAGTATTTTAAATTTGAACTGTTATGAATTAAAGGAAGCTAGAAAAGCTTTGATAGATATACTAGAGGTTTATAGAGAAAATTATGATGAATATGATGAGTATTTACAATTCTTTTTAGATGATGGTCATAACTTTCCAAGTTTAATAAAATTATATATGCAATTGTAGAAAGGGGGAATGGGGATAATATGTTACCTAAGGAAAGAAACTTAGAAGAAAGCATTGAGAATTATTTAGTTTCAGCAGGATATGAACAAGGTCATTCTCAGGAATTTGATTTACAGTATTGTTTATTTACTGATGATTTATTTAGATTTTTAGAAGTTACTCAAAAGGATTTAATAGATGAGTTTAAATTTAATCACGGAACTAACTGGAAAAAGGCTTTTTTAGATTTACTTAATTCAAACATAAGTAAAAGAGGTCTTATACATGTTTTAAGAAATGGTATAGAAGATATCATGATGAATGGTACTTTTAAGCTATTTTATAATAAGCCTAACTTGAGTTCTAATAAAACAGACCTTAATAATTATAAAGAAAATATATTTAAGATTACTAGACAGCTTAAATATAGTACTAAAAATAATAACACTTTGGATGTAGTATTATCTTTAAATGGTTTTTCTATTATAGTTATGGAACTTAAGAATCAATTTACTGGGCAAAATGTTTATAATGCTATAAGACAGTTTAAAGAGGATAGAGATCCAAAGGAAAAGTTATTTGGATTTAATGAAAGAGTATTAGATTACTTTGCATTAGACACTGATGAAGTATATATGACAACGCAGCTTAAAGGAGCCAAGACTTTCTTCTTGCCATTTAATAAAGGTTATAATAGAGGAAAAGGAAATCCACCAGTAGAAGGCAAGGAAAAGACTTGTTATCTTTGGGAAGATATATTAAAAAAAGACAGTTTACTTGATATTATTAGACGTTTTTATTTTATAGAAAAAAAAGATAATAAAAAAAGAGCAATTTTTCCCAGGTATCACCAGTTAGATGCTGTAAGAAAGATTGTAGCAGATTTAAAAGAAAACAAAGCAGGATTAAATTATCTTATAGAACATAGTGCGGGTAGTGGAAAGACAAATACAATAGCATGGACTGCCCATAGATTATCAAGTTTACATGATGAAGATGATAATGCAATATTTGATTCAATTATTGTAGTTACAGATAGAAAAGTGCTTGATAAACAGCTTCAAGATGCTATATATCAACTTGAACATAAAAAAGGATTAGTACTTAAAATAGACGATAAGAAAAATTCATCAGATTTAGCTAAGGCTATAACAAGTGGAGTTAAGATAATAATAACCACTATTCAAAAATTCCCTTATGCCCTTGAAAAGATAGAGTCATTAGAGAAAAGAAAATATGCTGTTATAATTGATGAGGCTCATTCATCAACAGCAGGTGAAAATATGAGTGCGCTGAAAGAAACTTTAGCTGGAAAAACTCTAGAAGAAGTAGCTAAGGAACAGACAGAAGAAGAAAAAAATGAAAAATCTAGTATGGATAAAATGTCTGAGTTAATTGAAAAAAGAACAGATTTAAAAAATGTAAGTTTCTTTGCTTTTACAGCTACACCTAAGAATAAAACAATGCAAATATTTGGTAGAGTTGGACAAGATGGATTGCCACATGAATTTCATTTATATTCTATGAAACAAGCAATAGAAGAAAAATTTATATTAGATGTTCTTAAGAATTATATGCCAGTAAGTGTCTATTATAAAGTTGGAAAGAAAATAGAAGATAATCCTGAATTTGATAAAGGTGAAGCTAAAAGAGCTATAAATAGGTTTGTTAGCTTAAATGAATATAATATAAGAACAAAAGTTGAAACCATAGTAGATGATTTTGTTGAAAATAGAGCCATGTGGATAGGTGGAAAAGCTAAAGGTATGGTTGTTACTGCTAGTAGACTTCATGCAGTAAGATATAAATTAGCAATAGATAGATATATTAGAGAAAAAGGATATAATATTAAAGCATTAGTGGCCTTTTCAGGAACTGTTAATGATGAAGGTGAAGAATACACAGAAATATCTATGAATAAAGATGTTGCACCAGATATTACTGAAAGCAATCTACCTAAAATATTTGATAAAGATGAGTTTAAAATTCTTATTGTTGCAGAAAAATATCAAACAGGTTTTGACCAACCAAAGCTATGTGCAATGTACGTAGATAAGAAGCTAGATGGAGTAAAAACTGTACAAACTTTATCAAGATTAAACAGAACTTATCCTGATAAACAAACATTTATTTTAGATTTTCAAAATTCAGTAGAAGATATTCAAGAAGCATACAAGCCATATTTTGAAATGACTAATATAGATAAGGTTACAGACCCCAATGTAGTAAATGATTTATGGTATCAGTTGCATGAATATGGAGTATATTATGATGAAGAAGTAAATGACTTTGCAACTCTTTTTTATAAAGAGAAAAGAACTAATTCACAAAATGGAAAAATGAATAGCATAATTGATAAAGGAGTAGAAAGATATTGCTTTATTGAAGAAGATGATGAGAAGCAGGCAGATGAATTTAAAAAGAAAGCACAGAAGTACGTAACATTCTACAATTTTTTGCTTCAGATATATCCTCTTAAAAATTTAAATCTTTTAAGACTACAGGTGTATTTAGTAGCTTTATTAAAGAAGTTGCCTAAGAAGGGAAAAGAAAGAATAAATCTTGATGATATTTTAAGTTTAGATTATTATAAACTACAAAAGTTAAGTAAAGATGAAAAGATGGGTTCAGATATATCATTAAGTTATGCGGATGGTGAATTAGTTGGAATATCAGAAAATGCGGAGTCTCGTATTAATGAAGAACAAGAAGAGTATTTAGATGATATAATACAAAGAATAAATGATGTATTTGGAATAGGACTTACAGAAGAAGATAGAATAGTTATAGATCACTACGAAGAAATGTTTAAACAAGATAAAAATATTATGGATATAGCTAAGGCTAATAGTTATGAAGACTTAGTAAATACCTTTGCTAAGAGTTACTTCAAAAGAGGTATTGTTAAAGCCAAAAATAGAAATGACAGATTAGTTAAAGAAATACTAACTAATGCAAATCTTCAAAACTTTATGGTTCACTATTTAGCTGAAAAAATATATGATGAGGCTAATAATAGATAGGTAGCATTTTATAAAGCACTAGGTACAATAGTATCTGGTGCTTTATTGCGGTAATAATTCTAAAATATAAAGCAGAAGTTATTGATATTAAAATTTTAACTTAATAAAAATAAAGTAGAAAAATATATTGATTTTTTTAAAATAAGGTGATATTATAAATACAATAGTTTATCACGATAAAGTGATAAACTAATAATTATTTAAAGTAATGAATTATTAAAGCGAGGAGAGTTTATGAGAAGCTTAAAAAGATATATACCAGATGGAATGCAAGATATATTATTTAATGAATGTGATATAAAAAATAATATAGAAAATCAGTTAAGAAATATATTTATTAATAATGGATTCAAACAAATTATTTCTCCTACTTTGGAGTTTTATGATGTGTTTAATGGAAAAAATGTTTTTATAGAACAGGAGCAAATGTATAAATTATTTGATTCTAGTGGAAGAATATTAGCACTAAGACCAGATATGACTACTCCTATTGCTAGAATTGTTTCTACTAAATTAAAAAATATGACTTATCCTTTAAAGCTTTACTATATATCTAATATATTTAGAGTAAATCAAAGTTTACAAGGCAAGTTAAGTGAAATTACTCAAGCAGGAGTAGAAATAATTGGGTGTAATAATATCAATGCAGATGTAGAAGCAATAATAATAGCCATAAATACTTTTTTAAGTTTAAATGTAAAAGATTTTAAGATAGAAATTGGAGAGTCTAATCTTTTTAAAACAATTGCAAAAGATTTAGATTTAAATGAAGAAGATTTTGATAAATTAAAAAAACTTATAGAAAATAAAAATTTTAGTATTTTAAATGAGTTTTTAGATAGTAGAAAAAAAGATATTAAAGATGAACATATTAAATTATTAAAAAAACTTCCAGAGTTATTTGGCGGATGTGAAGTACTAGATAAAGTTAAAGAACTAACTTCAAATTATAAAGTGCTAGAGTCTTTAGAAAATATTAAAAAGGTTTATAAAGTACTTAAAAGTATTGGTTTAGATAAATATTTATCTATAGATTTAGGTATGGTTCAAAATATAGATTACTATACAGGAATAATTTTTAGAGGTTATGGAAGTGGATTAGGTAAGGAAATATTAACTGGTGGAAGGTATGATAATTTAATAGGAAAGTTTGGATTTAATACACCAGCTACAGGTTTTGCTATAAATATTAATAATTTAATGGAAATATTAAGAGAAAATTATACAAGTAAAAATTTAGATTTTTTAATTCATTGTGAAGAAAGATTTTGTATAGAAGGATACAATTTGTGTATGAAAATTAGGAAAAGTAATAGGATTTGTGAATTTAGTTTGTCTTGCAATAAAGAAGAGGCATTAAAATATGCTAAATTTAAACATATTAAATATTTTATATATATAAATAATAAAGAAAATATAGAAATTATTAATGTATATAATAATGAAAAATTTTATAGCAAAATTGAAAACTTTAACTGGGAGGCATTAGAGTGATAAATAAATTAAATGATAGGGTAAAAATAGCTTTAACTAAAGGAAGAATAGAAAAGTCGGCTATAGGTATATTTGAAAGAGCAGGTATAGAATGTAGTCAATTGAAAAATAAAGGTAGAAAATTAATTTTTCATAATGAAGAAAATAATATAGATTTTGTACTGGTAAAAGCTGCAGATGTTTTAACTTATGTGGAACATGGGGCTTCAGATATAGGGATAGTTGGTAAAGATACTCTTATGGAGTATAATAAAGATTTTTATGAAGTAATAGATTTAAAGTTTGGAAAATGTAAATTTGCTGTGGCATCTACTAATAAAAATAATTTTTATAAAGGATATGAAAGAAAAAGAATAGCAACTAAGTATCCTAATGTGGCAAGGGAATACTTTAGAAAAAAGGGACAAGACGTTGAAATTATTAAAATAGAAGGTTCAGTAGAATTAGCACCTGTACTGGGATTATCTGATGCTATAGTAGATATTGTGGAGACAGGTACTACTTTAAAAGAAAATGGACTTGTAGTTTTAGAAGATATATGTGATATAAGTGCAAGAATGATTGTTAATAGAGCTAGTATGAAAATGAAAAGTAAGAAAATAGTTAATATTATAGATAAAATTAGTGCTGTTTTATAAAAAACACTTTATTAAAAATTAATATTGGAGGAGTAAATATGGAATGTCCAATTATAAATATAATAGATTATAAAGAAAATGCAGAAGTATTATTAAATATGCAAAATAGGGAAGAATTAATTAGAAAAGATGTGGTAGATAGAGTAAATATCATATTAAATAATATAAAAGAAAGAGGAGACCAAGCTTTAATAGAATATACAAATAAATTTGATAGTACTTTAATAAATATAAAAAATATTTGTGTTACTGAAGAAGAAATTAAATATGCTTATGATAAAGTAGACAAAAAGTTTTTAGAGGCAATATATTTTGCTAAAAAAAATATAGAAGAGTTTCATAGTAAACAAAAAGAAAATTCATGGATAGATACTAGTAAAGAAGAAATTATGTTGGGACAAATAATTAGACCTTTGGAAAGAGTAGCTATATATGTGCCTGGAGGAACAGCTTCTTATCCTTCTTCTGTTTTAATGAATGCTGTGCCAGCAAAAGTAGCTGGAGTTAAAGAAATTGTAATGATTACTCCACCTTCTAAAAATGGAGAAATAAATCCTAATATTTTAGTAGCAGCAGATATAGCTGGTGTAGATAAAATTTATAAAATTGGAGGAGCTCAAGCTGTAGCAGCTATGGCTTTTGGAACAAAAACTATAAAAAAGGTAGACAAAATAGTAGGACCGGGAAATATATATGTGGCAATGGCTAAAAGAAGTGTATATGGACATGTAGATATTGACATGATAGCAGGACCTAGTGAAATTTTAATAATAGCAGATAAATATGCAAACCCTAAGTTTATTGCTGCAGATTTAATGTCTCAAGCAGAACATGATAAAATTGCTTCAGCTATTTTAGTAACAAACTCTTTAGATATTGCTAAAAATGTTCAATTAGAAATAAAAAATCAAATAGAAAATTTAAAAAGAAAAGAAATAATTAAAAGTTCTTTAAAAAATTATGGAGGTATTTTGTTAGTAAAAGATATAAATGAAGCAATAAATATTGCAAATAATATAGCACCTGAACATTTAGAGTTGATGGTTAAAAATCCATTTAATATTTTAAATGAAATAAAAAATGCAGGATCTATATTTTTAGGTGAATTTAGTCCAGAACCATTAGGTGATTATATAGCAGGACCTAATCATGTATTACCAACTAATGGTACTGCAAGATTTTTTTCTCCACTTTCAGTAGAAGATTTTATGAAAAAGTCTAATTTTTTATGTTATTCTCAAAATAAGCTTTTAAATGTTAAAGATAAAATTGTTAAATTAGCTAATACAGAAGGACTTACAGCTCATGCTAATTCTATAAAAGTTAGGTTTGAGTAATATTAATGATGGGAGAGAATGCTATGATAAGTGATTTATTTAGAGAGGATTTAAAAGATTTTAAAGTATATAATACAAATTACTTTAATAATAAAATTAAATTAGATGCTAATGAAAATCCATTTAATTTATTAGAATTTTTGGAGGAAGATATATTAAAGAGTGTAAAAAGTTGTTTTCTTAATAAATATCCTGATGGAGAAGCTAAAGAGCTTTGTAAAAGTTATTCTCAATATGCAGGAGCAAGTTTAAATAATATTGTAGCAGGTAATGGTTCTGATGAATTAATACAACTAGTTATTAATGCTTTTTTAAATGAAAAAGAAAAAGTATTAGTTTTAAATCCTGATTTTTCAATGTATAAAATATATACAAAAATTATTAGGGGAAAATTATTAAATTTTAGTTATGATAGTAATTTTAATTTAAATATAGATAAGTTAATAGATACTGTGAATTTAGAAAAAGTGAAAATTTTATTTATTTCTAATCCTAACAATCCTTTAGGAAAAATAATATTAAAAGAAGATATAGAAAAAATATTAAAAAGCTGTAGCAATTGCATAGTTGTTATAGATGAGGCATATACGGATTTTTGTAATGAAAGCGTAGTAGATAAAATTAATTATTATGAAAATCTAATAGTACTTAGAACTTGCTCTAAAGCTATTGGCATAGCAGCATTAAGAGTAGGATTTGCATTAGCTAATGAAGTTTTGATAAATGAAATTAAAAAAGTTAAATCTCCTTTTAATGTTAATTCTTTATCTCAAGCAATAGCTAAAGTTGTTTTAGAAAATAAAAATTTAATTAAAAGCAATATAAAAAAAATAATTAGCGAAAGAGAATATTTATTTAACAAATTGGAAAAAATTAAGAATATAACACCTATAAAGTCTAATACTAATTTTATACTTATAGAAATTAAAAGTGATAATAAAAATATTTATAATAAGTTATTAGAAAAAGATATTGTTATTAGAAGTTTTAATGATGATATTTTAAAAAATTATATAAGAGTAACTGTTGGTGATAGAAAAGAAAATGATTATTTTGTACAGGCTTTAAAAGAAATTTTTAATAATTAAAGGAGGAGAAAATGGATAAGGAATTTAGAAGAGTTGAGATTTGTAGAACAACTAGTGAAACTTGTATAGAAGCTAATTTGAATTTAGATGGTTCTGGAATAAGCAATATAAATACAAATATAGGTTTTTTTGATCATATGTTAACGCTTTTAACTAAACATGGTTTGTTAGATTTAGATTTAAAAACTAAAGGAGATTTATATGTGGATCCTCATCATACTGTAGAGGATACAGGTATAGTTTTAGGTAGATGTATAAAGAAAGCATTAGGAAATAAAGAAGGAATAAAACGTTATGGAAGTGCATATGTGCCTATGGATGAAACTTTAGCTTTTGTATCTTTAGATTTAAGTGGAAGACCTTATATTGTTTTTGATGCTAAATTTACTGTGGATAGATTAGGAGAGTTAGATACAGAGTTAATAGAAGAATTTTTTAGAGCTTTAGCTTTTAATGCAGGTATAACACTTCATATAAAAATTTTATACGGAAAAAATAATCATCATATGATAGAGGGATTGTTTAAAGCTTTTGCTAGAGCTTTAAAAGAAGCAATTGAGTATGATGATAGAATAAAAGGGGTTATGTCAACAAAAGGGATATTATAATTTAACTAGGGTGAGTTTTTTATAATAGTAGACTATTGTATGGAATTTTTAATAATATATTTTAGGTTATGGGAGGTTAAAAATGATTATATTACCGGCTATAGATTTAAAAAATGGCAAATGTGTAAGGCTGTATCAAGGTAAAATTTCTTCTTCACAAGTAGTAGCGGATAGTGCTGTGGATACAGCCTTGAAGTTTAAAGAAATGGGAGCGAAAAATTTACATATTGTAGATTTAGATGGAGCTTTTTCTGGAGAATTAAAGAATTTAGACGTTGTAGAAAAAATAGTTAAAAAAGTGGACATTCCTATAGAGTTAGGTGGAGGAATAAGGGATATTGAAACTATAGAAGCAATATTAAAAAAGGGTGTTAATAAAGTTATTTTAGGAACATCTGCTTTAAAGAAACCAAACATGGTAAAGGAAGCTATAAAAAAATACGGTGATAAAATAATTGTAGGAATAGATGCTAAAAATGAAATGGTTTCTACGGAAGGATGGGTTGATGTAAGTTCTGTTAATTATATAGATTTTGCTAAAGAAATGGAGAAATTGGAGGTTAAAACTATAGTTTTCACAGATATAAGTAAAGATGGAGCTTTAAAAGGTCCTAATTTTAATCAAATATATAAACTTAAAGAAAAAGTTTCTTGTAATATTATTGCTTCTGGCGGGGTTACAAGTATAGAAGATATAACAAAATTAAGAGATATGAATTTATATGGGGCTATAGTAGGTAAAGCCATATATTCTGGAAATGTAAATTTGAAACAAGCGGTTAATTTATGTAAAAGGGGAGAGTAAAAATGATAACTAAGAGAATTATTCCATGTCTTGATGTAGAAGGTGGCAGAGTTGTAAAGGGAGTTAATTTCGTTAATTTAAAGGATGTAGGGGATCCTGTAGAGATAGCTGAGTTTTACAATAAAGAAGGGGCAGATGAATTAGTATTTTTAGATATAAATGCTACTAATGAGAAAAGAAAAACTATGATAGAGGTTATTAAAAAAACTGCAGAAAAAGTATCTATACCATTTACTGTAGGGGGAGGCATAAGAACTATTGAGGATATAAGAGAGGTTTTAAAAGCTGGAGCGGATAAGGTTTCTATTAATTCTGCAGCTATAAAGAACACTGAATTAATTAGTGAGGCGGCAAATAAATTTGGAAGTCAATGTATAGTTGTTGCTGTAGATGCAATATCTAGAAAAGATGATTCTGGATGGAATGTAGTTATAAATGGAGGAAGAATTGATACGAATATAGATTTAATTCAATGGGTTAAAAAAGTAGAGAAATTAGGAGCAGGAGAAATTCTTTTAACTAGCAAGGATGCTGATGGTACTAAAAATGGGTATGATATTAATATGACTAAGGCAGTAGCTCAGGCTGTAAATATACCAGTAATAGCTTCTGGAGGTTGTGGAAAGTTAGAAGATTTTAAACAGGTTTTTTCAGAAACTAATGTAGATGCTGCCTTAGCTGCTTCAATTTTTCATTATAGAGAGCTTAGCATAAAAGAAGTTAAGGAATACTTAATGAACAATGGTATAAGTGCTAGAGTATAAATAGGTAGGTGATAGTATTTGAGTTTAATTAATAATATAAAATTTAATAAGGGCTTAATACCTGCTATTATACAAGATTATAAAAGTGGACAAGTTTTGATGTTAGCTTATATGAATAAAGAATCTTTAAATAAAACAATGGAAACAGGTACTACATGGTTTTGGAGTAGAAGTAGAAGTGAGCTTTGGAATAAAGGAGAAACATCTGGACATTTTCAATATGTAAAGGAAATTTATATTGACTGTGATGAAGATACTATATTAGTTAAAGTTAATCAAATAGGAGCTGCTTGTCATACAGGTAATAAGTCATGTTTTTACAGAAAACTTTAAATTTTTAATAAAAGTCAGGTGGGTATATATGAATAGTAAATATGTTATTGAAAAATTATATAATACAATTTTAGAGAGAAAATTAAATAGAATAGAAGGTTCTTACACAGGATATTTATTTAATGAAGGAATAGATAAAATTTTAAAAAAAGTAGGAGAAGAGTCTTCAGAAGTGATAATTGCTAGCAAGAATGATAATAAAGAAGAAATAGTATATGAAGTTTGTGATTTAATATATCATTTGTTAGTACTTATGGCAGATAGAAATGTAGATATAAATGATATATTAATTGAGTTAGAAAAGAGAAGTGAGAAAATATGCAATAAAAAACGTGAAAAAAAAGTAAATAAATTATCTTAATTAAATAAATATAGAGTAAAACAAGTACTTAAAATAGTATATGTTTTACTCTATATTTTTGAATGTTTTATTTCAAATATTAGCTAAATTATTTAAAAATAATTAATTTATTTAATTCAATATATAATTTTTATGAAATTTTTATATTAATTTTAATGTTCTAATATTTTCATTTTATATATAAAATGTATGAAAGCTATAAATTTTTATGATTTTAATGTAATATTTTAGTATGGAAAGGGGGATTTTTTTAAATGACTAATGTAATAAATCAAGTAATTATGCTTACTATAATTATGGGAGTAGGATTTTACAGTAGAAAAAAAGCATTTATAAATAAAGAAGTAAGTAAAGGGCTTTCAGATATACTTATGAATGTAACATTGCCTATGTTAATAATAAGCTCTTTTAACTTTGATTATTCCAAGGAATTAGCTAACAATATAAAATGGATGGTTGCTTATTCTATATTAGCTCATGTAATTTTGATTATTATGAGTAAATTATTTTTTTGTAAATTTAATAAAAATAAAAGAAGTATATTGAGATTTATTTGCATATTTTCTAATTATGGATTTATGGGATATCCTATATTGGAAAGTTTATATGGTAAAGTAAGTATATTTTATGCATCTATATATGGGATAGCTTTTAATGTATTTTCTTTGAGTTATGGAATTGTGTTACTTACTGGTAAAAAGGATTCAGATGCTTTTAAAAATGTAATAACGCATCCAGGAATAATATCTGTTTTTATAGGATTAATTTTGTTTTTATTTTCAATAAAATTACCTATTTGTATTGGCAAAGCTATTAATATAGTAGGTGATATGACAGTGCCTTTGTCAATGATTATAATAGGAGCTATGTTAGCAGATGCAAATTTTAAAGAAGTATTTTCAGATTTTAGTTTGTATTACTTATGTATGGTAAGATTAATAGTAATACCTTTTTTAACATTGCTTTTATTAAAGACATTAAATATAAATAAATTAATATTAAATATACTTGTGATTTTGCAAGCTATGCCTGGGGCAGCTATAACAGGAGTATTTGCTGAAAAGTATAATGCAGATACAGTGTTAGCTTCAAAGGCAGTGTTTATTACTACTTTATTTTCAATAATAACTATACCTTTAATTGCAACTATTTTATCAGTTATATAAACTGTTTTTGATTTAAGTTCTATTTATTTTTAAATAGGACTTATTTTTTATAAAATTAATTATGATAATTTATGATAATTTATAAAAATAATATATAATGTTTATGTAAGTAAATTATAATAAATAGGAGGCTATTTGAAATGTTTGACACTCATGTACATACTAATTTTTCAACAGATAGTGAAATGACATTAGAGGAAGTTATAAGAGCAAAAGAAAAAGTTAATATAGGAGTAATATTAACAGAACATTTAGATTTAAATTTTATGAAACCTGGACAATTTATATTTGATATAGATAAATATTTTAATGATTATTCAAAATTTAGAAAAGATAATTTATTACTAGGGGTAGAAATGGGCATGAGGATGGATTGTATAGAAAAAAATGAAGCCATTTCTAAAAAATATCCCTTCGATTATATTATTGGATCTATTCATGTAATAAATAATATGGACTTGTATTATAAAGACTTTTATGTAGATAAAAGTAAAAATGAAAGTTATAGTGAATATTTAAAATCTATGCTGCAATGTATTAAAAATTATGATTTTGTAGATAGTCTTGGACATATAGATTATATTTGCAGATATGCTAGGTATGAAGATACAGAATTATATTATGAAGAATATTCAGATATAATAGATGAAATATTAAAAGTAATTGTTGAAAAAGAAAAATGTATAGAAATTAATACTAGAAGATTTGAAGATAAGAAAATAATAGATAATGCTATATCTATTTACAAAAGATTTTATGAATTAGGTGGAAAATTTGTAACTATAGGCTCTGATGCTCATAAACCACAGTCTATAGGATTAAATTATAAATATGCTAAATATGTAGCAGATAAGTGTAATTTAAATATAGTTTATTTTAAAAATAGAAAAATGGAATATGATAAATAATTTTATAAAAAGGAGAATTTATATATGGTGCCTTTAGCGGATAAAATAAGACCTAAAAATATAGAAGATTTATTAGGACAAAAACATTTGCTAGGTAAAGGTAGAATACTAAATAAAATTGTTAATTCTGGAATAATACCTAATATGATATTTTATGGACCTCCAGGAGTAGGTAAAACTACAGTGGCAAATATAATTGCAAAAAATACTAATAAGAAATTTTATAAGCTAAATGCTACTAATGCTTCTATATCGGATATAAAAGTTATTGTAAAAGATTTAGATAGTTTATTAACTGCTAATGGGGTTTTATTATATTTAGATGAAATTCAGAATTTTAATAAAAGACAACAACAATCTTTGCTTGAGTACACTGAAAATGGAAAAATAACTTTAATAGCTAGCACTACAGAAAATCCTTATTTTTATATTTATAATGCTCTTTTAAGTAGGGTTAATATATTTGAATTTAAACCTTTAAATAAAAATAATATAATAGAAGGATTAAAAAGAGCATTAGATATATTAGAAAATGAAATGTCTAATAATAGTAAAATAATATGTGAAAATAAAATTTTAGAGTTTATTGCTAACTGTGCTAATGGAGATTTAAGGAAAGCTATAAATGGAATTGAATTAGCTTTTAAAACTAGCAATAAAAATGAAAATGGAGATATAATTATTGATGAGAGTATAGTACAGCAATGTATGAATAGTAGTATAAGATATGACAAATTTGGAGATAGCCACTATGATATTTTAAGTGCTTTTCAAAAATCTATACGAGGAAGTGATCCAGATGCTGCTATTCATTATTTAGCTAGGCTTATAAAAGCAGGAGATATATTATCTATATGTAGAAGACTTTTAGTTATAGCAGCGGAAGATGTAGGAGTTGCATATCCTAATGCTATAACTATAGTTAAATCTTGTATAGATTCTGCTTTTCAATTAGGATTGCCAGAAGCTAGAATACCTTTAGCAGAGGCAGTTATTTTATTAGCTACATCACCAAAATCTAATTCTTGTATAAAAGCTATAGATAAAGCATTAAAAGATTTAGATAATAAGGATGTAGGTGAAATACCTGATCATTTAAAAGATGGTCATTATAAAGGAGCTAAAAATTTAGGGAGAATGGTAGGATATAAATATGCTCATGATTATAAAAATAATTATGTAAAACAACAGTATATGCCCAATAACATAAAAGATATAAAATACTATGAACCTGGAGAAAATAAAATGGAAAATGCTATTAAAAATTATTTATTAAAGATTCTTAAATTGCAATATTAAATGCAACACCCCTGTGAAAAAATCATGTAGAATAGGACTGACAATAGTCAAAATCAGCCTTAAGCCCATCTTAATAATAACAGGAGATGGAGTGCATGGGTTTGTCAAG
>NZ_LZFO01000030.1 GCF_001758365.1 Clostridium acetireducens DSM 10703
CAATTTATGCCCCGTCCTTGGGGCGGAAATTGGCTCATCACGTCCTGTGATGAATTACGGAGTTTTTTTATTTTTTCTTCTAAGATTGTCTAAAATTCATTCAAATTATTTACAAACTTTCTTTATGCTACTTTGCTTATTATTTTTATATAATTTATTTTTAATTATTTTATATTTGCAAATTATCTCAATCATTTTTTATTTAGCACACTAAAAAATTAATATACCTAAATTATATACTAGGAAAGAAATTAGCCAAGCTAATGTAAATTGGTAAAAAACAGAAAAAACAGCCATTTTGTTTCCATATTCTTTTTTCATAGTTGCTACAACAGATACGCAAGGAGTATATAACAACACAAATATTAAAAAGCTATAAGCAGAGAGTGTTGTAAAATTATTAAGTAAAGATACTTTTAAATTTCCGCCATAAATTACTCCCATAGAACCTATTATAACTTCTTTAGCCATTATTCCTGTAAGTATTGATACAGAATTTTGCCAAGAACCAAATCCTAATGGTTTAAAAATAGGACTTATGAATTTACCTATATAAGCTAACATGCTATTATTTATATCAGTTAGTCCTGAAAAATTAAAGTTTGATAAAATCCACACTATAATTGATATTGAAAATATTATTGTTCCAGCTTTTTTTACGAAACCTTTTCCTTTTTCCCAAGTGTGTAAAGTAATATTTTTTAATTCAGGTAACTTATATTGAGGAAGTTCTATAATAAAAGGTTCCTCATCTTTTTTAAATATAGTATTCTTAAAAATAATTCCCAAAATAAATGCAATTATAATACCTAATAAATATAATGACATTACAACATAAATCTCTTTTCCTGGAAAAAATGCTGAAGCAAATAAAGAATAAACAGGCAGTCTAGCATTACAAGACATAAGAGGTACTAATAATGCTGTAAGTTTTCTATCTTTTTCACTTTCTAAAGTTCTAGATGACATTATTCCAGGTACAGAACAGCCAAAACCTACAATAAGAGGAATAAAGGCTTTTCCTGAAAGTCCCATTTTTCTCATTAGCTTGTCCATAATAAAGGCAGCTCTAGCCATATATCCACTATCTTCTAAGAAAGATATACATAAAAATAGTGATAAAATTATAGGTAAAAATACAATTACAGAACCTACACCGCCAACTATACCATCTATAATAAGAGATCTAAACCAATCGCTACTATTGATTAATAAATTGGTTAAAAACGGAACAAAATTATGATTTAAAATAGTTTCTAATTTATCAGCTAAGGGTTGTCCAACCCAACTAAAAGTGAACTTAAATGTTAAAAAAAGTATTAATAAAAATATAGGATATGCTAAAAATTTATTAAGTAATAAATTATCTATTTTTTCACTAATAGCAGGGGACTGACCCTTAGTACAGACTAAACATTTATTTAAAATATCTTCTATATAATTATAAGTTTCTTTTTCTGATGCAAATTCTTTATAAGTATTTTGTGTATACTCATTAAAATTTTCTTCTGTTAATAACTTTTTTAAATCCTCTATACCTATACCTTTAGAAGCAGAAATAGGTAATACAGTAACATTTAATTCTTCTGATAGTTTTTTATAATCTATCTGTATGCCTTTAGAATCTGCTACATCAATCATATTTAATAATAATATTATAGGTTTATTAAATTGTTTAAGTTGAGTGGTTAAATAAAGATTTCTATCTAAATTAGAAGCATCTACTATATTTATAATAATATCTACATCATCATTCATAAGAAAATTCTTTGATACTTTTTCTTCATTTGAAAAAGTGTCCATAGCATATATACCAGGAAGGTCAACAATTTTAATTTTATTATCTAAATAACCTTCTTTTTTTTCTACAGTTACTCCAGCCCAATTACCTACATATTGATTAGAACCAGTTAATAAATTGAAAAGAGAAGTTTTTCCTACATTTGGATTTCCTATTAGTGCTGCAACTAACATTTTACCCTCCTTAATTTATATAATTTATCTATTTAATTAGTATGTTTTTTGCATCGTTTTTTCTTATTGCTAAATTAAATCCTCTTAAATTTATAATTAATGGATCACCTAGAGGTGCAGTAGTTTTTAATGATACCTCTGTACCTTCTATACATCCTAATGCTAATAATCTTTTAGCTAATTTTTCATTTCCCACTATATTATTTATATAAGCTTTTTCACCAGGTTTTAAATCATAAATGCTCATAAATTTCACCTCACAATGAAAATCATTATCAACTAATTATATTTATATAATAGCATTACATAGGGGTATTGTCAATAATTTTAATGTTGGTATTAGAGTATAATTTTAGTGGGTAAATATAGTAGTAATTGCTGCTTAGAAAAATGTATTACCAGAAAAAAGAGTAGTATTTTAATAAAAGATTGGATATAAATATAAAAATAAAAAACATAGAATAAAAAAGGAACAATTTATAAGTCTCCATCTTTTATTCAAATGATATTAAATATAGGGTATACTATAAAATAAGAAATTATATATTGTTAAATGTTAGAAAAATGGATTGCTGAAGGATAGAGAAAATCAATGAACGTATAGAAATATATACGAGATATAGTTAGGAGTGAGAGGAAATGAAAAGAATACCTTATGGTATTTCTAACTTTGAGGTGTTAAGAAAAAAAAATTATCTTTATGTAGATAAAACTTCTTATATAGAAATTTTAGATAGATATGCTCCCTATAATTTTTTTATAAGACCTAGAAGGTTTGGGAAAAGTCTTTTTATATCTATGCTTGAGAATTATTATGATATAAATAAGAAAGATAGATTTGAAGAATTATTTGATGATTTATATATAGGAAAAAAACCTACAGAAGAGAGAAATAGCTTTCTTGTGTGGAAAATAAGTTTTGCAGGAGTAGATGCAGGACATGGGGAAGAAGAATTAAGAAAAAGTTTTAATTTTAAGGTTGCATCAGCAGCAAGAGAATTTTTATATAAATATGGTGATATTTTAGGTGAAAATAAGTTACCTATGGAAAATATGAGTGCAGAAATGGTGGTAGCTCATATAAGTATGCTTAGTAAAATTAATAATAAGCAGGTATTTGTTTTAATAGATGAATATGATAACTTTGCCAATGAATTAATTACAGGAGGAAGCCAAAGTACCTATGAAAGTATCCTTCATGGTGAAGGTTTTGTTAAGGTATTTTATAAAGCTTTAAAAGATGCAACTATGGATAATTTTAACAGAATATTTATGACAGGTGTAAGTCCTATAATGCTAGATGATTTAACTAGTGGATTTAACATAACTAGAAACTATACTCTAGATGAAAATCTTAATGCCATGATGGGATTTACAAGGAAAGAATTATCTTGGATTATGGATGAAGTAAATATAAAGGATATAGAGCTTAGAGAAAAAATATGCACTGATATGACTACTTACTATGATGGATACAAGTTTAATGAAAATAGTAAATCAGTTTTTAATCCAGATATGTCCATGTATTTTTTAGATAATTATTTAATGTATAATCGCTATCCAAAAGAGATGATAGACAATAATGTAAAAACAGATTACGGAAAAGTTAATCAACTAGCATATAATTTTAATAACAAGGGAGCTTTAGAGGAAATAATGACGAAGGGAGAAACATCTACTATGCTAGTGGATAGATTTAATATTCATACTATGTACAGTGTAAGTGAAAATTTTAAATCCCTATTATTTTATCTAGGTATGCTTACAATAAAGGAACAAGGACTTAGTGGTACTATACTTAAAGTACCTAATTACGTGATAAAAACAATTTATTGGGAGCAGTATTTTCAAAGAATGAATTTGGAATACAATATACAAATAAAAGATGTTAGAGATGCAATAACTGAAATGAGAGCATATGGAAAGATTGAACCTTTAGTAGATATTATAGGTAAAATACTAGAATATTTATCCAATAGAGATTTAATGAAAATGGATGAAAAGCACATTAAAATGATTTTTTTAACTCTTTTAGGGATAGATGGAACCTATTTTATACAAAGCGAAGTGGAAAATAGTAAAGGTTATGCAGATATAATGCTTAAGAGAAAAATTCAATTTAAAGATATAACTAAATTCCAGTGGATTATAGAATTAAAATATATAAAAGAAAGTGAAAGAAATACCTTAGAAAAAGTAAAAGAAGAAGGACTAAAACAACTTCAAGGATATGCTGAAAGTAAAATGGTAAAAGAGGAGCTTGGATTAGAAGATTTAAAAAAAGCATTAGTTATTGTGGTAGGGAAAAAGGATATTTATACTGTGAAAGTATAAAGGAATATAGAAGTATAATAAATAGCATTTAATATTTACTGTGGAAGGATGTCTTAAAAGGCATTCTTTTTTATGTTAAAAAATAAATATTTTTATAAATGCTTTTTAGTTCTAGGTTTGAATTTATTCATATAACGTGTAAAATAATAGTAAGGAATTATGTAAAAATTTTGAACACTATTAGATGGGAGGGGATTGAGTATGCAGCAACCTAAAATATTAGATAATAAGCAGTTTGGTAAGGTAGGAGAGGAACTTAAAAATAGTATAAAAAGTCATTCAAAATTATCAATAATATCAGCCTATTTTACTATTTTTGCTTACAAAGAACTAAGCAAAGAATTAAATAAAGTTGATAAGTTAAGATTTCTGTTTACAGAACCTACCTTTGTAAAAAAAGATAAAGAATTAGTTAGAACATATTTTATAGATAGAACGCCCGAACATAAAATATCAGGCAATGAATTTGAAATTAAAATGAGAAATGAAATGAATCAAGCAAGCATAGCTAAAGAGTGCGCTGATTGGATTAAAAATAAGGTTGAATTTAAATCCCTTATAAAACCAAATTCAGCACAACAAAGACTTATATACATAGAAAACAAAGAGGATAACATATCTATAAATGGAACAGTTGATTTTACTACAGATGGCTTAGGATTTTCTCCATCTAATAGAATGGATATGAATACATGTATGTATGGAAAAGAATATACTAATCAATTTCTCATAATGTTTGATAATATATGGGAAGATGATACTTTAGTTCAGGATGTAAAAACAAAAGTTTTGGAACAAATGCAGCTCATATACAAAGAAAACACCCCAGAGTTTATATATTTTGTAACATTGTACAATATATTTAAAAATTATTTAGGAGAAATAACAGAGGACAATATAGTTAAAACAAAAATAGGATTTAAAAAAACAGAAATTTGGAACAAACTATATAAATTCCAAAAGGATGGAGTTATAGGAGCCATAGACAAAATAGAAAAACATGGCGGATGTATAATTGCAGATTCTGTAGGACTGGGAAAAACTTTTTCAGCACTAGCAGTTATAAAATATTATGAACTTAGAAATCATAGAGTACTAGTATTAGCCCCTAAAAAGTTAAGAGAAAACTGGACAATTTATACTTTAAATGATAAGAGAAATATATTATTAAAGGATAGATTTAATTATGATGTGTTAAATCATACTGATTTAAGCAGAGAAACCGGTTACTCAGGAGAAATTAATTTAGAAACTATAAATTGGAGCAATTATGATTTAGTAGTTATAGACGAATCCCATAATTTTAGAAATAATAATGCTAGAAATGAAAAGGTAACTAGATATTCTAAACTATTAAATGATGTTATAAAAAGCGGAGCCGAAACAAAGATATTAATGTTATCTGCAACCCCTGTAAATAATAGGATGAATGACCTAAAGAATCAAATTAACTTTATCACAGAAGGTAGAGATAATGCCTTTGAGTCAGAGGGTATACCTAGTATTGAATTAACACTTAGAAAAGCACAACTAGTATTTAATAAATGGACAGAATTAGAAGAAGATGAAAGAACCTTAGATACTTTCATGGAAATGATGAATATGGATTACTTTAAACTTCTAGATACCGTAACCATAGCAAGGTCAAGAAAACATGTTGAAAAATATTATGACGTAGCCGAAATCGGTAAATTCCCTAAAAGGTTAAAACCTATAAATATTCAATCTAATATTGACCAAATGAATGAATTTCCACCTTTAGAACATGTAAATAAAGTTATTAGAAACCTTAATTTAAGCACCTATGCACCACTTAAATATGTATTACCAGAAAAAAGAGCAGAATATGATAAAAAATATGATACCTCAGTAAAGGGTGGACAATCTGTATTTAGACAAGTGGACAGAGAACAAAGTTTAATTAGTTTAATGAGGGTAAATATATTAAAAAGAATGGAAAGCTCTATTAATTCCTTTGGAATTACCATAGCTAAACTTCTAAAACAAATAGATTATACTTTGGATAAAATTGAGAAAAATCAAATGGATTTTGATCCATCCTTAAATATATCAGATATTGAGATTGATGATGATACATTAGAGGATTCACTAATAGGAAATAAAGTTAAAGTCTTAATACAAGATATGGATTTAATTAAGTGGAAACAAGACCTAGAAGAGGATAAAAAGAAACTAGAAGAGCTTATTTTTGAAGCAGCTAAAGTTGTTAAAAATAGAGATGCAAAACTTAATAATTTAAAAGAAAAAATAATAGATAAGATTAATAATCCCTTAAATGAAGGAAATAAGAAAATCATTATATTTTCAGCCTTTGCAGATACAGCAAATTATTTATATGAAAGTTTATCCCCATGGATTAAAGATGAATTTAACTTACATACAGCTTTAGTTACAGGATCTGGTGATAATAAATGTACTCTAAAGGGAGTAAATAAAAAAGATTTAAATGCAGTACTTACAAATTTCTCACCAAAATCAAAGGAAAGAGAAAAGATTTTTCCAGATATGAAAGAGGAAATAGATATACTAATAGCCACAGATTGTATATCAGAAGGGCAAAACCTTCAAGATTGTGATTATCTAATAAATTATGATATACACTGGAACCCAGTTAGAATAATTCAAAGGTTTGGTAGAATAGATAGATTAGGTTCAAAAAATAATAGCATACAATTAGTAAACTTTTGGCCTAATATGGAACTAGATGAATATATAAATCTTGAAGCTAGAGTTACTGGAAGAATGATGCTTTTAGATATTTCTGCCACAGGAGAAGAAAATATTATAGATAATAGTGGAAAATCTAAAATGAATGACCTAGAGTATAGAAAAAAACAATTAACACAATTACAAAACGAAGTAGTTGACCTTGAAGATATATCTGGAGGAATATCCATTACAGACCTTACCATGAATGATTTTAAAATGGATTTAATGGAATATATGAAAAACCATGAAGAAGATTTAGAAAAAGCACCATTAGGTATGTATGCAGTTTCTACTATTGAAGATGAAGAATTAAAAGAACAAATAAAGCCAGGGGTTATATTTACTTTAAAACAAGTTAATCACAGTGTAAAACCAGAGGAAAGTAATTCTTTATATCCATATTATATGGTTTATGTTTATGAGGATGGAAAGGTTAAATATAATTATATTCACACAAAGAAAATATTAGATTTTTATAGAAAATTATGTTCAGGAAAAAATGAAGTATTAAAAGATATAGTTAAAGAGTTTAATAATGAAACTAATGATGGAAAAGATATGAAAGTCTATTCCAGTCTTTTAGAAGATGCTATTGATAATATAATTGGTAAAAAAGAAGAAAAAGGAGTTGCCTCTTTATTTGCTAAAGGAGGAACCACTATACAAAAGAGCTTATTTAAAGGCATTGAAGATTTTGAATTAGTATCATTTTTGGTTATTAAATAGGGGGAAATTATGATACATAAACTATATGAAAAAATGAATATACCAAAAGACTGTGAAGTAGGAAATACTATATTTAAAAAATTATTTTATGAAAATGCTAATATGAATGTTAAGGATAAAGATATATTTACAAATCACATTGATAAGATACTTTGGAAATATTCCTTTAAAGAAGACAACCTAAATATAAAACCATATAAAACAGAGGAACTAGACTACGAAGAAATAGCTGTTATTGAGGTATTATTAAATGATGATAAAAAGTATAAGAGGATAGCTGAAATAATACAAAACACTATACCATATCCGTTAATATTAGTATTTGTTAAGGAAGATAAAATTCTTTTGAATACAGCTAACAAAAGGGTTAACAAAGTAGATATTAGCAAAAATACTGTGGAGGATTATATCTATAGCCCATGGATAAATCTTTTAAATTTAAAATATAATGAGGAAAAATTCCTAGAATCCTTAAATATAAAAGAGTTTTCTTTTATAAATATATATAAATTTTATTGCAGCTTTGTAGATAAAATTAATATTTTTAATGCCTCAAATATTACAGGTGACTTTGATAATTTGAAAAATAAAGATATAGAAGAAGTAAATACTTTAAATACAGAAATAGAAAACTTAAATTTAAAAGTTGAAAAATTAAGAGGAGATTTAAAAAAAGAGCAGCATTTTAATAAAAGATTAGATATAAATATAAAAATAAAAAACATAGAATCAAAAAGAAACAATTTAATTGAAAAACTAAAAGCATAAGTTGGGGGGAACATAAAGTGGAAAAAATGGACGGATATAGCCTAAATATAGTTAAAGAAAATATAGGGAAACTAAAAGAAATATTCCCAGAAGTATTTTGTGAAGATAAAGTTGATTTTGAAAGATTACAAGAAGTTTTAGGTGAATATATAGAGGACAAAGAAGAAAGATACAGATTCGAATGGCATGGAAAATCAAAAGCCATAAGAATAGCACAAACCCCATCAAGAGGTACACTAAGACCATGCAAAGAAGAAAGTAAAAATTGGGATACCACAGAAAACCTATATATAGAAGGAGATAACCTAGAAGTTTTAAAACTACTTCAAAAAAGCTATCAAAACAAAATAAAAATGATATACATAGACCCACCCTATAATACAGGAAATGATTTTGTATATAAAGATGATTACAAAGATAACCTTAAAAATTACTTAAAAATAACAGGACAAGTTGATGAAGAAGGAAATAAAACATCCACAAATTCAGAAAAAAGTGGAAGATATCACACAGATTGGTTAAATATGATGTATCCAAGATTAAGATTGGCTAGAAACTTATTAAAAGAAGATGGGGTTATATTTATATCTATAGATAATAAGGAAGTAGACAATTTGAGAAAAATGTGTCATGAAATATTTGGAGAAGGAAATTATGTTGGAGAAATAATTTGGGAGACGGCTACTGACAATAATGCGACACAAATTGCAATGGTTCACGAATATATTTTATGTTATGCAAAAAATAGTGATTATCAAAATAATTGGATAGTAGAATCAGAAAAAGCTGAAGTAATAAATAATAAATATTTAGAATTAAAACATATATATGCTGATACTGAAGAGATACAGAGGGACTTAAGAAAGTGGATAAATTCAAATAAAAAGAATAATAAGCTAGATTTATCAGGAGTAGAACATTATAACTATGTAGATGAAAAAGGAGTGTTTTACCCAGGCAATCCATCTAATACTTCTCCTGGAGATTATTATTATGATATTATTCATCCGATAACTAAAAAGGTGTGTTCAAAACCAGAAAATGGTTATAGGTGGCCTGAAAATACATTTTGGGATGCAGAGAGGAAAGGCGATGTTCTTTGGGGAGAAGATGAAAGTACAATTCCTAAAATAAAAAAGAGAATTAATACAGCTACAGAGTTACTTAAGAGCTACTATTATGAGGATAACAGGATTTCGACTAAATATTTAAGCGAAATTATGGGAGAAAAAGTATTTGATAATCCAAAATCAGTAAATTTATTAAAGAAGTTAATTAGATTTATATCGTTTGACGATGATGATATTATTTTAGATTTCTTTTCAGGTTCAGCTAGTACTGCAGATGCAATAATTAGACTTAACTTAGAAAGTAATAAATATAGAAAGTTTATACTTATTCAATTACCTGAGGATTTAGATGAATCATCAAAATATGCATCTAAGAAAGCTAAAACTACTATTAAAAAGAGCATTGAGTTTTTAGACAAGATAAATAAAAGTCATTATTTATCAGAGATAGGTAAAGAACGTATAAGACGTGCAGGGGATAAAATTATTGAAGAAAACAAGGATAAAGAAGGCATTGAGGATTTAGATATTGGATTTAAGGTGTTTAAGTTAGATTCTTCTAATATTAAGCCTTGGAATCCAAGTTATGAAGACATAGCAAACAGATTAGATGAAATGGTTGATAACTTTGTTCCAGGAAGAACAGAAGAAGATGTGGTTTATGAAATAATGCTTAAGTATGGTATTGATTTAACTTATCCTATTGAAATTAGAGAAATTAGTGGAAAGAAAGTATTTAGCATAGGCTTTGGAGCTTTAATAATTTGTTTAGATAATGAAATTACTTTAGAGGTGGTTAATGGTATTGTAGATCTAAAAAATGAATTAAATCCTGAAACCACTAGAATAGTATTTAAAGATAATGGATTTAAAACGGATTCTGTAAAAACTAATGCTATAGAAATTTTAAAAAGAAATAACATAAATGAAAATGAAATAATGAGCATATAGGAGGGAAGCTTACATGAAGTTACAATTTAATCCAGATTTAGACTATCAAAAGGAAAGTATATCTTCTATAGTTGATATTTTTAAAGGACAAACCCCAGCCCAAGCAAACTTTACAGTATCTGCTTTAATGGATAAGGCAGGAACAGAAGGTAAGCTTATAACAGATTTAGGTATAGGAAATAAATTAGAGCTGGATGAAGAGGATATTTTAAAAAATGTAAGAGAGATTCAACTTAAAAATGGACTTAAACCTTCAATTTTAAAAGATTTAGGTAAAAGCAACTATAAATTCACAGTAGAAATGGAAACAGGTACAGGAAAGACCTATGTTTATTTAAGAACCATATTTGAGCTTAATGCTAAATATGGCTTTACAAAATTTGTTATAGTAGTTCCCTCCGTTGCCATTAAAGAAGGTGTTGTTAAGTCTATAGATATTATGACAGAACATTTTAAAGGTCTTTATGATAATGTAATATTTAAAGCTTATGAATATAAATCTCAAAAACTAGATATTATAAGAGATTTTGCAACCAGTGACAATATAAGAATAATGGTTATGACCATTCAATCCTTTAACAAAGATAGTAATGTAATTAATATAGATAATGAAAAAACTAATGGAGTTAAGCCTATTGAGTTTATAAAAGAAACTAATCCTATTGTAATTATAGATGAACCTCAAAGTTCAGCCAGTACCCAAAAAGCTATGGATGCAATTAATTCATTAAATCCATTATGTACAGTAGGATATTCTGCTACCCATAAACAGAAACATAATTTAATGTTTAGACTAGATGCAGTAGATGCCTATGAAAGACAATTAGTAAAACAAATAGAAGTTGCTAGTGTTATTTCAAAAGACAATAATAATGCAGCTTACATAAAACTTATAAGTGTAAATAATAAAAAGTCTCCCATTAAGGCAAAACTTGAAATAGATATTTGGGATGATAAAAAAGGAACTATAGTAAGAAAGGCAAAACAATATAAAGTAGAAGATGATTTGTATGAATTATCTGGAAGAAGAGAAGTGTATAAAGGATATCAAATTACAGAAATAAATGCTAAAGAGGGAGATGAATATGTTTCCTTTGTAGGACATGAACCTATAACATTAGGAGAAGTTCGTGGTGAAATTGATGATGATATAATTAAAAGAACCCAAATAAGAAAAACTATTGAAGAACATTTAAATAAAGAGCTTAAACTTAAAAAAGAAGGTATAAAGGTACTTAGTTTATTTTTCATAGATAAAGTTGCAAACTATAGGACTATAGACAAAGAAGAAAATCCACAAAAAGGGAAATATGCCCTTTGGTTTGAAGAAGAATATAAAAAAGCTATGCAAAACCCTAAATATAAAACTCTTTTTAATGATGTGGATATAGAAACAGAGGCAGAACAAGTTCATAATGGATATTTTGCTCAAGATAAAAAAGGAAGATTAAAAGATACAAGGGGTAATACTCTAGCAGATGAAGATGCCTATAGCTTAATTATGAAAGATAAAGAAAAATTATTAAGTTTTGATACAAAATTAAAATTTATATTCTCCCATTCAGCCTTAAAAGAAGGTTGGGATAACCCTAATGTGTTTCAAATATGTACTTTAAACGAAACAAAATCAGAATTAAAAAAGAGACAAGAAATAGGTAGAGGACTTAGATTAGCAGTAAATCAACAGGGTGAAAGAGTATACGGTTTTAATGTAAATACTTTAACTATAATGGCTAATGAAAGCTATGAAGACTTTGCAAGAAAACTGCAAAATGAATATGAAGAAGATGAAGGAATTAGATTTGGAATAGTTGAAAAGCATAATTTTGCTAATATTATAGTGGCAAAAGATGGTGAAAACACTTATTTAGAACAAGAAGCATCAGAAAAAATATTTAATCATTTAAAAGAAATGAAGTATATAGACAATAAAGGTAAAGTAACAGATAAGCTAAAAACAGCCCTAAAAGAGCAAAAGGTAGAGATACCACAAGAGTTTAAAGGGGTAGAGAATCAAATAGTCAATAACCTTAAAACAATAGCTGGTAATTTAAATTTAAAAAATGCAGATGATAAAATGCCTGTAAAATTAAACAAAAGAGTTAATGAAGACGAAATTTTTAAGGCTGAATTTAAGGAACTTTGGGATAAAATAAAATATAAAACCACATACTCAGTCCACTTTGATTCTAATGATCTTATAAATAAGTGTGCAGAGGAAATAAAAAATGATCTTATTATAAATAAAGCTAAATTGATTTATTCAAAGGCAGAAGTAGATATAACCAAAGCTGGAATGCTTACAGAAGAAAATAATAGGTATAGTATAGATATAGAAGAACCTAATTTTGTATTACCAGATATAATAACTTTTCTCCAAAATCAAACAAATCTAACAAGAAGAACCTTAGTAGACATATTAAAAAAATCACAAAGGTTAGAGGATTTTAAAAAGAATCCTCAAAAGTTTATGGATGAAGTAGCTAAAATCATTAAAAGAAAAATGAGGTTAATGATAGTTGATGGTATTAAGTATGAAAAAATAGGGGATTATGAGTTTTACGCTCAAGAGTTATTTGAAATTCAAGAGTTAAGTGGATATCTATCAAAAAATATGATAGAAAGTAGAAAGTCTGTTTATGATTATGTTATTTATGATTCAGATAAAGAAGCTGAATTTGCAAAGAAATTTGAAAAAAATGATAGTGTAAAATTGTATATAAAGTTACCAAATTGGTTTAAAATAGAAACACCATTAGGGACTTATAATCCAGACTGGGCAGTATTAATAGAAAAAGATAATACAGAAAAACTATATTTTGTAGTTGAAACAAAGGGAAGTATTTTATCAGAAGACTTAAGAGAAAAGGAAAAGAAAAAGATTGAATGTGGAAAAAAGCATTTTAAGGCACTAGGCAATGAAACTAGATTTAGGGAAACTGATGACTTTGAGAAATTTATTGAAAATGTATAATTCTCCAATTACTTGATTAGCATCTTTTTTTTTTTTTGATGATGCAACCATATTAGTCAAATACAAGGAATTTAGGTGCTAAATCTATGATATTATTATTTTTTTGTTGACAAATTGTAGAATAGTATTTATAATATGAATAAAACAAAATAAACTTGTCAAATTATCTAGAGAGGTGGAGGGACTGGCCCAATGAAACCCGGCAACCGGTATTATTTTAAATAATATCATGGTGCCAACTCCTGCAGCATTAAGCTGAAAGATAAGGAATTTTATGAGATAAAAAACTCAAAGATTTCCTTTGAGTTTTATTTTTTAAATTAAATATAATACAACTTATCTAGAGAGGTGGAGGGACTGGCCCAATGAAGCCCGGCAACCATATATTATTTAAAATAATATAAAGGTGCCAACTCCTGCAGCATTTAAACTGAGAGATAAGGAAATCTAAGATGCTATAAAGCTCAAGGTTTTCCTTGAGCTTTTCTAGAACATATAAAAAATAAGATGGAGGGTTATTAATTGATTGAGGTAAAGAATGTCAGCAAAAATTTTTTAGGGTATACTGCACTTAAAAATGTAAGTATGAATATTAAAAAGGGAGAAATATTTGGAATAGTAGGACATAGTGGAGCAGGTAAATCTACTTTACTTAGATGTTTTAATGGATTAGAGGATTATGATGTAGGAAGTATAAGAATTATGGATAATGAAGTAAAAGAACTAAAAGGTCAGTCTATAAGAGAATTTAGAAAAAATTTAGGTATGATATTTCAAAATTTTAATTTGTTAAGTAGAAAAAATGTATTTGATAATATAGCTTTTCCACTAGAAACTTGGGGATTTAGTAAAGATAAAATTTCCTTAAGAGTTAAGGAACTATTAAAATTAGTAGAGCTAGAAGATAAAGTAGATAGCAAGCCTAAAGCATTAAGTGGAGGGCAAAAACAAAGAGTAGCCATAGCTAGAGCATTAGCACTACAACCTGAAATATTATTATGTGATGAAGCTACTTCTGCATTAGATCCAAACACTACAAAATCTATACTGCAGCTTTTAAAAGAAATAAATGAAAAATTAAATATAACAATAGTAATAGTAACCCATCAAATGGAAGTAGTAAAAGAAATATGTGATAGGGTAGCTATATTAGAAAAAGGCGAAGTAAAATCCATAGGAAAAGTAGAAAAGTTATTTTTAAAGCCAGATAAAAATTTAAAAAGATTACTTGGAGAAGAAGAAGTATTACCTGATGAGGGAGTAAATATAAAATTATTTTTTCCTAAGGACCAAAGTATGCAGTGTATTATAACATCTATGGCAAGAAAATTAGATATTGATGTATCTATAGTTTGGGGAAAATTAGAAAGATTTAAAGATGATGTTTTAGGAAATTTAGTTATTAATACATCAGAAGAAAATAAAGAAAAAATATGTAAGTTCCTAGATGAAAGGGATATTAATTGGGAGGTTATAAGCAATGGAAATTAGCCAAGTGCTTTTAAAAGCTTTAGGAGAAACTTTATATATGGTTTTGATTTCAACATTCCTTGCAGTAATTATAGGATTTATATTTGCAATTATATTAGTATTAACTAATGAAGAAGGATTAAAACCAAGTAAATTTATAAATAGTGTGTTAGGAACAATTATTAATACATTAAGGTCTTTTCCCTTTGTAATATTAATGATAGCTATATTTCCTCTAACAAAAATAATAGTAGGTAAGACCATAGGTACTACAGCAGCTATAGTTCCTTTAACAATAGGTGCAGCACCTTTTGCTACAAGGGTTATAGAATCTGCCCTTGTAGAAGTGGATAAAGGAGTTATAGAAGCTGCTAAATCCTTTGGAGCTAGTGATATGCAAATTATTTTTAAAGTTATGGTAAAAGAAGCATTGCCTGCAATAGTATCAGGTATAACATTAACAGTTATAAGCGTTGTAGGTTACTCTGCAATGGCAGGTGCCATTGGAGGAGGAGGTCTTGGAGATGTAGCTATAAAATATGGTTACTATAGATTTAAAGTAGATTTAATGGTATACACAATACTTATTCTTATTGTTCTTGTACAAGCATTTCAGGGAATAGGAAATGTTTTATATAAAAAATTAATAAAATAAAATTTGGAGGGATTTATAAATGAAAAAAATAATATCTATAACATTAACATTAATTTTTGCTCTTGCATTTATAGGATGCGGAGGTAGTGACAAAAAAGCAGATAATAATAAAAAGGAAATAACAATAGGAATTACTCCTGTGCCTTTTAAAGAAATTGTTGAAAAAGCTCAACCAGAGTTAGAAAAAGAAGGATATAAGCTAAAAATAGTTGAATTCACAGATTATGTAACACCAAATACATCTTTAGATGATGGAGAAATAGATGCAAACCTTTTTCAACACGTGCCTTATTTAAATAAGTTTAATGAAGAAAAACATACTAAATTAGTACCAGTAGCAAATGTAGTAATAGCACCTATGGGAGTATATTCAAATAAAATTAAAAATTTAAAAGATATTAAAAATAATGCAGAAATAGCTATTCCAAATGACTCAACTAATGGTTCAAGAGCATTAAAATTACTTGAAAGTGCGGGACTTATAAAATTAAAGAAGGGAGAAATAGTTACTAAATTTGATATAATTAGTAATCCTAAAAATATTCAAATAAAAGAACTAGATGCTCCTCAAGTTGTTAGAGTTTTAGACGATGTAGAGGCAGCAATAATAAATACAAATTTTGCACTAGATGCTAATTTAAGTCCATCCAAGGATTCTATTTTATTAGAAGGAAAAGATTCTCCTTATGTTAACGCACTTGTAGTTAAAGAAGAAAATAAAGATAAAGAATATATAAAAGCTTTATCAAAAGCTTTAAATTCTCCAGAAGTAAAAAAATTTATTGAAGAAAAGTATAAAGGAAACTTAATAGCTGCCTTTTAAAAATAGAAAAGTGGTGAATTTTAATGGAAGTTAAAGATTTAGCTTATAAATACAAACAGTATGTAATAGATATGAGAAGAGAATTTCACTCTAATCCAGAAGTAAGTTTTAAGGAATTTAAAACATCTAAAAGAATAAAAGAAGAGCTTAAATATGCAGGAATTGAATTTCAAGATATAGCTTCAACAGGTGTGCTAGCTACAATAAAAGGAAAAAAACATGGAAAAACTATATTATTAAGAGCAGATATGGATGCATTGCAACTAGAAGAATGTACTAATTTTGAATATAAATCTAAAAATAAAGGAATTATGCATGCCTGTGGGCATGATGGACATATAGCTATGCTTTTAGGAGCAGCTAAAATATTAAATGATTTAAAAGATAAAATTAATGGTACAGTAAAATTAGTATTTCAACCAGCAGAAGAAATAGGAGAAGGTGCTAAAAAAGTTATAGAAGAAGGCGGTTTAGAAGGTGTGGACAGTGTTTTTGCTATGCACTTGTGGAGTGATTTAGAGTGTGGAAAGGTGTCTGTAGAAGAAGGACCTAGAATGTCTGCTGGGGATGTATTTAAGATAAAAGTTAAAGGTAAAGGTGGACATGGTGCATTACCCCATGAATGCATAGATTCAGTAGTAGTAGCTTCTTCAATAATAATGAATTTACAATCTATAGTTAGTAGACAAATTGATCCTTTAGAATCAGCAGTAGTAACGGTAGGAAGTTTAAAATCTGGAAGCAGATTTAATATTATAGCAAATGAGGCTATTTTAGAAGGTGTAACTAGATGTTTTGATGATAATATTAGAAGTAATTTTCCAAGTCAAATAGAAAATATAGCAAAAAATATAGCAGCTGCTTACAATGCTGAGGCACAATTAGAATATAAATTTATAACACCAGTAACTTTTAATGACAGTAAATGTTCTAGTATAGCACAAAAATCATTGATAAAGTTATTAGGTGAGGAAGGCATAAGTAAAATGAAAAAAATGACAGTTACAGAGGATTTTGCTTTTTATTTAGAAAAGGTTCCAGGGGTTTTGGCTTTTGTAGGGGTAAAAAATCCAGAAAAGCATGCTATTTATCCTCAACATAGTGAAAAATATACTATAGATGAAGATGCTTTAGAAATAGGAGCATCATTATATGCACAATATGCAATAGACTTTTTAAATAGTTAAGAGGTAAGAGAGAATAGTTAAGAGTTTTGGAGAATTTTTCTCCAAAACTCTTAACTATTCTCTCTTACCTCTTAACTAAAAAAATTGCAATGCAATTTTTTTATAATGTAACTTTATTTTGATTGTATTTTTCTAAATTGAATATAAGAGTAAATGTAAATATAAATAGTGGCTAAAATTATTGAAATGGTACAAATATTAAAAGTCATGCTATTAGCTATAAAAGAAGTTAATATAAATAGTATGCCTATTAAAATAAATAAATTTCCGCCCAATCTATGAGTTTTTTTCCATACTATTTCATTATCTAATGTCCAAGGAGTTTTAATACCAAAAGAATAGTTTGGTCTAATTTGAGGCATATAATTTCCTATAACTAAAAATAATACTCCAACGCAAATAGAAATTATCATAGAAATATTTACATTATAGTTTAGTGATGTTAGAATTGATGTCCAGTGAATACATATAAAAAATAAAATTAAAAGAATAATTAAAACATTATATGCTTTTTCATGTTTTTTAAAAGATTGTTTTTTTGGATCTATTTTAGGTATTATTTTCATTGAAATATAAGTAAATAGTGGAAGCAAACCTGTAATCCATGCAAAATATTTTTTATTATAGGAGTCTATTTGCCCATTAACATTCCAATGAGTTGGTATAATATCTGGAAGTTTATTATAAATAAGAGCAGTTCCTATTATAGAAAGTGTAATTAAAATAAGCAATAGCATAGATGACTTTTTTATTTTATTTTTCATTTTTTATTTCTCCTCTCTAAAATTAAATAACCATTTTACTATTTCTTGAAAAGCAGTGGTATTTAAAGAATAATAAATATTTTGTCCTACTTTTTCACTTAAAACTAAATTAGCATTTTTTAGTATAGATAAATGATGACTTATAGAAGGTTTGCTTATATCAAAGTGTTTTGCAATATCTCCAGCAATTAAGTCTTCATCTTTTAAAAGTTCTAGTATTTTTCTTCTAGTAGGATCTGATAGAGCTTTAAAAGTAGAGTTCATTATATTATAACACCTCCTTTAGATAGTTAGATAAATATCTAATTATCTAATATTAATTTATAATAAACTATAATAATTGTCAATAGATTATTGAAAATTAAAATGTTCTATAGTTCACAAAAGTCTAAAAATATGAGATAATATAAAAAGACTAAATTATAACTGGAAAGAGTGAGAATATTGATAATTCGGCAAAATAATATAGAAGTAGGAGATATTAATTCTGAAGAAGATTATAAAATTAATAATAGGAAAGAAATTCTTGAAAATTCCTTATTTTTTGATTTAGAACATTATATATATAAAAAACCTATATGTGTGGGTGTGTTTGGCTGTTGCTATTTTAATAAGGAAAAACATAAAATATGTGTTACACAATATATGATAGAAAATGAAAAAGATTCTATAGAGATATTGTATTTTATTAAAGATTATTTTTATGAAATGATAAGAAAATATAAGAAAAAATATATAATTACTTTTTCAGGTAATAATGATTTTACTGTTATTAAGTATTTATTTAATAAGTATAATATAAGTTGCAAAGTGTTGGAAAGTTTTGTAAATATTGACTTGCAGAAAAAATATGAGAAACAGGAAAAAGTGTCAATAGGATTAAAGGCATTGGAGAAAAAATTTAATATTTTAAGAAAGTCTGAAGTATTAAGCGGTCAAAATTTGGCTAAAACTTTTGGAAGGATAGTAAAAGATTCTGATTATATAAATAGAATGCCTAATGATAAGAAGGAAAGAATTTTATTATACAATGAACAAGACGTAGTTAGTTTATTTTATATATATTTAAATTGGGATAAAGTTTTAAATAGTCAATTAATAGGAGCAAATTGAAGCATGCAATATTTTGTATGCTTTTTTCTATAAACTTTTTTATTAAAATTGGGAGGAAATATGGATAAAAATAAAATAAAGTCCTATTCAGTATGGGCAAGGAAAAAATTAATAAAAGATATAAAGGAAAAAGCTTATGAAATAGGTATAGAAAAGGGTAATATAGAGCCTCTAAAAAAAGTAGAAGGACAGTATTTTTTAAAAAAAAAGTTGATTACAATGGGTGAAAAAATACAAAGGGATGAATTAATTAAAAGTATAAAAAAAGTAGGTTATGAAAAAGTAATAGATGATGTAGCTAGTACTTGGTTTAATAGATTTATAGCTTTTAGATATATGGAATTAAATGGTTGTTTAAGTATAGGAAAAATATCTATTTTAGAGTATAAGTATAAAAAAGACCCCAAAATACTAATAGAAAAGCTAATTTCATTATCTTTAAGTAAAAAAAGAATTTTGGAGTTAAAAGAAAAAAATAGTTTAGAAGATTTGTATAAGTATTTATTAATATTAGAATTTAATAAATTAAATAAAATAATTCCTTCTATATTTGAAAATGAAAAAGACTATATAGAATTATTACTTCCAAAGGATTTATTAAGTGAAGATTCAGTTATAGGAAAATTAATAAAGTGTATAGATAAAGAAGTTTTTAAAGAAGTAGAGGTAATAGGATGGTTTTATCAATTTTATATATCAGAAAAAAAAGAAGAGGTATTTTCAAAATTAAGCAAGAATAAAAAAATCACAAAAGAAGAAATACCAACAACAACTCAATTATTTACGCCTAAATGGGTAGTGAAGTATATGATTGAGAATTCTTTAGGGAGACTTTGGATAGAGGCTGGAAAAGATAGATATATAAAAGAAAAATGGAAGTATTATTTACAAGATAACAATAATATAAAGACAAGAGAGGATTTTAAATTAGAAAAATTAAAAATTTTAGACCCTGCTTGTGGCAGTGGAAATATGTTAATATACTCTTTTGATGTTTTATATGAAATGTATTTAAAGGAAGGTTATAATGAAAAAAATATACCTAAACTTATAATAGAAAATAATTTATATGGTATAGACATAGATTATAGAGTAGTTGAATTGGCTATTTTTTCTATAGTAATTAAAGGTAGAGAAAAGAACAGAAGATTTTTTGAAGATATAAAAAAAGAAGGTTTAAATATTAATGTAGTTAGTATAGTAGAAAGTAGTTTTATGAAAGAAATAAAATACTTATTGTTAAAAGGAGAACAAAATAAAGAATATGCCTTAAATCAAATAGAAAATTTAATTAATGAATTTAAAAATGGTAAGGAATTTGGAGCTATAATAAAATTGGAGAATTTTGATAAGGATTTTTGGAAAAAAAAATTAACAGATATATATAATCAAAAATATACTGATGATAATATGAAAATATTAGAAAATACAAAGAAAAACTTATTTAAAATAGTAAAGCAGGCTTTAATAATGACTGAAAAATATGATGTAGTTGTAACTAATCCACCTTATATGGGATATAAAAATATGAATAAAAATATTATTAAATTTTTAAAAGAGAATTATAAATATAGTAAAGAAGACTTATGCGTTGCATTTGTAGAAAGAGGTTTTGAGTATTTAAAACCTAAGGGTTTTAATGCTATGGTAACTATGCAGTCTTGGATGTTTTTATCTTCTTTTAAGAAATTTAGAGAAAAATTATTAAATAATTATACTATTTGTACTTTAACTCACATGGCTAATATGGTAATGGGTATAGCTTTTGGCACATCAGCAACAGTGTGGAGAAAGGAAAAAGTTGCCCATTATAGTGGGATTTTTAATTATGTGGAATTAAAAGATGTAAATTATAAAGAAGAATTAGAAGAGTTTCCTGTTAAGAATGATAGATATAGTATAGTGGAAAATGATAGATTTAAAATTATAAGTGATAGTCCTATTTCTTATTGGGCTAGTGAAAATATAATAAAAATATTTAAAAAAGGAAATTTACTAAGACATATAGCAGACCTTAAACAAGGATTAGCTACAGGAAATAATAAAAGATTTTTAAGATATTGGTATGAAGTAGATATAAATAATATAGAATTTAATTGCAGAAATATAGAAGAAAGCAAATCAATTAATTTAAAATGGTTTCCTTGCAATAAAGGTGGGGAGTATCGAAAGTGGTATGGCAATAATTATTACATAATAAATTGGGAAAATAACGGTAAAGAAATAAAAGAAAATGTTATTAAAAAATATCCTTATTTAAATGGTAGATATAAGTTTGTAGTAAAAAATGAACAGTATTACTTTAAAAAAGGTATTACATGGTCTTCACTTACTTCTGGAAACTTATCTGCAAGATATAGTAATGAAGGATTTATATTTGAAACCAAAGGGTCTCTTTGTTTTCCAAAAGATTATTCAAATATGTATTATATACTAGCGTATTTAAATAGCAAATTAGCTAATTATTTTATGAAAATGATAACACCTACTTTTGATTATCATGAAGGTCCTATGGGGAAATTGCCTATAATTTTATGCAAAAATTCTAATATAGATAATTTGGTTAAAGAAAATATAAAAATATGCAAAAATGAATGGGATTCCTATGAAATATCTTGGGACTTTGCTAAAAATCCTTTGTTAATTTTTAAGGATAACAGTGGGTTAATAGAAAAAAGTTATAAAAGGTATAAAATTTTTAAAGAGAAACAGTTTAAAAAATTAAAAGAAAACGAGGAAAGTATAAATGAAGAATTAATAAAATTGTATGGAATAGAAAATGAACTATCAAAAAATGTATTAGACGAAGACATAAGCATAGCTAAAAATACTATGGAAAAAGAAATTAAATATTTTATTTCTTATGCAGTAGGTTGCATTATGGGAAGATATTCTTTAGATAAAGATGGGTTAATATATGCAGGTGGAGAGTTTAAAAAAGATGCATATATAAAATTTAAATCTAATAATGGTATTATATTAATTTTAGATGATGAATATTTTGAATATGATATTGTATCTAAATTTTCGGAATTTGTATCTATTGTTTTTGGTAAAGAAACTTTGGATATAAATTTAGATTTTATAGCTAAAGCTATAGGTAAAAAGAATAATGAATTGTCTGTAGATAGGATTAGAATGTATTTTTTAAAAGACTTTTATAAGGATCATTTAAAATTATATAAAAAAACACCTATATATTGGTTATTTACTTCTGGAAGAAAAAAAGGATTTAATTTATTATTGTATATACACAGATATAACAAAAACACATTAATGAATATAAAAACACAGTATTTAGAAAAACTTCAAAATAAAATGAAATTAAAAAAAATAAAATTAAAAGAAGTTATAAACAATAGTAATAATTCAATAAAATCTATAAAAAAACATGAAAAAGTTATTAATAAAATAGAAGCACAGATAGAAGAAATTAGCATATATGAAGAATTACTGAATTATTATGCAAGTATGTATATAGATATTAATCTAAATGAAGGAATAAAAGAAAACTATAAAAAATTTAAAAAATTACTTTTTAAAATTTAGGCTGTAAATAGTAAAATACAGCTTAAATTTTTAGACTATTATAAAGTTCATCAAAATCCATATATTTTGTTTTACTTAAAAATATCATATTAGATATTATTAAGTTAGCTAATTTATAAGAAGATAAATCAGAAGATATATTTTTATTTTGTTTTTCATATTCTATTAAATCCATAATAGAATTAGCAAAAGATTGGTAGCCTTTGCTAGAGTGGTGATTTTTTTTATAACCATTTAACATAGCTATTTCATAAAATATACTTATATATTTAGTTATGAAATCATCCATACTTAAATATATTTCATATAATTTTTCTTTTAAGGGTATATTAGAAAACTTCAATTTATTTATTAACTTCATTGTTTTTTCCCAATCGTTTCTGAAAATTTCATTAACTAGTTCTTCTTTATTAGAAAAATAATTATAAAAGGTTCCTATGCCTATATTACACCTTTTTACAATAAATCGTATATTTAGCTCTTTATAACTTTTTTCAATTAAAATTTTTTTACCTTCTTCTAGTAATTTTTCTTTTACATTTTCAATTATTTTAGGCATAAAAACCCTCCTATTACATAAAATTGATTTGTACATAAATAAAGATTGTACTGATTTAAAATATCAGTACAATCTTTATTCTATTGGATATTTTGAAGTTTTTCAATACCTACTTCTATTCTTTTTAATGTTTCTTCTTTTCCTATTATATCTGCAATTTCAAAAGCTCCTCCTGGAGTGAATTTTTTACCAGAAACAGCAGTTCTAAAAGGCCATAGTATTAATCCATTTTTTACTTCTAGTTCTTTAATTAAATTCATAGTGGAATTTTTTATATTTTCAAAATTCCAATCATCAATATCTTTTAAAACAGGTAATAATTTATTTAAGCTATCCAGTGAATTTTCGTAGTTAGTTTTCATTTTTTTGTGAATATACATATCTGGAGAATATTCAGGTAAATCTTCAAAGAAATCTATTTGTTCAGGTATTTCACTTAATAATTCACATCTAGATTGAACTAACTCACTTATTTTTAATAAGTCTAAATCTTTATGTAATACTTCTTTGTAGTATGGAAGAGCCAGTTTATGGAATTCTTCTAAGCTTAATTTTCTTATATACTCTCCGTTCATCCATTTTAATTTTATAGTATCGAATATAGCAGGAGCCTTATTTATATTCATAAAATCAAAATTTTCTTTAAGTTCTTCCATAGAGAATATTTCTTGAGTAGTACCAGGATTCCAACCTAGTAAAGCAATGTAATTAATAACTGCTTTCTTTAAATAACCTTTTTTTAACAAGTCTTCAAAAGAAGCATCCCCATTTCTTTTACTTAATTTATTATGGGCATCTTTCATTATAGGAGGACAATGAACATAAATAGGAACTTCCCATCCAAAAGCTTCATATAATCTATTGTATTTTGGAGCAGAGGATAAGTATTCACTTCCACGAACTACATGAGTTATACCCATTAAATGGTCGTCTACCACATTGGCAAAATTATAAGTTGGAAGACCATCAGATTTTATTAAAATCATATCATCTAATTCAGAGTTATCAACAGAAATTTTACCATATATTTTATCATTGAAAATAGTAGTACCAGTAGTAGGATTGTTTTGTCTTATTACATAAGGAACTCCTGAGTCAAGCTTTTCTTTTATTTCTTCTTTAGATAAATGCAAACAATGCTTATCATATCTATAAGGTCGTTTTAGAGCTTCTGCATTAGTTCTTATTATATCTAAACGTTCTTTGGCGCAGAAACAGTAATAAGCTTCTCCCTTTTCTATTAATTTTTTAGCATATTCTAAATATATGTTTTTTCTTTCGCTTTGAACATAAGGACCTACAGGACCGCCAATATCTGGACCTTCATCATGCTTAAGACCTGTAATTTTTAAAGTATTATAAATTACAGATACTGCATCTTCTACATATCTTTCTTGATCTGTATCTTCAATTCTTAATATAAAGTCTCCATTTTCATGTTTAGCTATTAAATAAGCATACAAGGCAGTTCTTAAATTACCAACATGCATATAACCTGTTGGACTTGGGGCAAATCTTGTTCTAACTTTACTTGTACTCATACTTTTCACTCCTATATTTATTTTTTATAACATAAAATATATTATTTGATTAAAATCAAATAGTTTATTAAAATAAAAACCTCTCATCGCTTGGACGAAAGGAATTAAAATAAGATACGTTTAAAAGTATTATACCATATCATTTAAATAATATAATAATGGCTATTTTATGTCAAGAATTTTGTGTTGTTATATATGGTTTTTATATATACAATATTATATGTGCAAATATTATGTAAAAGGATGGGGTAAAATGAAAGAAAAAAAGATTTATTTTAAGTTTAATAAATTTATAGTAGTTGCTTTTATATGTATTATATTGTTAATTACAAATTTAATTTTTAGCTTTAAATTTTTAAAAGAAAATAAAATTAAAGATTCAAGTATTATATATGAAAGAATATCAAAAATTTGTGAATTATCTACTATTAAATATAATTATTCTAATGTTTTAGCTGTAAAAGATGCTAAAAAATTTAATGGAGTAGATATTCCATTAACAAAAAAGTCATTTTTAGTAAAGTATGATGGGTATATAAAAGCAGGTATAGATTTAAAAAACTCAAATATAAAAACTAATGTTGAAGGGGATAGTGTAGAGTTAGTATTGCCTAAAGCAAAAATACTAGATCATTCAATTAATGAAAAAAATATTTTTGTATATGATGAGCGTTCAGCTATTTTTAATAAACTTACTTTGAAAGATATGATAAATGAAATATCTGATGAAAAGAAAAAAGTTGAGGAAGATGCTATAAATAGAGGCATATTAAATGATGCAAATAAAAATGCAGAAAATTTATTAAAAGATATACTAAAAGATATGAAATTTAAAAATATAAAAATAATTTTTAAATGATTATTAATAAGATATTAAAAGAATAAATGAGAAATATAAAGAAAAATACTATTATTTAAAAGGTGTATACCATATAATAAAATTGACTTATGTTAATAATATTGTTATAAATAATATAGCACATATAAAATATAATATACATTAAATGGTTCGGTTAATATGTTTTATATTATACTGATTTACTATAAATAATAAATTGTAAAAACATAATGTAATTTTAAATTAATATTAGTATATATTTATTTCATAATTATTTAATAGGAGGCTTTATGTTATGGTTAAAGTTGGTATTAACGGATTTGGAAGAATAGGTAGACTTGTATTAAGAATAGCTCAAAGAGATTTATATAAGGATTTAGAAATTGTAGCAATCAATGCTAGAGCGGATAATGAAACACTTGCACATTTGTTTAAGTATGATTCATGTTATGGAAGATTTGATGGAGATGTAGAAGCTACAGAAAACGGAATAAAAATAAATGGAAAAGAAGTAAAGGTTTATAGAGAAAAAGAACCAAAAAATTTACCTTGGAAAGATTTAGGTATAGATATAGCTATAGAATCAACAGGAATTTTTAAAGATAAAGAAAAAGCAATGCAACATGTGGAAGCAGGAGCAAAAAAAGTTATAATTACAGCACCAGGAAAAAATGAAGATGTAACTATAGTTATGGGAGTAAATGAAGAAGAATTTGATGCAGAAAAGCACGTTGTAATATCAAATGCTTCATGTACAACAAACTGTTTAGCACCTTTTGCTAAAGTATTAGATGAAAAGTTTGGAATAGTTAGAGGATTAATGACAACAATTCATTCTTATACAAATGATCAAAGAATATTGGACAAGACTCATAAAGATTTAAGAAGAGCTAGAGCTGCTGCAGAATCAATAATACCTACAACAACAGGAGCAGCAAAGGCTGTTGCTAAAGTTCTTCCAAACTTAAAAGGAAAACTTAATGGATTTGCATTAAGAGTTCCAACTCCAACAGTATCTATAACTGACCTTGTATGTGAACTTTCAAAAAATGTTACTGTTGAAGAAATAAATAAAGCTTTCAAAGAAGCTTCAGAAGGAAGCATGAAAGGAATACTTGGATATTCAGAAGAACCATTAGTATCTGTTGACTATAAACAAGATGATAGATCCTCAATAGTAGATGGACTTTCAACTATGTTAATGGGAGATAACTTGGTAAAAGTAGTTTCTTGGTATGATAATGAATGGGGATATTCTTGTAGAGTTGTTGACCTTGTAAAATATGTAGCAGAAGAAATGAAAAAGTGTAATCAAATAGCAGGCTAAAAATTGAGCTGTCCATTAATTAATGGACAGCTTTTAATTATTTTTTATCTGCAAATTATCTCAATCATTTTTTATACAATCTTTAATTTTTTCTAACAATAGATTTTTATCCATATTTTCTATATCATCTATGGAATTTATTAAAGATATTATTTTTGACTTTATAGTGCTTTTTTCTATTCCTGGTATAAAGGTATCACCTAAATTAGGCATAGAACAACTATAATCGTTAGACAATAATAATTGATAAAAGCTATTTCTGGATTCATCATCTCCATGAACTAATAAAATGTGTTTTGGCTTTGATTTAAATTTCATAAGCCAATCAAACAGACCTTTTCTATCGGCATGACCAGATAAAGATTGTAAATTATATATTTTAGCATTCACAGCTACTTCTTCTCCAAATAATTTAACTTTTTTAGAGCCATTTAAAATTTCACTTCCCAAAGTTCCTTCCGCTTGATATCCTGTAAATACTATAGAGCATTCTTTTCTCCAAAGATTGTGTTTCAAATGATGCTTTATTCTGCCAGCTTCACACATACCGCTAGCAGATATTACAATTATACCATTTTGTATTTTGTTAATTTTAATAGACTCTTCAGGAGATTTTGTAAATTCTAGACCTTTGAATATTAGTGGATCATCACCAGAATTTAAAAGTTTCTTAGCTTCTTCGTCAAAGTATTTAGAATAATTTCTAAATATTTTTGTAGATTCATAAGCTAAAGGACTATCTACATATACAGTTATATTTTTAAGAATATTATTTTCAACATAATTATTTAATTCATATAAAATTTCTTGTGTTCTTCCTACAGCAAAGGATGGTATAATTACATTTCCACCTCTTTTAAAAGTATTTTTTATTATATCTGATAAGCTTTGCAATTCAGAGTTTGTATTTTGGTGAAATCTATTTCCATAAGTTGTTTCCATAATTAAATAATCTGCTTCATCTACAATAGAAGGATTTTTTAAAATGGGTATATTTAAATTACCTAAATCGCCAGTATAAACTAATTTTGTAGTTTTGTTATTTTCACATATTATCATTTCTACTATAGCAGAACCTAATAAATGACCTGCATCTATAAATCTTAATTTAAATCCATCAAAAAGTTCAATCCAATTATTATAAGGATAACCTTTAAACAAATACATAGATACAGTAGCTATTTTAGATGTGTATAAAGGTTCAATGGGATCTAGTCCTTGTCTTAACCTCTTTCTATTTTTCCATTCAGTTTCAGTTTCTTGTATATGTCCACTATCTTCTAACATGATTTTACACAAGTCTAATGTTACATCTGTGCATATAACTTTGCCTTTAAATCCTTGTTTATATAGCAATGGAATTCTTCCGCTATGATCTATATGGGCATGAGATAATATAACATAGTCTATATCTTTAGGGTTAAAGTTAAAAGTTTCATTACCTCTTTCTTTTTCATCTTTACCTTGATACAAACCACAATCTATAAGTATATTCTTACCATCAATTTTTAATAAATGGCAAGAACCTGTAACACATCCAGTTGCACCATAAAATTCTATTTTCATAATAATCGTCTCCCTTTATAATTTTTAAAATTAAAATTTACATAAATTGATGATTAAATTATATCACGTTTTCATATAATTAAAAATTTTAAGGATATTAAAATACATTAAAAAAATATATGCTTTAAAAATATTTGTGGTTTTGATAAAATATAGTTTAAAGTAATGTTTAGGAGCTGCGTTGTATGAAGTTTAATTTTAAAAGCCACTTAAATAAAATAATAATATTTACTAGTATTATTATATTAATATTAATAATTTTAATAAATAAGGATAAAATACCTTGTATAAATGTAAATAATATTATTAAGTTTGTTTCTAGCAAGGGAAGATATGCAATAATATTTTTTATAGCTATATATGCTTTAAAGCCTTTTATTATAATAATTCCAGCAACTATACTGACTATAGTAGGGGGAACTTTATTTGGACATTTTACTGGGTTTTTATTAAGCATGATAGGTTTTTTTCTATCTGGAACATTAGCTTTTTTATTAGCTAAAAAATTAGGAAGACCTTTTGTGGAAAAAATAATTAAAAGAAACAATGTATATTTAAGTGATAATATTGAAAATAATCAATTTATAATAGTTTTTTTATTAAGATTTATACCAATATTTCATTATGATATATTAAGTTATGCTCTTGGTCTATCTAAAATAAGGTATAAAAACTTTATTTTAGCATCTATGTTAGGAGTAACTTTAGAAACTATATGTTATTCATATATGGGACAAAATATATTTAATCCGAAATCTTATAGATTTATTATTCCTTTTATTATAATTTTGGTTATATCTTTAATAGCAGTATTTTTAGGAAAAAAAAGATTTGTTAATTGTGTAAGAAAATATGATAATGAAAAATAAATTTTAATGAAAAGTATTTAATATTTATAAACCCTATGAAAACATAGGGTTTTGTTATTGACGAATATAATTTTCTAGCGTGTTTTTTTAATTTTTAATTTTATATGTATAATTATTGAGGAAACTACAACTATAATTACTAATAAACAAAATGAGTATAATAAAATGTTATTTAAGAATAATGTTTTATTATCTATGTTTGTAAATATTTCATAAGAATTTTCAGTTTCTCTTTGCTTTATTGTTATAGTTCCTATGCTTTTTTTATTGTTAAAGTTGAAAGGATTTATAGTATTTATTTTTATACTATTTTTAATTTCTTTAGAATTTACATCATTATAGAAGTAATTAATATCTTCATTACAGAATATTGATAAATCTATAGTTTTAGTAGGTCCAATAAATATTAAAGGTTTATATTTTATATTTTCTGTACTTATTATTTCATATTTTTTATAAAGGGGAATTTTTTTAGTAGAATAACTCCAATCAATAATTTTTTTCATATCGTCAAATACAAAAGAGTCTTTAGGGTCATATTCAGAATTAAGCACTATTCCTGCAATTTTTCTGTTGTCTCTTTCAAATATAGCAGCTAAACATCTACCAGCTTTATCGGTATATCCTGTTTTTCCTCCTATGCATCCATATTTTCCTAGGAGTTTATTAGTATTATTAATTTTTGCTGGTTTACCTTGTGTAGAATTAATTTCACTAGTTTTTTTATTAATAGTTTCTCTAATCCAATCATTAGAAAAGGCTTGTCTAGTTATTATGCTTAACTCGTAAGCAGTAGTATAATGATTAGGATTATGAAGCCCATTTGGAGTAACAAAATGAGTGTTTTTTAAACCTAGTTCTTTTATTTTTTTATTCATTAAGTTAGAAAAATTTTCACTATTTCCACTTATATTATCTGCTATCGTATAAGCTATATCATTTGCAGAAAATAAAAGCATAGCATCCATAGCATCTTTTGAAGTCATTTTTTCGCCTATTTCCATAGGTTTTACTTGTTTTCCTAATGAGGATATAGGTTGAATTTTTGATTCTTTTGTATAGATAAGCATATCTGTTTTTGATTTGTTTTCAGCTAGTAAAAGTGCTGTTAAAAGTTTAGTGGTACTAGCAGGATACATTATTGTATCAATATTATTGCTATATATAATTTCGCCTGTATCTATATCTATAGTAATAGCTGATTTACCGTGAATTTTAGGTACATCATTTTTAGCAAATGCAGTTAAATTAAAAAACAAAATAAAAATAATAGTCAATGTATAAATTTTCTTTTTCAAAAGGCATCTCTCCAGTTTTTGCTTTAAAGTCTTATTTAATAGTTTAAAAAATTTCAATTTCAGTGTATACTTTTTATAGTATAACACTAATAGTAAACAATGACAATTTATATTTGTAGGAGGCAATTATGATAAGTAAAGTTTGTGATATAAAGGAAATAAAAGATATATTTAAAAATAGAAAAAAATCATTAATAGGAAAATATGGTAAAAGTGCAGTAATGATTTTTTTAATTGAAGAAAATGAAGAAATATATATATTATTTGAAGTAAGAGCTTATGATTTAGATAAACAACCAGGAGATATATGTTTACCAGGAGGCGGCATAGAAAAAGGAGAGAAGCCTTTAGAGGCAGCTATAAGAGAATCTATAGAAGAGTTAAATATACAAAAAAATGATATTGATATAATAGGGGAAATGGATTATTTTATAAGTCCTTATGGATTTATTATTTATCCTTTTATAGCCAAATTAAATAGAAAAAGTATATTTCCAAGTAAGGAAGAAGTAGATCATATATTTAAAGTACCTTTAAATTTTTTTATGGAAAACAAACCTATTGAACATGAAATAGGTTTAGTACCTAAAATAAAACAAGATTATCCTTTTGAATTAATATATAATGGTAAAAATTACAAGTTTAATAAAGGCAAAATTAAACACTACTTTTATTTATATAATAATTATGTTATATGGGGAATAACCGCAACTATAATAAAAAGTTTTATTGAAATTATAATTGATAAAAAAAATAATATCATATAAATTTAAAATTCATAGGATATTATTTTTTAATTTTATGCTTCAATTTTATCTTTTTTATTAGACACTAATAAGGAAATTACAATAAGAGCCAAATATACAAATATATATAGCATAGATATTAATGAAGTATTAAAATAAAATTTTAAGTATATAAACAATAAAATAGAAACTATTGCCCAAAATAAAGAAACATAAGACATTCTAATATTTCTTTTTTTCCATAATTCAGGATTATTCATAGCGCCTATTATTTTATCTTTTGAATCATTTGACTCTGAAGTTTTAGAAATAAGTATTCTAAAATACAGATAAAATGCTATAGATAGAATACCTATACCTAAAAGTAAGTAAGATAAAGAAATACTTGAAACGTACAACATAAAACACCTCTCTTTTATCTTATAATATTAATAGTATGTGCAAATATATTTATTTTAATAATAAAGTAAAAAAATTTCATTTATGAAGACCAGCTAGTAAAAGTCAATAAAAAATTTTTAAAAGTTTATTTTTAAAAAAATGTATGACAAAAAGGCATTGCTCAAAGAACGAACAATACAAAAATTGGTAACAGTTTTTGTGGCCGATTAGGCTGCCGGATTATTGGAGTTTTCAAGATACATTTTATGATGAATTTTTGGTAAACGCTGCTCGTATTCTTTTTGATCACGTAGAACAGCAAAAATATAGTTAACAAGTTTATGCATA
>NZ_LZFO01000031.1 GCF_001758365.1 Clostridium acetireducens DSM 10703
GCCTAATCGGCCGCAAAAACTGTTACCAATTTTTGTATTGTTCGTTCTTTGAGCAATGCCTTTTTGTCATACATTTTTTTAAAAATAAACTTTTAAAAATTTTTTATTGACTTTTACTAGCTGGTCTTATAAATATCTGGATAAATTATATTTATATCTATAATTTCTTCAATCGATAACCCTTTCATTAATTTTATAATATTCTTTTGAATATTTATATTTGAATTTTTAATAACATCCTGTATTACATCATTGCTACTTGTATTAAGCCAATAAGCTTGAGGAACAGCATCTTTATTGTCAATATAATTTATTATAGACCAAGGATTATACATTTCTGTTTTGCCTAAAATATATCCATCATACCATTCTTTTACTATTTCTAATCCTTCTTCTCTACCATAATATTTTAATACTTCAATTATTTCATCTTCAGTAAATCCAAAATACTCACTGTATTGATTATCTAATATTGTGCGGACTTTAAGATTATTCATTCCACTAAATGTACTTTCTTTTCCAATTCTCAATATTCCTGTCATAATAGAAAAGCTAATGTGATTATTATCTTTTACAGCTCCACTTAACCAATTACGAATAAATTCTATTATTTTGTCATAAAATCCATTTGTATAACCGCTTTGTATTGGAAAATCATATTCGTCTAAAAGCAAAATTGGTGCAACACTATAATGTTTATCTAAATACTCTGTTAAGTATTTCAATGAATTTTCATAATCACTTTCTGAAGCAATTCCTGTACGAATTTTGTTAAAAGTTTCTTTTTCAATTTCCGTTAAACGCTCACTATTAGCCAATAAAGCAAATCTATCGTATTCTTCTTCTATACACTTTTTAATTTTATTATAAGTCATTTCCCAATTGCTATTTTTAGTATCCTTTAATGTAATAAATATAACAGGATATTTACCTTGATTTTTTGTATATACATTATTTTGACTAAATATTTTCAAACCTTTAAATAAATATGATTTATCTTTTTCTGATTTTTCAAAGAATACTTTAGCATACTCATATTTATAGTTTTACCAAAACGTCTTGGACGTGTTAATAATATAACTTTTGAACCGTCATCTAATATTTCTTTTATTAATAATGTTTTATCTATGTGATAATAATTATTTTCAATAATTTCTTTAAAATTACTTATTACAATAGGCATTTTTTTCACATGTAACACCCTCTTTGGCATATGTATTTTTATTATATCATAACAAATTATGATTATACTATTTTATAAATTCATAAAAAAATAAGCAATGATTTTAGTATATTGTATTGTTCAACTAGATATGGAGTGAACATCTCTATAAAATTTCAATATATCTTATGTATATATTTATATAGTAAAATAAAGTTAATAAAATTAACTTTACTCCTTGATATAAGCAGGTTTAGAATATACTTTGAAAATTTTAACTAACAAATTTTCACAATAACATTTAAATAATTTTTGACTTCAAAAAATTGTAGAAATTATTACCTAAAGTTTTTATTTTACAAAAACCATATAAAACTGTATAATATTATCATATAATACTAATTTAGGAGGTATCATAATGAAATTAAAAAAACTTATAACAATATCTATTTTTACACTTATTATAGGATTGTTAGTTGGATGTGGCGGTAATAGTAGTACTAGTACAAGCTCAAAAACAAATTCAAAACCATTAAGTCAAGAAGAAGTTCAACATATGTTTTCCAACCCAGATAAATTCAAGGGAAGAAGTATAGACATTTATGCTAAAATTTTTGTTGAACCTGAAAAAGATGATAACGGAACTTACTTACAAGCCTATGCAGATCCTAAGTCTTTATCTAAAAATATTTTAATTAAAATTAATGACCCAAAATTAGACGTTAAAAATGAAGATATAATACATATTGTCGGTAAAATCGAGAAAAAATTTGAAGGTGAAAACGCTTTAGGTGGTAAAGTTACCGCTCCAGTTATAACTGCTGACAAAATTGAAAAAGCTGATTATGCAGAAGCATTTGCTCCAGCACTTAAAACTATAGATATTAATAAAGAAACGAATCAAAATGGATATGTGTTAAAACTTAATAAAGTTGAAATAGCTAAGGATGAAACTAGAGCTTATGTAACTGTAACTAATAATACTAAAGATAAGATAAATTTCTATACTTTTAATAGTAAGTTAGTTCAGGGAACTAAACAAATTCAAGAAGGTGAAAATTACCAAGGTAACTATAAACAAATTAACGATGAAATAATGCCTGGAGTTAAAGAAGAAGGTATAGTTTTATTTAAACAAGTAGATCCTAAAGGCGATAATTTAAAGCTACATTTTGAAGGTTCTTCTGAAAATTATGAATTACATTTTGAACCTTTCACTTTTGAAGTTAAATTAAAATAAAGAAATTATAGTTTTAAATTTTAACTCATGATTTTAGTAAAAGGATTTTGATAAAAAAGTGCAAAACAAACTCTTTTGGAATTTATTTTGCACTTTAATTTCTTGTCGTTTCAGTTATGTAAAATAATCTTAGGTATTCTAAAAATCTGCTTATTTATGCCTTTACTTAAATGTCGTTACCCTGTTTCAATTCCTTATATATATTCTAAAAATGCAAACATAGTGATATCAACGGTTTACAAGGTTTAGTTTCAATTCCTTATAGGTATTCTAAAAATGTTTAAGCTAAATAATATAATAGATAATATTACAGGGTTTCAATTCCTTATAGGTATTCTAAAAATTTTAAATCCACCAGTATGGTGGTTATTAAGGGAGGAAGTTTCAATTCCTTATAGGTATTCTAAAAATGTGTACTATTTTAGTGTGGTAGAATATTTGTAATTTGGTTTCAATTCCTTATAGGTATTCTAAAAATGTGTACTATTTTAGTGTGGTAGAATATTTGTAATTTGGTTTCAATTCCTTATAGGTATTCTAAAAATCTGTAAGAGTTTCTGCATTATGTTTCTGTCTTTCAAGGTTTCAATTCCTTATAGGTATTCTAAAAATACAGCATAGTTTAATGGAGAGTCAAGAAAGTTTATGTTTCAATTCCTTATAGGTATTCTAAAAATGTACGGTTTATGCTAGTGGTGCAGATTTACAAAATGCGTTTCAATTCCTTATAGGTATTCTAAAAATTTTTCTCCCTAACATCGTTGTGCAATACGTAAACTGTGTTTCAATTCCTTATAGGTATTCTAAAAATAGATATTGGTGTGGTGACAAAAATCAATTTGTTGGAAGTTTCAATTCCTTATAGGTATTCTAAAAATCTAATTCTCCAGCACTTGCTAAATCTAAAAGTCCTGGGTTTCAATTCCTTATAGGTATTCTAAAAATAAGTTATTTCCATCTTCTTTTTCTAATGGGAGAATAGTTTCAATTCCTTATAGGTATTCTAAAAATGACAAGTTGTCGTAATGGAGATGGACAAAATGACGGTTTCAATTCCTTATAGGTATTCTAAAAATAAATATCGTAGGAAAGGAAAAGATGAGAGAATTTCAAGTTTCAATTCCTTATAGGTATTCTAAAAATAAAAATAATCAAGTTAAAACAACAAGGTAAAACAGAGTTTCAATTCCTTATAGGTATTCTAAAAATTAGAGACGCTTTAATTGAAGAAATGAAAAAGAAAAAGTTTCAATTCCTTATAGGTATTCTAAAAATGAACATGCGAATGAAGTTGACTGGGAAAGCGGAGAAGTGTTTCAATTCCTTATAGGTATTCTAAAAATCCCACCCGTGAACCTGGCACTATTTTAAAATTGATTGTTTCAATTCCTTATAGGTATTCTAAAAATAAGAAAAATTAAAGCTTATTAACGAAGTATTTGAAGAGTTTCAATTCCTTATAGGTATTCTAAAAATGTATATACTAATATATCATATACATATGAAAAAATGTTTCAATTCCTTATAGGTATTCTAAAAATAACATATTTTACATTGTTTCCAATAGAATTTTAAATGTTTCAATTCCTTATAGGTATTCTAAAAATGAACTGAATAAATTGTCTTCATATCATCATAATCTAGTTTCAATTCCTTATAGGTATTCTAAAAATTAATTAAGAAGAATAACAATGGAAAATACAAAATATGTTTCAATTCCTTATAGGTATTCTAAAAATGTTGCAAAATGGTTAGAAACAAAAGAGAGTTATTTATAGTTTCAATTCCTTATAGGTATTCTAAAAATTTAATAAAGACGATTTCTATGCGTGTGACTTGTTAATGTTTCAATTCCTTATAGGTATTCTAAAAATCGCTTTCTATGTTTTAAATTGCATTTAGGTATCCAGGTTTCAATTCCTTATAGGTATTCTAAAAATCCAAAATAGATTAGATGAACTAGAATCTAAATCTGTTTCAATTCCTTATAGGTATTCTAAAAATTTATTATAGAGGAAAACATGAAATATTAAAAAGAACAAGTTTCAATTCCTTATAGGTATTCTAAAAATTTTGTAAGGTTATTATATTTTACCTCTTCAGTATCTTGTTTCAATTCCTTATAGGTATTCTAAAAATAATTTAACAATAGAAGGGAAAGAGTTGTATTCTTACATGTTTCAATTCCTTATAGGTATTCTAAAAATCAAGAGGAGACTTCACAGAATTTGCAGAACTAGAGAAGTTTCAATTCCTTATAGGTATTCTAAAAATCTTTAGCAAAATTAATAACATTTTTAATTTTTGCTCTGTTTCAATTCCTTATAGGTATTCTAAAAATGCATTGCTTAACCTCCAAACCTCCAAAAATATTTATGGTTTCAATTCCTTATAGGTATTCTAAAAATGCATTGAAAAGAAAGGATATAGATGTTGTAGAGAAGTTTCAATTCCTTATAGGTATTCTAAAAATGTTTATTGTTAATTGATTGTGATTGTATAGACGAGTTTCAATTCCTTATAGGTATTCTAAAAATAATTACATTTATAAAAACAATCATCTAAAAATTTTTTGTTTCAATTCCTTATAGGTATTCTAAAAATGCAGTTAAAGTTTTTAATTAGATATTATTAGTTTAGTTTCAATTCCTTATAGGTATTCTAAAAATTAGCAGTTATACAAATGTATGTTCTATTATGTACTAGTTTCAATTCCTTATAGGTATTCTAAAAATAAAATAATTTTTATAATTCTATTAATTATGAAATTAAGTTTCAATTCCTTATAGGTATTCTAAAAATGCTTTTTTCCACAGTTCACCACCGTGTGTATATTTAGTTTCAATTCCTTATAGGTATTCTAAAAATAAATTAGGAGGAATACAAAAATGGAAAAAAACAATTGTTTCAATTCCTTATAGGTATTCTAAAAATTGATAATTGTAAAACTATAGTAAATTTTCATAGCTCGTTTCAATTCCTTATAGGTATTCTAAAAATAAGTTGAAAACTGATTTTTAACATGAAGGGTAATTTGTTTCAATTCCTTATAGGTATTCTAAAAATCAATAATAAAATTAAATTTATTAGATAGCATCAATATGTTTCAATTCCTTATAGGTATTCTAAAAATATTCACACTACTTGACCATCATCCTACGGCTTTAGAATGTTTCAATTCCTTATAGGTATTCTAAAAATATGTATATATTTGTGGGAAGTATATACAAGGTGGAAGTTTCAATTCCTTATAGGTATTCTAAAAATGAGTTATTTTTGGTGAACAATATCATTCAGAATTAGGGTTTCAATTCCTTATAGGTATTCTAAAAATTTATGTATATATGTTTAGTGTTAGTGGTTTATAAAGTTTCAATTCCTTATAGGTATTCTAAAAATTTACATTGCTACCACAATTAAAAGACCTTACAAACGTGTTTCAATTCCTTATAGGTATTCTAAAAATATTTATATCCTATTAAATCATAATCATCATTGTATGTGTTTCAATTCCTTATAGGTATTCTAAAAATCATATATAGCCATTTGTATATCATACCCATAGTATTTTAGTTTCAATTCCTTATAGGTATTCTAAAAATTCATATATTCTATAATTGTTCTGGTTAAGAATAAGGAGTTTCAATTCCTTATAGGTATTCTAAAAATTGAAGCAGTTGGATTTGAAGTAGATAGAGAAAAACGTTTCAATTCCTTATAGGTATTCTAAAAATTTTTTAATTCAAAGATTCATGGTGCAGCTTCAAAATAGTTTCAATTCCTTATAGGTATTCTAAAAATTCGAAACTTCCTATGATTTCATTTCTAATTTTCCCACGTTTCAATTCCTTATAGGTATTCTAAAAATAGAAAAACAAAAAAATAAAAGAATATGCAATAAAAAAGTTTCAATTCCTTATAGGTATTCTAAAAATGCTTTTGGTAACGCTCAAGCTATTTTAAAAAATAGTGTTTCAATTCCTTATAGGTATTCTAAAAATTGAAAAAATTTGTTGAGGATGATACAAACTCAACAAAGTTTCAATTCCTTATAGGTATTCTAAAAATGTCTAATATGTCAGATGGCAAAAGTGATGGTTTTGTATGTTTCAATTCCTTATAGGTATTCTAAAAATAAGTAATTTTATATTTTGTATTTATTTACATTAGCTTAGTTTCAATTCCTTATAGGTATTCTAAAAATTAAATATCTTCATCATAAAGATATAATTTCAATAAAGTTTCAATTCCTTATAGGTATTCTAAAAATACGATACTTATGCACAAATGGCATTACAAAGTAGAGTGTTTCAATTCCTTATAGGTATTCTAAAAATGGATACCGAGGTATGTGTATTTGCAGAATACTTTATAGGTTTCAATTCCTTATAGGTATTCTAAAAATACTTTATTTGCCCACTCTAATTGTTGTAGCGTTTTCCCGTTTCAATTCCTTATAGGTATTCTAAAAATATCCGCTTTAGCTTGACTTATTGCATTATATATATGTTTCAATTCCTTATAGGTATTCTAAAAATTAGGAAGTTCTTTTTTTTCTCCCTTTTATCGTTGTGTTTCAATTCCTTATAGGTATTCTAAAAATAGAACGAACATAAGACATAGTTTGGAAAGAGAAAAAAAGTTTCAATTCCTTATAGGTATTCTAAAAATACGGAATGTCTTGGGGGGCAATAGGAGAATTAAATAGTTTCAATTCCTTATAGGTATTCTAAAAATTTTTGAAAAGATGTTAGAATTAGAGGAAAATTTCAACTCGTTTCAATTCCTTATAGGTATTCTAAAAATTATCAAAGTAATAAGAATATTTTAGAAGGAATTGAAGAAGTTTCAATTCCTTATAGGTATTCTAAAAATTCTCCTACTATCCTATAGCTATTTTCTTTTAGTTCTTGGTTTCAATTCCTTATAGGTATTCTAAAAATGCAATCAAAAACCAAGAGAAATAGGTGCTGAAGGAGATAGTTTCAATTCCTTATAGGTATTCTAAAAATCCGCCTTGGCATAATACCAAATTACATTCATTTCCAGTTTCAATTCCTTATAGGTATTCTAAAAATAGGTGTACATGGTAGAGATGGACATAAGCTAGATATTAAACGTTTCAATTCCTTATAGGTATTCTAAAAATGAAGAGATGCTAGAACTAGAAGACAATTATAATTCGTTTCAATTCCTTATAGGTATTCTAAAAATTTTTATATCTTCTATATCCTTTGATTTAGTAATTTGTTTCAATTCCTTATAGGTATTCTAAAAATTTTCCTAGATATTATTGGAAAAATATAATAAATCAATAGTTTCAATTCCTTATAGGTATTCTAAAAATTAAAGGTTAATGGGGTTTTTAAAATACCACCATTTTCAGTTTCAATTCCTTATAGGTATTCTAAAAATTATCTATCAACGGAGGTGGTTATACAGATAGAAAAAAGTTTCAATTCCTTATAGGTATTCTAAAAATCAATAGGATAAAAATTATGACAATCCATACCTACATTGTTTCAATTCCTTATAGGTATTCTAAAAATTAACAGAACCTATTTTATAGATAGCAAACAATATAAGTTTCAATTCCTTATAGGTATTCTAAAAATAAGATAATGAATTGTTTAATCAATTAAAAGATTTAACGTTTCAATTCCTTATAGGTATTCTAAAAATATGCAGAAAAAGAATCTGTTTCAAACGTGTATCTAACGTTTCAATTCCTTATAGGTATTCTAAAAATGGAAATAAGTTAGGCATTATATCACTCTCCCAACTAGTTTCAATTCCTTATAGGTATTCTAAAAATTGTCACTTGTTTATCATCATCATAAGCAATACCATTGTTTCAATTCCTTATAGGTATTCTAAAAATAGACAGAACAGATGAAGAAGTTTATAACTAATTTGCGTTTCAATTCCTTATAGGTATTCTAAAAATGTATCCTTTATCTGAATGGAATGGACCTGGAACAGTGTTTCAATTCCTTATAGGTATTCTAAAAATTAATACAACTTAGAGAAGGTAATAAAAAAGAAATACAGTTTCAATTCCTTATAGGTATTCTAAAAATCAAATACTCTTTTTTCTACTACCTCTGTCTTTTCTCCGTTTCAATTCCTTATAGGTATTCTAAAAATAACTTCTCCTACTGAATTTTCATATTGAGTAGCTTTGTTTCAATTCCTTATAGGTATTCTAAAAATAAGATATAGAGCAGTTAGAAAGCTTTACGGAAGAGTAGTTTCAATTCCTTATAGGTATTCTAAAAATCCTATAATTCCTTCTTTAAGGCACTTAGCATTTATATGTTTCAATTCCTTATAGGTATTCTAAAAATGAAACTAGCTTATTAAATCCATACCCAGTTATAATGTTTCAATTCCTTATAGGTATTCTAAAAATCCATTTTGCCATTGAAATATAAAGCTTTTTATTTTTTTACTTTCTATAAAAATTATAACATTTTTATAGAAACATTGGAATAGCTTAATTTATAAAAAAGTCCATCCCCAGAGTTTTTTGCACTATTGGGGGTGGACTTTTATTTATAATATGAATTCTTGAGAATTTTTTGATACACCAAGTACTTCTCTTTTAGAATATTTTGTGCTTTGAAAACTATATATTATTACAGAATCTGTAGACTTATCCATAAGTTTATTTAATTCCATCTTTAACTTTTTTAAGTTTGCTTCTCCTATTTCTCCTTCAAATACTGAATTTTGTACCCATGTTAAGTATTTTCTACAGGTCTTTAAAGCTCTTCCTACTCTTTTTTGTTCAAAATCATATACTAATATTACAAACATTTTATCACCTTTTTTATAAAATTACCATTTAGCTACAAAACCTTTGTATTCTTCATTTTCTGTTATATATTTTTGTAATTTATAAATTTCTAATCTTATAAGTCTTTTATAACTTACTCTTGTGTTTAAATCCTTATGTTTAATGGTGGTGCTTAATTTTTCATTATATTCTTCTATAAACTTCCTTTTCCCTTTTTCATTTAAAATTATTCCTCTCATTTCTTTTTGAAAATCATCCTTTGTTAGCATCTTTTTATTAATTAAAGAAAATATTACTCTATCTACTATTATAGGTTTAAATATTTCTGCTATATCTAAATTAAGTGTAAATCTTCTATTATTAGTAGAATGTAAATAACCTATACGTGGATCAAGCTGTGTTTCATAAATTTCACTTAATACTGTGGTATACATTATAGAATTGCCAAAGCTTATTAATGCATTTATTTTATCTAAAGGTGGTCTTTTGCTCCTTTTTTCAAAATGAAAATCCTTATTATTCAATATTAAATTAAAACATTTATAATATTCTTCCCTTATATTTCCTTCAAATGCCATGAGTTCTTGTATATTATCTACATCATACATAATCTCTAATTTTTTATTTATGCTATCTATAGCTTCATCTAAGGCACATCCCTTTTTTCTATAATACTTTAAAACTACTAATATATTTTTTATAGCTGTAGTTATTATTGACTTTGCTATATCTATTCTTGTTTCATAATTTAAATATTTTTCTGATTGCTTTAAAATAACATATCCAGAATTTAAATGCTCTCTTGGATAAAATGTTCCTACATAATATTCATAGTAATTAAAAAAATGTATACATATTTCCTTTTGAGATGCATATTCTAAAAATCTTTTATTTAAATCTACTTCTCCAAAAATCCATATATTATCTAATTCTTCTACGGGAAGATATTTTTTCTTGCCTCCAGTAACAAAAAATACTGTGTTATCTTTTCTTTTAAGTTCACCATCATTAAAAATATAAATATCCTTCTTCACTTTATCCCCTCCCTATAATTTAAGCATAACAATACTCTTTATAAGCACAGTTTTTGCAAAAGCCTATTTTTTTAACTGGTTCTGGGGATTCCTTATTGCAAATTTTCTTTATGTCTTTTATGATTTCTTCTAGTTTTTTTATATTTTCATCATTTAAAATAACTTCTTCTCTTTTTTTCTCTTCTGGATATAAAAGTACTCCATCTGCATTTATGCCTGCTTCTTTTAATACTTTTAAATAAAAAATTAATTGCCATTTTGAGGCTTCTTTATATTTAGATGATTTTTTAGTTTCACCTATAACTAATTTTTCCTTAGATTTGAACATTACATCAAACTTTACATTACCAAAGGAAATTTCTTTTTCCTTTCTTTTATAGCTATATTCATGTATAAACCTACCTATTTCTATGTTTTCATTATGTTGATCTGGTACTATATTTCTACTCATAAGCCAAACTTCTCTTTTGCATATATTATAAAACCATACTAAAGTTCCATTTACTTCTATGGACATTTTAAAATCTCCTTTATATAAATTTTAAAATATAAAGTAATCTTCCTTGTCTTCTCTTATAAAACCTGTATTTATGTCATAATAATTTTCACAGCCCTCCATAGGCAAGCTAACTATTCTTGTATATTCATCTATATTAAATTTACTTTTATATTTCATAGGTATAGATAATGTATAATCTCTTATTTTATTTTTTATTTTTATAAAACCTTCTCTTTTAATGTTCTCATCCTTTTCCTTTAAAACTCCCATTAACTTCTCATATACCCTTTCAGCCTTATCATCTATCCTGATAAAAACTTCCATATAATTAGGATTATTCTCTATTAAAGAAAATTTACTTAATGTATATTTTTCATTTTGTTTGCTAAAATAAAGATTTTCTATAGATTCTATTAGTTTTTCTGAAATATCTTTATTTATATTTTCATTTATTTCTTTAAAATACTTATTTATTAAATCTAAATATTCTTTTTCTTCTATACATTGACTGTGCTGAAGAATGTCCTTTGATATATTTATATTGCTTGTACCATATACATATCTTCCATAATAATTAGAACTATTATCTACCATGGAATAAATATATACTTGTCCATCTCCTTTGCTTTTGTTATGTCTATTACATCTACCTGCTGATTGTATTATGCTGGATATAGGGGCTATATCCCTTATAACTACATTAAAATCAAAATCTACTCCTGCTTCAACTACTTGAGTAGATACTAATATAGGTTTTTCTCCTTTGTTTAATTTTTCATTTATACTATCTATTACCCTCTTTCTGTGAAGAGGTATTAGGTTTGTTGATAAATAATATACTTCCCTATCTATATTTTTTAGTGAATTATAAATTTTAATAGATTGATCTATAGTATTACATATTATTAAATAGGATTTATACTCTATGTGTTGTAAAAATTCTTCAATAAAATCCTCTACAGTAACTTTATTTATTTTAGGTATTATTTTTGTTCTATTAAATAATTTAAAATAATCCTCATTATGTTTTAAAAGTTCCTTTGAATCCTGTAATAATATTGGTTTTGTAGCTGTCATCATAATAATTCTACAATCCAAATATTTGCTAGCTTCTTTTAATATATAATCTACTAATTCATAATATTTAATATCTATAGCTTGTACTTCATCTAATAATATAATAGAATTTTTTAATGCATTAAACTTTTTAAGCATTCTGTTTTTATTTCCTATAAGAGTTTGCAAAAGTTGTACAAAAGTAGTTATTACAATGGGACTATCCCAGTTTTCTAAAAGTAGCTCTGCTTCCATGGATTTATAATTTTCTTTTTCACTATTGTATTCCACATCTGCCATGCTATGATGTTTTATAATATAATCACTACTTTTATTTTCAAAATCTTTTACATTACAAAATAAATCATATAAAACATCAAAATTTTGGTTAATAATAGATGTAAAAGGTAGTGCGTATATTATTCTTCTATTGTCTTTTAATAATTCTCTTAATTTTAATGCAGCAAAAAATCCGCTATAGGTTTTTCCTGTACCTGTAGGAGCTGTTATAGAAAATATTTTATGTTCCCTATAACTTTTTTTAATTTCATCTTGTACTATATTAAAAATGTCTGTTCTTATTTTATTTATTTCACTTTTGCTTTCTCCTATTTTATATCTTCTTACTTTATCCATTTCCTCATAATTCACATATTTTAAAGATGGTAATTTTATATTAGCTGCACTTATTTTATCACTAGCAATTAAGGCTGAATATTGTAATTGATGACTAAAATATAATTCTGAGGATTTATACTTTCTTTTTATCATCATTTCCATTCTTTTTAATTTACAAAGTATTTTTTCTATATTTATATCATTTATAAAACTATTAAAATATTTATCATAACCTATGCTTTCATAATCCTTTGATATATCTGTCTTATTTTTTCTTATATTTTCTATCTGCTTTTCTCCTATTTCTATTTTGTCTATTAAATAAGAACTATCTGTGCTTTTTATTCCTCTCATGGTTTTTGGTAAATTTAATTCTATATTTTTTAAACTGCCATGATGATGTAATATACTGCTATAAACTATAAGGGGAAGAATGCTGTCTTCCCCAAATTTATCTAGTGCTATATAAGCTCCAAAAATAGCTGATATAAATCCATGATTGGATAATAAGCTATCTTTATATTTTTCTTCAAATAAATACTTTTGAAAATAAGTTGTGTATTTACCAAAATCATGAGAAAAAGCTATAATTTTACTTTCCTCTCCATAATTTAAGGAAAGGCTATCTTTCATATATTCATTAACTTCTTTTAAATGATCTATTAAAAATTTATTTGGATGTGAATAAAATTCCATAGCTTCACCTCTTAATCACATAATATTATGAAAAGTTTCACTATACTTTTGCTCAATAACATTTGATTTTTCTAATTTTTATATTACTTAAATATTATATATACTACATAAACACTATACTTTCATTACATATATTATTATTTTCCTTATATTCTATATTCAATGCTTTAATGTTTAATTTCACCTGTATATCTTTGCCACTATCATCAAAAATATAGGAATCTACTGATTTTATTTCTCTATTTTTATTAAAATCTGAAGGCATTCTCTCCCTTAATAATGAAAAATCATTTTGAAAAAAATTTATTCCCTTTTCACATATATAATCACTTTTTATTATAGAACTTATACTTATTTCTTCTTCCTGAGATACTTGTCCGTTTACTCTATCAATGAATTTTAAATTACAGGAAAATGGAGCAGCTCCCATATAAGGTGAATAATAATATTTTTTTTCTATTAATCTTCTTTCTATTTCATCCATTATTTTTTTATCTTTATGGCTTACGTAAATTCTGTATATTACATTAGAATCTTCTGTTATAATTTCAAAGGGTATTTGTGTATGCTCTTTAGGCTCTGTAATATGACTTGCTGTGGTCATTTTCATATAGTTTAAAGTTTGCATTAATCTTCTGTTTTTACTTATTTTTCTTAAAGCAACATTAAAATTTTCTCTATTTAATTTTTCATAATAGCTATCCCTTTCATAACCTAATATAGCTGCTATAGTACCTATTATTGATGTTCTAGGTGGTACAGAATAGCTTAAAGAAGAGGAATTGGTATAATATTTTCTAAAATGAGCAAATTTACCTACCATATCAAATATGATTATATCCATTTTTATCACCTTACTCTACTTCTATCATTGTAAAATCTTTAAAGGCATTTTCAAAGCTTTCCTCTTTTTCATTTAATATTAATTTTAATTTACTATCATAATAATAATGTATTGCTTTTATTCTCTTTGAATTTTCATTTAAATGTGCTATAAGCTCTGTTATATCTAGCTTTAACTCTTTTATTTCTCTTAAATTTTCTGCCTCTTGATTTATATTTATATAATCTCTCATATCTCCTAATATGGTTTCATCGTCATTATATTCAACTCTTAAATATAACCTTGGATATTGTCCTATTTTACTTCTTGTAGCTTGAGCTGGTATGGCATATTTCATAGCTTTATCAAATAATTTAATATCTTCTTCCTTCAATTTTGTAATTTTTGCTCTTTTTCCACTTAAAACTCCGAAAAAAGCTATAAAAGAATATTTAACTCTATAATCCTTTCCTATAGCACCTTGTCCTTTTTTACTATCTGATGAAAAATGAGAGGTTATACTAGATTCTAATAATTCTACCTTATTTAAAGAATATCCCCAGTTAAATTGTATAGGTCCTATAATACTTTTATTTTCTTTCTTAATTGGTATAGTAGCTCCAAACATTCTTATATCTATAAGTTCATCTAAAATAGTATCTAAATCACTGCTTTTTAAAGCCTTTATTCTTCCCTCTGCAGTAACAGATTTACCATCTATCTTTTGAACAAATATACTTAATCCCCTATCTAATAAATAATCTCTTATATATCTTTTAATTCTTAAATCCGATACTAAATTTATATCTCTTTCATAATCCATTCTTGGTCTATTTTCTTCATCAGGATCTCCATTAGGATTTGTTAGCTTTGCATCATATAAAAATAATATTTCACTATTGTTCATCCTCTTCTCCTCCATCCTTTTTATTTAATACAAATTTATTTGTGGCATATCCATAGCCAGATAGAATATAAAATAAATTTTCTTGTTTGCTTAAAGTCCAGTTGTTTATATTTTTATCCAAAAGTTCTTTACATTGACCAAAGTTTTTTTCATTAAATTTTAGTATTTTTTCCTGTCTTAATTTATTAAACACTTCACCTGTTAACCTTATTATTTTACTTTTATCCATGCCTCCAAAATTCAACTTATTTAATATAGGCTTTTTACCTTCTAAGCTTCCCTTCCTTTGGGAATTTCCTACTTCTCCTACTAAATATCCAAGTAAAAATAATGAAGTTTCCTGTTCTCCATAGTTCATTTCTTTTATATAATCTTTCATTTTATCTTCTAATAAAAGTTTTTCCACATTCAACATACTTACTTCCCTTCTTAAACAACCTAATTCTTCTAAAAATCTTATATACATATTTCCATAGATTATGCTATCTTTCATATTTCCAGTAGAAACATTAAAACTTGCTTCTTCAAAAAATTGAATTTTGCAAACTTTCAGTATATTAGAAATAATACTTTCTCTTTTTATACTTCCTTTAGTTAATATTCTTTCATAAAGTGTAAGAAGATTTCTGTACTCCATAGCTTCTCCACTTTTTAATCTTATAGCTGTTAAGTAATAAGCTGTACCTAAAGTAATTCTTCTTTTATAATCCCCTTCAAATATATTTACATAGGATTTATTAGATTTTAACAATGCTTGTCCTATGCTTTCAAATATAGATGGATTAACATCCTTTATAAATTTTTGAATCTTAGTGGCTTTTTGTACATTCTTATAAAATATAAAGTTAATTAGAAAATAACTATTTTCATAGGCATTCTTAAAATCTAAAGAGTTTTCTATTTCATATCTTAGTTCCTCTATATCTTTGTAATTTTTTACAGTATTAAAGGATTTCTTTATTTTTTCACATACTAAATCCATTTCTTCTTTATTTAAGTTTTCTCCAAATATAAAGTGTGGTATTAAATAAACAGTGAATCCTGTAAGATAAGTGTTAAGATTATTTTTTATATATTTTTCTCCAATTAGTAATTTATTTAGACAATCTTGGCATAATAACATATTGTGTTTATAATTGCTTTTCTCTAATCCACTAGCAAATATTAGCTGATTTGTTGTATAAAATTTTATATCTGTTTTTATATCTGACGTTAAATCTTTTTCTATGCTACATAAAGAACATATTCCATTACCTTTTAAACTTTTTACACTTTGTTTATCTCTTAGAACAACCTCTTTATATTGTTCATAATCACATATAGGTTTACCATCAATAAATATAGTATATAAACCTATATCATTAAAACTTAAATTTTTTTCATCTTTAATATATGTTTCAAATAGTGATAAAAATTTTTTCTTTAAAGTATCTTTTATAGCTTTATATACATTTTTTGTACCTTTATCATTTTCTTCATTAAATATTTCTTCAAATATATTTTTAGGATTTTCTTTTATGCCTAAAATTTCAAAATTCAATATATACCTATTCTTATTACTTTTAAATTCTTTACTTAAATCTACAAAATAATTCTCTACAATAAACTTTATTTTATTATTTAGTTCTTCCCCTAGATCTAATTTTAATAAATTAGGCATAGTTTCTGTTATATGATATAAATTGTTAGTAGCTGACACATACCATTGGTCTGAAGCTGCTCCTGCTGCTGAACCTACATATAAATATTTACTGGCAGTTTTTTCATCCATTTCTTCATTAACATCTATAGATAAGCTTAAATTTGTTGTGGAAAAATTGAATTTTAGCACATGTAATTGCTTGTTTTTTCTTGTAGGCTCTAGTTTTTGAACTAAGTTTTCCAAAAAACCTTCTTTTTCTAAAATCTTATGCCCTATTTGAATTATAGCTTCCTGCACATTTTTCCCTCCCTTCAAGTTTTTATGTTTATTTAAATATTATAAAAGTATAAATACTTTTATTTTTACAAAATGTATTATTTTTTTTACTTAAAAAAGTATACTATATTTATGTAACCTTTTTATTTCGCATTTTTCTCCTCTAAGCATCCAAAACCTTGAGAGTTTTTAGATCCCACACCTGCATTATAAGCCACATCAATTAATTCTTCAGAACCTTCTAATAAAAATTCTCCACTCCATGCTTTTATAACTAATCCTTTATATATAACAATATTTTCTTTAAGCTTATTTTTATTTAAAATTTTTATGTCGAATTTATCATTATTAGGTTTCTTTCCATGAAAAGCTTGATACTTTTTCAATAAATTTTTTCTTATTAATTCACTAAATTCTTCTTCATATGGGCTATAATAATAAGTTTTGTTTTTTCCATTTATTTTTATAGTGCTATAAACTGTTATAGGTGATTTTGTATATACTTTCATTTTATTTTTATTAATTTTAATAAATTTAGTTTCTATATTTTCTATTTCTATGTCATTTCCAGCAATGTTAATTTTACCTTCCAACATTATATTATTTATAATGTAACTTAAAAAAATATTATCATAAGATGATACTAAAAAATTTCCATTTTCATAATAAGTTATAGTTTTATTTTCTTTATCTAATTTAAATTTTCCATATAATTTAGAAAAGGTATACATTTTATAATTTCTTTTTTCATATTCATATCCTTTATCATGTATAAATTTTTTGTATTTCTCATCATTTAGAGAATTTAAAAGTACTGCTTGCAATATATGATTATATTGTATTGGAAGTTTTAATGGTTTTTTTAATTTAAAATTCACATAAGCCCTCATAATAATTACACTCCCTTAATTTTAATTACTCCAACAAAAATTATACTTATTGTAATATTCTTCATAAATTTATATAAATCCTTTAAAAATGTGAAATAAAAACATTTTATTTAAAAATTATTTTTTAATACTTAAAGTTACCCATGGGAAATTTAAATTTTGATTATTATACATTTATGAAATACAGTAATTTAAAAGCTTATAAATTTTTATTAAATGACAATTTCTTAAATTCATTATAAAGCTAAACTCATTGAAAATAAAGGAAGATTCTAAGTTGTTTTTTCAACTTATTGACATTCGATATGAAAAAAAGAGTACAATATTAACAACTAATGTAAATTTTAATGCTTGGGAGGATGTTTTCTATGATCCAGTCATTACAAATGCTATCTTAATACAATGCTAATGTTGTTTCTATTAATAGTAAATCATATCGCTTAAAAGCTCATTTTAAACAATAGCATGAGTAAAAAGATACATTCTTAAATGATCAAAAAGTTTTATTCTTAACTTGACATTTATAATATATTTTTTTCTCTAAGTTATTGAAAGTTATTTTTTTATCATTTAAACTTAAATCATACATAACATCACTCATTTATGTATAGTATCTCATTTTTATTTTTCTAAGCAGTAATTACTACTGGTATCACTACGTTTAGAAGTAGTTTCAATTCCTTATAGGTATTCTAAAAATGGGTATTTAGAACTTTAGTAGCATATTTTTATATAGGTTTCAATTCCTTATAGGTATTCTAAAAATGCTCAAAGTAGAGCAATGAGTGAACTAAGAAGTCTAATGTTTCAATTCCTTATAGGTATTCTAAAAATATTGTATATACTGGAGCTTTACCTCCAACTCTACTTTGTTTCAATTCCTTATAGGTATTCTAAAAATGATGATTAATTAATTCTTCATTCATAGTACACCTCCAGTTTCAATTCCTTATAGGTATTCTAAAAATTGATTAAAACAATTTCATTGCCACATTTTCAACAAAGGTTTCAATTCCTTATAGGTATTCTAAAAATCAATTGACAAAAACGAATATGGATATGTTAGAGTAAGGTTTCAATTCCTTATAGGTATTCTAAAAATTTGCAGAAAAAAAATATGGTGATGCAATTGCACAAACGTTTCAATTCCTTATAGGTATTCTAAAAATCTAAACAGATGTTAAAAGAATTTGATTATGACCCTTTGTTTCAATTCCTTATAGGTATTCTAAAAATTAACGCCTGGATTAACAATACAAATGTTAACATATGAGTTTCAATTCCTTATAGGTATTCTAAAAATGAATTTATAGAAGATATTCATAATGAATTTATAAAGAAGTTTCAATTCCTTATAGGTATTCTAAAAATTCCAATATACCCATAGCCAAGTCTGTATTCAACTGGTTTCAATTCCTTATAGGTATTCTAAAAATATGGTGGAAAACATTTTACAGAAGCAGATAGAGTATGTTTCAATTCCTTATAGGTATTCTAAAAATTATTTTTCTTTTGATTAGTGCAAGCTCTTCTACATTGGTTTCAATTCCTTATAGGTATTCTAAAAATTTAAAGACCAGTACGAATCAAAGAAGAAAGCAATGTTTCAATTCCTTATAGGTATTCTAAAAATATATTTTATTTATTTAGATTTTGTATTATTCACATTTAGTTTCAATTCCTTATAGGTATTCTAAAAATTTTGAGCTTAAGGAATTTACACGAAATGGTTATAGTGGGTTTCAATTCCTTATAGGTATTCTAAAAATGTAGCTAAATTGTTACCTAAATCAACTACAGTAGATCCGTTTCAATTCCTTATAGGTATTCTAAAAATCCTAGACGAAGAATTACCTTGTAAAGAGTTTTATAAGTTTCAATTCCTTATAGGTATTCTAAAAATCAAACATTTCCGAACCCTTTTGCTTTAGTGTTGCTGGGTTTCAATTCCTTATAGGTATTCTAAAAATTAGTCATATATTTTTATTAGAACAGGTTCTGTTCCCGTTTCAATTCCTTATAGGTATTCTAAAAATGAAGATAAAGAACAAAAAAAATTAGAAAAGCTTAACACGTTTCAATTCCTTATAGGTATTCTAAAAATGTGATAATTTACCCAGTTAATGCTCCTAAAGAAGATGTGTTTCAATTCCTTATAGGTATTCTAAAAATAACAGACTTATTTAAGTGAAAGCAGATGTTATCAGGTGTTTCAATTCCTTATAGGTATTCTAAAAATGTACCTCTATGGTAGGGATGTATGAAACAAATGCTCGGTTTCAATTCCTTATAGGTATTCTAAAAATAAGAACTAAATGTATCTCCCAAAGCATTATTTAAATAGTTTCAATTCCTTATAGGTATTCTAAAAATTTCCAGTACCTTCATATCCTGTTACTTTATATTTTTTACCCAGTTTCAATTCCTTATAGGTATTCTAAAAATCTACTTTTATTCTTTCTAGTTTAGATACCCATTCTTCGTTTCAATTCCTTATAGGTATTCTAAAAATCAATAATTTAAAACCTTTTGAGTAACTTTATTTATAGTTTCAATTCCTTATAGGTATTCTAAAAATCTCTCCTAACATAGGTACTGGTTGTCTATTTTTCACAGTTTCAATTCCTTATAGGTATTCTAAAAATATGTTTTCTTCCAGTATCTTTTTTGCTTCCCAGTTAATGTTTCAATTCCTTATAGGTATTCTAAAAATTAAAAATATCGATAAGGTAACAACACCTAGAACAGTGTTTCAATTCCTTATAGGTATTCTAAAAATGCAAATACAGCTATTACCCATACCCACCATTTCTTAGTTTCAATTCCTTATAGGTATTCTAAAAATTCACAATTAGTTGATGGTCAAGTAGCTTCTGTAATAGGTTTCAATTCCTTATAGGTATTCTAAAAATGCAAATACAGCTATTACCCATACCCACCATTTCTTAGTTTCAATTCCTTATAGGTATTCTAAAAATAAAATGAACTGGGTGACCATGGAACGTTTTCGGAAAAGTTTCAATTCCTTATAGGTATTCTAAAAATCACGTAGAAGCATTTTAAGACACGTTAATACATAGGTTTCAATTCCTTATAGGTATTCTAAAAATTTTCACCTCTTTATTTTAATTTTAATATATTTATTTTAGTTTCAATTCCTTATAGGTATTCTAAAAATAATGTATATTCCATTTCACTTGTACCGCTTCCTGAAAAGTTTCAATTCCTTATAGGTATTCTAAAAATACTACTTTTATTTGCTACATCTATTAGTAGAATTTTAGTTTCAATTCCTTATAGGTATTCTAAAAATATACTTCCTTTATATATTTTTAAGCTGTATTTTGTTGTTTCAATTCCTTATAGGTATTCTAAAAATTTATTACAGGAAAACTTTGGAGAATTTGAATTTCTTTGTTTCAATTCCTTATAGGTATTCTAAAAATAAAATAATTGAGCCTTTGAGCCTATATAAATAATTATGTTTCAATTCCTTATAGGTATTCTAAAAATTTAACTGTTATATTAAGTTGTGCCAGTTCAAGTCATTTGTTTCAATTCCTTATAGGTATTCTAAAAATTAGAATTTTCAACCTTAATACTATAAGTGTTATAAATAGTTTCAATTCCTTATAGGTATTCTAAAAATTATCATTTTGATATTTCACTAAATCTTTATTATGAATGTTTCAATTCCTTATAGGTATTCTAAAAATTATTATGAATTAAAATATACTTCCAACCTTCTACTACGTTTCAATTCCTTATAGGTATTCTAAAAATTATGTTATTATATAATTGTCAGCAGATGTTAAAGCTTGTTTCAATTCCTTATAGGTATTCTAAAAATTTTCTTGAAGTTTTGTTTAGTGAAGATTTTTCGACTTCGTTTCAATTCCTTATAGGTATTCTAAAAATTATGGACTTTTCAACCGTTCAGCATCCAACCTACCTGTGTTTCAATTCCTTATAGGTATTCTAAAAATTCTTAGTTTCTATAACATTTTGTCTATTATTTACTCTGTTTCAATTCCTTATAGGTATTCTAAAAATACAATAGTTGTTTTGTTAGTGAAATTCTTAGGGAATAGTTTCAATTCCTTATAGGTATTCTAAAAATTTTTATTTCTTTTATATTTTTCATTTATAAATACACCCCTGTTTCAATTCCTTATAGGTATTCTAAAAATTTTTCTTCTGCGTTTTCATATAGTTTAGCTTGTACGTAGTTTCAATTCCTTATAGGTATTCTAAAAATATTTGTTCCTTTTTAGCTTTGCCTTCTACCTTTACAAGTTTCAATTCCTTATAGGTATTCTAAAAATTATAAACGATAACTTAGCAACTATTATTCAAAATGAAGGTTTCAATTCCTTATAGGTATTCTAAAAATGCTGAATTTACAACTGTATCTTTTCTAGGAGTTATTAGTTTCAATTCCTTATAGGTATTCTAAAAATAAACTATTCTAGGGAACTTAAAACATTCCCTAGAAAAGTTTCAATTCCTTATAGGTATTCTAAAAATTTTAGAGTATGTAAAATATCAACTTGACGATAGAGATAGTTTCAATTCCTTATAGGTATTCTAAAAATAATTACATAACTAATGTCATTCAAAAGATAGGGAACGTTTCAATTCCTTATAGGTATTCTAAAAATGTATATTACAATCTCATATAACATACAATGTTCAAGTTTCAATTCCTTATAGGTATTCTAAAAATTAGTAACATTATACCTAATTTTTACATCAGACAAAAGTTTCAATTCCTTATAGGTATTCTAAAAATATTGTTTCATCTAAAAGTTCAAGGTCTATACTTTTATGTTTCAATTCCTTATAGGTATTCTAAAAATGATATAAAAAAAAATGAATATAAAATAGATGTAATTGAGTTTCAATTCCTTATAGGTATTCTAAAAATAAAAGAAACTTCCTGTTAGAACTGTAGGACTTATGTTGTTTCAATTCCTTATAGGTATTCTAAAAATACTACACAATTGCCCCAAATTGCAGGAACTACTAAAGGTTTCAATTCCTTATAGGTATTCTAAAAATGTACTATATTACCTTTTAAATCTGTCCATTTTTTTAAAGTTTCAATTCCTTATAGGTATTCTAAAAATTTGGAAAGGAACCAGATATATTGTTAAAGCCACTTGAGTTTCAATTCCTTATAGGTATTCTAAAAATATAGAAAATTTAGTCTGGCAAGATGTTGTTAATTTTAGTTTCAATTCCTTATAGGTATTCTAAAAATACAGCAAAATGTTTACAATATTATGAAAATATAATTGGTTTCAATTCCTTATAGGTATTCTAAAAATTTAATAATACAAATGTAAAGGTATTATTTAATACAGAGTTTCAATTCCTTATAGGTATTCTAAAAATCCCATTCTTCATTGATTCTTGTTTCATATACAAAAGTTTCAATTCCTTATAGGTATTCTAAAAATTCTAACTTTTCCGAATGACACTCCATTCATAGCTTTGTTTCAATTCCTTATAGGTATTCTAAAAATAGGTAGTTTGTTTACAGACAAACAAATTGCTCAAAGAAGTTTCAATTCCTTATAGGTATTCTAAAAATCTTTAAAAATTTATTATGTTATTTACATAACAATTAGTTTCAATTCCTTATAGGTATTCTAAAAATTCTTGGCTATACGTTACTTATAAATTATGTAATCAGGTTTCAATTCCTTATAGGTATTCTAAAAATAAATAGAAAGATAGTTTTATCAATTTTTGGAGGTAGGTTTCAATTCCTTATAGGTATTCTAAAAATTGGTTTACGTTATGCAGTAGGAGAAGGGAAAATAGGGTTTCAATTCCTTATAGGTATTCTAAAAATTTAAAAGTAACACCAAAAGGCGTACAACTTCAAAAAATGTTTCAATTCCTTATAGGTATTCTAAAAATGGATATTCCGTCTTAGTTGGAGAAAATCTTAAAAAGTAGTTTCAATTCCTTATAGGTATTCTAAAAATGATAAAGCAACTAAATTAGTGGAAAGAGCAGAAAAAACGTTTCAATTCCTTATAGGTATTCTAAAAATGGTTATGGCAAAATTTCGCTTTGAAATATCGTGATGTGTTTCAATTCCTTATAGGTATTCTAAAAATAATTGTAATGGGTAGAGGAAATGGTAAGAATGGTTTTAGTTTCAATTCCTTATAGGTATTCTAAAAATTTTTATTAATTTTTTAGCTTTACCTAACTTTTTTCTGTTTCAATTCCTTATAGGTATTCTAAAAATGGTGGTATTTACAGTTGCCAAAGAAGGATGGCAACTAGGTTTCAATTCCTTATAGGTATTCTAAAAATTGGGCTATGAAGACGTCAAAAGTTGTTTGAGATCCTGTTTCAATTCCTTATAGGTATTCTAAAAATTGTATAGATGAAGAAGCTATACAGTTGCAAGAAATAGAGTTTCAATTCCTTATAGGTATTCTAAAAATTTAACAACTAATATCTTATTCATTTATACCACCTACCGTTTCAATTCCTTATAGGTATTCTAAAAATTTATTGTTTTCTGCGTTTTCTTCTGCGTTTTCATAGTTTCAATTCCTTATAGGTATTCTAAAAATTTATAAATATTAATACAAATTTTCATTGTACTAACAAGTTTCAATTCCTTATAGGTATTCTAAAAATGCCCTTGGCTACACGTTACCTAAAAATTATGCAGTTGGGTTTCAATTCCTTATAGGTATTCTAAAAATTTAAAATTATCTACACTTTTAGTCCTTGGATGTACTAGTTTCAATTCCTTATAGGTATTCTAAAAATGTTTTGTAACTCTACTCCTTTTTCGCATACTTTGTATTGTTTCAATTCCTTATAGGTATTCTAAAAATGTTAAAACAAAATTGGGAAGGACACCGCGTGTTCTGGTTTCAATTCCTTATAGGTATTCTAAAAATTGATGCACTATTTCATCTGTTTCACATTTAAGTCCTGGTTTCAATTCCTTATAGGTATTCTAAAAATGGGTAGAAATACATAGGGATCATATGTTGAATTGGAGTTTCAATTCCTTATAGGTATTCTAAAAATAGGAATATTTGAAGATATTATAGTATTTGGAAAAGGGTTTCAATTCCTTATAGGTATTCTAAAAATGTAGTATTTATCTCATATAATTTTTCATCATTATATTTGTTTCAATTCCTTATAGGTATTCTAAAAATAGGTTTAAATATTAATACTTTTCTGTTTAATTTTTTAGTTTCAATTCCTTATAGGTATTCTAAAAATCAATCCTAATATGAGGTATCCAAAAAATGAGATAGTTAGTTTCAATTCCTTATAGGTATTCTAAAAATACTTACTTAAATTCAATTTAAGGTTATTTAATATGATGTTTCAATTCCTTATAGGTATTCTAAAAATAATAGCATTACTTGTACCACTTTGAGTTTTTGCAATAGTTTCAATTCCTTATAGGTATTCTAAAAATTCAATTTCTCTAAATTTTTGACCTATTTGTTGTAAAGTTTCAATTCCTTATAGGTATTCTAAAAATTCTAGGGAATAAATTAATATACTTATTCCCTAGAGGTTTCAATTCCTTATAGGTATTCTAAAAATCAGATATTGTATTTATATTTTTCATACAAAACACCTCTGTTTCAATTCCTTATAGGTATTCTAAAAATTGAAAATATGGAAAAAGAATTAAGTGAATTAAAAGCCAGTTTCAATTCCTTATAGGTATTCTAAAAATTTAATGATGCTATAGATATGCTTTTCTTAGAAATGAGTTTCAATTCCTTATAGGTATTCTAAAAATTATTTTTACAAAATTATATCTAATACCTTTATTTAAGTTTCAATTCCTTATAGGTATTCTAAAAATACTTACTAAATCACATATATTTTACATTTACATAGTTAGTTTCAATTCCTTATAGGTATTCTAAAAATTTTTCATTTTTATACACTCCTTATTTTTTAATTTTTACTGTTTCAATTCCTTATAGGTATTCTAAAAATTCTAGATTCATTATGTAGTTGTTTATTTTATTATTTAGTTTCAATTCCTTATAGGTATTCTAAAAATTATGTATATTATATACAGTTGTAAGTTAGTTAGTTGAGGTTTCAATTCCTTATAGGTATTCTAAAAATAAGCTTTCTAACTGCTCTATATCTTCAAAGAACATTGTGTTTCAATTCCTTATAGGTATTCTAAAAATCTATTTTACCATTTTAAAAACTTGCTTATACTCTTCCGGTTTCAATTCCTTATAGGTATTCTAAAAATTTATTCTCTGTTTCTTTTCCTAGTACTTTTACCTGTGGTTTCAATTCCTTATAGGTATTCTAAAAATCTACAAATGGTACAAGCTATGCAGAACAGGAAACAAGTTTCAATTCCTTATAGGTATTCTAAAAATGAAGAATTCATATAGTTAAAGAGAATTGCCCTAATTGTTTCAATTCCTTATAGGTATTCTAAAAATAGGAATAACTGCTTCTCCTCCTGGTTCTTCTGCAAAGTTTCAATTCCTTATAGGTATTCTAAAAATTTGTGCATTTATTTTTCTCTTTTTTAAATGGATCATAGTTTCAATTCCTTATAGGTATTCTAAAAATTCTTTAATTCTTGAATCTTAGCTTGAAGCTCTGTCTCGTTTCAATTCCTTATAGGTATTCTAAAAATTGAAGGATATAGTTGACTATACTAATTCTAATACTCTGTTTCAATTCCTTATAGGTATTCTAAAAATATTAAATATGTGTCATAGCTTTTAGAGGAACGTTCTATGTTTCAATTCCTTATAGGTATTCTAAAAATTCCTCCAGTTGCATGTTTTTCTTTTTTTCCACCAGGTTTCAATTCCTTATAGGTATTCTAAAAATCCATTTTGCCATTGAAATATAAGGCTTTTTATTTTTTTTGCCTTTTATAAAATTATAACATTTTTATAGAAATATTGGAATAGCTTAGTTTTCAAAAAAGTCCATCCCCAGGGTTTTTTGCACTATTGGGGGTGGACTTTTATTTATAATATGAATTTTTGAGAATATTTTGTACTTTGAAAGCTATATATCATTACAAAATATGCAAATTTATCCACAAGATTATTTAATTTCATTTTTAAATTCTTTATATCTCAACTCTTCTTTAGTATTTGCTTTTTTAAATTCCATAATTATTGCCACTTTTTCTTTTTCTCTAGGAATTAATACTAAATCAAATCTACCAAAGCCACTTTCTCTATTTGATTTTATCATATATTTATCTATAAGCAATGTAGTAATGCCTAACATCAATCCATGATAAAAACTTTCTGAACTATCATGGAAACTTGTAGTTTTTATTAGAAAACTTGTAAATATCTTTTCAAAAGTAAAAACATCTCCTGAAACTAAGGCATTGACCATTTTTATTTGTTCCATAGTATTTATACCTTTTGATATTTGTATCATTATCTCTTGTCTATATGCAATTTTAATTTCTTTATTAGGAATTGCTAATTTAGCTACTGTAAATCCAAATTCATTTTGAATAGTATCCATTGCCTTTAAATATCCAGATAAAAGTAAAAGACTAAATAAATAATTATCATCCTTGTAAATATCTAGATAAATTATATTTGTATCTATAATTTCTTCAATTGATGATCCTTCCATTAATTTTATAATATTCTTTTGAATATTTATATTTGAATTTTTAATAACATCATGTATTACATCATTGCTACTTGTATTAAGCCAATAAGCTTGAGGAGCAGAACCTTTATTGTCAATATAATTTATTATAGACCAAGGATTATATATTTCTGTTTTGCCAAAAATGTATCCATCATACCATTCTTTTACTGTTTCTAATTCTTCTTCTCTACCATAATATTTTAACATTTCAATTATTTCATCTTCAGTAAATCCAAAATACTCACTGTATTGATTATCTAATATTGTGCGAACTTTAAGATTATTCATTCCACTAAATATACTTTCTTTTCCAATTCTCAATATTCCTGTCATAATAGAAAAGCTAATGTGATTATTATCTTTTACAGCTCCACTTAACCAATTACGAATAAATTCTATTATTTTGTCATAAAATCCATTTGTATAACCGCTTTGTATTGGAACATCATATTCGTCTAAAAGCAAAATTGGTGCAACACCAAAATGTTTATCTAAATACTCTGTTAAGTATTTCAATGAATTTTCATAATCACTTTCTGAAGCAATTCCTGTACGAATTTTGTTAAAAGTTTCTTTTTCAATTTCCGTTAAACACTCACTATTAGCCAATAAAGCAAATCTATCGTATTCTTCTTCTATACACTTTTTAATTTTATTATAAGTCATTTCCCAATTACTATTTTTAATATCCTTTAATGTAATAAATATAACAGGATATTTACCTTGATTTTTTGTATATACATTATTTTGACTAAATATTTTCAAACCTTTAAATAAATATGATTTATCTTCTTCTGATTTTTCAAAGAAATACTTTAGCATACTAATATTTATAGTTTTACCAAAACGTCTTGGACGTGTTAATAATATAACTTTTGAGCCGTCATCTAATATTTCTTTTATTAATAATGTTTTATCTATGTAATAATAATTATTTTCAATAATTTCTTTAAAATTACTTATTCCAATAGGCATTTTTTTCACATATAACACCCCCTTTTACATATGTATTTTTATTATATCATAACAAATTGTAATTATACTATTTTATAAATTCATAAAAAATAAGCGATAATTTTAGTATATTTTATTGTTCAACTAGATATAGAGTGAACACCTCTATAAAATTTCAATATATCTTATGTATATATTTATATAGTAACATAAAGTTAATAAAATTAACTTTACTCTTTCATATAAGCAGGTTTAGAATATACTTTGAAAATTTTAACTAGCAAATTTTCACAATCATATTTAAATAATTTTTGACTTCAAAAAATTGTAGAAATTATTCCATAAAGTTTCATTTTACAAAAACCATATAAAACTGTATAATATTATCATATAATACTAATTTAGGAGGTATCGTAATGAAATTAAAAAAACTTATAACAATAGCTATTTTTACATTTATTATAGGATTGTTAGTTGGATGTGGCGGTAATAGTAATAGTAGTACTAGTACAAGCTCAAAAACAAATTCAAAACCATTAAGTCAAGAAGAAGTTGAACATATGTTCTCCAATCCAGATAAATTCAAAGGAAGAAGTATAGACATTTATGCTAAAATTTTTGTTGAACCTGAAAAAGATGATAACGGAACTTACTTACAAGCATATGCAGATCCTAAGTCTTCATCTAAAAATATTTTAATTAAAATTAATGACCCAAAATTAGACGTTAAAAATGAAGATATAATACATATTGTCGGTAAAATCGAGAAAAAATTTGAAGGTGAAAACGCTTTAGGTGGTAAAGTTACCGCTCCAGTTATAACTGCTGACAAAATTGAAAAAGCTAATTATGCAGAAGCATTTGCTCCAGCACTTAAAACTATAGATATTAATAAAGAAATAAATCAAAATGGATATGTGTTAAAACTTAATAAAGTTGAAATAGCTAAAGATGAAACTAGAGCTTATGTAACTGTAACTAATAATACTAAAGATAAGATAAACTTCTATACTTTTAATAGTAAGTTAGTTCAGGGAACTAACCAAATTCAAGAAGGTGAAAATTACCAAGCTAACTATAAACAAATTAACGATGAAATAATGCCTGGAGTTAAAGAAGAAGGTATAGTTTTATTTAAACAAGTAGATCCTAAAGGCGATAATTTAAAACTACATTTTGAAGGCTCTTCTGAAAATTATGAATTACACTTTGAACCCTTCACTTTTGAAGTTAAATTAAAATAAGGAAATTATAGTTTTAAATTTTAACTCATGATTTTAGTAAAAGGATTTTGATAAAAAAGTGCAAAACAAACTCTTTTGGAATTTGTTTTGCACTTTAATTTATTATGTTTTTTTAACTCTACAAGTTCCTTTAATTCTAATTTTAATTTATACAAAGTGTTCTTTATACAAATAATATTATTGGTTTATATAATATTTATTTTTCTAAAAACTTTAGTATATCTATTCATTTCATCATCATATTTAGTTATTTCAATTAAAAATTCATCTCTTGACTCTGTAAATATAACATCTGATACTTCTTCATTATTATTATTTTCATATATTAATTTAAAAATTTTATCTAATATAGAATACTCATATAAATTTCCACCTTGTGTAACAGTTCCAAAAGCATTTCCATAAATAAATAATATACTATCTTTATTTTTCCAAAAAACTTTTTTTATAGTTTTTTGCTTATTTCCCATATCTAAAGATTTTAATACTATCTTTTCTTTATCTAAATTTATGTCATATAAATATATATCTCCTATTGCTTCAAAACCAAATGGAGAAGTATAAATAAGTTTATCATCCAATAAATCTGGCTTTGAAGGCAAATCTCTATTAACATATTTTTCTATTTCACCTTTAGATATTTTTATGCCTTCTTGTTCAATATAGAGTATTTTGTGTTTACTATTTGGATCATTATTAAAGTAAATTAATTCAGCATCATAATCTCTAAAAATAAACTCATTTTCAAATTTATCATTATAATACTTATTATCTTCTATATATGAATTAAAAAAATCAATATTACTTTCGTTATTACATAAATATCCACTACTATTATTTTTAATAGTTCCATTTTTAAATGATATTTCATTACACAATATAACTTTAAATATTGAATATCCAAAATCATCCGTATAATTTTCATATATCTCACAACTATCTAAACTTATATTTTGTGAAGATAATAAATTAATTAAATCAAATTCTCTATTATTGTAAAATTTACAATTACTAAATTTTATATCTTTTGAATCACTTATACTCATTATTCCATATGTACATTCCTTAACATCTGTATTTTCTACAAAAAAATCTGAACAATTATTCAAGGTAAATCCTTCTGTTCCACATCCAAAACATGTGCATCCATATATTTTAACATTTTTACATGAATTAAATTTTAAAACTCCTCCTACACAATATCCTTTATTCTCTACTGTATGACCAAATACTAGATTTTTTAAAGTTATATTACAACAATTATTGAAAGTAATAACATTAGCATAACTAAATTTTGATAATAATTCAGTTAAATTAGTTTCATCACCTTCAATAATTAAATTCTCAACATCTTCAATAATTAGCTCATATCCATCATAGACATCTTCATATTTTACCTTATCATTTATAATATTAATGTTTTCAATACAATAGGTTCCTTTTCCAATTCTTATTATATGATTTGACTCTATTTCTTTAATAATATCTTTAATACTATTCATTAAAATTCATCCTCTCTTAATCTTCTATCTAATGTTTTATAGATTAATTCATTAAGTATTTTTGTTGACCAAAAACTTAAATGAATTAATCCTTTGTTATTAAGTTTTTGTAAATACTTTTCTACTTCTCTTTTACTGCTATAATAAAATTTTATCTTTTTATTTAGTAAATTAATATTTTCTACATTACCATTAAATTCCAAAATAATAGCTTTTAAAATTATAACCTCTTTTCTTTCAAGTCTACATATTATGTATTCTATTTCTTGTTCTACTTCTTTAACATAAATATCTGTAGCCTTTAAAAAATTATCTTTTTTAATTTCCATATTTCTTAATTGGTGAATTTCCCTTAAATATTTTTTTAAATATAAAGGATAACCAGAAGTATATTGATATAACTTTAAGCAAATATCTTCAAAACAATTAGTTTTCTTATTGCAATTATTTAAATACTTTTTAAAGTAATTCTTAACTTGATCCAAGTTTAATGGTTTTATATGTATAATTGTATCTTTACATATTTGAGTGACCTCATTTTTTATTACATTTAAAGATGTTATATTGCCTATTAACACTAGTAATAAATTTTGATAGTTTTTACCTATAATATATTCTAAAAATTCTTTAATAAATCTTCCTGAATTCTCAATATCACATATACTTGAAAAATTATCTATAATTATTATTAATCCATCTTTATCCTTTTTATAAGCATCGTCTAGTACTTTAATAATATTAATTGCATAATCCTCTCTAAACCTAAACTTTACACTTACCCCAATCTCCATACAGTTTGAAGACTTAGCAGTAATATTTACTGTATCTATAATTTCATAAATTTTGCTCTTGTACTTTCCTACAGCAACCTCTTGTAAATCTTTATTTATAGATTTAATTATATTCTCAATTTTTTTACTATTAGTTCTTACTTCATTGCTTATGTAAAAATCAAAATATATACTTTCTATTTCTTTATCTATATTTTCCTTTAAAAATCCAGTAACTTTATTATTATTATTTATATATTTAATTATATTCCCAAATGTTGTCTTTCCAACGTGTCTATCTCCATATATGTATGCACATTTTGTTTCTTCATTTTTTACTGACAATAAAATATTAATTATTTTTTTTAAATTATCTTTATCCCAAATATAACTTCTCATATTATTAGAAGGATTATTGCTTAATATTTCGCGAATTATATTTTCTTCCAATTTTATTCCCCCTTTTATCATTATAATTTAGCCGCTTGCAAAACCCTAAACCCGTTAGGGTTCAAGGATTTTTAAGCTTTATCAAAAAGGATTTCCCCCACTTAATGTCGAATATATATAATAATCACAAAATATAAATTCTTGGAGGTATCCTTATGATCAATATTAAAAACCAAATTCATCTCTGTGACGTTTATGAA
>NZ_LZFO01000032.1 GCF_001758365.1 Clostridium acetireducens DSM 10703
AAGTATTCACTCCTCTTTGTTGTGTATTTTTGGTGGTACTTAAATATTCGACATTTTGGGGTGAATTTCCTTTTTGAATAATAAAAAAGTTAGTAAAATCAATGATTATAAAATATGAAATTTACTCTATTATGAAAAAATCTACAAATGATGCCATAGTCGTAGGATTTGCTCTATTTTCTATGTTCTTTGGTGCCGGTAACTTAATCTTTCCCCCGTTTCTTGGTAAAACTGTAGGAACCCATTATTTAATAGCTGTATTTGCTTTTGTATTAACTGCTGCGGGACTTCCATTAATGGGTGTACTTGCTTGTGCAAAGTGTAATGGTATATTCCCAGATATGGCAGCAAGAGTTGGTAAGAAATTTTCTGTAATTTCTTCAATAATATTAGTTATAGCTATAGGACCGCTATTAGCTGTTCCAAGAACTGCTTCTACAACTTTTGAATTATCAATAAGACCATTTTTTCCAGGTGCAAGCAGACTTGTTTCAGTTACAATTTACTTTATAATTACATACGCGCTTCTTTATAACCAATCTTCAATTGTTGACACAATAGGTAAAATATTAACTCCAGGACTATTAGTTTTATTAATTGTTATGATAGTAAAAGGTATTGTATCTCCTATGGGAAATGTAATCGATACAAATGCTACAGGTGTATTCCCAATGTCTTTTGTACAAGGATATCAAACCATGGATGCTATGACAGTTACAATATTATCATCATTAATACTAGGTTCCTTTAGAGATAAAGGATATAAAACTTATAATGATATATTAAAAATGACTTCAAAAGCTGGTGTAATAGCTGTTGGTGGTCTTGCTATAATATATGGAGGTTTAACTGTACTTGGTTCTCAATTATCTGGAATATTCCCAGGAAAAATTGAAAGAACTGAATTAGTTGTTGAAATTTCTCGTAGAACATTAGGTAACTTTGGTGCAGTTGCTTTAGCTATAGTTGTTGCACTTGCATGTTTAACAACTGCTATAGGTATTACTGCAGCATCTGCTCAATACTTCACTAAACTTTCTAACTATAAGATACCATACAAAGTTAACGCAGCAGTACTTTCTTTTGCAAGTATAATTGTTGCTTCAATGGGTGTTGATAATATAGTTGCTTTTGCAGATCCAATACTACAAGTATTGTATCCTATTACTATGATATTCATTATAACTACATTAATGGGTAAACTTATTCCAGATAACAGAATAGTAGCTTTAACTATTTACGTAGTATTAATAGTTAGTTTCAGTTCTGTAGTAGTTAGTCCAACTGGTATTAATGCAGATATACCTGCTCTTAAAGCATTTTTAGATGCATTACCATTATCAAGTGCGGGATTTGCTTGGTTAGTTCCTGCAATTATAGCCTTAATTGTAGGTAAGATGATATTTAAACGAAATGACTTAGTAGATCATAGCGTTACTGCAGAAGAATAAATAAAAAAAATAAAGAAGCTCTATTCATGAGCTTCTTTATTTTTTTTACCTTTAAGAGTTACAAAAGAACCTAAAAGTATAAATACAATTCCTAATAAAGTATTAAAAGGTATATTTTCTGCTAATATTATTAGAGATAAAATAGGAGCTAAAGCTGGCTTTATAAAAAATACTATAGAAGCTGTAGAAGCTGAAGTTTCTTCCATAGCAAAAAAGTAGAATAAATAACCTAACCCAGTAACTACTATCCCTAAGTAAATTATATGTATAATATTACTAGATGACACCCCTGATATTACAGGAATTTTAAATAAAAGTATGCCTATAAAAAGAATTATATCTCCTACTAAAAAAGTAAAGCAATTCATTATAATACCTCCATACTTTTCTATTTTCATCTTTCCTATTACACTATACAATGAAAATGTTAATGCCGCTAATATTGCAAATATTATACCTTTTATATCTAAAGTAATGTTAAAAGGATTTAAAATACATATTATTCCTATAAAACTTAAAACTAAAGATATTATAGTACTTTTAGTTAAATTTTCTTTAAGTATAAAATAAGCAAAAGGTATTGTAAACATAGGGTTTGTACTAAATACTATAGCTACTACAGAAGCTTTGGTATATACTATTGCAAGTTGAAAAAATCCCATACTAACTATTACGCATAATGCTCCTGTTAACATAAAATAAAAAAAATCATATTTTTCTAGTTTTAAATTTCTTTTTTTAAATTCTTTTATAGCAAAGGGAAGTAAAAATAATCCTCCTATTAAAAATCTTAAAAAAGTAAGCTGAAATGGATTAATTTCATTGGAAATTATTTTACCTCCTATTTCCATAGTACTGAATATAAAAGCTGTTATTACAACATATAAATACCCCTTTTTCACATGCAACCCCCCTAAAAATAGCAAAATAAAACTCCCACTATGCCGTTTTATGAGTTTTATTGAACCCGCGTCCCCTGCAGGTGGGTATCTCCTTCTTGCTTCTTGTTTTTAAAAAATTCTCAAAATCATTCTACAAGAAGAGTCCGATTCCCTATTCAATGATGTTAGATCAATTATACTCAATATACGAACACAGTAGGATTTTATTTTTACTAAAATATACTTCTTACTTATATTATACTATAAACAAACTAATATTTTTTTTATAAATAATTTATATTTTATTAAAATTGCTAAAATAAGCTTATTATCTAAGTTTATTTTGTACGTATGCCTAATTCTTTAATCTGCTCTTCATCTACTACATTAGGAGCTTCTGTTAAAGCACAGAAGGCATTTTGATTTTTAGGGAAAGTTATAACATCTTTAATATTATCCGTTCCAGACAAGAACATTATCAATCTATCTAGTCCATAAGCTAATCCCCCATGTGGTGGTGGTCCAAATTTAAATGCTTCCAATAAAAATCCAAATCTTTCCCAAGCTGACTCTTGGCTAAATCCTAATACTTTAAACATTTTTTCTTGAAGTTTACTATCATGTATTCTAATACTTCCTCCACCTAATTCTTCTCCATTTAATACTATATCATAAGCTTTAGCTCTTACCTTACCTGGTTCAGTTTCTAAGTACTTAATATCTTCATCCATAGGCATAGTAAATGGATGATGTTCTGCTTGATATCTTTTTTCTTCTTCATTATAAGATAGAAGAGGGAACTCTGTAACCCATACAAATTTAAATTCTTTATTATCTTTTAATAGTTCTAATTCTTTAGCCATGTGCACTCTTAAAGCTCCTAAACTTTGAAGAACTACACTATTTTTATCTGCAACTATTAATATTAAATCTCCTTTTTTAGCTTCCATTTTATTTATTATATTGTTTATTTCTTCTTCTTTTAAAAATTTAGCTATAGGTGACTTAATTTCATTTTCTCTATAAGCTATCCATGCAAGTCCCTTTGCTTTATAGTTTTTTACAAAATCTGATAATTTATCAATTTTCTTTCTTCCCATATCAGCACAGTTTTCAACTTTTATTGCTCTTACTGAACCTCCATTTTCTATAGCACCTCTAAATACTTTAAAATCACATTCTTTTACTTCCTCTGTTATATTAACTATTTCCATACCAAATCTTAAATCTGGTTTGTCTGTTCCGTATTTTTCCATAGCAATTGAATAAGGCATTCTTTCTATTGGAATTTGTACATCTACATCTAATATTTCTTTAAATATTCTCTTTATTAATTTTTCATTTAATTCTATTACGTCATCTTCTTCTACAAAAGACATTTCCATATCTATTTGAGTAAATTCTGGTTGCCTATTGGCTCTTAAATCTTCATCTCTAAAACATTTTACTATTTGAAAATATCTATCAAATCCTGAAACCATTAAAAGCTGTTTAAATAGCTGAGGTGATTGAGGAAGAGCATAAAATTTACCTGGATAATTTCTACTTGGTACAAGATAATCTCTAGCTCCTTCTGGTGTGCTTTTAGTAAGCATTGGGGTTTCCATTTCTAAAAATCCATTTTCATCTAAAAAATCTCTTACTATTTTAGCTGTTTTATGTCTTATTATAAAGTTTCTCTGCATATCTGGTCTTCTTAAATCTAAATATCTATATTTTAATCTAATATTTTCTGCAGCATCTAAATTTTCCTTTATGTATATAGGTGGTGTTTCTGATTCTGATAATATTTTCACACTTTCACCTTTAAGTTCTACCATTCCTGTTGGAATGTTTTTATTAGGTGATTCTCTTTTATATAAAGTTCCTGTTATAGCTATACAATATTCTGACTTTATTGTATCTGCAATTTCAAAGGCTTCCTTATTTATTTCTTCTCCAAAAACTACTTGTAATACCCCAGTTCTATCTCTTAAATCTATAAATATTAGTCCTCCAAGATTTCTTTTTCTTTGAACCCATCCCATAACAGTATATTTTTGTTCTACATTAGATTCTCTAAGTTCGCCACACATTGTATTTCTTCTAAGTCTATTTAATAATTCTCCCATTTTTATTCCTCCCTGTGTCTTTGTACATATAAGTTATTTTATTATATTAATTATGCTATCTATATTATTTAGTTCTAATTCAAATTGTTCTCCATCACTCATTCTCTTAAATTTAGCTTTATTAGAAGTTAACTCATTTTCTCCTATAACTACTGTAAATTTTGCATCTATTTTATTGGCATATTTCATTTCATTTTTTACACTTCTATTCATATGATCATATTCACACTTTAAATTATTACTTCTAAGTAAATTTACAAATTTTGCAGCTTCTATTTTAGCTTTATCCCCCATATATCCTACATACAAATCTATATGAGGCTCTTTTGGTATATCTATATTGTTCTCTTCTAAAGTTAGTAGAAGTCTTTCTATACCCATTCCAAAACCAACTGCTGGCATAGATGTTCCTCCTATTTGCTCTATTAAATTATCGTACCTGCCACCACCACATACAGTTATATTATCATCTACTATTTCAAATACAGTTTTAGTATAATAATCCAGACCTCGTACAATAAGAGGATCTACCTCATAATTAATTTCCATAGCTTCTAAATAAATTTTTAAATCTTCAAAATGTGTTCTACATTCATCACATAAAAATTCTAAAATCAATGGAGCATCCTTTACAATTTTCTTGCAATTTTTATCTTTACAATCTAATATTCTCATAGGATTTTTATCAAACCTAGTTTTGCATGTATCACATAAATTTTCATAATTTATATGTAAATAATTTTTTAAAGCTTCATTATATTTTTTTCTACATTTTGGACATCCTATACTGTTTATATGTAATTTTAAATTTTTAACTTTTAATTTATGGTATACACTCATTGCTAAACTTATTATTTCTGCATCCAGTGTTGCATCTTTTGCTCCAAAAACTTCTACTCCAAATTGATGGTGTTGTCTAAGCCTTCCCTTTTGAACATTTTCATATCTAAAAACTGGCGTAAAATAAAACAGCTTTGTAGGTTGCATTTCATTAAATAATCTACTTTCTACAAATGCTCTTACTGCTGGAGCTGTTCCTTCTGGTTTTAATGTTATACTTCTATCTCCCTTATCTTTAAAAGTATACATTTCCTTTTGAACTACATCTGTTGTCTCTCCAACTCCTCTTATAAATAATTCTGTATGTTCAAATATAGGAGTTCTAATTTCTCTACAGCCATAAACTTTAGCTATATTTCCTAATAGTCTTTCTAAGTATTGCCATTTATATGAATTTTGAGGCAATAAATCTTTAGTACCCTTAGGTGCTTGCATTTCCATTATATATCCTCCTTAATATTATCTAAAGGCTTTTATACAATTCATTAAAAGCCTTTTCTTTTTTTCTACCATTTCAGTAACTCTTTTTATATATTCTCTTACATCTTTAACATTTGCCACTCTTTCAATTCTATTTTTATCTAAAAATATTACTTTAGAAACAGCTCCTGCTCCAATTGCTATAATACATTGTCTTTCTTCAATCATTTGTATATTATAAATTCCTTCTTTTCCTAATATCGAGTATCCTACATTTTCCATATTGCCCAACATATTTTTTTGCCTATACATATAATAAGGCTTCATACCTAATTTATCAGAAAGTTTTACTATTTCATTATACATTTCATTTATTTCTTTTTGACTTACAGTATTCATTTTATTATTATTTACAATACTTTCATAAAGTATTGAGCCTCTTTTAATAGCTAATCCGTGAATAGTAATACTATCTGGTTTTAAATTTAAAATTTTATTACAAGTATTTTCTACTTCTCTTAATCCTTCTCCTGGAAGTCCTATAATAAGATCCATATTTATATTACCAAATCCAAGTTTTCTTGCTAATTTAAATTTTTCTACTACATCTTGGCTAGTATGTGCTCTTCCTATAGATTTTAACGTAGAATCATTCATTGTTTGAGGATTTATACTAATTCTATTAACTTTGTATTTTTTCATTGTTTCTAATTTTGATAAACTTATGCTATCTGGTCTTCCACATTCTACTGTAAATTCACATATATTTTTATTAGAAACAAAATTTGAATATATTTCATTCATTATATATTCAAAGCTTTCTTCATCTATAGAAGTTGGAGTACCTCCTCCAAAATATACATTTTCAATTTTTAAGTTTTTATCTTTTATATAGTTAGACATATATTTTATTTCATAAGATAAAGCCTTTAAATAAGGCTTTACTATGTTTTTACATTTAGATATTGGATTAGAAGTAAAAGAACAATAAAAGCATTTAGTTGGGCAAAAAGGCATATCAATGTATACACTTACTTTATGGTTATCTTTATTTACCATGGTTTTTTCAACTTTTGCCACATCTATACATAACTGTGCTTTATCTTTTCTAGTCATATTGTGATTTATAAAATGATTTATTATTTCTTCTTCTGTTTTTCCCTTATTAATTAAGTCCAAAGCTATCTTACTAGGTCTTATACCTATTAATGTACCCCAAGGTAGTTCTTTTTTTGTTTTATTTCTAAAATACTTAAAAATAGATTTTTTTATAAATTCTTTAAAAGTAATATCTTCTTGGAAAACAAATTCCTCAGCATCATATTTACTTTTACATACTACTTTTTCAGAGCTTATATTTATATAATAATCATACTCATTATCCACCATTTGAACACTGCCTAAATCAAAAAAAAGATTAACTATGTGATATACTTCATATCTATACTTTATATCATTTAACTTTATTTTTACTATCATAATTACTCCTTATAAATTGATTTTATAAAAATGGATTATTCATTTTTTCATTTTTTATAGATGACTTAGGACCATGTCCTGGTAAAACTATAGTATCATCTGGTAAAACTGTTAGCTTCGTCTTTATACTATTTATTATAGTACTATAATCTCCTCCTTCAAAATCTGTTCTTCCAATAGAACAAAAGAAAAGAGTATCTCCTGTAAATACTATATTATCTACTAAAAAACTCATTCCTCCAGGAGTATGTCCTGGTGTTTCTATACATTTTAATTTTATATTTCCTATTTCTAATATATCTCCTTCTTTTATATATTTATCTGATTTAATTTCCCCAAATATAAATGAACTTTTAGATGCTAATTTTTCATCCTTTTCATTTATACATACTGGAGCATTAAATTCTTTTTTTAAATCATCTACAGCTCCTGTATGGTCTAAATGTCCATGGGTTAAAATTATATATTTTACTTTACATTTTAAATCTTTTATTGTATCAATTATAAATTTTCCACTATCACCTGGATCAATAACAGCTGCTTCTTTAGTATTCTCATCCAATAATATATAACAATTAGCTTCATAAGCTCCTACTGGTAAAACTTTTATTTCCATACAATTCACTCCTATATAAATAATAAATTAAAAAGTTTTCTTACTTTCTATTAATAAAGTAACTGGTCCATCATTCTCTATAGAAACTAACATATCTGCTCCAAATTTTCCTGTTTCAACTTTTTTTAAAGTATCTTTGCATTGACTAACAAATTCTCTATATAACTTTTCAGCATCTTCCCCACCTAAAGCTTCTGTAAAACTTGGTCTTCTTCCTTTTCTACAATCTCCATATAAAGTAAACTGTGATACTATTAATATTTCACCTTTTACATCTAACAAAGACTTGTTTAGTTTACCATTTTCATCTTCAAATATCCTTAAATTTAGTATTTTATCTTTAAGATATTTTACATCCTCTAAAGTATCTTCTTTAGAAATGCCTAATAATACATTTAATCCTTTTCCTATTTCTCCTATAATTTCACCCTTAATTTCTACTTTTGATGACTTTACTCTTTGTATTACAGCCCTCATACATTTCACCCCACATTAATTTTTTGTTCTATAGACATCAATAACACCTTTTAATCTTCTGATTTTTTTCATTAAATCTCTTAAATGGTCTATATTAGATATTTTAATTTTTATGCTCATGTTTGCAATACTTCCTTTATTGGTTTTTGCATTTATAGCATACAATTGAGTATTAGTTGCTGTTAATAATTGCATTATTTCTGCTAACAAACCAGATCTATCTTCTCCTCTTATTTGTATTTCAGTAATATATTCCGCTTGTTTTGAAGTATTCCAACTAACTTCTATTAACTTATTTTCATCATTTATAATCAAATTTTCTACATTTTTGCAATCTCTTCTGTGAATAGAAACTCCTCTTCCTTTTGTTATATATCCTATTATATCATCACCTGGTACAGGATTACAGCATTTAGCAAATCTAACCAAAACATTGCTTTCACCTTTTACAATTACACCAGGACCTTTGCTTTTTTTTCTTAAATGCTTATTATTTTTTACAATTCTTTCTTCCATTTCCTTTAATTGCTTATGTGTCATTTCATTTTTATTTTTGTCTATATAATGCTCTTTAAGCTTAAATACTATGTTAGATGCCATTACAGTTCCTATACCTGCTGCTGCATATAAATCTTCCATGTTATTTAAATTATATTTTCTTAATATATGCTCAAATTCTTCCCCTTTAGCAATTTCACCAAAATTATATCCTTGTTTTTTAGCTTCTCTTTCTAAAAGCTCCTTCCCTTTACTAGTATTTTCCTCTTTTTTTGCTTTTTTAAACCAAGCTCTTATTTTACTTTTTGCTTGATTACTCTTTACTATATTTATCCAATCTATATTAGGACCTTTTGAATTAGAAGCTGTTAATATTTCAACTATTTCTCCTGTTTTTAAATGATACTCTAAAGTAACCATTTTCCCATTTACTTTTGCACCAATACATTTATGACCTATATCTGTGTGTATTTTATAAGCAAAATCTATTGGTGTAGCTTCATAAGGTAAATTAATTACTTTACCTTTAGGGGTAAATACAAATACTTCATCTGAAAATAAATCTATTTTAAAAGCTTCCATAAATTCTGATGCATCTGAAGTTTCTTTTTGCCATTCCAACATTTCTCTAAGCCAGGAAAGTTTAGATTCTATAGTATTTTCACCACTTATACCTTCTTTGTATTTCCAATGAGCAGCAATACCATATTCTGCTGTTATATGCATTTCAAAAGTTCTTATTTGTATTTCAAAAGGTTTTCCCTGAGGTCCTATAACAGTAGAGTGTAAAGATTGATACATATTAGGTTTAGGCATGGCTATATAATCTTTAAATCTTCCAGGCATAGGCTTATACATAGTATGAGCTATCCCTAAAGAAGCATAACAATCTTTTACTGTTTCTACTAATATTCTTACTGCTGTTAAATCAAATATTTGATCTATAGTTTTATTTTTCTTTAACATTTTTCTATATATACTATAAAAATGTTTAGGTCTACCTTCTATTTCTGAATATACTCCAGATTTAATAAGATTATTTTCTAATTGATCTATAATTTCTGCTATATAAGCTTCTCTTTCTGCTCTTTTATCTGCTACTTTTCTTACTAAATAATAATACTCATTAGGATTTAAATATCTAAAAGATAAATCCTCTAATTCCCACTTAATTTTTGATATTCCAAGTCTATGTGCAAGAGGAGCATATATATCTAAGGTTTCTTTTGCTTTTTCTTTTTGTTTTTCCACAGACATATACCTTAAAGTTCTCATATTATGAAGTCTATCCGCAAGCTTTATAAGTATTACTCTAACATCCTTTGCCATAGCTAAAAGCATTTTACGTATATTATCTGCTTGCTGTTCTTCTTTTGTTTTATATTTTATTTTTCCTAATTTAGTAACTCCATCAACTAAATCCGCTACTTCTTTATTAAACATTTCTTTTACATCATTATAGGTATATTCTGTATCTTCTACAACGTCATGCAGTAATCCTGCAGCTATAGTATTTGTATCCATTCCTAATTCCATTAGTATAAATGCCACCTCTTCTGGATGGCTAATATAGGCTTCTCCTGATTCTCTTTTTTGATGTTTATGTGCCTCTTTAGCAAAATTATAGGCTTTCACCAAAAACTCTTCATTTAAATTATTAGAATTTTTTCTTACTTCACAAATTAATCTATCTAACATGACGTTACTCCCTTAAAATCAATGGCTGGTTTAAAAAACCAGCCATATTTTTTTATTAATATTATATTATATTTTGTAGAAACTTGCAATTTAATTTGTTTTTTTAAACCTTTTATAGAAAATATTAAACATTATACTTAACTAATGAATTAACATTGTAGCCTTTTAATTCATCTATGCCTTTTAAATCTGTTAATTCTATTACAAAATCTATAGAAACTATTTCTCCTCCTAATTTTTCTACTAATTTAGCTACTGATGAAATTGTGCCTCCAGTAGCTAATAAGTCATCTACTATTGCAACTCTTTCACCTGGCTTTATAGCATCTTTATGAATTTCTAACTCATCTTTTCCATATTCTAAATCATAAGAAACTTGCATAGTTTCACAAGGAAGTTTTCCTTTTTTTCTAACAGGAACAAATCCAGCTCCTATTGTATAAGCCAGAGCTGAACCAAACATAAATCCTCTAGCTTCCGGAGCTACTATTAAATCTATATTTTTATTTTTTAAGTTTTCTGCCATTTTATCAACAGTATATCTGAAAGCGTTTTTATCATTTAACAAAGTTGTAATATCTTTAAAACTTATTCCTTTTGCAGGAAAATCTTCTATTATTCTTATTTTTCCCTTTAATTCCAATTTTATTCCTCCTATGTACAATACAAATTAGTTTTATTAGATTAAATTTATAAAAAGTAATTTTTTTACTTACATTTTTAATTATATATTAAACAAATATATATTCAATATCAAATTATATTTTATAAATAAATATGCATTACTCTAGTTTGATTTTTAAAGTATTTTGCTATTTGTTCTGCTCTATCATTATCACTAGTAGTAAATAACTCTACTGCTATTTTAGCATTATTAATGTATTTTGTTACATTTAAAGCAGGAGTTATATCAAAAATTAACTTATTAATACTTTCTCTATTAATATTCATTACTTTATAAACTTTAATTAATGCTTTTAATCCATAATTATTAGTATTTTTTAATTGTTGTATTCCCATATCTACTATACTTTTGTTTTCATTAACTATTTTTGAACTCTTAAAAATAGTACCTAACATAACAAGATCTAAATACTTGTTTACATATTTCATATTGTAGTACACAGACAATGCTTGCACTAATTTATAAACAACTCCTACTCCACATAAATCTTTACATGGATATGTACATTTAATTTTATTAGGATTAACAATTATAGTACTAGGTAAACTATTACTTTTATGATAATCTGTTATTATCAAATCTATTCCAAATTTTTTACATAGCTCAACTTCTGATGAAAAACTTGTTCCACACCCTACTGTAATTATAAGACTTGCTCCTAAAAATTTTATATGATTTTCTACAACATCTTCATTTAATCCTTTTTTTTCATCATCAGGAATAAAATATTCTACATCCGCTTTTACATAATTTAAAACAAGTAGCAACAAGGATATAGCTGTTATACTATCTAAATCATGATGTCCATATATTACAATTTTTTCTCTTTTATTTACTGCCGCAACAATTCTATGCAATGCTTTTTCCATATCACTTAAAAGAAAAGGATTATAATAAAATTCCATAACTCTACTTAGCATCTCCATAACTTAATCCTCCAAATTTATCGAAAACATTTATATTATAATTTAAATTGTTGCTTTTTACAAATATTTTTAAAGAAGCCCTAGTATAAAATAAAAAATCCAGAAGATATTTCCTCTGGATTTTTCATTGTTTTAGTAAATTAAGCTCTAGCCTTCTTTAAAGATTTATTTTTAAATATAACCCATATAGGACTAGATATAAATATAGATGAATAACATCCACATACTATACCTATTAATAAAGGAAATGTAAAATCTCTTACTGAGGGTACTAATATGTATACACTTGTTATAGTAATTAACGTTGTTAATACTGTATTTATTGACCTAGACATAGTTTGAGTTATACTAATATTTGCTAATTCTTCATCGTTTATTTTTCTAAACTTCTTCTTGTTTTCTCTAATTCTATCAAATATTACTATAGTGTCATTAATTGAATAACCTACAATTGTCAATATAGCAGCTATAAAACTTGAATTAAGAGGAATTTGAAAAATAGCATATACTCCTATTGTTATCATAATATCATGTACTAATCCTAATATAGCAGCTAAGCCAAATTTAAATTCAAATCTTATTGCTACATATAAAAGCATAGCTAATGTAGCTAAAACAAGAGATGTTACAGCTTTTTGTTTTAATTCTTTACCTACAGAAGCACCTATTCTATTTTGTGAAACTAAATCTTTATCTTTCAATTTATATTTACCTTTTAGCTCAGAAAATATTTTTTTTGCTTCATCATCTGTTATATTATTACTTTTAATTTCAATTTGAGTTCTATTAGCTTTATTTGTAATAGCATCACTGGCATATTTTTTTACTATTTTATCTACATCTGGCTTATTAAAATCTTTTTCCATTTCTATTACTAATATAGTACCACCTCTAAAGTCAATACCATAATTTAATCCCTTTGTAATTAATGCTCCAAAACCCACTACTATTATTATTAAAGAAATTGTAAACCATATTTTAGTATTTTCTATTATTTTTAGAGTGTTTTTAAAACGCATACTAGTTTGCCTCCTTTTTTACGCCAAAATGCCATAGCTTACTTAGTATTCCTGCTTCCACTGCTAATTTTAATAAAAATCTAGATACTGTAACTGCAGTAAACATACTTAATATTACTCCAATCATAAGAGTTAATGCAAATCCTTTAACTGCTCCAGATCCTAGCTCATAAAGTACAACTCCTGCAATAATAGTAGTTATATTAGAATCTAAAATTGAAGAAAGAGCTCTATGAAATCCTGAATCTACTGCTGACTTTATAGACTTACCATTTCTTAATTCTTCTCTTATTCTTTCAAATATAAGTATATTGGCATCTACTGCCATACCTATAGTTAAAAGAAATCCTGCTATTCCTGAAAGAGTTAGTGTAGCTTTTATTCCAGTAAAAGTTAAAAGTACTAATAATATATATAATACTAATGCAATATCTGCTATTACTCCTGGTACTTTATAATATAAAATCATAAATAAAAATATAAGTGATATTCCTATTACTCCTGCTTTAACACTTAATGGCAGAGCATTAGAACCTAATGTAGCTCCTACTGTCTTAACTTCTACAGGTTTTACAACTACTGGTAATGCTCCAGATTTTATTATACTAGCTTGTCTTTTAGCTTCATCCATACTTTTACTTCCTGTTATTACAGCTTTACCACTAGTTATTACATTATTAACCACAGGCTTAGTAAGTGGTTCTTCATCCATATATATAGCTATAGGTTGACCTAAAAACTTTTTTGTTGCTTCTGCAAATTTCTTAGTTCCTGATTCATTTAATTCCAATCCAACAGTTGGGCTATTATCCTCAGAATTCATGTATGCTGTGGCATCTTTCACATCTTTACCTGTAAGAATAACTTGATTATCTGGTCCTATAAATTTAAGTTCTCCTGTTTTTCCTACGCTTTCTATAACTTCCTTAGCATCGTATTTTCCCGGTATTTCTATTCTTATTCTCTTTTGTCCTTCTCGTGTAACCGTAGTTTCACTAACTCCCAATTTATTTACTCTCATAGATAAAAGTTCTATAGTTCTGTCTATAGTTTTTTGGTCTACATTATTAGATTGAATTTCTTCCACTAAAGAAACTCCTCCTTGTAAATCAAGTCCTTTGTTTATTGTTTTAGAAAAAGGTTTAACTACATATCCTCCAACTTTAGTTCCGAAAGCACATACATAAGCTACTAATCCTATTAATAAAACACAAACTATAAACAAAGCCAAGCTTTTACCTTTTTTATTTTTTCTCTTACTTTTCATTTTTATCCTCCTTTGTACTTTAAGCTTCCTCCATAATTTTTACTTTTAATGCTATAGCACATTCTATTCTTTTTTTCTGCATCTTACAACCCAATTTATAAGGTACATGGATATCTTTATTAAAGTTAAAATTATTAGCTTGGCATCCACCACTACAATAAAACCTAGCCCAACACTCTCTACATTCTGGTTTATTATATATATGAGCATTTTTAAAGTGTTTTGATATACTTAAATTTATATCTCCTTTAAATACATTTCCCATTTTAAAATCTTCATTTCCTACGAATTGATGACAGGGATATATATCTCCTGTAGGAGTTATAGCTACATATTCATGACCTGCACCACATCCTGAAATTCTTTTATAAACACAAGGACCTCCTTGAATATCTATATTAAAGTGATAGAATTTAAATTCTTTTCCTTCTTTATAACGATTTAGCATTTCCTTATAAAGTTTGTCATATTGTTCAAATATAATAGGTAAATCTTCTTCTCTTAAAGATAAATCATGGTCTTCTGGAAGCACTACTGGCTCTATAGATATTTCATCAAATCCTTCATTTGCTAAATGCATTATATCCTGAAAAAAATCTAAATTATTTCTAGTAAATGTACCTCTAGCATAGTATTGTTTAGATTTATCTCGCATTTTTACCATCTTTTTTATATTACGCATTATAGTATCATAAGTACCTGATCCATCTATTCTTAATCTTACATTGTCATTTACATTTTTTCTTCCATCAATACTTAATACTATATTTCCCATGTTTTTGTCTAAATATTCCATTACATCCTCTGTTAATAAAGTAGCATTAGTAGTCATAGTAAATCTTATATTTTTATTATAAAGTTTTTCCTGAGATTTGGCATACTCTACTATTTCTTTTATAGTATCAAAAGCCATTAATGGCTCTCCTCCAAATAAATCTACTTCTATGTTTTTTCTAGGTCCTGAATTTTTAATTACAAAATCAATAGCTTTTTTTCCAACTTCCGGAGACATTATTTCTCTTTTTCCTTTATATTCTCCTTCATCAGCAAAACAATATTTACATCTTAAATTACAATCGTGAGCTATGTTTAAGCATAATGCTTTTATATAAGAATGTTCTTCAGACAAATTATTTGCTATTGTTTCATACAAATCTTTTGAATATAAACACTCTTCCTTTATTAATTCTTGTATTTCAGCATAAGATTCTTCTATTTCTTCCTTTGAATATTTACTTTTATATAAATCTAAAATAGTTTCTATAGGTTTTAATTTTTCATCATCTAATATATCATAGGTTAACTTGTCCACTACGTGAATAGATCCGGAATTTACATCAATTACATAATAAACATTGTCTTGTATAAATTTATGTATATTTGCCAATTTTTTTTCCTCCCTAACTAAATTTAAAGCAGTAACCTTATAAAAGTTACTGCTTTAACATATATTAATTTTCACATGCTAAGTTTGCTACTGTGCAAGAAGTTTTACATGCTGATTGGCATGAATTTGCACATTCTTTACATCCTGGTTTATTCAAACTACTTTTTATGTTATTTTTATTTATTGTTTTTATATGCTTCATAATACTAACGCCTCCATTTCAAAAAATCAGTTTCTCTTTTATTATAACATAACATTATTTCTAAATAAAGTTTTTCTAAATATTTATACCTATAATTCCAGATAAAGCCCCTACTACTAAAGCTAGTAATAACCTAATAACTCTGTTCATTTCAATAGAGTTTGTATTTCCAGATAAAATAGATACAATATAAATTACTGTCATATATAATAATGCAACTAATATTCCTACTAACCAACCTTTTTTGTTTATTTTTTTCACAGCAAAAATAGAACCATACATTACACTTAAAATAGTAGTTACTAAGTAAAATGTAGAACTTATACTGCTTAAATCTTTAAATGTCATTACAATAGAAAATATCAAAAGTAAAACAACTGTAAGTATACTACTTCTTAATACACCATCAGCTATAAATGAATAATTACTTTTGTTCATTATAAAACACCTCCTATATTATTTATACAAGAGATGTTTTACTATAATTACTTTTGTTTTAAATATTTTTATTTTTCTTCCTTAACTTCTTTATATTCTTTATTTTGTTTTTCTTCCTTTTTTTCTTTACTAAACAAACCTTTCTTTGGCTCTTCTATGGTTTTATTGAATACTTGTAGTATTCCGTTTTTTTCTAGTTTAAATCTTACACTATCTGGACCTGATTGAATAATTACATAGTCTTTTTCAATATTGACTATTTTCCCTATTATACCTCCTCTTGTTAAAATTTCATCATTTGCCTTTAATCCTTTTATCATAATATCATATTTTTTCTTTCTGTTTTTTTCAGGCATGTATATTACTAAATAGAAAAAGGCTATAAAAAATATTAATGGTATAAAGGCTGTAAAAGCTGATTGACCCATAGTATTCCTCCTTTTTTGTATTAAAATATTTTATATATATATTTAATATTAAATATATACTAAGCTTTTCCTCCCCATTGTTCTAACTTTTGTGTTTTATATTGGCTAAAATAATCTCCTTCAATAGCTTCTCTGATTTCTTTCATTAAATTATTATAAAAATACAAATTATGCAATACACAAAGTCTCATAGCCAACATTTCTTTGGCTTTAAATAAATGCCTTATATAAGCTCTAGAATAATGTCTACAAGCAGGACACTGACAACCTTCATCTATAGGTTTTTCATCCAATTCATACTTTGCATTTAATAAATTTATTTTACCATACTTAGTAAACACATGAGCATGTCTTCCATTTCTAGCTGGTAATACACAGTCAAAAAAATCTACTCCTCTATCTACTGCTTCCAATATATTAATTGGTGTACCTACTCCCATAAGATATAGAGGTTTATCTTTTGGAAGATGAGGAACTACTGCATCTATAATTCTATACATTTCTTCATGACTTTCTCCTACTGCTAAACCTCCAATAGCATATCCTTCTAAATTCATTTTAGCTATAGTTTTAGCATGCTCTATTCTTATATCATCATACACTCCACCTTGGTTAATCCCAAATAATATTTGTTTTTTATTTATAGTATCTGGTAGAGAGTTTAATCTATCTAGCTCTATTTTACATCTTTCAAGCCATCTTGTAGTTCTTTCTACTGATCTTTCCACGTATTCTCTTGGAGATGGATTAGCTACACACTCATCAAATGCCATAGCTATAGTAGAACCTAAATTACTTTGTATTTGCATACTTTCTTCTGGTCCCATAAATATCTTTCTTCCATCTATGTGAGAATTAAAATAAACTCCTTTTTCTTGTATTTTTCTTATGTTTGCCAGTGAAAATACTTGAAATCCACCGGAATCTGTTAAAATCGGTCTATCCCAATTCATAAACTTATGAAGACCACCCATTTTTTTTATAATTTTATCTCCTGGTCTTAAATGTAAATGATATGTATTAGATAATTCTACTTGGCATCCTATTTTCTTTAAATCCATAGTAGAAACAGCTCCCTTTATTGCCGCTAATGTGCCTACATTCATGAATACAGGTGTTTGAATAGTACCATGTGGTGTTACAAATTCTCCTCTTTTAGCTTTTCCGCACATTTTTATCAATTTGTACATAAACACACTCTCCTTATTTTAGTAACATAGCATCTCCAAAACTAAAAAATCTATACTTATCTTTAACAGCCTCATTATAAGCTTTCATAATAAGTTCTTTTCCTTCTAAAGCACTTACTAACATTATTAATGTAGATTGTGGTAAGTGAAAATTAGTAATTAATTCATCCACTATTTTAAACTTATATCCAGGATATATAAATATATTAGTCCATCCAGATTGTTCTTTAACTCTTCCATTTTCATCGCCTATAGTCTCTAATGTCCTACTAGATGTAGTTCCTACAGCTATTACTTTTTTACCATTTTCTTTAGTTTTATTTATTATATCTGCTGTTTCTTTACTCATATTATAATATTCTGAATGCATATTATGATCTTCTATGTTTTCTACCTTTACTGGTCTAAAAGTTCCTAATCCTACATGCAAAGTCAAAAATACTACATTTACACCTATATCTCTTATTTTATTTAAAAGTTCTTCTGTAAAATGCAGTCCTGCAGTAGGAGCTGCTGCTGAACCTTGTTCTTTGGAATATACTGTTTGATACATTTCTTTATTTTCTAATTTTTCTTTTATATAAGGTGGAAGAGGCATTTGTCCTAATTTATCTAACACTTCCTCAAAAATTCCCTCATACTGAAACTCAACTATTCTGCTGCCTTCTTCTCCTATGCTTTTAATTTCTCCTACTAATTCACCATTTCCAAAAACAAATCTAGAGCCTACCTTAGCTCTTTTACCTGGCTTAACTAATATCTCCCAGGAATCTTTATCTATTCTTTTCAATAATAAAAACTCCATTTTACCACCAGTTCCCTCTTTTACACCTAGTAATCTAGCTGGTATAACTCTAGTATCGTTTAATACTAGACAATCTCCTGGCTGAAAATAATCTATTATATCTTTAAATATTTTATGTTTTATTTGTCCTGTTTTTTTATCTACAACCATTAATCTAGCTTCATCTCTTTTTTCAAGGGGATATTGTGCTATAAGCTCTTCTGGTAAATAAAAATCAAATTCCTCTGCTTTCACTTTTTCACTCTCCATTTCTATATTAAAAGCATTATTTTTTGTATCTATTTAAGTGTTTATATGCTTTATCTGATGCTATTCTACCTCTTGGAGTTCTAATTATAAAACCTTTTTGCAAAAGATATGGTTCATATACATCCTCAATGGTATCAATTTCCTCTCCTATAAAATATGCAAGAGTTTCTAATCCTACAGGTCCCCCTTTAAAATTATCTATTATTGCCTTTAATATTTTATTATCTATACTATCAAAACCTTCATTATCTACATCCAAAAGTTTTAAAGCTGCATTAGTAGTTTTCATATTTATAGTTCCATCACCTTTAACTTCTGAGTAATCCCTAACTCTTTTTAAAAGTCTATTAGCTATTCTAGGAGTACCTCTAGATCTTTTAGCTATTTCTAAAGCAGCCTCCTCATCTATTTCGCTTATATTAAGTATTTTAGAGGACCTTATAATTATATATTTTAATTCTTCTTCATTGTAAAATTCCATAGGACAAAGCACACCAAATCTTCCCCTTAAAGGAGATGTTAAAAGACCTATTCTAGTGGTTGCACCTATAAGAGTAAACTTAGGCAAATCCAATCTTATAGATTTAGCTCGGGCTCCTTTTCCTATTACTATATCTAAAGAGTAATCTTCCATAGCAGGATATAATATCTCTTCTACAGCTCTATTTAATCTATGTATCTCATCTATAAACAAAACATCAAAATTTTCTAAACTAGTTAATATAGCTGCTAAATCTCCTGCTCTTTCTATAGCAGGTCCTGATGTTACTTTTAAATTCCCCCCCATTTCATTAGCTATTATATTAGCTAATGTAGTTTTTCCTAAGCCTGGAGGTCCATAAAGTAAAACATGATCTAAAGATTCATCTCTATTTTTAGCAGCTTGTATAAAAATATTTAACTTTTCTTTTACCTTATTTTGACCTATATAATCCTGAAACCTGCTTGGTCTTAAATTACAATCTACATTAAAATCTTCACCTATACTTAAAGGGCTAACCATTCTCTTTTCCATAAACTAACCCCTTTCAGTTCATTAAATATTTCAAAGAATTCTTTATTATATCTTCTATTGATTGATTTTTATCTATTTTATTTAAAGCTTTTTCTGCTTCGCTTTTTGAATAACCTAAAGATACCAAAGCCTCTAATGCCTCCCAAACTTTGCTAGAGTCATAACTTTCATCTTCTATAGTATCTATTTCACTATTATCTAATTTTATCTTATCTTTTAATTCTAATATAATTCTCTGTGCTGTCTTTTTTCCTATGCCTGGAGCTCTTGTAATAGTATTTTCATCTCCTGATAAAATAGCATATTTCAATTTATTTACATTAGTTATAGATAAAAGAGACATAGCAGCTTTAGTTCCTACGCCGTTTATAGTTAACAAAATATTAAACATATTTCTTTCTTCTTTTGTTAAAAATCCATATAATTCTATAGAATCCTGTTTAACTATTTGTTGTAAATATAAAATCACACTTTCATTTATTTTAGGCATATTTGTAATGGTATTTCCTGAAGCATAAATCTTATACCCTATATCATTATTTTCTATAATAATATACTCTTTATTCATACCCATATACTTTCCTTTTATATACTCGTACACAAAATTCACCCCTAAAGCAATAACTTTACTTTAAAAGTAAAGCTTAAATTCCTAAATAATACTTTATCATTTTAATTAAATTAATTCAACTTAAAATCCTCGGGAATACTACTCATAGTCCCCGAGGATTGCTTCAACATCTTCTTTTTTATTACATTGAAAATACTTATCACCATTTATTAAAAGATTTATATCTTCTTCTTTTAAGTTATTTATGCCAATATCTGTAATATCTTCTGGATTTTCAATATACATATCTCCATTTTTATCTGTTTTATATATAGCTATATGTCCATCTTTTATTCCTAAAACATATTTATTAGGAGAATATTTATCTACTTCTTTTACTAATATTACTTCTTTTTTAGTAACCTCATTCACTTCATAACCTGATTTTTCATAAAAATCTTCTAATTCCTTTTTAGTTTTTCCTGCAAATTTATTTGCTTTTTCTTCTTTTTGTTTTATACATTCTCCACTCTTCTTATATTTAATTTTAAATACTAATTTAGAATTTTTGGAAATAGTTTCATCTGTACTAGTTTGAATTGTCATTTTATCTATATTTTCTTCTGTATTAACTAATCTTTTATTTAAATCCATTTCCCTATTTTTTAATTTACTCATAGTAATATAATAACTTATTCCAAAAATAATTATTAATATAGTTATAAATAATGCCTTTTTAGTTTTTTCATTTTCAAACATAATATCCCTCCTTAGGAATATTATGTCCTATTTTATATAAAACTATACTATTTTAATAATTTTTTAGCCAATTATTTTAAATAAATATTTAACCTAATACTTATCCTTCAAATTCCTCTGGAAATTCAGCATTATGCCAAACATTTTGAACATCATCATCAATAAGGTTACAAACATAGTAACTTAAAGGATTGTAATTAATTTTTAATCTTAAAATTGTAAATGTATATCGTAATCTTTAATATTCTTATTTATATATACAATAATAACATTTTCCATTATTAACTTCAATACCTTTTTTATTTTATTTTTAAAACTATTATTTATATTCTATATTAATATGTAATTATGTCAACTTCTTTATCTACTTTTATATTATTATTATTTTTAGCAGCAGCAGTAATTTTAAATTTTGTAATTAAAGCATCATCGAAAATATATTCATCCGTTATTTTAATAGTACAAGTTGTATCGGTAAAATCTGTAATAGTAGCCCATTGCTTAACTACCTTTCCGTTATTTCCTATATCTTCTACGCTCCAAACAACTGGAATGTTAGAATTCCATGTACTTGTCCTTCCAAGAAGAATTCTACTTTTACCTGTAATCTCTAATTTAACCGCTTCTATAACATTTATATTAATTTGTTTAGTAATATTTTCGTATGATATTGTTAAAATTGTACTACCTGCATTTATAGCAGTTATTTTTCCTATATTGTTATCTACACTTATATTAGAATTATTACAACTATAATGCACTATTGGATTTTCTATTATTTCTGTAGTTGTATTATCTCCTTGTGTAGTTTTCTTTTCTATTTCTGTTACTTTTAATACTTTAGAAGTATTATTATCTATTGTTATTGTATCTCCTGTAAATTCTACTCCATCAAGTGTAATAGTTTTAATTTCATAAGTTGCCACTATTGGCAATGGCTTAACTACTTTTACATTTATAATTTTTTCTACATTTTTAAATTGTACTTTTATAGTAGTATTGCCTTCTGCAACTCCTGTAATTAATCCTTTAGAATCTACAGTAACTATATTTTTATCATTTGATGTATATATTAATGTAGGATTTATTACATTTTCTATTTTTCCATCTATTGTATCTGTAATATTTACTATTAATTGTTTTGTTTTACCTTCTTCAATAGATATATTATCTTCTACAATATTTATAGAATAATTATGTTTAACGTTATATTTCCAATAATCCGCTATTTCACTTTCTACATTATCGTTAACATTATCAATAGCAACTTTTTCTGCATATAAATATTTTATTCCTTTGTTTTCGCTTGTAAATCCTACTACTTTCCAAGCATTTTGCATTTTTAAAAATCTTTTATCATATGTTATTTTACTTGTAATATCATTCATTTGACAAATAATTTTAATATTACCCGAAGGTAATTTAATTTTAGCATTTTCTTCTGCATCTTGTACAAATGTACTAATACAACAATGTACTTCTTCTAATTTATTATCTATATATATTTTTATTTTATTATCGCATCTTCGCATTATATATTTTATATATATATTATTGATAGTTTCTTCCTGTAAAATTATTAAATATGTATTATTTTCAAATTGAATTAAATCGCCCTGTTGTATCGCATCTTCTACATCAAAATATATTTTTTTATCATCTGTACTAGAAATAGGAATATTATTGTATTCTTTAATTATAGCAGTTGTTTCTATAATTTTATCGGCTCTAGTTACTTTAACTTTTTTACCAAATCTTTTTTTATTATCTTTATATACGTTTTTAATTGGATTATTCAATATATCAACTCCTTTCGGCTAACGTTTGAACTGTTACCTGTTACCTTCTTCTAGTAAATAATAATTTTATATTAGAATATTCTTCTTCTTCTTCATCATTTGGAATAGTAGATATTTTTTGTTTTATATCTTCAATTCTCATTCTTAGCCATTTAACCGCTTCTGTAGTAGATTGAATATCTTTAGCATCAATTTTTCTCATTAAATCGGTGTCATTGCATAACGTTTCAAGTACATTTACAATACTTAATAATAAATTCCTTTGCATAGTTTTTTTATCATATGTATCTGTAGCATTTAACTCATTCTCCTGTAAAAATACTTTATATTCATCATCAGAATAATATTCTTTATTAGATAATTCTAATTTAAATCTTTCTAAGATTGTCATGTTATCAACTCCTATCTTATTTAATTTTGGATTTTATTTCTTTTACATCTTCTCTTACATCTTCAATAACATTAAATTTTTCTGTAAGTTTATCTAAAAGTGTCTGATATTTAGTTTCTCTATCTCCTGTAGTTTTTAGTGTATATATTAATAAGAATACAAATAAAGCGTATCCCAAACCCTGACTACAAGCCATTTTTAATAATTCACCTTCCATATGTAATTACACCTCCTATCATCTCCTTAAATTAAAAAAATCGCCAACTGGCGATAACTTATGTTACTACTTTTTAAAATATTAACCTAATTGTAAAATACAATAATGCGATTAACTGTGCGAATAAGTAGGCGAATAACTAGTAGATTGAAAACTTTTATAGTCGCACTTTTATCTTCTGTAAGTATTGATACTATGCGAAAGTAAAATCGCAATAAGTAATAAGAAATAAGCCAATCAGTAATCAATTAATAAAAAAGTAAACAATTATTACTATATAATTTATAATCCACAAAAGTGTGGAATGAATTACTTACATAAATAATATTGTAAAGAGTTTATTCCAACAAGGTCTACTGCTTCAATTTTAATAGAATTAATTTGAAAATCTTGTAATTCTAAAATAGAATCAGTTTTTAGATATACATAATCTTTAGAATTATTAATATAAACCTTAAAGTGTCCTATTACATCATAAATTTTTAAATACTCCATATTATCAAATTCTTTTTCATGAACTTCAGTATCCTTTGAAAATTGTAATTCTCCGTTAGATGTAACTATTTTACTATATTTTATTGTTCCCATATATAAAGACCTCCTATATTTTTAAATTTTAATTTGACTTGGTCGGTTAAATCGTCTTAGTTATAAATTTTTTATATAAAAAAAAGGAATGGGCAAATGTCCAAACCTTTAAAGTATTTTTATTTTTATATATATGTTTCTAAAATACATTCTAACATTTGTGTGCATACTATTTTTTTACTGTAAAAATCTAATTCATCCGTATCGGAATTTATAATTACATAACCATTTTTAACTTCTAAAAATTGATTTTCTGGAATCTCTCCACCCAAACATATATAATCTTCTACTTCTTTATATGTTGCTAATTCTTTTCGATATACTCTTGTATTCCAATCTTTACACATTTCTTGTATTTCTTCTTCTGTGCCTAATCCATAAGTACCATTTTCTAGTCCAAAGTTTATTAATTTTTTCATTTTATAATCCCCCTTGTTTTTTTATATAATTATATTATAGTTATAACTATAATACTTGTCAATATTATAATCTAAAGTATATAATCTAAACTATAATACTTGTGATTATAATATAAGTAGGAGGTGATTATAATTATTATTTTTACATTAGATAAAATACTAAATAAAAAAGGTAAAACAAGATATTGGTTATCTAAAGAAACTGGAATAGATAATAATACATTAGGAAAAATATATAATAATGAGAGTAAACAAATTAAACTTGAAACTATTAATAAAATATGTATTGCTTTAGAATGTAATATAAAAGATATACTTGAATTTATTAAGGATTAGATATATTCTAGTCCTTATTTTTTATATCTTTTTTATATACCTTTTAATAAAGTGTATTTTTTCTGTGGGGGAAAAAGTGGTTAGTAGTAAAAATTATTTTTGTAAAGGGGTAACGTGGTATAATTGTAATATTTTTTTATACATTTATACAAATTATAATATTTTCACTAATTGATAATGTATTATCAATTGAAAAGTTATATTCGCTAAATAAATATTTACTTGTAGTTACAATATACCTTTAAAATACGTTCAAACCGTTGGTATATCTACACTTACGCTATATTCGCTTTTTTGTTTATTTATTTAGCCATTCTCATTTAGGTTTATACGTTATATTTATACATTTTTCTATGTATATTAGTGCATATATACATGATTTACATTTTATTCATACTTGCATATATATTTATATTTTTTTATATTTATGCAAATTATAATATTATTTATACTTCAATCACTTTAGCATATTAAAGTTATACATCATTAAACTATTATAATTATTTTATTTTAGACAGTACTTGAATAGTACTGTCTAATTTTATTATAATTATTTCTATATTATTTTTCAATTATGTTATTTATTAATTGTTTTACATTTATTATAACATAACAGGGCGAATTTTAGTAATGAATACTATACCATATTACTCCACTTTAATTAACCACTAAAAAAATCACTAAAATATATACCTCCATACCCTTAATTTACAACTCTGTCAAAGCCCTATATTTTATACATTTTAGCCACGTAATAACCATATACCCTGCTACCCTATTTAATACATTTAACCTACTCGCTACCCCTTTAAAAGGATAGCGAATTTTAAACATAAGTTTAACTTAGGACACCTAATTTCTATCCCCTTTATTATCCGCTTCTGTGTCTACAACTTTTTCGCTACTATTACTACCTTCTTCATCTAATCTAAATAGCTCCTGTGCAACATCAGTTGTTAAAGGACTTTTCTCTATTATACTTCTCTTACTAATAGCGTTCATATCAAACTGTTTACGTAAGTTATCCAATAGTTCACTCATATTCATTGGTCTTGAATAATTAAAAGCTACACTTACATAATCTTCATCTTGAAATTCAATACCTTGTAGCTCTAGTATCTTCTTAAATATATTAAATCTTTTATTTAATCCTCTAGTTATACACTTTTCGCTGAGCATAGCCATTACATCAGCCAGCTGATACAACAACTTTAAACTAACTTCTGATACATTTGCCACATTCGTATTACCACTCACAATTGAAGGCATATGTGCAACAATATTTAATTTCTGTGCTAAAGTATCTAAATATAATTTAATAGTAGAATAATCCATATTAGCACTTACATATTTCATATCACTACCCGCTTCTAAACTAATATTATAACCACACGCATCAGCCGATATAGTCCCCTCAATCTCTTGTCCTATTGTAGTTAAAAGTGGATTAAGTGATAAAGTATATATACTATCTCCCATTTTACTTAATAAATCTTCTATTTCGTCTAAAATTGGTCTTATATCTTTTAATATACTAACTCCAAAATTATCATCTTCATCTGATAGTGAATGATAATGAATAGGTAATCCAGTAATATTCTTATACTCATTTATAAGTTGTAGTTCCCCACCTTCATTATTCCACTCTTGTACCCTATCTGTATAATAAACATTGTAATAATAAATATTATTTGTTATCCAATGCTCTATAAAAGCAATATAATTACCACTTTCTGAATATACTGGATAACCGTAAGCGCTATCAATTATTTTACTTTTAATTACTTTATTATCTACATAAATATATTCGTACGCATCACCGAACTTTGACATCTTATCTAAAATCCTATAATCTATATCGTTATATTCTCCACGTCTATATATCTTTTCTATTTCCTTTACCATGTTTTCACTTCCAACTAAACTAACTGGTTTACCTAGTAAATATGTACTATGAAAATTCAATATTGTTTTTGCTTCTTGAATAACTATTTTTCTAGTTATGTATTCCTGTTCCTTATATTTTATATCTTCTCTTTGTAGCACTTTATGTTGTCCACCTAAATAATTTTTATAATTTACTACATTACTTATTCTTTGTAAATGGTATCCTTTCTCAACTTCTTGGGAAAACCAATCATTTTTCCCATTATAATTTTTTTCAATATATTCATTTATATTCATATGATTTATCATTCCTTTCTTTTTTAAAGTGAAGTCCTTCACCCACCTATCGAAATTCGTATTTACGAAATTTAATTTAACAACATGACGATTCAAACGACACCCTAACATTTATAGTGATACTTTTGTTTCATAGCCACTATTGCAAGAGCTGTAGCCATAACTGTATCGTCGTGTGAACCAGATACTGCTCCCATTTTTCCATTATCTGATACAAATACTTGCATTTCTTGTAATAATCTTTCGCTATTTATTACCATTAATCTTTTTTCAAATAGTTCAATAAAATCATTAATAATAAGCGATTTAGTTTTAGAATTTGTATCAAATCCCACATTCCAAACCATTCTGTTAAATTCATCATAACTTTTATATTTAACCATATTCATATACTTAAATTCATATCTCAATCTTGCAATTGTAGAATGTCCACCACTTGCTTTTTCCACACAAATTAATGCTTTATTATAATATCTACCAATAGCATCTATTATTTCCGCCATTCTGTACGGTTTAATCTTATTATTATAAAATTCTGCTACCTGTTCCCCATCTGAATTTAATACTTCGATTACAGAAAAATCTTGTCCAACTCCTTCGCTTAAATCCGCTCCGATATAATATTTTTCACCCATCTTAGGTAATTTCCACATAAAAAAAGATTTACCATATTCCTGTTTTAATAAACTTGGTAAATCAATAATATTTTTCTTATCTATGTATTTTATTTTATTATTTTTAATATTTGTTAACGCTTGACTTACTTTCTTATTATCAAATACACTATTACCACTTATTATAAATGCTTCCGTGTCTGTAGAAGGGTATTCTTGATGAAATTGTTCTAGTGATGTTTTACTTATTGTCATTCTTCTCCATGTCAATTGCTCCATACTAGCACCTAATTTTAACAATTCTTTTTCTTCTTCGTCTAAATCATTTTCAGATAAATTTTTACCATTAATAGATTTATATTTTTTAACCGCTTCTTTATATTTTTCTTTAAATAAACTTCCCCCATCAATCCAATTAAAGAAATATGGTTTAAAGCTATTTTCCTTATTTTTAGATTTAAAATATAAATCATGAAATAGATTAACACCATTAGCCGTACTTTCAATTATCAATGTTGCTCCTGTTCCTATTGCTTGTGTAATACTGTTTAAATGTTTTTCAGGATTTTTCCAAAATGCAAACTCACTTAAATGCACAAATTGTAAAGTATCACCTCTTGATAACTCTTTATTTCCCGCACATACACAAGTTATTTTACTTCCATTTACCATTTTAATCTCTTGCCTATTATTAGCAATTGTATCTGGTTTAAGCCACTTAGGTAAACTATTAAATTGTTGTTTTAACTTATCAAATACCGCATTACATGATTTTTGGTCATGTGATACTAACAAACAACAACTATTTGGATATACAATACATTGACGAATAGCAAGTGCAATACTAACAACACTTAATCCTAGTTGCCTACTCTTTAATACTATATTCTCCGCTTCTAATCCTTTAACAAATGTTTTCTGTTCTTGTGTAAGTATAAAAGGTACTTTCTTACCTTCTTTATTTACTATCTTAATAAAACTTTCTATCCATTCAATTTTATTTTCATCTTGCCATAACCACTTTAATTTCATAGCATTTTCTTTACTTATTCCCATTTTTACCACCACCAAGTGAAGGAATATTAATACCTGTTAAAAAATCGTCTATTTCGTCACTATCATCACCAAAGAAATCTGATTTATAAAATTTCTCTACCCATTCCGCACTTTTCACATCACCGCTCAACGCTTTATTGTACATACTATCGTAAATTTCTAACATTTTAATATTTCTCTGCTTTTTCATGTATATTTTGATTGCTTCTTGAACATCTTCTTCTAAAAGCCATTTTTCCATAGCAGTATTATATTCTACTTCACTATTCTTTTTACAATTTTTATTATAATCCTCTTTAGTTTTATCTCCATCTACAAACCATTTTACAAAAAATTCTTTTTTCTTTGCATTAGTTTTTAATATTTTCTTTAAATCTATAGCCATTTATAATATTCTCCTTTCTTATTTTATAATAAAATAAAAGAACGTTAAAATTTATATGTAAATACCGCACCTAATAAAATTTTTGCTATTTCTATTATTAAAGTTTCCATATATATCAATCCTTTTTAAAAAAATAAAAACAAGGGAAATTCAATACCTTGTTCAAATTATTTATTCTTCATTTTATTTCTTATTTCTAGTGTTATATCTTTTCTATTTATATCTAAAATAAAATTTAATATATCAATGTATTCATTTTTATATTTATCTTTAGACATAAGTATATCCCTATAATTAAATTTATTTTTTGCTATTTTTTCTCTATCATAATCGTCTGTAATTCCCCAAACATCACCTTTTTCAATTTTATCATCTACATATCCATCTATCATTTTTTTCTTTCTATTTATTTGTCTTTTAATATTATTAGTTAGATTTTTAATAAATTTTTTATTTAATTTTTCTTTAATTTGTTTAATATTTACACCTTCTAAAATTTTATCAATATTATCTAATTTTTTAATTATATAACCTTTAAAATACATTTTTATTTCTGTACCATCGTGTTGATGTAGTGCTTCAAACACCTCTATATTTAATTTATTATAAAATTTTCCATATAATTCTTCTGTTAAATAATTTACATCATTTAAATTTTTAATATTTTTCTCATGTTTCTTATTAAAATTTTCTATATAATTTTTTGTTGTAATATTAATTGTTTCTATTTCTTCTTCTGTTGCCATTCTTGTATTATCTATTATATTTCCTTCTAAATCTTCTACACGTTCTATTAATATATAATTGTAATTGTATTTTAATTTATATTTTTTATTTAAATTTTTTAAGCAAGTTTGAATAATTCCTTTACAACTTATATTAATATTTTCAAATAAATCTTTTGTAATTGTATTATTAGATAATCTTTCATTTTTCTTTAAATAGATGTTAAAATACTTCTCATTTTTCATTGCAAAATAATAATTATTATTAGTTAAAATTTGTGATGCTAATATATTATTACTTATATAAATTGTATCTTTAGATTTAGATATATAATCTAATAATATATATTCTAATTCTTCATATGAAGTTGTAGAATGTTTATGACTATTTTCATTCTTACCACTATTCCCTTTTCTTTTATCAACTTTTTCTTTTGGTATATCATATATTTCTGTAATAATATAACCTCTTCCATCTTTCTCTAGTTTTAAATAGCATTCTAATTCCTTAATTATTTTCTTTCTTGAATTTGTACTATCTTTATATAATAGTCCTGTAACCTCGGATAATTCTTTTAAGTTTTTATATTTAAAGTTTAATTTTATTTTATTTAATTTGATACCTTTCATATTTGATAACCTTCTTTCTAGTATTTTTTCATTTTTCGTAACCGACCATCTTTCCAATTCTCCTATATTGTTTTAAGTAATATAAATAATATAGTGGAATTAGAAACTTGGTCGGTTATATTTAATTATTACATATTTCTTTTCTTAAGTCAAATAAACCATTCATAGCATTTCTGAATTTCTTTGTGTCTTTAAATCCATATACTGTAAATCCTTTATCTCCTGTAAATTTATAGTATCTGAATTTCAGAAAAGCCAATGCTTCTGCTAAATATCTATTCTCAATGATGTAATATTCTTTTTTATTTTCCATAATTGATTCCTTCCTTTCTTAACTGATATTATCAAACCGACCATTTTCTAATTCTTCTATATAATTATAATATTAATATATAGTGGAATTAGAGATTGGTCGGTTTAAATTGTAATATACGGCTTGCCAGCCCGAAACTACGTTTCTCCTCGGCACAAAAACTGGCGTTTTTGTATAATATTTTTATTTTATTTTTTTATTTATTATAATCAATCAAAATTTTAAAAAATAACAAATTGCGGGGGGGGTTGGGGG
>NZ_LZFO01000033.1 GCF_001758365.1 Clostridium acetireducens DSM 10703
ATAAAGATAATATACTCTCAATAAAATCATTAGTTGCTTAATCTATAGTTTGTTTTTTAAAAATTTAATATTTATAACTTAAGGTCAGTATTTAATTTTTTAAACTATTAGTTTTGCAATCAACTATATTTATCATTAAGTGCTACTATTCCTGGTAATTCCTTTCCTTCTAGGAATTCAAGTGATGCTCCACCACCAGTAGATATATGTGTCATTTTATCGCCAAAACCTAATTGGTTTACAGCAGCAGCACTATCTCCTCCACCTATTATAGTTACTCCTTTTGATTCTGCCATAGCTTCTGCTACTTTCATAGTTCCTTTAGCAAAGTTTTTAAATTCAAATACTCCCATAGGTCCATTCCAAACAATTGTTTTTGATTCTTTTACTGTTTTTGCAAATAAATCTGCTGTTTTAGGTCCTATATCTAGTCCTTCACAGTTAGCTGGTATATCTCTTCCTTCTGAAATCCTAGGTTCTGCATTTTCATCAAATTTTTCTGCATAAGTTACATCTACTGGAAGTAATAATTTAACTTTTTTATCTTCTGCCTTTTTCATCATATCTCTTACATAATTTATTTTATCTTCTTCAAGAAGTGAATTTCCTATTTCATGACCTAATGCTTTTAAGAAAGTATACGCCATGCCTCCTCCTATTATTAAAGTATCTACTTTTTCAAGCAAACTATTTATAACTCCTAATTTATCTGAAACCTTAGCACCACCTAATATTGCTAAGAAAGGTCTTTCTGGATTTTCTACAGCATTGCCTAAAAAGTTTAATTCTTTTTGAATTAAATATCCGCATACAGAAGTTTCTACAAATTTAGTAACTCCTACAGTAGAACAATGAGCTCTATGGGCTGTACCAAAAGCATCATTTACAAATACATCTGCTAAAGACGCTAATTCTTTTGAAAATTTATCTTCATTTTTTGTTTCTTCTTTTCTAAATCTAGTATTTTCAAGTAATACTACATCTCCATCTTCCATTTTTTCTACTGATTTTTTAGCATTTTCTCCTACTACTATATCATCTTTTGCAAATACTACTTCTTTTTCTAACATTTCTGATAATCTTTTAGCAACAGGTGCTAGGGATAATTCTGGTTTTACTTCTCCCTTTGGTTTTCCAAGATGTGAGCAAAGTATTACTTTTGCTCCTTTATCTATTAAATATTTAATTGTTGGAAGTGCTCCTACAAGTCTATTTTCATCAGTTATTACTCCATCTTTTAGTGGTACATTGAAATCACATCTAACTAATACTTTTTTACTTTTTACATCTACATCCTCAATAGTTTTTTTGTTAAAATTCATAAGTATATCTCCTTTCACTTTTAAGTTATATTATTTAATAAATAATATATAACAAATAATATATATGTCCATATACATTATACTATTTAAATTTATAATTGAAAATTATAAATTATAAATGTTTCAAATTTATAATTTAAATTCTAAAAAAGGTTTGGTATACAAAATAACCAAACCTTTAGTGCATTTACATTTTACTAGCAATGTATTTTGTTAAATCTGCTAATCTTTGAGAATACCCGTATTCATTATCATACCAAGATAATACCTTAACTAATCTATTTTTCATAACCATAGTAGATAACCCATCTATTATGGAAGATCTTGAATCCCCTCTATAGTCTACAGAAACTAAAGGTTCTTCAGAAAATCCTAAAATTCCTTTTAAATCTGTTTCTGATGCTTTTTTTAGAGCTGAATTTACATCATCTATTGTTACATTTTTAGATACTTCACATACTAAATCTGCACAAGATACAGTAGGTGTAGGTACTCTAATTGCTAATCCGTTTAATTTTCCTTTTAATTGAGGCAAAACTAAAGCTACTGCTTTAGCTGCTCCAGTAGTAGTGGGTATCATAGATTCAGTGGCAGCTCTAGCTCTTCTTAAATCTTTATGGGGCTGATCTAATATTCTTTGGTCATTAGTAAAAGAATGTATTGTTGTCATAAGCCCTTTAACTATTTCAAATTCTCTATCTAAAACTTTAGCAAAAGGAGCTAAGCAATTAGTTGTACAGGAAGCATTAGATATTATATTGTGTTTTGAATTATCATATTTTTCTTCATTTACACCCATTACTATAGTTATATCTTCATTTTTAGCTGGAGCAGATATTAATACTTTTTTAGCTCCAGATTCTAAATGAACTTTTGCTTTTTCAGCATTGGTAAAAGCTCCTGTACATTCTATTATTATATCTACTCCTTCTTCTCCCCAATGTATATTTTTAGGATCTCTTTCTGCAAAAACTTTAATTTCTTTTCCATTTATAGTAATAGAATTTTCTGTTGACTGAATATTACCTTCATATTTACCATATAGAGAATCGTACTTTAGAAGGTGAGCTAAAACTGCAGGATTACTTAAATCATTTATAGCAACTACCTCTAAATCTTTTTCTATTATTAAATCCTTAAATACCCTTCTTCCTATTCTTCCAAACCCATTTATAGCAACCTTAACCATAAATTTACCTCCTAAATAAGTATTAAAAATACTTTTATTATATAATTGTTTTTTTATTGCTATTTTTTTAATATTAATTATACAGTTACTTTTATTTTTTCTATTTAATTGTTTTTTATACCTACACAAAAAGTTAAAATATATCATAGTAATTAAGTTTTTGAATAAAAGCTTAATTACTATGATATATTTTAACTTTTTTAATTTACTTATACTTATTTCAAAAAATATAAAATTTTAATAGTCCTCTATAAAAAATACTCCACAAGCTCTTGGACCAGCATGTACACCTACTACACATCCTACTTCACATTCTATAAAATAATTATTATTCTCATCTAGTTTATTTCTTAATATTTCTAAAATATCTTTGTTTTCTACATGTAACAGTACTATAGGTTCTTTTCCATTAGTTTTTAGTTTTTCTAGAGTATCTACTATTAATCTAACTGCTTTTTTACTGCCACGTACTTTGTTTTTTACTTTCATTTCTCCATCTTCTACAGTAAGTATAGGTTTAATTCCTAGTATATTTCCAATAATACCTGCAGTTTTAGATAGTCTTCCACCTTTTACAAGGTTATCTAAAGTTTCAAAGGCTAGTACACTTTTTACATGAGGTATTGTATTTAATATCTCTTTTTCAATTTCTTTTATGCTAAGTCCTTCTTCTCTTAATCTGCAAGCTTTCATTACCAATAATCCTAGTCCTGAAGTTACATTTTGAGAATCTATTACTACTATATCATCAGTTTGTAACATGCTTTTAGCAATGCAAGCTGATTGATAAGTTCCACTCATTTTAGATGATAAATGTATGGATAAAATTTTATAACCCTCACTTAAATATTTTTTATAACATTGAACAAATTTTTGAGGATTAAATTGTGTTGTAGTAGGAAAAATATTGGAGTTTTCCATCTTATTTAATAGTTGTTTTAAATTTATATCTAATCCATCAGTGTAAGTTTCCTGTCCAAAATTAACTAACAGTCTAAGTACATCAATATTATATTTTTCTACTACTTCTTTGGGCAGGTCAGCAGTGCTATCTGTTACTATTTTAATTTTATCCATTTCTCTAAAACCCCCTATCTCATATTTGGGAAATTCATCTGCCTTAATGCTTCATAAACTACAATGGCTACTGAATTAGATAAATTCAATGATCTTGTAGTTGTACTTATCATGGGAACTTTAATACAATTATTTGGTTCACTTTCCCTTATATCATCTGGAAGTCCTGCTGATTCTTTTCCAAATACAATAAAATCTCCATCTTTAAATTGAACATCTGTATAATATTTTTTAGCATGAGTAGTAGAAAAATAGAAATTTGAATTTTTATATTTATTTTTTAATTCATCAAAAGAATCATAAATGCTAATATCTAAGTGTTTCCAGTAATCCATTCCTGCTCTTCTTAAATGTTTTTCCTCTAAACTAAATCCTAAAGGTTTTATCAAATGAAGCTTACTGTTTGTAAGCACACAAGTTCTCCCTATATTTCCTGTATTTTGAGGAATCTCTGGCTGAAATAATACTATATTTAAACTCAAATGTTTTTCCTCCATTCTTCATTAAAATAATTCTAACTATAACAAATATATTACTCCATTATGTAAAATTAGTAAAGCACGTACATTTTTAATAATTTTGTAATTTATATTAGTATGAATTGGTTAATTTTTAATCTAAAATAAATTTTTCTATAGCTTTAGCTACTCCATCATTATTATTAGTATCAGTTATGTAATCTGCATTTTCTTTTACATAATCTTCTCCATTTTTCATTGCTATGCCTAATCCTGCATATTCTAACATAGATAAATCATTTTCACTGTCTCCTATGCATATTATATTGTCCTTATGTAAATTATAGTAAGAAGATAATATTTTTACTGCATTGCCTTTAGATACACCTTTATTCATTATTTCAAAATTATATTTGCTAGAACTTACTACTTCAAAACCTTCAATAGCAGACATTTCTTTTTTTGCCTTAATTAACTTTTCTTTATCTTTTTCTATTATTATACATTTAAGAATTTCATCTTTATACTTATTAAAAGTATCTTCCCATTTTTCTACTAGTGTTATATTTATTTTTTTATCTTTAGGTAATCCTTCATTCATTTTTGAATAAACTGCAGAAGAAAATACTAGTTCTCTTGTAAGTATACTATTATATGTATTAAAATGCATATATATATTATATTTATTTAAAACATTTACAATTTCTTTACATTTTTCAACTCCTAATAAAGATTTATATATTACTTTATCTTTATCTTTTTCTCTTATATAAGCTCCATTAGAAGCTATTACAGGGGTTTTAACACCTATTAAATCTGAGTAGTAATCAGCAGATATAAATAGTCTGCCTGTAGATATTACTATATTTACACCTTTTTCTTTTGCTTTTTTTATAGTTTTTAAAGTTCTTTCACTAATTTTTTTATCATCGTTTAAAAGAGTTCCATCCATATCTATACATACTAATTTGTATTTCATAAAATATTTCATCTCCTTATAATAAAAAACAAAAAATTATTTAAATTTTATTTTTATAATTTAAAATTCATTTATTGTAATATTTTTCAATTATCGAATTATATTATAACATATGTATAAAAAAAAAATAAATAAAGACATAATAAGACTAGCTATATTATGTCTTTATTTAAATGTAATTATGCTATTAGGATTTTTTATTGCTTGTACTATTAGAATTATTATCTTGATTTTTCTGTGGATTCTGAGGGTTTTGTGGTTTTTGAGGGTTTTGTGGTTTTTCAGGAACTCCACCTTTATTTATGTCTTTTGAAGGTTGTTCTTTTTCATCCTTCTTATCTTCTTCTTTAGTAGGTTTCTTAGTTCCTTTTTTCACAACACCATTTATAGGTCTATAAAAATCATTGGATATAATTTCTGTTTCTATTAATTTGTCATTTTCATAAGTGTTTTTATAAACTTTTACCTTATACCCTGTTTGAGAACCTTGCTCAACTTCTATTTTTCCTTCAGATAAATTAGCATCTTCTATAGTAGTTACTGTAGGCTCTATAGTTTGGTATACTTCTGAAAATATTTCATGCCTTCTTTTATTTAAAGATGAATTAGAATAAATATTAAATCCTATTAATCCTCCATTAGCATATCCTTCAATATATATAGGATAAGGAAGAGTATTTTTAAATTTATAGTCTATATTTCCATAATCTACAGTAGCATCTCTTCCTAAAGGTACATAGCTTGAACGCATAGTATGGTGAGTCCTTTCTGTAGGCTTTATATTAGATTTAAGTATAGCATTATAAAGAGTAGAAGATACTTGGCATACTCCTCCGCCTAATCCTGATTCTACTTGTTCTCCAATTATTACTGGAGCAGCTTTATATCCCCTTTCTGCTGTCCTTTCGCCAACTACATCATTAAAACTAAATTCTTCTCCAGGCATTACAGTAGTTCCATTTATACTTTCCGTTGATAATGCTACATTATGTGCTCTGCTATAAGAAGATATTGAACCATAATCTGTACTATAAGAAGCTATTTTTGCATTTATAGGTTTTAATTTTTCTTCTAAAATATGAGGCTTTATTATATTCATTTTAGCTTTTACTAATACTTTTTCTTTTACGTGTCCATTTATTTCTTTTAAAATTTCCTTTTCAAGAAGGTTTTTTTCTATTTTAAATCCATTTTTATGTTTAATTATTTTTATATTATTTCCTTCTATATCTAGCATAGCATTTTTAGGTTGTACATTTACTTCCTTTTCCATGTTATTTATATAATCTCTTAATTTTTCTTTTTTATAATCTGTCTTTACTTTTATAGTTACATTTTTAGGCTTCTTTATTAATTTGCTTTTATAAAATATATTTAAATTTTTTCCATAAGAAAAAGCTTCTTGCAATGCATTAGAAGCATCTATTTTTACATCTAAATCAGAATATTTCAAAACATATTCTTTATTAGGAGTATGAACTTTTATTTGTTTACTAGCTAAATTATTTTTGTATTTTTCTTTTAAAATTTCTTCTGCTTGTTTTTTAGTTTTTCCTCCTAAATTAATATTTTCTATACTTACTCCTGGATAAATTAAGTTGTTCCATTTTTTTAGATATGAACTTATATATGTGGCATAAGATATTATAAAAACTATTAAAAAAATAAGTCCTAAAAAAATAAATTTAGTATATTTACTATTAATATACTTTTTTATAGGCTTTTCCATAAAAATTCACTCCTCAAATATTATAATAAAAATATCTATAAATACATAACTCACCATATAGTATACGTATTTAAATAAATTAAGTTTCAATATTTATTTTATACTATTTCTATATATAACTCTATTATCAAATATTAAAAAAGTTGATACTATATAATGCTTAAAAATTTTATGGCATTATATAAAATCAACTTTTAATTGATTTTTTTATATAGTAGCTATTCCTTCTTTTATGGCTACTTCTTTTACTGCCTCTGCTACTGCATCACAAACTCTTTTATCAAAAGCATCTGGTATTATATAATCCTCTTTTAACTCTTCCTCTTTTATTAAATTTGCTAATCCTTTTGCTGCTGCTAGTTTCATATTTTCATTTATCTCTTTAGCTCTTACTTTTAAAGCACCTTTAAATATTCCTGGGAATATTAAAACATTGTTTATTTGGTTTGGAAAATCCGATCTACCAGTACCAATAACTCTTGCTCCTGCTTCTTTTGCATCTTCTGGCATTATTTCTGGTATAGGATTAGCCATAGCAAATATTATACTATCTTTAGCCATACTCTTTACCATTTCTTTTGTAACTACACCTGGTGCAGATACTCCTATAAATATGTCTTTTCCTTTTATTACATCTTTAAGCTGTCCTTTTTCTTTATCTTTATTTGTAATCTTAGCAATTTCCTTTTTGGAGTTATTAAGTTTGTTATCTCCTTCTACTATGGCTCCTTTGCTGTCACACATTACTATATTTTTAGCTCCTGCATAAATTAATAATTTGCATATAGCTATACCTGCTGCACCTGAGCCATTAATTACTATTTTAACATCTTCTAGTTTCTTTTTTACTATTCTTAATGCATTATAAACTGCTGATAAAACTATTACTGCTGTTCCATGTTGATCATCGTGAAATACAGGAATATTTAATTCTTTTTTTAATTTTTCTTCTATGTAAAAACATTCTGGTGCTTTGATGTCTTCTAAATTTATTCCTCCAAATACAGTAGATATTATTTTAACAGTTTTTATTATTTCATCTGGATCTTCTGAATCTATACATATAGGAAAGGCATCTATTCCTCCAAATTCTTTAAATAATAGAGCTTTTCCCTCCATTACAGGAAGTCCTGCTGCTGCTCCTATATTGCCAAGACCAAGTACTGCTGTTCCATTTGTAACTATAGCTACAGTATTGCCTTTTATTGTATAGTCATATATTTTTTCTTTATTTTTAGCTATTTCCATACAAGGTTCAGCTACCCCAGGGGTATAAGCTATAGATAAATCATGTCTATTTTCTACATTGATTTTGCTTACTACTTCAAGCTTTCCTTTGTTTTCTTTGTGGACTTTTAATGCTTCTTCTTTTACGTTCATTATTTTTCTCCCTTCTTTGATGTTTTAATTTTATTGTTTTCTACTTCATTATAATAATTACAATATTTATTTAAAGCACATTCACTACACTTAGGATTTCTAGCCTTGCATATAAGTCTTCCATGCCATATTAGATAGTGATGTGCTTTGCTCCACATAGATTTTTGTATATTTTCCATAAGAGACTTTTCTACTTGATCTGGATTTTTACCTATTCCTATACCTATCCTATTAGATACTCTAAACACATGAGTGTCTACAGCTATAGCTGGAATACCATAGGCATTTGAAAGCACTACATTAGCAGTTTTTCTTCCTACACCAGGTAATTTTAAAAGTTCTTCTCTAGTTTTAGGTACTTCTCCATTATAATCTTTTAATATTTTTTCTGTAGCTGATAATATATTTTTGCTTTTATTTTTATATAATCCACAGCTTTTTATTTTTTCACCTAATTCTTCTGTGGATAATGTTAATATTTTTTGTGGATTATCATATTTTTTATATAGTTCTTCAGTAACTGCATTTACCCTTACATCTGTACATTGAGCTGATAGAATAGTTGATACCAATAATTGATAAGGTGTTTCAAATTTTAGTGCACATTTAGCTTCAGGGTAATTTTTTTCTAATATTTTAAGAATTTCATCTACTTTATTTTTATTCATAATATCACCACTTTATAAAAATACTCTTAAATAAAATATATCCTGTCTTTATTATGACAGGATTTTAAGCTATTTATATATTCCTCTATAGCTTTCTGGAAGCAATTTTGCTATACTTTTCATAATAATATTAAGCATTTTTTCTTCATATTCGTGTTTACCTTCATTACTTTCTTTATCAGGGAAATTTATAGCTTTGCCTATATTTAATTTTACTTCAGCATGTTGAAATTTTTCTGCTCCCATATCATTATCATTTATAGGCAATAATTTTTCTGTTCCCCAAATGCCTATAGGAACCATAGTAGCTTTACCTAATCTTTGCATTAATACTACTCCTTTTTTTCCTTCAATCATACTTGCAGTTCTACTACGAGTTCCTTCAGGAAATATAAGTACATTATTCCCTTTTCGTATGGTTTTAATTATATTTGATATAGCTTCTTTATCAGCAGTATTAGGTTTTATAAATATTGTATTAGTTAATTCTAATCCTAATTTTGTTAAAGGAGTACTAGCTAATTTAATTCCTGCTACAAAAGTTAGCTCTTGATTTTTTAGCACTTTATTTAATATTAATGCATCTGAATTGCTTAAATGGTTGCAAACAAATATTATAGGCTTTTTTATATTTTTTAAATTTTCTATTCCTTTTACTTCTATTTTAGCATATTTATTTATATATTTATTTAATAATTTATTAGATATTTTATGAATTATTTTTTTAGGTAAACACTGCATAATCTTAATCATCATTGGAGAAATCATTTATCATCCACCTTTCATTATTACTTTTATTGCTGCATTTAATACAATTTATATATTAATTATAGTTTGAAAATATATAAAAGTCTATTATAATGCTTTTTTGCATAAATAAGATGAATGAATTCTCTATATTAAAAATATATTTAGGTTGTTGAATAAAAAATCATTGATATAATTTGCAGATAAAAAATAATTAAAAATAATCTTTATAAAAATAATAAGACAGCATCATAAAGAGAGTTTGTAAATAAATCATTTCATTAAGACACTCTAAGAATAAAAAATAAAAAAACTCCTACCCAATTTATGCCCCGTCCTTGGGGCGGAAATTGGCTCATCACGTCCTGTGATGAATTACGGAGTTTTTTTATTTTTTCTTCTAAGATTGTCTAAAATTCATTCAAATTATTTACAAACTCTCTTTATGATGCTGTCTTATTATTTTTTATCTGCAAATTATATCAATGATTTTTTATTCAACAACCTAAATATATTTTCCTCTTCAAAATTATTCTCAATACCCTTAATTTTTTATATCATCATTTCGTTATATATTTCTCTTTTTTCTCCCCTATAGTCTTCAATTTCTATTATTGTTTTTTCTTGTTTATTGTGATATCTAACTATTTTGCCTGGTATACCTACTACAGTAACATGAGCTGGAACATCTTTTAATATTACTGAATTAGCCCCTACTTTTACTCCATCTCCTATAACTACTGGTCCTAATACCTTTGCACCACTTCCTATAAAAACATCATTTCCTACAGTAGGATGTCTTTTTCCTGTATCTTTGCCTGTTCCTCCTAATGTAACTCCATGATAAAGAGTTACATTATCCCCTACTTCTGCAGTTTCTCCTATTACTACACCCATACCATGGTCTATAAATAAACCTTTTCCTATTTTAGCCCCAGGATGTATTTCTATACCTGTTAAAAATCTAGCAATTTGTGATATTAATCTAGCTGTAAAAAACATTTTAATTTTGTAGAAAAAGTGAGATATTCTATAAAAAATTATTGCATGTATACAAGGATATAATAAAAATACCTCTAAACCGTTTCTAGCTGCAGGATCATTTTTTAATACATTTTTTATATCATATCTAAGAGTTTTAAACATAATTTTTCACCCTCCAATAAAAGATTTTTAATCATACAATCCTGTGGATAAATACTTTTCTCCTCCATCTGGAGCTACAGTAACTACTTTTTTACCTTTACCTAATTTTTTAGCTATTTTTATTGCAGCTGCAATATTTGCCCCAGAGGATATGCCTACAAGTACACCTTCTTTTTTACCCATAAGTCTTGCATATTCATAGGATTCTTCATCAGATATTGTCATTACTTCATCTACAAATTCTTTATTATAAATATCTGGTATAAATCCTGCTCCTATTCCTTGTATTTTATGAGGTCCTGGTTTTCCCCCTGATATAACTGGAGATTTTTCTGGCTCTACTGCTATAACTTTTACATCTTTATTCATTTCCTTTAATTTTTTTCCTATTCCTATAAGAGTTCCTCCTGTGCCTACTGATGCTACAAATACATCTACGTTTTTTATATCTTCTAATATTTCTTCTGCAGTAGTTTCATAATTCTTTTGTGGATTAGCTTTATTTGAAAATTGCTGAGGTATATAGTAGCCTTCCTTTCCTTTTACTATTTCTTTAGCTTTATCTATAGCACCTTGCATACCCTTTATTCCTTCTGTTAATATTAGTTCTGCTCCATAAGCTTTTATCATATTTCTTCTTTCTACACTCATGGTATCTGGCATTATTATTATTACTTTATATCCTTTTAATCTTCCTACCATAGCAAGTCCTATTCCTGTGTTTCCACTTGTTGGTTCAACTATTGTGTATCCTTTTTTTAATAAACCTTCTTTTTCTGCTTTTTCTATCATTCCTAAAGCTGCCCTATCTTTTATACTTCCTCCTGGATTAAATTTTTCAAGCTTAACATAAACTTCTGCCATATTATCCTCTATAATTTTATTTAATTTTAACAAAGGCGTTTTGCCTATCATATCTACTATATTGTTATATATCATATATTTTCCTCCCTAATAAAATTATTGTTTATTTTACACATTTTTATATTTTATTTTAAAATAAAAAAACTTCGTCTCATAGAGACGAAGTTATACTTCGCAAATCCACTCTAGTTAAAGTTAGATTGTAGTTCAAGTACCATTCTATACTCTATCACTATAACGGGTGAAACCGCTGCAGCCTACTTAATTTCGGTGCATTACTCCGAAGGGCACTTCATTTAAAATTCCTTTAAGAACATCTCAGCCAATAGTTCTCTCTCTGTAAATTCCATTTAAATTACTTTCCTTCTTCAATGTATTTAATTTCTGTATTGTTTTTTAATCTTTAATATTTATTATATTATATATTTTCAATTTGTCAACCTATTTATCTGCAAAATCTATGTTTTCCTATAACTTTTATTAAAGGTCTAGACCAAATCCATTTACTTGTAGCAGTAACTGGATTAAAGTAGTAAAGAGCTCCTTCTGATGGATCCCATCCATTTAAAGCATCCCTAGCTGCATTTACAGAGCTTTGCTCTAAAGCTGCGTTTATTTGACCATCTGCTATAGCAGTATAAGCTCCTGGTTGATAAATTACTCCTGCTATAGTTGATGGAAATTGGGGACTTCTTGTTCTATTTAGTACTACTGCTCCTACCGCTACTTGACCTTCATAAGGTTCTCCCCTAGCTTCTCCATTTATAAGTCTAGCTAATAAAGCTACATCTGGATTGGTTAATGTTTTACTAGTAGATGATGTATATGTAGTTTTAGTATTTATACCTAAAGCCTGTAATGTAGCATCTCCAACTACCCCATCTACTTTCAATCCATTTTTACTTTGGAATTTCTTTACTGCAGTAAAGGTTTTATATGCATAAATTCCATCTATATTTCCATCATAGTATCCCCAATTCTTAAGCTTTTTTTGTATAGTGTAAACTAAATCTCCTCTTGAACCATAATAATAAGTTATAGCCTTAGCTGCATTTTTATAAGGAGCTATATACACTGTGGATGCTGAATATGAAATCAATATAGCTAATATAAATACTATGGCTTCTTTCCAAGTAAAGTTAGTATTTTTATATTTCACAATACTCCACCCCTTCTAAATGCTATATATTTTATGTTTTTTATAAATTAATAAATTATTTTATATATCTATTTTGTTCATTTAAATTAAAATAATACATTTTATATTTTACTAATAAATTTTTTTAAAACAGCATTTACTATATTATTAGTTTGTTGAATAAAAAATCATTGATATAATTTGCAGATAAAAAATAATTAAAAATAATCTGTGCAAAAATAATAATACAGACCCATAAAGAGAGTTTGTAAATAATTTGAATGAATTTTAGAGAATCTTAGAAGAAAAAATAAAAAAACTCCGTAATTCATCACAGGACGTGATGAGCCAATTTCCGCCCCAAGGACGGGGCATAAATTGGGTAGGAGTTTTTTTATTTTTTCTTCTTAGATTGTCTTAATGAAATGACTTATTTACAAACTCTCTTTATGGGTCTGTATTATTATTTTTGCACAGATTATTTTTAATTATTTTTTATCTGCAAATTATATCAATGATTTTTTATTCAACAAACTAATAATATTAAAACAAATTTTAATACAGGAATTTTCATTTTATACTATTTTTCAAATTATTGTTTACTATTTCTGGAGATCCTAAATCATCCCATACAACAATTGTGTTTGAATAATTTTTATTTAATAAATTATATATTGGGGTTGCTATCTTTTCTATGCCAAATCTTCTGCATAATGCTAATACTCCTGTATCTATTGCTATAACTTTTAATTCTCCAGCTATTTGAGCTATTCTAACATCATTTACTTTTATAATTTTTTTATTATTAATATCTACTATTTGTTTATTTAAAAGGTGTTTTGAAAGTAAATAAGAATAAGTTCTAGGTATTATACCTCTAACTCTATTTACTTTAATTATTATATTTCCCTTTTCCTCAAAAAAATCTATATTCTTAAATTCGTAATTAAATATATCTCCTCGTCTTTTGATTTTATATCCTATTATTTTAGGGTAATTTTCTTCTGATGTTACATACATATCTACTAATTTTCCTATTGGTTCTCCAAACTCATCATATACCTTTTTGTTTAAAATTTGACTTAGAAAAAGGCTTGATAATTTTTTCATAAATATCCCTCCTGCACAAAGTACAGAGGGACATTTGATTATAGAAAAAAATATGGAGAAATTAAAGTGTCCCTCTATACAATTTTAAATTTTTAATTTCTAACGACCTCCCGCTATAAGGTCCACTTTCCATTTTAAAATCACCTCATACATTAATTTTATTCAACAAAAAAGAAGCTTTTAAAGCTCCTAAACCAACAAATAATTATTTATTATAGTTATTATTCGTAGAGTTTTAGCACTATACAGCTTTGGAATAAATCCAGCTACATTAAATAAAACCTTAGTTCGATAATATTTGTTAACCCATTGGCATCTCTCGATGTTTCCGGGTAGTAGCGTGTATCCATATAGGAGCCTCACCTAACACTAATATTAAATTATAACATGTATTAAATTACTTTACATTATAATTATAATATAAATATTTGAAAATGCAACTATAAAATCTTAAATTTATTCAACATTCCTCATTATCTTATTGTAATTCATTATTCATTATTTATGCTTTCAAATTTAAAGTGTTTTATATTTTTTCTATATTATTATATACATAGTTTAAATTTAAAGTTCATATTTTAACATTATTGTGCTAATATTATTAATAAATATTTTATTAATATTAGATTGGAGAGTAATTTATGAATAATTCTTTCTTACCAATATGCGTGGAAGATTTAAAGGATAGAGGAATAGACCAATTAGATTTTATAATAGTAACTGGTGATGCCTATGTAGATCACCCTTCTTTTGGCACTGCAATAATATCTAGAGTACTTGAAAGCCAAGGTTTTACTGTAGGTATTATACCACAACCTAATTGGCACTCAGTAGAAGATTTTAAAAAACTAGGAAAACCTAAATTAAGTTTTTTGGTTAATTCTGGTAACATAGATTCTATGGTTAACCACTATACAGCTTCAAAAAAAAGAAGACACGATGATTTTTATTCACCTGGTGGAAAATCTGGTTATAGGCCTGATAGAGCTGTAATTGTTTATTGCAATAGAATAAAAGAAGCTTTTAAAGATGTACCTATAATAATAGGCGGTATTGAAAGTAGTTTAAGAAGATTTGCTCATTATGATTATTGGGATGATAATGTGAGAAGAAGTATATTAATGGATTCAAAATCAGATTTACTTATATATGGCATGGGTGAAAAACCTATAATACAAATAGCAAATCTTTTAAAATATGGAATGAATATAAAAGATATAACAGATGTAAGAGGTACTGTGTTTATTTCTAATGACATAAAAGATTTAAAAAATTATATGGAAGTTCCTTCTTTTGAGGAAGTTTCTACAAATAAAAAATCTTATGCTGAAAGTTATAAAATACAGTACTATGAACAAGATGCTATAAAAGGTAATACTATAGTACAAAAACATGGAGATAGATACATTGTTCAAAATCCACCTCAATTTCCATTAACAAAAGAAGAAATGGATTGGGTTTATAGTTTACCTTATGCTAGAAATTTTCATCCTATTTACGAAAGTAAAGGCGGTATACCTGCTATAAAAGAAGTTAAATTTTCAATAACTAGTCATAGAGGATGTTTTGGTTCCTGTTCTTTTTGTGCTTTAACATTTCATCAAGGGAGAGTTATTCAAAATAGAAGTGAAGATTCTATATTAGATGAAGCCAAAAAAATAACAAAGTATAATGATTTTAAAGGATATATACACGATGTAGGAGGACCTACTGCAAATTTTAGACATAAAGCTTGTAAAAAACAAGAATCTTTAGGCGTTTGTAAAAATAGACAATGCTTATTTCCTACACCTTGTAAAAATTTAATTATAAATCATAAAGAATATTTAGATTTACTAAAAAAAGTTAGAAAACTTCCCGGTGTTAAAAAAGTATTTATTCGTTCTGGAATAAGATATGATTATTTAATTTATGATAAAAACGATGAATTTTTTGAAGAATTATGTAAGCACCATGTAAGTGGTCAATTAAAAGTAGCACCTGAACACATAAATAATAAAGTTTTAAATTTAATGGGTAAACCTAAAAAAGAAGTTTATAATAAGTTTGTAAAAAAATATTTTAATATTAATAAAAAATTAAATAAAAAACAATATTTAGTTCCTTATCTTATGTCTAGTCATCCTGGTAGTGATTTAAAAGCTGCTATAGAATTGGCAGAGTACATAAGAGATATGGGATATACTCCTGAGCAAGTACAAGATTTTTATCCTACACCAGGTAGTTTGTCTACAACTATGTATTATACAGGTTTAAATCCATTAACAGGCGAAAAAGTATATATACCTAAAAAACAACATGAAAAAAATATGCAAAGGGCATTGCTACAATTTTCTGTTCCATCAAATTATAAATTGGTAAAAGAAGCTTTAATAAAAAGTAATAGGACAGATTTAATAGGAAATAGCCCTAATTGTTTAATTCCAAATAAACCTTCTGTAAAAAAAGGTAAAAAAAAGAAAAAATATTAATTTATAAAAATAAATAATAATACAGTATAAAATATGCTGCATTATTATTTATTTTTTTGTATTACTTGATTTAATGAATAATTAAAAGTTATAGACCACATTAATTCTGATAATATAATATGTGGCAAAATTCCTATAGCCGTAATATCTAATATTATAGCTATTATAGTAAATGCAGAAGAAATCAATATTAAAAATAATCCTTTTTTATTTACACCATTTTTTAAAATAAAATTTAGAGATAAAATTATAAATACTAAATTAATTATTATTTTTGTAACATCTACATAAATTTGATTTAGTAAGTTTATTGTATAACCATAATGTAAATTCCAATTCACAGTACCATTGCTTTTTAAAATAAAAATAGTGTATATAACTGCAATTACAAAACTAACTTTTAATATATTTATAAATTTTATTTTATTATTTCTTATAAATATATAAAAAGATATTAAAAAGAATATAGGTAAACATATTAAATTTAAAAATAAAATTGGTTTAAGAAGATATAAATTCTTTATGTTTTCAGAAAAAAACAATATGAATAAACATATATATCTAAACATAAAAGCAATTATTGAAAACAAGGACAAACGCTTTATTTTTGTAGGAGTATAAAAGCTTATATATAAACTATCAAATAAAATAGCAATAATAAAAAATATTGTACATATATAAATATAAAAATTCATAAATACCACCTATAATTATTTATACATTACTTATTTTTATTATTGATATGTAAAAATTATTACTTTATTTAATCATTTTTTACACCTAGTACTTCTAGACCACCTTTTATACATTCTATGCAAAGAGGAAAATCGGGACCTCTTTCTCCATCTATGTCTGTAACAATATCTTCATCACATTCTATTTTTAATTTATTAGTTTTAAAGTATAAAAGACCATTTACATCTTCTAAATGCTCACCTTTAAGCATTTTTATAAATAGCTGTATTATATCTTTTAGCATTCCAGCCTTTATTATTATTACATCTAAAAGCCCATCATCTATTTCTGCTTTATATGCAAATTTAAAATTCCCTGCTGTTTGTCCATTAAATATTAACATTAAGTACATGTAGCCATCAAATTCATTATTTGAAGAAAAAACTTTTACTTTTAATTTTCTAAGATTAGGTAGCTGTTCTATTCCTTTAACATAATAAGCTAACTTTCCCATAGTATTTTTTAAGTTAACATCTGTTTTTTGAGATACATCAGTAAATAACCCTGTACTGGCAACATTAATAAAAAACTTATCATTTATTTTACCAATATCTACTTTTCTAGATTTACTGTTTAATATTTGTTCACAAGCCCTCTCTACATTTTCAGGCATACCAATAAATTTAGCAAAATCATTAGCTGTTCCTGAAGGCAATATTGCTATAGGTAAATTTATATTATTATGCTTTATGTAATTTACTACATTATCTACAGTGCCGTCTCCACCAGCTACTAAAATATAATCATAAGAGATTTTATCATTTTCATTAAAAGCCTCAGATATTTGTGAATTTTTATCTATTCTAAAAGGTTCTACTACATATTTATATTTTTGGTGTATCTTTACTACAGTATCTATTTGATTTAATATATTTCTTTCTCCGGAATAAGGATTATAAATAAATTTTACTCTTTTCATTTCAAGTCTCTCCTATATATTTTAGTAATAATATTATATATTATTTTAATTTAATAAAATGTATATTCTTTAATTTTTACATTTACTATAATAATTATAACATTTAAAATAGCAAATCTACAATGCCTCAGTACATACACATACTCTATAAATATTATTAAATCCTCGGTTAACCGAGGATTTAATAATATTTATAGAGTAGGGGAAGCTGGTTCCGAAATATCACTTAAGGCATCTCCTGCTTCATTTTGAAGTTTAGGCTGCACAGCTATATCACCTAAAGATACCATTCCTACTATGTTATTCCCTTCTACTACAGGCAATCTTCTTATTTGTCTTTCGCTCATTAAACTAGAAGCTTTATTAATATCCGTATTTGATTGAACTACTACAGGATTAGAACTCATTATTTCTCTTACAGTTTGATTCTTTACATTTTTACCTTGAGAAACAGACCTTAATGCAATATCTCTATCTGTTACTATGCCTACAACCTTATTTTCACTGCAAACTGGAACAGAGCCTATATCATATCTTTTCATGCACTGTGCAGCTTTTTCTATAGAGTCTTCTGCTTTTAATGTAACTACATTACTTGTCATTATATCTTTAACATTCATAAATAAGACACCTCCTGTAAGTATTATGCCCCATAAATTAATTATTACATGTGTAATAATTTGTAAAATATAAATTTTTTATTAATAATGTTAACAAAAAATTATTATATTTATAAAAAAAAGCTATTAATTTATTCTTAAAAATAAGTTATAATATAGAAACAGTATATATAATCATATTTCAAAAATATGGTTAATATTTTTTAGGAGTGATAAAAATGGCAAAAGCCAAACAAGCTATTCCAAATATTTTTACTCTTACAAATCTTTCTTGTGGTGTAATATCCTTATTGATGACATTTCAAGCAAATTATCTATTAGCAGCTATATTTATATTATTAGCTTGCTTAGCAGATAGATATGACGGAAGAGTGGCTAGATATTTACAAGTATCCAGCGAATTAGGAAAAGAGTTGGATTCATTAGCAGATTTAGTATCTTTTGGAGTGGCACCTTCATTATTAATGTTTAATATTTATAATTATTCAAATTTAGGAATTATAGGATACTTATTAGTACTACTTTTACCAATTGCAGGTGCTTATAGATTAGCTAGATATAACTCCACTGAATTTGATGGAATATTTAAAGGAGTTCCTATAACTATGTCTGGTGCAGTACTGGCTGTATTTTCTATTTTAACTAGAAATAATCCTGAAAACTTTTTTGTGTTATCTATAATATTAGTATTTTCTTTTTCTTATCTTATGGTAAGTAATATTAAATTAAAAAAGTTTTAATCATATAAAAACCCCTATTTAGGGGTTTTTATATTTTTTAAACAAGAATCTATTTCATCTTGTACATCTTGAATTTTTAATTTGCATTTTATTATATCAGATTTTATTTCACAATAATCTAAATAAGAAGAAGTACATGTATCTAAAGTTTTTATTATATCTCCTATTATATCTCCTAGGTTATTAGCCCTTTTCAAAGCATTCCTTACATCATTTTTTCTAGACAATGCTATACAATTTAATTCTTGAGCTGATGCTACTAATAATCTATAAGAATTAGTAAGATTGTTTAAAAGGTTTGCTAAATTATTTATATCATAATAATAATTTTTAAATACATTTCTGCAATCCATATATTCACCATATAATTTTAGTTTCATAAACATTATATTATACAATATATGTTTTAATTACTATTATCCAAGAATTTCTTTTTTGTATTTCATTCCTGATTCAGTTGCTGCAAGACCACCTAAAGCTGTTTCTCTTAATTCACATGGAAGCTGTTTACCTACTTTATACATAGCTTCAACAGTATCATCAAATGGTATTTTACTATCTACTCCACTCATTACAAGATCTGCTGTTGTTAAAGCACTTACTGCACCAGCAAAATTTCTTTTAGCACAAGGTACTTCTACAAGTCCTGCTATTGGATCACATACTAATCCTAATATATTTTTTATAACTATAGCTGCAGCATTTAATGCTTGTTCTGGAGTTCCGCCCATTAACTCTACCACAGCTGCTGCTCCCATAGCTGCAGCAGATCCACATTCAGCTTGACATCCACCTTCTGCACCAGCTAATGTAGCATTTTTAGCAATTATTATTCCTACACCAGATGCTGTAAATAATGCTTCTACTAATTCATCATCAGTTTTATTTAATTTTTCACCAGCTGTTATAATAACTGCTGGTAGTATTCCACAAGAACCTGCTGTAGGTGAAGCTACTATTCTTCCCATGGCAGCATTTACTTCTGAACATGAAATAGCTCTTGCCATTGCTTTAACCATGAAATCTCCAGTTAAAGTATTTCCTTTTTCTAAATACTCTTGAACTTTATATGCATCTCCACCTATTAAACCACTTACAGATTTAACTTTGTTTTTCAATCCATATTCTGCTGATTCTTTCATTACATTTAAATTTTGTTTCATCTTTTGAAATAATTCTTCTTTTGAAATATTTCTTTCTTTTGATTCTTCATTTAATGTATATTCCCATATTTTTAAGTTTTCTTTTTTACATATTTCTAAAAGCTCTCTGCCATATCTTATCATTATTATTCATCCTCCTTCATAGGATTGATTACTTGTGCTTTCATTACTTTTGGTATACTTTTAATTTTATCTATTATATCTCTAGGTATTTCACTATCTGCTTGTATAACCATGCATGCTGTTTTACCTTTTCCTGTTCTATATACTTTCATAAAAGCTACATTTATATCTTGTTTATATAATAAATCACTTACTTTAGCTATTATTCCAGGTACATCTACATGTTTTGTTATAATAGTAGGATATTCTCCAGTAAATTCTAATTTTTCTCCATCTATTTCAGTTATTATTATATTTCCTCCTCCTATAGAAGAACCTACAATTTCAACAGTTTTATCCTCATCTCTAGTTATGACAAATTTTACTGTATTAGGATGCATATCTTCGCCTAAATCGGTTTCAATAAATTCAAATTCTAATCCTTCTTCTTCAGCTATTTTGAAAGAATCTCTTAACCTATCATCCCAAGGATTCATTCCAAGCATTCCTGCCACTAAAGCCTTATCTGTTCCGTGTCCTCTATATGTTTGAGCAAAAGAACCATGAAGTAAAAATTTTACTTTTTTAATGTTTCCTCCTGCTATCATTTTTGATACTTTAGCCATTCTTGCAGCACCTGCAGTATGAGAACTAGAAGGTCCTATCATTATAGGTCCAAGAATATCAAATGCACTGTATTCTCTCATTTAACACACCATCCTCTATAAAATTTGTTAAATATTTTCTTAATTAAATAAAAAACTAATCTGTCATCTTTATATTATCACTAAGATGAAGATTAGTCATTACTTTTAAAAAAATATTTAAGTATTTTTATTATTTCTTAACCTTTTTTGTTTTATGTTGTCTTTTAATAGTATTTAATATCACTTTTTGTAAAAACAGCTTTCTCCTATAAATTCTCTTAATATAGAATTTTCAGGTACATATTCTGGGTTTACATCTTTAAAAAAGTTTAAAAAACTTCTCAATCTTATAGCTTCGTAATAAACACTACTTTTTTTAGATACTTTTCTAAGCTCTTTTAATGCATAATTTTTTAATATACAAAGTTCATATACTAAAGTAGAATTAAACATAACATCTGCATTTTCTTGAAAAACAAATATGTTTTTTTCTTCCCCTCTTTTTATTGAAGGCCACATTTCTAAAGTTTCTTCTGCAGTGCATCCTCTAAATAAACTATCTCTAACTATTCTCCTTATTCTCCTTACATCAGTAGTTGCAATTCTATTGTGATTATCTAAATTAAGTTGCGTAAGAGCACTTATATAAATTTTAAATTTATTTTGTTTCGGTATATAGGATGTTAACATTTCATTTAATCCATGTATTCCTTCTATTACCAATATTCCGTTTTTAGGCAAATGTATTTTATGATTTATCCATTCTCTTTTTCCTTTCTTAAAATTAAAGCTAGGAATTTCTACTTCATTTCCTTCTAATAAATCCCTTAAGTTTTCATTAAATAATTTTAAGTCTAAAGCATATATAGATTCAAAATCATAGTTTCCATTTTCATCTTTAGGAGTTAATTCCCTGTCTACAAAATAATCATCTAAAGATATAGAAATAGGCTTTAATCCATTTACTCTCAATTGTATTCCAAGTCTTCTTGCAAAAGTAGTTTTCCCTGAAGATGAAGGTCCTGCTATTAATACTATCTTTACATCTTTTTTTTCATTTATCATATCTGCAATATAAGCTATTTTCTTTTCATGTAATGCTTCTGCTACTCTTATTATATCTATAATATCATTATTTTCTACTTTGTCATTTAATGCTCCCACGTCTGCTACATCTAATATTCTACCCCACTTTTCTGTTTCATAAAATATTTTTGCCAACTTTTTATGTTCTATAAATTGTGGTAATTCTTTAGGATTTTCTTCTGTAGGATATCTTAATATAAAACCAGGCTTATAATACACTAAATCAAATAATGTTATTATTCCTGTGAAATATGCCATTGGTCCATAAAAATAATCAAATCTATTTTCTAATTCATAAAGCCATACTTTATCATTATTTAAGTGTTTTAATAACCTTACTTTGTCTTCCATACCATATTCATTAAATATTTTTATTGCTTCTTCTTTTGATTTTGATACTTTGTTTATGCATATGTTATTATATATTATTTCTTTCATTCTATTCTTTATTTTAATTATATCTTCTTCACACAAAGGCTTATTTTTGTGTATTTCTCCAAAAATACCTTTGCTTATGGAATGTTCTATGGTTATTTTTGCTTCAGGATATAAATCTAAAACCGATTTAATTAATATAAATTGAAGTGTTCTTACATAAGTTTTCATTCCTATGCTTTCTGTTATTTCTATAGGTTCAAATATACATTCTTTTTCTATTTTTGTGTTAAGTTCCTTTATTTCATCATTTACTTTCCCAAGTATTATAGATTCTTTATTCTCTTTGTAATTATTTTCTATTATTTTATACAAAGGAGTTCCTTTTTCTACTTCAATATCTTTTTTATTATTTAATATGACTTTTATATTATTCACTATATACACTCCTTTCAAAATTAGGTTGTATTATTATTATACTTTAAATTTTAAAAAAAGTTACATTTATGCTTATAATTTCTTAATATTTAGCAGAAAATATACTCTATGAGGTGATCTATGTGTTTATATCAATGTTTAGAACTTTAATATTATACTCTGTAGTTCTAGTGTCAATGAGAATTATGGGTAAAAAACAAATAGGTCAGCTAGAGCCTTTTGAACTAGCTGTGGCTATAATGATATCCGAATTAGCTTCTTTGCCAATGCAAGATCCTAAAATCCCAATTATGCATGGAATAATACCTATAATTACACTACTATTTTTTCAAGTACTTTTATCTATAATACAACTTAAAAGTGAAAAAGCAAGAATTTTAATAAACGGCAAACCTAATATTCTTATAAATCACGGCGAAATAAATATAGATGAAATGAAAGAGCAAAAATATAATATAAATGACTTAATGGAAGAACTAAGGCTAAAAGGATATCATAATATTAACGATATAGAATTCGCTATTTTAGAAAGTAGTGGTCAAATATCTATTATACCTAAGTTAGATGCTGCAAATGTAACAAGAAAAGATTTAAATATAAAAGGGGGTAGAAATATAATACCTGTTACTTTAATATTAGACGGAAAATTAAATATTAAAAATTTAAACTATATAAATAAAAGTGAAAAATGGTTATATGATAAGCTAAAAGAAAATAAAATTTCATCTGCTAAAGATGTTTTTATAGCTTATTTGGATTCTGAAGGCAACTTTCATTTACAAAAAAATAAAAATGAAAGGGGTAAATAATTTTGAAAAATACTATAATATCCTTTATTGTATTCATTTCCACAATAATATTTATAAGTTTTTCTTTAAAATATTTAAACACTATTTCTTTAAACTTAAAACAAAATAATATAAAATTGGAAAACAATATAAAAGAAAATTCTTGGGAAAAAGCTAATAAAGCTTCAGAAGAATTTATTAATCAATGGAATAAATCATCAAAAAAGTTAGCTTTATTTTTAAATCACGACGAATTAGATAAAATTAACTACGAAATTACTGAATTAAGTTATTTTGTCAAAACCAAGGATAAAGATGAATGTTTATCTAGAACTACTAAAATAAAGTTTTTTCTTAAACATATATTAGAATTAGAAAAAATAAATATTGAAAATGTATTTTAAAACCATGGAAAATATCATATAATATATTATATGTAATATATACTATTATAGTTTTAAGCTATACTAATTTAAATTTTAAACATAAAATCCATTATATTTAATTGAAAGGTGGAATTAATATGCCATTAGTAACAACTAAAGAAATGTTTGAAAAAGCTTATAAAGGTAATTATGCCATAGGAGCTTTTAACATTAATAATATGGAAATAGTTCAAGGTGTAGTTAACGGTGCAAAAGCTCAAAACTCTCCTGTAATACTTCAGGTTTCTGCTGGTGCTATGAAATATGCTAATCCTAAATATTTAAAAGCAATGGTAGATGCTGCTGTTGCAGATACTGGTCTTGATATAGCTCTTCATTTAGACCATGGTGCAAATATGGATCAAGTTAAGTTAGCTATAGAAACAGGGTTTACTTCTGTTATGTTTGACGGTTCTCACTATGATTATGAAGAAAATGTTAAATTAACTAAAGAAGTAGTTGATTATGCCCATGCTAGAGGTGTAGTAGTTGAAGCTGAACTTGGTAAATTAGCTGGTGTGGAAGATGATGTTAATGTAGCTGGTCATGAAGCTACTTATACTGATCCAGATCAAGCAGTAGATTTTGTAAAAAGAACTGGAGTGGATTCATTAGCTATTGCTATTGGAACAAGCCATGGTGCTTATAAATTTAAAGGGGAAGCTAAACTTGATTTTGATAGACTAGAATTAATAACTAAAAAACTAGAAGAAAACGGATTTAAAAACTTTCCAATAGTACTTCATGGAGCTTCTTCAGTAGATCAAGACTATGTAGCTATGTGTAATGAATACGGTGGTAAAATGCCAGGAGCTAAAGGAGTTCCTGCTGAAATGTTAAGAAAAGCTGCTTCAATGGCAGTTTGTAAAGTAAATATGGATACTGATTTAAGATTAACTATGACTGCTACTGTAAGAAAAGTTTTTGCTGAAAAACCGGCTGAAATAGATCCTAGAAAATACTTAGGACCTGCAAGAGAAAACATTCAAAAATTAGTTGAATACAAAATTAAAAATGTATTAGGTTCTTCTAATACTCAATAATTAATTATTAAATAAGTTCCCTGTAAATTTATAGGGAACTTATTACTTTTCAATATAATTAACTCCATTACTCACTGCTCAAATACATGTTAAATAATATCACTAATCTTTATTTTATGATATAATATTTTCAATGTATGTTTCAACTTTTAGTTTATTAATGAGGTGTTATATTGAAAGAAATAGAAACAAAAATAATAAATATAAATATAGATAATATAAGAAATAAATTAAAAAACATAAATGCAAAAAAAGTAAAACAAGAAAATCAAATTAATAAAATATTTGATTTTCCTAATAAATCATTATTAAATAAAAAAGGTTATGCAAGAATCAGAATAGTTGAAGATATAATAAATAATAAACATTTGTTTTATATGACTATAAAGCAAATGTTAAATCAAGATAAATATAAAGTTATGAATGAATATGAAGTAGAAATAGATAATGCTAAAGAAGGAGAAAACATATTTAAAGCTTTAGGTCTTGAATTAGTTCAAACAATAAAAAAATATAGAGAAAGCTATAAATATAAAAACACTTTAATTGAAATAGATATAAATGAAAAATCTTTTTTTCCTTTTCCTTATATAGAAATTGAATCTAGTGATGAAAAAGAACTAGAAGAAGTAGTTATTTTGCTAGGATATACTTTAAAAGATACAAATCCTAAAACTATTCATGATATATTAAAAGAAATAAACCAAAATAATTAGGAGTTATTTATGTTTGGATATGTTACCCCTTGTAAAATGGAACTTAAAATAAAAGATTATGAAAAATTCAAAGCTTATTACTGTGGATTGTGCAAAGCAATAAAAATCAACTTTGGAAATATACCTAGAATAACTGTGAATTATGATATGACATTTTTAGCTATTCTTTTAGATTCTTTAAATACTAATAAAAGTATATTTTCTAAAGAACACTGTATTGCACATCCTTTTAAAAAAAGAATTATATTAAAACAAAATAACAGCTTAAATTATGCTGCCTTTTTTAATGTTTTTTTAAGTTACTATAAGCTTTTAGATAATGTGGAAGATGATGATTCCTTTAAGAGTAAACTTTGCTCTAAATTATTAAAAGGTTATATAAAAAAAACTCCTTTAAGCCTAAATAATCATGAAAATTATGTAAAGAATAAATTAATAGAATTATATTCTGCAGAAAAAAATTTTAAAAATAATTCTATAGATAGCATATCTCATCATTTTGCTGATATTACAGGTTTTATTTTATCATCTTATGAAAAATTAGATGATGATACTACAAGAAAAAATCTATATTATTTAGGATATAACTTAGGAAAATGGATATATATAATAGATGCTTGGGACGATTTAGAAAAAGATATGATAAATAATAAATTTAACTTAATAAACAATATACTTAATAAAGATAATTTACCCTTTGATAAATTAAAATATTCTGTAGAAGGAAGAATTAACTTTACATTAATAAGCTGTGCTAGAAAGTGTGTTACGTATTTAAATTCTATACATTTAAATAAAAATAAAAATTTGCTATACAATATTCTATCTTTAGGTCTTATGGAGAAAATGGATAAGGTTTTTAAAAGGAGTGATAATACTGATGAAAACGAATAAAAATCCTTATGAAATACTTGGCTTAAAGGAAGGAGCCTCAAAAGATGAAATAAGGAGAGCCTATAGAAATTTAGCAAAAAAATATCATCCAGATCAATATGAAAATAATCCTCTTAAAGAATTAGCCGAAGAAAAAATGAGAGAAGCAAATGAAGCTTATGAGGTTTTAACTAAAAACAAAGATGCATATAATTATAATAGCAATGATTATTCTAATGACTTTAACATATATGAATCTATTAGAATTGATATAAGCAATAGAAATTTTGCTGCTGCAGAACAAAAGCTTAATAATTGTTCCGTAAGAAATGCCGAATGGAATTTTTTAATGGGAATAATTAATATTGAAAAGGGGTGGTATGATTCCGCTTACAGGTATTTTACAACTGCTTGCAATTTAGACCCTACTAATATGGAGTATAGGCAAGCTTTTGCAAGATTTAACAATTTAAATAATTCTTATAGACAAAGTTATTATAATAAAAAAAATAATGATAGAGATTTATGTAATATATGCACAACTTTATACTGTTTAGATTGTTGTTGCGAATGTATGGGCGGTGATTTTATTAGTTGCTGTTAAAAAAATGGAGGAATGATTATGAATAGTAATACCTCTTATGTAACTAAAGGTGGTTTAATAACTGCACTAAGTATAATTTTTATTTATATAAGCACTATTATACCTACTAATAGAATATTTATACTAGCTATAACTTCTTGTTTAATACCTATAACAGTATTAATTTCTAATATAAAATTTGCTTTTATAGTATACTTATGCACTAGCTTATTAAGTTTAATGCTAGTGGGATTAAAATCTCAAGTTATACTGTATATTATTTTTTTTGGACTATACGGAATAGTAAAATACTATATAGAAATATTGAGAAAACCACTTATAGAAATAATTTTAAAATTCTTATTTTTTAATGTTTCTGTAATTTTGACATTTTTTGTTTTTAAAAAATTATTTATAAATAATTTATCTATAAAAATTCCTATTATATATATAATAGGAATTATGGAAATAGTATTTTTATTATATGACTACGCATTAACTTTATTTATAAATTACTTTAATAACCATTTTAGAAAAATACTTAGAAAACATTGACTTATTTTTTCAGATTGTTATAATATTATTGTTAGTATCACGTTTTTATACTGCCCAATAGCCAAATGGTAAGGCACCTGCCTCTGGAGCAGGCATTTTGTAGGTTCGAGTCCTGCTTGGGCAGCCATTTTTAAACTTCTTGGATTATTCAAGAGGTTTATTTTTTATGTGTAAAACAAATTCAAATCTTAAATTGCAATATTAAATGCAACACCCCTGTGAAAAAATCATGTAGAATAGGACTGACAATAGTCAAAATCAGCCTTAAGCCCATCTTAATAATAACAGGAGATGGAGTGCATGGGTTTGTCAAG
>NZ_LZFO01000034.1 GCF_001758365.1 Clostridium acetireducens DSM 10703
ATGGAATAACTTATATAAAATCAGAACTATTACTGAAAGAACCAACAATATTATTAAACACCCACTAGGTCTATCGACCTTAAAGATTAATAAGACGGATTCTTTAAAAGCTGAATTATTATTAGCAAGTATAACCCAATTAATTACTGTAATTATTAGCTATAAAATTAATAATAAAGATAATATACTCTCAATAAAATCATTAGTTGCTTAATCTATAGTTTGTTTTTTTAAAATTTAATATTTATAACTTAAGGTCAGTATTTAATTTTTTAAACTATTAGTTTTGCAATCAACTATAATTTACCATTTAATTGAGTATAACTTATAATTTGTAAATTATTTTTTTTAAATATTTTAAAATTATATCACACAATAGAAATAATTACAATAAAAATTTTAAAAAAATTATTAATTTATTATGCTATAATTAGTAAAAGGAGATGATAATATTGAAAAGTTACAGAAAAGAATTATGGATGCATACAGAAAGCAGAGTAGCATTTTTAAATATAACCAAAGAAGTAGAACAATGTTTAAAAGAAAGTAAAATAAAAGAAGGATTACTTTTATGCAATGCCATGCATATAACAGCTTCAGTTTTTATAAATGATGATGAATCAGGACTTCATGAAGATTTTAAAAATTGGCTTGAAAAGTTAGCTCCAGAGAAACCGTATTCAAGGTATAATCACAATACATATGAGGATAATGGGGATTCTCATTTAAAGAGAAGCATAATGGGAAGAGAAGTTGTAGTAGCAGTTACAAATGGAAGATTAGATTTTGGTCCTTGGGAACAAATTTTCTATGGGGAATTTGATGGTATGAGAGATAAAAGAGTATTAGTTAAAATAATAGGGGAGTAGATTTAGGAGGTATAATTATGAAAACATTAATAGTATATACATCTATACATCATGGAAATACTGAGAAAATAGGAAAAGCAATGGCAGAAGTTTTAAAGGCAGATATGATTAAAACTGAGGATATGAATGTAAACATTTTAAAAGATTATGATTTGATAGGGTTTGGTTCAGGTGTATACTATGGAAAGCCACATAAAACCATTGTTGATTTCATTGAAAATATGCCAAGGACATCTAATAAAAGGGCATTTGTGTTTTCAACAAGTGGTCAAGGAAAAACTAAATACAATAACTCAATTGAAGAAAAATTAAAAGAAAAGGGTTTTAATATTGTTGGCAGTTTTGCATGTAAAGGATTTGATACTTTTGGACCTTTTAAATTAATTGGAGGGCTTGGCAAAGGCAGACCAAATGCAGAAGATATTCAAAATGCCAAAGATTTTGCTAAAGGATTAGAAAAATAGAATTGTAGAGATTCTTGCTAAAAATGTGTAAAATGAGCATAAATATATGCAATTTTAATATTGAAGTAATATTAAATAATAATCCTCCATGTGAAACCACGTTAGAAAGTATTTCTAAACAAGAAATATGGAATATGAAAAATGAACCCTTTATATTAATTAAAGGAAATAATTTTAAAAATGGAGCAGTAAAAGTTATAGTTTCTTATAATGAAAAGCAATTAATAAATAAAAGTATATTAATAGTCAACAATTTGTTTCAACTAAAAATTCAACTAAAACAACCTTTAATTAATCCTAAGCAAATTAAAATTACCATAAATAACGAAGCGTTTATTATTCCAATTGAATTAAAAAAACTATATGGAACTGTTAAATATTTTAATGGTAATGCAGTGAAAAATCCAATTATTCACTGTACAAATAGTGGTATTATGGCTATTGGAGATGAAGAAGGAAATTTTGAATTAATATTATCAAGTAAAGAAACACAAATAGGTGTGTTTGATAAAAGTTATTCTAAAGAAACTTTGGAATCATGGATTTATAATGTAAATTTAAACAAAGATACAAAATTAGATATAAAAATAGGTAAAGCAGAAGTTTACGGAATAAATGTATGGCATCAATATACAAGTGATTACATGCATTTTATTCCTATGTCTTTAACAAAAGTAAATGAGGCAATAAAAAATGGAGCAAAAGATGAATTAGAGATAGCTTCATATATAGATAAATTGCCTAAATTAAATAAAAAAGATATTAAAGTATATTCAAATGAAAACATAGCGGATATACTTTCTTTTTCAGAAGTTGATGATTTTTTAGGATATAAAAATGGACAACCTATAAGTAGAGCTGGATATGTAGTATCTATTCCTAAAGAAACTAATGTTGAAAGAATAATTAAGATTGAAGTTAACAGTAATTTTAAAGTAGATAAAAAGTTAATTGAGGATAGAGGGGAAGGATATTATATAGTAAAAAAGTAAATTTTAATTATATAATATCCTCTTATAATACCTTAATATTTCCCATCCTTTATAGCCTTTATAATTTTATTAAATTTTGATTCACTTAAAATTTCATGTGTAATAAATTTACCGTTGTAAAATACACTATAAATACTAAAGACTGATGGAAGATTGGTTACTTGATCTTTACTATCAATTTTAATAATTTCTATTGAATTTTCCATATAATAAAACTCCTTTCTATATCTGGTGTAGAACCTACACAAAATTCTATATTGCAATGTTATTTATTTTTTCTGCAAATTTATTTAACAATTAAAATAATATATAAAAAATACGTTATCAAAGTTATTTAATAATTAAAAATAATATATAAAATCACTTTAATTATATTATATTTGTTTTATATGGATGTTTATATAGTACTTACAAAATTAAGGAAGAATTAAGGTTACCCCAATATACACTTAAGGATAAAGGTTTATTATGAAAATAAGATGTGTTTAGATAAACGAAAATTTATAACATAATATTTTAACATTTATTAGGAGGTAATCTTATGAAATATATTATTGAAACCAATGGATTAACAAAAAAATACGGGAATTTTACATCAGTAAAAGATTTAGATTTAAAAGTACAAAAGGGAAAGGTTTATGGATTTTTAGGACCTAATGGAGCGGGAAAATCTACTACTATAAGAATGCTTTTAGGTTTGGTGAAGCCTACTTGCGGAACTTTCACTATATTTAATAAGGGATTTAGTAAAAACAGAATGGAAATATTGAGAAAGGTAGGGGCTTTAGTAGAGTCACCAGCTTATTATGGACATTTAACTGCTTATGAAAATTTAGAGATATCTAGAAAAATACTAAATTTAGATAATAAAAGAATAGATGAAGTTTTGGAATTAGTAAGATTAGGAAAGTGGAAAAATAAAGCTGTTAAAAAGTTTTCTTTAGGTATGAAACAAAGATTAGGAATTGCCCAAGCTCTTTTGGGAAATCCAGAACTTTTAATATTGGATGAGCCTACTAATGGACTTGATCCTGCGGGAATACAGGAGATAAGGGAACTTATTATAAAGTTACCTAAAGAAACAGGCATGACTGTTATGGTTTCTAGCCATATATTAAAGGAAATTGAGATTATAGCAGAAGATGTAGGAATAATTAATAATGGAAAACTTCTTTTTCAAGGCAGTTTAGAAAAACTTGAAGGATTAGGACAAGAAGAATTTTGCATAAATGTTGAAAGTTTAGAAAATGCAGCTAATTTTTTAAATAGAGAGGGAATAGATGCGGAAGTTAGGGAAAGAAGAGTTTTTTTAAAAGCTGGATGTATTAATTCTAATGAAGTTATTAAGAAATTAATATTTAATGATTTTAATATAAAGGAATTTTATATTAAGAAAAAGAGCTTGGAAGAAATATTCTTAGATTTAACTAAAGAAGGAGGCAGCCTATAATGTTTTTGCAGTTATTAAAAGGAGAATTTCTAAAGCAGAAAAGAAGCTTTGTATGGGCTGTAGTTTTTGGAATGCCTTTAGGTTCATTTTTGTTGACTTTTTTAGATTTTATGATTAGAAAAGATTATTTAACTTCTTCATATTATTTAAAGAAAATAAGTAGAGGTATGGAGAAGTTCAATGTTTGGGACTGTTTGTTTTTTGAAAGTAATTTGACTTTAGCTTGGTTTTTAGCGGTGCCTTTAGTTGTAACTTTTATATGTAGTATTTTAACTTATACAGAATACAAAGAAGACACTTGGAAGGTTATATTATCAAGACCAGTAAGCAGAAAAGATGTTTATTTAGCTAAGGGAGCTTTTGCGGTAATTTTAACTTTTATAGTTATTTTATTTCAAGGAATTTTAGTGTTCTTTATAGGTAAGATATTTGGTTTTAAAGAAGCTTTTCAAATGAGTTTTTTAGTTAAATATATAGCATTTGAAATGTTTGGAGCATTGGCTATAGTAAGTGTTCAGTATTTTATAAGTATGCTATTTTCAAATACAATGGTATCTACTTCCATAGGATTTTGCTTTAGTATAGGGGCTATAATGTTTTTACAATCAGATTTACTTTCCAAAATAATACCGTATAGCTATATGTTAAATACATTGCCTTTTGCAGAGTGTAATAATTATATACCTGTGATAGGAGGAATAGTTTTTACAATAATAGCAGGGTGTTTAGGTGTATATCATTTTTCTAATAAAGATATAAATTAATGAGGTGATTGAAATGTTTGAAGTTTTTAAAATAGAATTAATGAAAGTTAAAAGGTCAAAATTGCTTTGCATAGTAACTTTAATGCCTTTATTTATTGTATTTCAAGGTATAGGAAATTTTCTTAGATATCATGACTTATTTACTAGCAAAGGACAAAATATATGGATGCAAGTTTATACTCAAAGTGTAATATTTTATGGAATGAATCTTTTGCCTTTAATTGTAACAATAGTTATGGCTTATTTAGCTAATATGGAAAATAAACAAGATAATTGGAAGACAATGCTTATATTACCTATTGAAAAAAGCCATATGTATATTTCAAAATTTTTTGTAGGAGCTATATTTATATTTTTAAATATAATTGTATTTATTTCGGCAGTGCTAATTGGAGGAAAAATGCTTGCTTCTATTAACATGGCATTTCCAAAAGAAATTATAATAAGACCTCTTTTAGCTTTTTTAGTTTTATTTCCTGTTATGGCAATTCAATATTATTTAAGTATAAGATTTAGTAATGCTGTGGCATTGGGTATAGGCATTGCTATGACACTACCAGCTATGTTAATAGCTAATACAAAATATTGGATATTATTTCCCTGGACATATGCAGGTATGTTTACTTTATCGGGAAAAGTAAATATGTTTTCTACTAGTAATAATTTATATTTAATTTGTGCAGCTATATTTATAATGGTTATGTTATTGGGGATTAGGGAATTTAATAAAAGAGATGTAGTTTAATAAATTTAAAGCTGGTTTAAATTTATTAAAATCTATACTTATGATTAAAATATACTTTTATGTAACAGTTTTAAAGGAAGAAAATTTTATTAATATAAAAATTATATAGAGAAATAAAGTTATTTTTCATTAACACTGTTTATTTCTATTATTAAATATTTAATAATATTTTTTAAAACTTATTTATGTTAAAGTATTTAGTAGGTAAAAGATTTAATTTATAAAATATGATTTATAAATAATAAAATTATATTATTAGTTGTTTTTGAAAGTAAAACATTTTTATGGAGGTTAGTTATGGGGTTTTCTATAGAGGAGAAGAAAATACTTTTAATAGATGATGAAGAAGCAATACTAGATTTATTAGAAACTGTATTAAAAAAAGAGGGTTTTAAAAATGTATTTAAAGCTTCCACAGGAAAACAAGGCATATATATGTTTAAAGAGGAAAAACCAGATTTAATAGTTTTGGATATAATGCTTCCAGATATAGATGGTTACGAAGTTTGCAAAAATATTAGAGCAATTTCTTATGTACCTATTATATTTTTATCTGCAAAAGTTGAAGATGTAGATAAAATTTTAGGTTTTGGATTAGGGGGAGATGATTATGTTACAAAACCCTTTAGTCCAAAGGAAGTTGCTTTTAGAATAAAGGCTCATTTTAGAAGAAATATTTATATAGAAAAAATGGCAGAAACAAAAGAAAAGATTATAAAATTTGGGGATATAACTATAGAAGAAAATAAAGCTTTGGTTAAAAAAGGAGATAAAGAAATTAATTTTACTGCCAAGGAATATTCATTGCTTTTATATCTAGCAAAGAATTTCAATCAGATTTTAAGCAAAAGAAAAATATTTGAAAGAGTATGGGGAGAAGATTATATGGGCATGGACAATACTATTATGGTTCATATAAGACATATAAGAGAAAAAATAGAAGACAAACCTAGTAGTCCTAAGTATTTAATTACTGTTAAGGGATTAGGATATAAATTAATTAAAGATTAGAAGTAAAATATAAAAGAATAGATGTATTAAAATTGAAACTTTTAATACAGAAAAATAAATATTTAGAGTATTATTATATTTTTTAGTTTATATAAAATAGAATGTGTTAATTATTATTTATTTTTAATGTTAAAGTATAATTTAGGAGTATAAATATGAGATGGAAAATAGTAAGGCATTATTTAACCACTTTAATTTTAATTGTGTTTATAATATTATTTGCAAATTTTATAGCTATTAGTGTATTTTTTAATTTTGATAGAGGAAATAAAAGGTATGAATTAGCTTATAGAAATAATCCTTTACACATAACTGAGGAATTTAAAAAATATATAATTTTTGAAAAAGATTTGCCTAAAGTTAATAATGAAGGTTTAAAAATTCTTAATGAAAATAAATGTTGGATGCAAATATTAGACACTAATGGCAATGAAGTACTGGGAATTAATACTCCTAAAGATGCCAAAAAGCATTATGCACCTATAGAATTAGTGCATAGTTATGTATATACAGATGCAATAAAAAATTCTACTTTGTATGGAAGTTTAATAGAAAATAAAGGATATAAATGGACTTATATAATAGGTTTTTCATCTAAAAGAATTGCAAAATATATAGCATATTTTACACCTTATAAAATTCGAGATTATTTTTTACCTACAATAATATGGTTTTTACTAATTACTATAATAGCAATAGTTTTTATAGGATATTTATTTAGCAAAAAACTTACCAATCCACTTTTAGATGTAATAAATGGAATACAATCTTTAGAAGAAGGAAATTACAATAAAAAATATCCTAAGAAGGGCTTGTACAAAGAAGTATATGAAAGCCTAAACAATCTTTCTAATAAATTAAATAAAAGTGAAATTGAAAGAAAAGAAATAGAAAAAATGAGAGAAGAATGGATAACTAATATTTCTCACGATTTAAAAACTCCACTATCCTCTATAAAGGGTTATAGTGAAATTTTAAATGACAATGATTATGAAATTTCAAAAAAAGAAAGAATGAAATATTCAAGTGTAATGCTAGAAAAATGCAACTATATGAATGGATTAATAGAAGATTTAAGATTAACTTACAGGCTAAAAAACAACCAATTACCACTTCAAAAGAAAGAACATAACTTAGTAGACATACTAAGAGAAACAATAATAAACATACTAAACAATCCTAAATATGAAAACAGAAATATAGAGTTTATTTCCAAAGAAGAAAGTATTTATTTAAACTGCGACGAAAAATTTCTAGAAAGAGCTTTCAATAATATAATTTACAATGCAGTAGTTCACAATGATGAAAATGTAAAAATTAAAGTATCTATAGAAAATATTAAAGAAGAAATAATAATTACAATTAAAGACAAGGGAAAAGGAATAGCCAAAGAAGATTTGAGCAAAATTTTTGAAAGATACTACAGAGGCACTAACACAGGAGAAAGCCACAAAGGATCAGGACTTGGCATGGCAATATCAAAAGCAATAATAGAAGCCCACAATGGTAAAATAAAAATAGAAAGTAAAATAGGTAGCGGAACAAAGGTGGCAATAAATTTTAAAAATTATTAGTATAATTTTTTTATTAAGCTTTATACTTTCCAAATTTACGTATATAATATATATGTTAATTGAACAAGCTATTTAATACATAAAAAGTAAAGGAGGAAGATAATATGAGATTTAAAATAATTGTAAGTAAATTATTAATTGCAGTATTTACATTGTGCACAGTGCTATCTATGCCCATAAATAAAGTTTCTGCAGATGCCTTTAAAGTTGTTACATTAGGTGCAGATTTAACTAATGAACAAAAGGAAGAAATGCTTAAGTACTTTGGCATTAAAAAAGAAGAAGCTAATGTATTGGAAGTAAATAGACAAGAAGAAGAAAAATATTTAGGTGATGTAGCTTCTAAAAAGCAATTAGGAACTAGGTCTATATCTTGCTCTTATGTGGAACCTACTGATAGTGGTGGACTAAATATATCCACTCATAATATATATTGGGTTACTGACAGTATGATAAAAAATGCCTTAATAACTGCTGGTGTAGAAAACGCCAATGTTAAAGCAGCAGCTCCTTTTAATGTATCTGGTACAGCAGCTCTTACAGGAATATTAAAAGGATTTGAAAACAGCAAAGGTGGAAAAAAGATTGATGAAAATAAAAAGAAAGTTGCCAATGAAGAAATGGTAGTTACTGGTGAACTAGGAGATAAAATAGGAAAAGATGAAGCAGCAAATACTATAAATGAAATTAAAAAAGATGTAGTTAAGAAAAAGCCAAAAACAGATAAGGAAATAGAAAAAATAGTAGTAAATATAACTAACAACTATGGAAATAAATTAAGTGATGAAGATGTTCAAAAAATAACTGATTTAATGAAAAAGATAAATGGATTAAATTTAGATTTTGGTAAAATAAAAAGCCAATTAAATGATGTTACAAATCAATTAAAAGGAAAATTAACTAGTGAAGAAGCCCAAGGTTTCTTTAGTAAAATGTGGAATTCTATTAAAAGTTTCTTTGCAAATATTTTCTCGGATGATAGTAAAGATACAACTGTAGAAGTAAAAACACAAACTAATGATGATAAAGATAACTCTAATACTGAAGATACAAATTCTAATGACAATGATACAAATTCTAGTAATAACCAGTACTTTTGCAAACTTAAACTAAAAATTAATTTTATTTAAATTGTTGAAAAAAATCATCAATATAAATTGCATATAAAAAATAATTAAAAATAATCTGTGTAAAAATAATACCACAGCCTCATAAAGAGAGTTTGGAAATAATTAGAATGAATTTTAGACAATCTTAGAATAAAAAATAAAAAAACTCCGTAATTCATCACAGGACGTGATGAGCCAATTTCCGCCCCAAGGACGGGGCATAAATTGGGTAGGAGTTTTTTTATTTTTTATTCTTAGAGTGTCTTAATGAAATGACTTATTTCCAAACTCTCTTTATGAGGCTGTGGTATTATTTTTACACAGATTATTTTTAATTATTTTTTATATGCAATTTATATTGATGATTTTTTTCAACAATTTAAATAAAATTAATTTTTAGTTTAAGTTTGCAAAAGTGATATAATGATATGTATAAATAAAATAAATTAGTGATGGTGAGTTTATGAGCAAATTATTGTTAGCAGAAAAGCCTTCTGTAGCTAAAAATATAGCAGAGGCATTAGGGTGTAAAACACGAAAAGATGGGCATTTAGAAGGAAATGGATATGTAGTAACTTGGGCATTTGGACATTTATTAACTTTATATGATGCTAAGGATTATGATGCTAAATTAGCTTTATGGAGTTTTGAAAATTTTCCTTATATACCTGAGAAATTTAAATATAAAATAAAAAATAGTAGCAAAAACAGAAAAGTAGTAGATGCTGGAGCTAAAAAGCAGCTTGAAATTATAAAAACACTTATAAATAGAGAAGATGTAGAGGAAATAATATCTGCTACAGATTTTGATAGAGAAGGAGAGCTTATAGCACTTCTTATATTTAATTTTTTAAAAGTAAAAAAGCCTATTTATAGAATACTTATAAATGAATGGACACCTAAAGAAATAAAAAAAGGTCTTAATAATATTAAAAAGAATTCTGAAATGAAAAATTTGCAAGATGCAGGTGTAAGTAGGCAACTGGCAGATTGGGTAATAGGAATTAATTTTACTTCTATTGCCACAATGAAATACACTAGAGGAAAAGGAAATTTACTTAATATAGGCAGAGTTTTAATGCCTACATTGAAAATGATATATGATAGAGAAATGCAAATAAAGAACTTTAAAGTAGAAGAATTTTTTGAATTAGATGCTACTTTTGAAAATGAAAAAGGTGAGTACAAAGGAAAATTCTTTTATGGTAAAAGGAATAAATTCCCTAATAAAAAAACCATGGAAAGGCTTAAAAACGAAATAAAAGGCAAAGATGGAGTTATAGTAGAAAAAATAGTGGAAATTAAAAAAGAAAATCCTCCAAGTTTATTTAATTTAAGTAATCTCCAAGGATATGTAACTAGTAAATTCAAGGGCTTTACAGCAGATAAAGTATTAAAAGTAGCACAAAATTTATATGAAAAAAAACATATAACTTATCCTAGAACAGAAAGTACAGCTTTAGAGGAAAGTATTAAAGATAAAGCTAAAAACGTACTGGAAATATTAAAAAAGGATTTGCCTTTTAAAGATGAAATAGTATTTAATAAATCTAAAAAAGTATTTAATAATGCCAAAGTAGAAAGCCACAGTGCTATTATGCCTACATATGTACTACCTAAAAAATTAACTGCTGATGAAAAAATAGTTTATGAAGCTATAAAAAATAGATTTATATCCCAATTTATGCCTTCAGCAAAATACGAAAATACAGAAATAGTAACTAGTGTACCTGGTGAAAATTACGAAAGATTATTTCAAACAAAAGGAAAAATACTTAAATTTAAAGGCTGGCTTAAACTATATAAAGCAGATAAAAAAGATGAGTTATTACCACCAGTAGAAAAGGATGATAAAGTAACTATGAAAAATTGTAAAATATCATCTAAAAAAACAAAACCACCAGCTCATCACACGGAAAAAACCCTATTAAAAGCCATGGAAACTTGCGGCAAAAACACAAACTCAAACAATGAATCAGAAGAAGACTCAAACATACTTTATGGATACTCCATAGGCACAGCAGCCACAAGAGCCGAAACTATAAACAAACTAAAATACGCAGGTTATATAAATCAAAAAGGAAAATCCTTACTTATAACAGACAAAGGAATAAAACTAATAGAAGTATTCCCAATAAAAGAATTATTAGATACAGATTATACAGGAAGACTAGAGAAAAAACTTTATGATATAGAAAAAGGAACTTTCAAAAAAGATGATTTTCTAAAGGAAATATATAACTTCACCACAAATGGAGTTAACAAAATAAAAAGAATAAGATCTCAAGTAATTTGCGACACTAGACCAAAAAAATAAATTAGTAAAATTACTATAATGCAATTTTAAAAAAATCTGTATTGACTTTATTGCTTTCTTTTGGATTATTATTTGTAGTAGGTACAGTATTAGTATGGAAATATGATTTAAGCTTATGGGTGGCAGTGGTATTTTCTGTTTCTATAGTATTAATTCAATTTTTACTTGGACCTTTAGTAATAGAGATGTTTTATAAAGTATCATTTGATGATTATAATATTTATATAAGTGAAAATGTGCTGGATTTTATAGAAAAATCTTGTGATGAATACAATATGCCTAAGCCACAAATAGGTATAATTAAAGATGGTAATCCAATAGAAAAAATTACAAAGAAAGTACTATAGAAGAGCTTTTATTAAGAGAAGATGCATCTCCTGTAAGGGGTATTCCTGCAATATTAAAAGGAAAAATTATAGGAAAAGGCATACCAGGGCTGTTTTACAGCGAAGATTTAATAATTGATGATGAAACCGGCATAATGTTAGTAGATTATAAACAACCATTAAAAATATTTGAAACATTATTTGGATTATTTAAAGTAGATAAATTTCAAGAAAAAGAAGTTCAAGTTATAGGTTGGTATAAAAGATCTATGAGACCTTACTTTGTATGTAAATATATAATAAAAGACGAAGAAAGATACCAATGCTATAATTATTTATTAACTAAAATAGTAGCTTATGCTCTTATAATTTTAGGTGTTTTATTAAAATTTATTTTAGGATAATTAAGTATTAAGATTAAAATAATTTCAGAAAAAAATTAAACAAAAAAATAAAAAAACTTCTACCCAATTTATGCCCTGTATTTAGGGTGGAAATTGGGTAGAAGTTTTTTATTTTTAACTTTTAAAAATCATTTTCCTTTAAATAGTTAAGAGTTTTTTATACAAAAATTTTTTAGGCTAAGCTTTTATAGCAGTGAAATTATATATTACAAACTTACATCTCCCACTACGTTACGCTAAGAAGTGAGAGTATTATAGCTATATGATAAATTTAATTATTTAGTTTGTGGTAAAATTCTTCTAAAGGTTTCCTCTATTTCTTTTCCGAATTCTGATAAAGGTCTACCTTCTCTAATTCCTTCACCTATTTTACCTAGTCTTTCAAATGTATCTACATCTGCTGATACTGCCACTGTTTCTATTTCTTTATCTGTATCTTTTACTACTTTTTCTACATCTGATTTTAATTTATCTGTAGCAGAACCTTCAATTTTTTTATCCATATTGACACCAACTAATGCTCTTTTTTCAGATATTACTACATTAGCTTTACTAATTCCTTTTACAGAAGTTACAGCTTTTGCTATGTTATCAGCTCTCTTAGTTAAATCATCATTGGCATTATTATTGGCATTATTTGAATCAGGAACATTTTTTCCTTCAGGACTAGTTGGAGTTTTAGGAGAAACTTCAGTTGGTGACTTTGTAGTATTATTTGCAGGGTTCTTTTTAGTACCCATAGATTGGCAACCACCAAAGCTTAATAAAAGTATAAATAGTGCAGAAATTAAAAAATTTATATTTTTAATTTGCTTCTTCAATTTAATCACCTCACAATTATTTTACCTATATAAAGAAATTTTATTCAAAAAAACTGATATTAATTTTAGATAAAAATTTAAAATAATGTATATAAAAATAATAATACAGCCTCATAAATAGAGCTTGTAAATAAGTCATTTCATTAAGAGACTCTAAGAATAAAAAACAAAAAAACTCCTACCCAATTTATGCACCGTCCTTGGTGCGGAAATTGGCTCATCACGTCCTGTGATGAATTACGGAGTTTTTTTATTTTTTCTTCTAAGATTCTCTAAAATTCATTCAAATTATTTACAAGCTCTATTTATGAGGCTGTATTATTATTTTTATATACATTATTTTAAATTTTTATCTAAAATTAATATCAGTTTTTTTGAATAAAATTTCTTTATATAGGTAAATTTAAAATAGTACAAAATAATAATATAATGTATTAATAAATACAATTTATATTGCGTATATGGTATAATTAGTGTATAATTTAATTATAATATAAGAGAGGAGATAGTAAGGTTTGAGTTATAGTGAAAGTAAAACAAGAAAGTATACAGATTTTACTATAGATGATGTAAAAGATTATATTCACAAATTTAGAAAAGCAATATTAGATAGTAAATATATAATTTCAAAAAATGAAAATAGGAAAGAAAACATAGATTTTATAGAAGATTATAAAATTGATACAAAAAAGGAAAAAGAAATATTATTAAGTATCCAATATAATGATTTTTGCTATGCTGTGGATAATGAGAAAAAAGAATTTGCTTATGAAAAATTGTACATATTCTGTAAGTGTCAAAAGTTGGATTTTTGGGGAACTTTAGAAGATGTTGATATATATATTAAAATTAATATGACTAAAACTAGGAGAGGTGATGACTATATCATTATTGTATCTTTCCATAAAAGAAATAAGCCAATAAAATATTTGTTTAAATAAATTGTAATTAAAAATAAAGGAGGAAGCCTAGATGTTAGGATTTTGTGAGAAATGTCATGACAGTGTTAAATACTCTGTTAGAGAAAAAAAAATGACAAAAAACATCAGAGGTAAAAAAATTGATTATATAGGAAAAATAGCACTTTGTACTGAATGTGAAAGTGAGATTTTTATAGATTATATTCGTGATTATAATCTTAAAATGTTAGATAAAGCTTTTAGAGAAAAGGAAGGTATTATTTCAATTTCAGAAATGGAGATTATATTAGAAAAATATGATATTGGTAAAAGACCATTATCCTTATTATTAGGATGGGGTGAAGGCACCCTTACTAGATATTTAGATGGAGACATTCCTACGAAGCAATATTCTAATATATTAAAAAAAATTCTTAATGATTCAAATTATATGAAGGAAATATTAGAAAAAAATAAAGATAACATAACAGATGTTGCATATAGACATTGTAGTAGTGCTTTGCTAAAATTTGAGGAAGAAAATGCTATTACTATTGAGTCTGAAGATAAAATTGATAATGTAGTTAAATATTTATTAGTAAATTGTTCAGATATAACGCCTTTAGCATTGCAGAAATTATTATACTATGCTCAAGGTTTTTTTAAGGCTTTTACAGGAGAATATTTCTTTCATAATAACTGTGAAGCTTGGGTACATGGTCCTGTGTATAGAAGCGTGTATTATAAATATGAAAATTATGGATTCAATCCTATTGAGGAAAAAGATTTTGAATATACTAGTATAGAGTTGTCAAAAATTGAAAAAGAGGTTTTAGATAGTATTATAAGAAACTTTGGGTGTTATAGTGGCAGGGTATTGGAAAGAATGACTCATGTAGAAACACCTTGGAGTCTTACTAGAATGGGAATGAGAAAGGATGAAAAATCTGATAAAATTATTGAAAAAGAGTTGATAGAAAAGTATTTTAATGATATTAAATTGAAACACAATATGCTTAATATATCAGATATTAGAGATTATAGTACCAATCTTTTTAATAAGCTTTATAATTAGAGGAGAGAGGACGGTTTTCTAGTTAGGAGGTATGAGGGAAGAGTTTTGGAGAATTTCTTTAGTACCTCAAAAAATCTATATTTAGTGATAAAATTCCAGTAAAAATTTTGTTTTTACTGGAATTGCATTTTTACACTTACTTAAAGAGCTGATAAATTTTTAGACTGGCTAAGTCAATGTTATCAAGCAAATTTTTAAGAATATAGAATATAAGTTGTAAAAAATTTTTCTGTAAATCACAAATAGGATTATTTTGAAAAACTATTTTTTTATAATTTCTTCTTGAAGTTTTTTCGATTTTGTCTAAAATTAATATCAGTTTTTTTGAATAAAATTTCTTTATATATATAAAATAATTATGATATTTATATATTAAATAGGAGGGGAATTTATGTATATTGCTAATTTGCCAGCACAGCACCAATGTACTCAGCCAGGTATTGAATCTTTAATGAATCCAAGACCTATATTTGATAATGAAAATTATGAAGGAAGTAATAAATTATACAATAAAGTTGCAATAATTACAGGAGGAGACAGTGGTATAGGAAGAGCAGTAGCACTAGCTTTTGCAAAAGAAGGAGCAGATATTGTAATACCTTATTATAATGAACACAGCGATGCAGAAGAAACAAAAGCTTTAATAGAAAAGCAAGGCAGACAGTGCATTTTAATGCCAGGAGATTTAAAAGATGAGAATTTTTGCAATGATATAGTAAACAAAACCGTAGAAAGTCTAAAAAAAATAGATATATTAGTAAATAATGCTGCAGTACAGTACCCTCAAAACAGCATTAAAGATATAACTTCACAGCAAATGGAATTAACATTTAAAACCAATTTCTTTTCTATGTTTTACTTAACAAGAGCAGCACTTAATCATATGAAAAAAGGAAGCTCTATTATAAATACCACTTCTATAACAGCTTATGAAGGTCATGAAACTTTAATAGATTATTCTGCTACTAAAGGAGCTGTAGTTTCATTTACTCGTTCATTATCCCTATCTTTAGCAAAAGAAGGTATAAGAGTAAATGCAGTAGCTCCAGGACCTATATGGACTCCACTAATTCCATCTAGTTTTGGTCAAGATGAAATACCTTCCTTTGGTGAAAACACCACAATGAAAAGACCTGGTCAACCAGTAGAATTAGCACCAACTTACGTTTTGTTAGCCTCAGAAGACTCTTCTTATATTTCAGGTCAAGTTATACACATAAATGGAGGAAGAATTACTGAAAGCTGATTTTAAAAAAATTGCATCTCAATTTTTTTACCCTGCAACATATATTGGTACAAAAGGGGGAATAAAAATTGAAGGCAGATGGAGTTTTTGAAGGCGGTGGAGTGAAGGCTATAGCTTTTATAGGAGCTATTTGTTGTATGGAAGAGAAAGGTTATAAATGGCAAAGAACTGCGGGAACTTCTGCAGGGTCTATAATTGCAGCACTTTTATCAGTGGGGTATTCTGGAAAAGAAATTAGAGAAATAATGTTTGGTAATGATTATAGAGATTTTTTAAGTAAAAAAATTATGAAACCTGTACCTTTTATAATGAAAGTCATTAATTTTTTATTTTGTAAAGGTGTATATGATGCTTTTGTTATTGAAAAGTATGTAGGAGAGCTTTTGGCAGCAAAAGGTAAAACAAAATTCAAGCATATATGTACAAATGGAATGGAAAAGCTAAAAATAATAGCTACAGATATAACAAAAAAGGACATGCTGATTTTGCCAGATGATTTGAAAAAATACAATATAGACCCTATGGAATTTGAAATTGCTAAAGCTGTTAGAATGAGTTGTACTTTACCTTTTTTCTTTAAACCCTATAAATTAAATCATAATTCTAAAACAAGTTTTGTATTAGACGGAGGAATACTCAGTAATTTTCCAGTTTGGATATTTGACGTAGAAGGTGTTCCAAGATGGCCTACATTTGGATTTAGATTAAAAGAAGAAGTGCCAGAAGATAAACTACAGTATAGAAAAGATATATTAGCATTTACTTCAGATATATTTGATACTATGATAAATAAAAATGAAATGAGATATATTAGAAATAAAGATTTAGTAAGAACTATATTTTTGCCTTGTAATGGAGTAAAAACTACAGAATTTAATATTAGCTATAATAAATGTAAGATGCTTTATTCAAATGGTTATAAAGCAACAGAAAATTTTATTAAAAATTGGGATTTTCATAGGTATGTAGCAAGTCATAGAGTAAAAAATAAAAGTAAGAAAATATAAAAAATCAAACAAAATTATAGTTCTTTTTTTGAAATTACACTACATTGGAATAAAATCAAATTTATAGTATAAATAAATGTGATATAATAAATTAAATTGGAGTATAAAAAGGAGAGAAAACTATAAATAAAAACATGGACAAATATATATATAAATGATTATATATTCATAAGGAAATGAAAGTTTATCTCCACAAGAAGAAATGATTCAGGATTTAATATCCATAACTCATGTATTTTCACGTAGGATATATGGATTAAGAAAAAGATTAAGGAGGATGATTAGATTGTTAAAAAGCTACAAAGTGGAGATAAAACCAACTCAAGAACAAATTATAAAAATTCATAAAACTATTGGAGTTAGTAGATTTATTTATAACTTTTATATAGATCATAATAAAAAAATTTATGAAAAAGAAAAGAAATTTATTAGTGGAATAGATTTTTCTAAATGGCTTAACAATGAATACATTCCTAATAATCAAGATAAGCTTTGGATTAAAGAAGTATCTTCTAAAGCTACAAAACAAGCTATTATGAATGGAGACAAAGCTTTTAAGAGATTTTTTAAAGGATTAAGTAGATTTCCTAAATTTAAGAAAAAGAAAAATCAAAATGTTAAAGCTTATTTTCCTAAGAATGGTAAAACAGATTGGACTATTAAAAGACACAAAGTAAAAATACCTACTCTTGGTTGGATGAGATTAAAAGAGTTTGGATATATACCAACAAATTCAAAAGTTAAAAGTGGCACAGTAAGTCAAAATATTAATAGATATTATGTATCTATATTAGTTGAAGAAAATAATAATACTATAAAACCAATAAATAAAGGTATAGGAATAGATATTGGAATTAAAGACTTTGCAATATGTTCAAATGGAATGACTTTTAAAAATATAAACAAAACATCAAAAATTAAAAAACTAGAAAAAAAATTAAAACGTGAAGAAAGAAAACTTTCAAGGAAATATGAGAGTTTGAAATTTAAAAATAAAAAAAAGAAAGGAGAAGCTACTGGTCAAAATATCCAAAAACAAATAGTAGAGGTGCAAAAAGTTTATCAAAGACTATCTAACATTAGAACTGATTATATAAATAAAACTATTAATAAAATAGTTAAGCAAAAACCAAGCTATATAACTATTGAAGATTTAAATGTTAGTAGAATGATGAAAAACAAGCATTTAGCTAAAGCAATAGCACAGCAGAGGTTTTATGAATTTATAACTAAACTTCAATATAAGTGTAAACTGAATAATATTGAATTAAGAGTTGTAGATAGATTTTATCCTTCAAGTAAAACTTGTAGCTGTTGTGGAGCATATAAAAAAGAGTTGAAACTATCAGATAGAGTTTACAGGTGCAATAATTGCAATACTGAAATAGATAAGCATTTAAATGCTAGTATTAATTTGGCTAATGCTAAAAAATATAAGATAGCTTAATTAAATAAGCACTTATATGTGTACCGAAGGCTATTTCGGGAATTAACGACTGTGGAAGTGCTATACAAACTGTAGTAGCTTAGGCAAGGCAAAGCACGTTGAAGCAGTAAAAATCTCGATATGGATATATTTGTCCATATTTTGAGTAGCAGAGGTTATATGATTGATGAAAAAGAATTTCCTGTAATTGAAACAAAAAGACTTGTATTAGATAGAATTACTACAGAAAATCAATATACTTTATTTAAATATTGGTCTGATGAAATAGTTACTAAATATATGAATATAGTTCCAATTAAAACTATTGATGAAGTAAAATCTATGATAAGCTTTTTTAATGAATTGTTTTACAAAAATGAAGCAGTGAGATGGGGTATTTTCAGAAAAGAAGATAATTTATTAATTGGTACTTGTGGTTTTAATTCTGGATTACAAGAGGATAGCTTTATAGGAAGAATAGGCTGTGATCTTTACCATGAATTTTGGGGAAAAGGATTTATGAAAGAAGCATTGCAAAATCTTATAGATTACGGATTTGAAAATTTTGGAGTAACTAGAATAGAAGCTTATGCAATGAAGGAAAATGTAAATTCTGAAAGGCTTTTAAATAAATTAGGATTTACTAGGGAAGGATTATTAAGAGAACATGGTATTTATAAAGGTGAATTGCATGATGAATATATATTTTCTGTTTTAAAGAAGGAATGGAAATAAAATAATATTAAGATTTGCTCTACAGTTTTTTAAATATTATATTAACTGTAGAGTAATACTTAATACATATAATTATAAAATAAGGAGGATAAAAGTGTATTTTAAAGAAAAAGGAAAACAAAATACAGAAAAAACAGTGGAAATAGCATTAAAAGTTGCTAAAGAAAGAAACATAAAACATATAGTAGTAGCTTCTTGTGAAGGATACACTGCTAAATTTTTTGAAAACTGTCATGATTTAAATATAATTTGTGTAACTCATGCTTACGGATTTGCAGGTCCTGGAAAAAATGAAATGAGTAGAGAAATGAAGCAAGAATTAATGAAAGGTGGAGTAAAAATACTTACTACCACTCATGTTTTAAGTGGAGCAGAAAGGGGAATAAGCAGAAAATTTGGAGGCATAAATCCTGTGGAGATAATTTCTTATGCCTTAAGAATGTTTGGACAGGGTACTAAAGTATGTGTTGAAATAGCAGTTATGGCTTTAGATTCTGGGTTAATACCTTATGGAGAAGAAGTAATTGCTATAGGTGGCAGTGCAGAAGGAGCAGACACAGCAGTTATAATAACTCCAAGTCATGCAAGAGATATATTTGATACAAAAATTCACCAAATACTATGCAAACCAGAAAGTTTTTAGTTAAGAGAGAAGAGAAAAGAGTTAAGAGTTTTGGAGAATTTTTCTCCATTGGCATTACGAAAAATTTTTGATTAAATTGATATATTTGCATAAAAAAATGAATTAAAAATAATCTGTATAAAAATAATAAGCAAAGCAGTATAAAGAAAGTTTGTAAATAATTTGAATAAATTTTAGAGACTTTTAGAATAAAAAATAAAAAAACTCCGTAATTCATCACAGGACGTGATGAGCCAATTTTCGCCCCAAGGACGGGGCATAAATTGGGTAGGAGTTTTTTTATTTTTTATTCTTAGAGTGTCTTAATGAAATGATTTATTTACAAACTTTCTTTATACTGCTTTGCTTATTATTTTTATACAGATTATTTTTAATTCATTTTTTTATGCAAATATACTACCTTTAAAAGAATAAATAAAATAGTTTGAATAAAATTAGGGAAACTGTTAAAACCTAAGTAAAAAGTATATTTATAGAATATAAAAGATTAAAATCAAATGGAAGTAATGTAAAGTATTATTGATTTATGCAAAATAAAGTGGTAATATATAATAAAATTTATTATCAAATGATATTAGTTATCGGAGGGAAGAAAATGAAAGTTAAATTTCAAAAAAAACCAGTAACATTGTGGGGAAATGAAGTAAAAGTAGGAGATACAGCACCAGACTTTATAGCTATAGATAACAATATGCAACCAGTATCTTTAAAAGATACAAAGGGAGTGAGAATAATACTTACAGTACCATCTTTAGACACACCAGTTTGTGATTTAGAAGCTAGAACTTTCAATGAAGTAGCCTCATCTATACCAAATGTTTCAGTGTACACTATTTCTATGGATTTACCTTTTGCTCAAATAAGATGGTGTGCAGCTCATGGTATAAAAAATGTAAAAACATTATCGGATTTTAAAGATAGATTAGTTGGTAAAAATTATGGAACGTACATAGAAGAATTAGGTCTTTTAACTAGGGCAGCTTTTGTAATAGATGAAAATAATAAAGTTACTTATGTAGAGTATTTAGAAGAAGTAACAGATCAACCAAATTACGATGCTATATTGGAAGCAGCTAAGAAAATATTAAATTAAAATTTTAATATTGTATTTTTTGTTATTGGCATTTGACATTAATTATAAATACATATATTATATAATTAGCAAATGCCAATAATAAGAGGTGAATTTTATGAGTGAAAATTTAGAATACTTTAAAAATATTATACAAAAAAATGGATACGAATTTACCTTGCAAAAGCGAATAATATTAAAAACTATTTTAGAAAGCAAAACCCATTTAAAAGTAAAAGAAATTTATGAAAAAATAAAACACAAAAATATAGGTATTGCAACAATATATAGAAATTTAAAGGTATTTAATGAATTAGGAATAGTAAAAAAATTAAATGTTAATGGAGTAAGTTACTATGAAATGAAAATATTTAGTAAAAAACCTTTGCATGTTCATTTTAAATGTAGTAAATGCAATAAAATAATGGATATAGATAGCTTAAAATTAAATTTAGCTTATTTAAAACTAAATGAATGTGTTGAAAAAGAAAATGATTTAGAAATATATGACTTAAATATTATGTTTGTAGGATTATGTAGCCAATGTAAAAAAAAGATTAAAGATTAAAAAAATTAATTATATAAATCACATATATTTAGATGAAGAAATAAAAAATCATTGAAATAATTTGCAAATATAAAATAATTAAAAATAAGTTGTATAAATTAATTCATATATGATATAATTAAGAAAAAAAGGGGGTAAAGTTTTATGAAAAATTTAATATTTGGCGGAGAAAAACTCGTAACTGGAGTTGGTTCAATAAAGTATATAGAAAAAATAGAAAATAAAAATGTTTTTATTGTAACTGGTGGAAAATCCATGTTTAAAAATGGAACTATAGACTACATAAAAGAAGTATTAGAAAAGAATAAATGTGAAATTTACGTTCATTCAGGAATAAAAAGCAATCCAGATACAAAAGAAGTTTTAAAAGGATTAGAATCTATGAAAAAATTCAATCCAGATATAGTTATAGCAGTAGGTGGTGGATCTTCTATAGATGCTGCTAAAGTAATGGCAATTTTATATGAAAATCCTGAAATTAACTTTGAAAACATATTAGATAAAAGACTTCCTAACAAAAGAAATAAAATAAGATTTATTGCAATTCCTTCAACTTCTGGTACAGGAAGTGAAGTTACTAGATCTGCTGTAGTGACTTTTAAAAAGGATAATATAAAAATTGGACTTAAATCCAAAGGTTTTATTCCAGATATAGCAATTTTAGATGCTAATTTAACTATGACTATGCCGGATAATGTAGTAGCAGAAACTGGAATGGATGCTGTTACTCATGCTGTGGAATGTTATATTAATAATAAATCAGAAGATTTTACACAATCTTTAGCAAAAGAAGCTATTTATGGACTGCTTAAGTATCTGCCTATTTCTTATAAAGAAAAAACTATAGAATCCAGAGAAAAGGTTCACAATTATCAATGTATGGCAGGATTAGCCTTTGCAAATATAGGATTAGGTATGGCACATGGAATAGCTCATGCTATAGGAGGAGCTTTTAATTTAGGTCATGGTCTTACTAATGCTATAGTACTGCCTTATGTACTTAGATACAACTATAGAGATGAAACTGTAAAGTTGAAATTAGAGGATTTATGCAGTAATTTAATAAATGGAGATTTTATATTAAGTGTGAGGGAATTAAATAAAGTTTTAAATATACCTAAGAGCTTTAAAGAAGCAGGAATATTAGAAGAGGATTTTAAATCTAATATGGATATTTTAATTAAAAATTCTCTTAAAGGTTCTACTAAAACAAACCCTGTGCCAATTTCAGAAGAGCAAATGGAAAAGCTTTTAAATTATGTATATTATGGTAAAAAAATAAGTGCTGTGGATGATATATAAAGTTGAGAGTTAAGAGAGAAGAGTTGAGAGTTGAGGAGGATTTCTTTCCTGCCTCAAGAAATCATAATTGTATTACTAATGTTGTAATTTAAATTGAGATATTTGCATAAAAAAATCAATTAAAAATAATTTGTATAAAAATAATATTACAGTAGTATAAAGAAAGTTTGTAAATAATTTGAATAAATTTTAGACACTCTTAGAATAAAAAATAAAAAAACTCCGTAATTCATCACAGGACGTGATGAGCCAATTTCCGCCCCAAGGACGGGGCATAAATTGGGTAGGAGTTTTTTTGTTTTTTATTCTTAGAGTGTCTTAATGAAATGATTTATTTACAAACTTTCTTTATACTACTGTAATATTATTTTTATACAAATTATTTTTAATTCATTTTTTTATGCAAATATCCTACTCTCAACTCTTCTCTCTTAACTCTCAACTAAAAAAATTGCATAGCAATTTTTTCAAAGCCTTCTTTATCTAAAGGCTTGCTAAATAAATAACCTTGAATTATATCACAATTGAATTCTTTTAAAATATTTAGCTGTGCTTCTGTTTCTACACCTTCTGCTACTACAGTTAAATTTAAACCATGAGCTAAATCAATTAAAGAAGATGTTATAAATTTATCTTTTTCAATTTTAGTAATATTATCAATAAAAGATTTATCTATTTTTATAGAATCAATAGGAAGTCTTCTCAAATAATTAAGAGAAGAATAGCCTGTACCAAAATCATCTAAAGAAATTCTTATGCCAAGATTTTTTAATTCTTGTAGTTTACTTACAGATAAATCAAAATTGCTCATTATAGTGCTTTCAGTAACTTCTAGTTCTAAGTATTTACTAGATAAGTTAGTAGATTTTAAAACATTTTTTACAATATCTACAAAATCATCTTGTTGAATTTGTTTAGCAGATATATTTACAGCTACCTTTAATGGACTTAAACCTTTGTCTTGCCAATATTTATTCTGTCTACAAGCTTCCTTTAGTACAAATTTACCTATAGGTACAATTAAGCCACTTTCTTCTGCAATAGGTATAAAATTTGAGGGAAGAATTAGCCCTTTTAAAGGGTGAATCCATCTTACTAAAGTTTCCATGCCATCTATTTTATTGTTTTTTAAATTTATTTTAGGTTGATAATATAATTGAAATTCTTTGTTTATTATAGCTTTAACTAATCTGCTTTTTATAAGTATTTTTTCCTTAGTTTCAAATTCCATAGAAGGATTGTAAAAATTATAGGAATTTTTATTTTTCTCTTTACAATACCTTAAAGCTATTTCTGCATTTTTAATTAATGCATTTGGATCAGTACTATCTTCAGGATAACAGCTTATACCTATACTTATAGATAAATAAATATCATTATTTTTAATTACAAAAGGATTTTTAAAAATATCTATTAAATTTTGTACATATTTTTCTATTTGTTCTTTAGTATTAAATTTATTACAATATATTATAAAGTTATCTCCATTTAAGCTAAAAATTTTATCTTCAGATGAAAAGTATTTTAGTCTATTTGCTATAAATTTTAAAGTTTCATCGCCTATTTTACGGTTGTATACTTCATTTATACTTTTAAAATTATCAATATCTAATGCTAAAATAGCTCCAATATTATCTTTGGGTGTATATTCTATGTATTCTGGTAAATTATTTAATAAATAAGTCATATTAGGAATACCTAATAATTTGTTATAGTAAGCTAAGTATTTAGCTTTTTCATTTGCTTTTCTTTCAGTAGTTACGTCTGTTATAGAACCTGCCATTCTATAGGGTTTTTTATTTTCATCCCATATAATTTTTCCTCTTAATAAAAATATTTTTTCTTTGCCTTCAGAATCTAAGTATTTAAATTCTTTATAGCATATGTGAATTTGTTTTTCTATTAAATTTTTCACATAATTTTTAAAAGAACTTTTATCAAGAAATTTATAAAATAGTTCATGGCAATAGGCTAAGTCAAAAGTATTTTCTGATTTATCTATGTCCAATAAGTATTTACATTTATTAGATATATATATTGTATTGTTTAATAAATCTATATCCCATATGCCATCATTGGCACCTTCTACTGCTAATTCATATCTTTCTTTATCTATTTTAAGTTGATTTTGAACAGTAGATAATTCTTCTATTTTTATTTTTAATTGTTTTTCAGAATCTTTAATTTCATTCATTAATTTTTTTGTATTATTAAAAGCTGTATTTAATGTTTTGCCTAATACACCAATTTCATCATTACTATCTACTTTTATAGTGCTATCTAGTTTTCCACAAGCTATTTCTTTAGCAAATTCCAAGTGATTATTAAGTCTTTTAGAAATAGAATTAATAAGTATTATAGAAAGTAGTATAAATATAAAACATTCTAAGAAAATAAGGAATGACATAAAATATATTGTCCTTTTATAAAAAGTTTCATTTGAAATATAGTCTTTTTTTGCATTATCTAGCTCTAAACTCACTGCAGAATGTATATCTCTATGAATTTCTCTAGTATATGAACTTAATTGTTTATATAGTTTCACAGATTCATCATAGTTATTTTCATGTAAATTATAAATAATAGTATTAAATAAAGCATCTATTTTTTTTGTATCATTTTTGATTTTATTATATTCATTTTTTATTTCATTATTTAAATTATTATTTTTAAAATCTTTTATTAAAGTTTCATTTTCTAAAACAATAGAATTTAGTCTTTCTGTTATTTCTGGATCTTTTTCTTTAAAAGAGTTATTAAATAAAATTTGAAAAGTTAAATCTTTTGCATTTATATAGTTATCGTGTATATTATTTAAATAATAGAGTAAATTTCATATTTTATAATCATTGATTTTACTAACTTTTTTATTATTCAAAAAGGAAATTCACCCCAAAATGTCGAATATTTAAGTACCACCAAAAATACACAACAAAGAGGAGTGAATACTT
>NZ_LZFO01000035.1 GCF_001758365.1 Clostridium acetireducens DSM 10703
ATTTCATTAAGACACTCTAAGAATAAAAAATAAAAAAACTCCTACCCAATTTATGCCCCGTCCTTGGGGCGGAAATTGGCTCATCACGTCCTGTGATGAATTACGGAGTTTTTTTATTTTTTATTCTTAGAGTGTCTAAAATTCATTCAAATTATTTACAAACTCTCTTTATGCTACTGGCTTATTATTTTTATACAGATTATTTTTAATTATTTTTTATTTGCAAATTTTATTAATCATTTTTATTCCATATTTTTAATTGCTTAGTATTTGTTAATGCTTTAAGAAGATTATCTTTTAATCCTGGAATTTCATTTTCTAAAGAATAAGTTAAATTTTTTATATATTCTCTTTTAGTAAATCCGTTGGCTGGGCAAGGATTGTTAATAATAGGAAAATTGTGTTTTTTAGCTATATTTTTTATTTCTAATTCGTCTATATAAACCATAGGTCTTATAACATGAATATCCATTCTACTTAAATAAGTAAGAGGAGAAAAACAATTTATTCTTCCTTCATAGAACATAGACATAAGTAAAGTTTCTATAGCATCATTTTTATGATGACCTAAAGCAACTTTATTACATCCTAATTTTTTAGCATTATCATTTAAAGAACCTCTTCTTAGTTTAGCACATAATGAACAAGGATTTTTTTCCTTTCTTATATCAAATACAATTTCTTTTATATGAGTTTGGATTATGTAAAGGGGAACTTCTATTTCTGTGCACATTTCTTTTAATTTAGTAAAGTCTGATTCCATTCCTGTATCTAATATTATAGCTATTAAATCAAAAGATTCAGGAGAAAATCTTTGATACTTTTTAAATAAATGTAGAAGCGTTATACTATCCTTTCCGCCAGATAGACCTACTGCTATTTTATCTCCATTTTCAATTAATTTAAAATCATTTACGGCTTTTCTAAATTTACTTAATATTTTTTGCATGTTTATCACCTTTTATTAAATTTAATAACTAATACAACATTATAATATTAAATTATATATAAAGAAAGTGTAATTTTAATATTAACTTTAGAATCAAATATATGCTTAAAACAAAGAAAATAAGCAATAAATAAAGAAAATAAAATATAATTTAATATAAATGCTTATCTATGTGTTTGAAATTATTAATATATAATTGTATACTAATTCATGTCGACAATACTGGTCGATAAATTTAATATTTGCTGGCATGGCTCAATTGGCAGAGCAGCTGACTTGTAATCAGCAGGTTGTAGGTTCGATTCCTATTGCCAGCTCCATATGTGGAGGAATTCCCGAGTGGCTAAAGGGGGCAGACTGTAAATCTGTTGGCTTCGCCTTCGATGGTTCGAATCCATCTTCCTCCACCAATTTAATTTAGGGCGCATAGCTCAGCTGGGAGAGCATCTGCCTTACAAGCAGGGGGTCACAGGTTCGAGCCCTGTTGTGCCCACCAATTAATTGTATTATACAATTGAATATGCTGGCATGGCTCAATTGGCAGAGCAGCTGACTTGTAATCAGCAGGTTGTAGGTTCGATTCCTATTGCCAGCTCCATTATGTGGAGGAATTCCCGAGTGGCTAAAGGGGGCAGACTGTAAATCTGTTGGCTTCGCCTTCGATGGTTCGAATCCATCTTTCTCCACCAAAAGATGCCCAAGTGGTATCTTTTTTTGTGAAATTTATTAAACTAATTAAATAAATTGAATATTTTAATTGACATAGTATATAATATTATGATAGTATGAAAAAAACAATTTATAAATACTCTTATCAAGAGAGGTGGAGGGAAAGGGCCCTATGAAACCCGGCAACCAGTGTGATATTTAATGCACTAAGGTGCCAATTCCTGCAGGTTATTCTGCAAGATAAGAGAGATGGTGAATTTAAAACCTCTTCTTATCGAAGAGGTTATTTATTTTTATAAATATTTAGGAGGGAATAAAATGAGAAAGCTGTTTACTTCAGAATCAGTTACAGAAGGACATCCAGATAAAATATGTGATCAAATATCCGATGCTGTATTGGATTCTATATTAGAAAAGGATCCTAATGGAAGAGTAGCGTGTGAATGCTCAGTTACCACAGGCTTAGTTTTAGTAATGGGAGAAATATCTACAAATTGCTATATAGATATACCGAAAATTGTAAGAAAAACTATAGAAGATATAGGATATACTAGAGCAAAATATGGATTTGATGCTAGTACTTGTGGTGTAATCACTTCTATTGATGAACAATCTGGTGATATAGCTATGGGAGTAGATGAATCTATTGAGTCTAAAAAAGGTGAAATGGATAAAATAGAAGCAATAGGAGCAGGAGACCAAGGCATGATGTTTGGTTATGCTACTAATGAAACTGAAGAATATATGCCAATGCCTATATGTATGGCTCATAAATTATCAAGAAAATTATCAGAAGTAAGAAAAAATGGAACTTTAAGTTACTTAAGACCAGATGGAAAGACTCAAGTAACTGTTGAATATGAAGGAAATAAGCCAGTTAGAATAGATGCCATAGTAATTTCTACTCAACATAGTCCAGAAGCTACACAAGAACAAATAGAAAAAGATATAAGAGAATATGTAATAAATGCAGTTGTTCCTAAAGAATTATTAGATGAAAATACTAAGTATTATGTTAATCCAACAGGAAGATTTGTAATAGGAGGACCTCAAGGTGACTCAGGATTAACAGGAAGAAAAATAATAGTAGATACTTATGGTGGATATGGAAGACATGGTGGAGGAGCTTTTTCAGGAAAAGACCCAACAAAAGTTGATAGATCTGCTGCTTATGCTGCTAGATGGGTAGCTAAAAATTTAGTTGCAGCAGGAATTGCAGATAAGCTAGAAATTCAATTAGCTTATGCTATAGGAGTTGCTAAACCAGTATCAATTAGTGTAGAAACTTTTGGAACAGGAAAAGTTTCGGAAGATAAAATAGTAGAAATAGTAAATAATGTATTTGACTTAAGACCAGCAGCTATAATTAAGGAATTAGACTTAAGAAGACCTATTTATAAACAAGTAGCAGCTTATGGTCATTTTGGAAGATTAGATATAAATGTACCTTGGGAAAAATTAAATAAAGTTAAAGAAATAAAGAAGTATTTATAATATTATTTAGAAAAGAAGGGCTGTTTTGTAAAAACAGCCCTCTTTGTATGTTGTAAATTATATTTTTAAAGAGCTAATATAATTTTAGTTAAGTAATTTACAATAAAGAAGGTGATTATTATAAATAAAGCATTAACTTTATTACATAAAGTAAACAAATTTTTTATAACCATTTTTGCAATTATAGCATCTATTACTTTAGGTATGGCATTAATAGCTTTTGTTACTTTGAGTAAAATAGTAGTAAGTATAGAAAATATATATAATGCCAATACTCACTTAATGAATATAGTATTATTTTGTATTATATTTATACCAATTACTACTATTATATTTGAAAAATTATTAGTAAATCGATATAGTAAAGTTAAGTAATAAAGACATGATAGTATGATATAATTATACTATCATATTTTTACTATTATGAGAAATAGGTGAAATCTTATGAATAATATAGAGGGAATTGTTGAGAGTATAATTTTCAAAAATAGTGATAACGGTTATGTAGTAGCTAAAATAAAGGAAGAAAAGAGCAGTATAACAATAGTAGGATATATGCCCTATATAAAAGAAGGACAAAATTTAAAAATAACTGGGGAATGGACTATTCATCCTGAATTTGGACAGCAATTTAAAGCAGAAGTCTTTGAAGAAATAATACCTAATACAAAATTAGGCATAGAAAGATATTTATCCTCAGGGATTATAGCAGGTATAGGTCCTGTAACAGCAAAAAAAATTGTAAAAAAATTTGGAGAAGATACTTTAAAAATATTAGACAATAATATAAATAAATTAGAGGAAATAGAAGGTATAGGTCCTAAAAAAATAAAACTAATAAAAAAGTCCTATAATAAAAATAAAGAAATAAAGAATATAATGGTGTTTCTTCAGACTTATGGAATAACACCTAACCAATGCATTAAAATATACAAAAGATTTGGATCAGAATCTATAAATATAGTAAAGAAAAATCCTTATACTTTAACAGAAGAAATAGCTGGTATAGGCTTTAAAATTGCAGATAAAATTGCAAGTAGTATAGGAATAGAAAAAGAATCACCTTTTAGAATACAAAGTGGAATAAAATATATTATAAATAAGTTTTGCTCTATAGGAAATACTTATATACCTTTAGAGAAGTTGTTAGAAAAATCTGTAAGCATACTAATGGTATCAAAAGAAATTGTAGAAAAAAATATATACCAATGTGCTTTAGATGGAAATATAAAGATAGAAACAATTGAAGGCGAAAACTGTGTATTTGATTTGTTATATTATTATTGTGAACTTGGAGTTACTAAAAAGGTATTATCTCTTTCTTCAACTAAATATGAAAGCATAGATGTAGATATAGATAAAGAAATAGAAATTTTTGAAAAAGATAACCATATAAAATTTGCTGAATCACAGAAAGAGGCTATAAGAGGTGCTTTTGAAAATTCAATGGAAATAATTACAGGAGGACCAGGAACGGGAAAAACTACAATAATAAATTGTATAATAGATATATTTGAAAAATCTAATTTAAAAGTTATAATGGGAGCACCTACAGGTAGAGCTGCAAAAAGAATGACAGAATCTACAGGAAGAGAATCTAAAACAATACATAGAATATTAGAAATGGGAATAGTTAATGAAGAAGATATAATATTTATGAAAGATGAAAATTATTTAGATTGTGATGTAATAGTAATAGATGAAGCTTCTATGATAGATATAATTCTTATGCATAATTTATTAAAGGCAATATCTTTAGGCACTAGAGTTATAATTGTTGGAGATTCAGACCAGCTACCCTCTGTAGGACCTGGAAATGTATTAAAAGATTTAATAGATAGTCAATGTGTAAAAGTAGTTAGATTGAAAGATATTTTTAGACAGTCTAAAGAAAGTATGATTATAGTAAATGCACATAAAATAAATAATGGAGAAATGCCTGTGCTTAATAAAAAAGGAAAAGACTTTTATTTTATTAATTGTATTGAGCAAAAAAAGATTTTAAAAACTATAGTAGATCTTGTAGATAGTAGACTTCCGGGATATAATTCTGATTGGCATAAAATTAAAGATATACAAGTATTGTCTCCAATGCGAAAAGGAATAATAGGAGTTTCGAATTTAAATAGTAAACTTCAACAAGTATTAAATCCAGAAAGTAAATATAAAAATCAAAAAGAGTTTAGAAATGTTATTTTTAGAGTTGGAGATAAGGTAATGCAGACAAAAAACAATTATTGTATTAAATGGAAAAAGGCAAAGGAATTTGGAGATGAAGAAGGCAAGGGAGTTTATAATGGAGATTTGGGATATATAAAACAAATAGATGATGAAAACGATACTGTTACTGTTATATTTGATGATGATAGAGAAGTAGAGTATGATAATCTTTCTTTAGATGAATTAGATTTGGCTTATGCTATGACTGTGCATAAAAGCCAAGGAAGTGAATTTAAAGTAGTAATATTACCAGTATTTATGGGACCGCCTATGCTTATGAATAGAAATTTGTTTTATACAGCTATAACTAGAGCAAAGCAACTAGTAGTATTAGTAGGAATACCCAAATCAATAAAATTTATGATAAATAATAATAATAGTTTAGAGAGGTATTCTTTGTTAGGATGGAGAATTAAAAATATAATAGAATGATGTTTTTTAAAATATTTTTGTGTTTAGGGGAGATTTTATGTATTTTTCTAAAAAAACTAGAATAAGCGGTGATAGAGATAAAATTAGTAATTGCATATTAAATTGGAGTATAGGCGATGAAAATATTTTAAATATTATATCTCTTCCTTATAACTCTTCTTATATTTTAGTTAAAACAATACTAAGATATGTATATAACAATAAAAAAGTCCTATATATAACAGAAGAAGAATACAATATAGATTTAATTTTAAATATAAAAAAATACTCTAAATTTAGAAATTATTCTTATATTAGAGATGTTAATATGGATTTAGAAAATAATTTAATTATATGTAATCATAAAAAAGCTAGTAATATTAAAAATAATTTTCATTTAGTAATATATGATGATGTAAACAGCTTTCCTAAGTACAGTAATGAAGAAATAAAGCAACTCATAATGAAAAAGTTTAATAAAAGCAAGTGTATAATTTATTCTATAGAAAGTATATTTAAAAATAAGATGGACATAATTCTACCAATAAAGGAAGATAAAAAACCTATAATTGAACCAAGAATAATAACAACAAGAATAGATATGAATAGAGATATTCCTTTTTTAATATATGATTATATAAATTTCTCAATTAAATTTAATAGAAAAGTAATAATATATGTTCCAGATGAAATAAAAGTAAAAAATGTATTTGCATATATAAATAAGTATCCCTTTCGCAAAGAAAAAAATGTATATTATTATATAAAAGATAAAAGTAATGAAAAAGTAATTACTAATTTTACAAAAATAAAAAAAGCTATAATAATTACTAATGAATTTCATTATTTGTTTTCATATTTAACAGATACAGACATTATGGTATATTTTGCTGATGATGAAAAGTTTAACTATAAAGAATTTGTTTATTTATGTTCAAAAATTAAAGGAAATGAGGGAAAATACAGAGGTGAAGTAATACTTTTGGCTTATCAGGAAACTAAACAAATGGAAGAAGCTAAAATAATTACCAGAAACTTCAATAAAGAGGCATGGGAAACAGGTTTATTAAAAATATAAAATACGTAATAGATTGTATTTTATCTGTTATATATTCAGATGAAGGCAATTGTGTTATATGTAATAAAATTCTTTATGACGGCAGATTTATTTGTGATAATTGTACAAGAGATATTAAGCTTTGTAAACATAAAACTAATATAAAAAAACAGGAATTTAGTTTTTCGGTATATTCATCTGCTTATTATTCTGGAGTTATGAAAGAATTAATTTTAAATTTAAAGTATCATAGAGATTTTAAAAGTGGTGAAATTATAAGTGAATATATGTTTAAAAATTTATTAGAAAATAATATGGAATTTGATGCCATAACTTATGTACCTGTAAGCAGAAAAAAGTTAAAAAAACGAGGATATAATCAAAGCAAATATTTAGCTAAAAATTTATCAGAAAAAACAGAAAAATCTTTAATTAACTCTTTAAATAAAATAAAAGACAATAAAGACCAAATAGGATTAAATAAAGAGGAAAGATGGAAAAATAATAAGGATTGTTTTTGTGTAAAAAATAAGAATAAAATAGTTAATAAAAAAATTTTATTAGTAGATGATGTTATAACTACAGGCTCTACGGCATTTTTTTGCAGTAAAGAATTAATAAAAAATGGAGCAAAAGAAGTTATAGTATTGACTGCTGCAAAAAGTAGTATATAATTATAAATATATTAAGTTAGGTTTGTGGTTGAAAGTCGATGCCAGTCGCAGGCAAAACGATCCACGTAAGTTAAATAAAATTATTTAATGAGCATAGTGCGGTTTAGAAGTAAGTCCTGCCGCTTATAAAAGCGAGAGAATTATTAGTGAGAAGATGAACTCTGGGTAGCAAACGTTCCAGCAGGCCAGTGTGGGGGAAAAGACCAGGTCAACTAACTTAATATTTAAAGTTCTTAATTCTTTAGAATTAAGAACTTTAAATTTATTATAAAATAAATATTTTAATAATAAATTTAAAATAACAATAATAATAGTAGTAATATTGTTAATTTACTTAATATTTTGTTAATTTCAAATATTTCTATTGTATTTTATAAAAAAGAGTATTAAAATATATATACACAAAAAATTATAACTATTACCTATTTAAGGTAGAGAGGGGCTGAAAATATGAGAATAACTGTAAGTGGAAAAAATATTGAAGTAACTAATGCATTAAGAAATGTGGTGGAAAAAAAGTTATCCAAATTAGATAAGTATTTTAAGCCTGATGTAGTAGCTAATGCTACACTTAGTGTACAAAAAAACAGACAAATAATAGAAGTAACAATTCCTTTTAGTGGTGTAATATTAAGAGGTGAGGAAGCAACAGAAGATATGTATGCTTCTATAGATATAGTAGTTGATAAAATAGAAAGACAAATAAGAAAACAAAAAACAAAACTTCAAAGAAGGAACCATGGAGGTTCGTTGAGATTTCAGTCTATACCTGAATTAGATAAAAAAGATGAACAAGAATTTAAAATAGTAAAAACTAAAAAATTTGCAATTAAACCAATGTCTGATGAAGAAGCTATATTGCAAATGGAACTTTTAGGACATAACTTTTTTGTATACAAAAGTGCAGAAACAGGAGATGTAAATGTAGTATATAAAAGGAAAGACGGTAATTATGGTCTAATAGAACCTGAATTTTAGGTTAATAGGAGGTTAAAAACCTCCTATTTTAAATTTTAAAAGTTTTTTAATTAAAAATAAACAGGAATATATTTAGTTGAATGGTATAAAATTAGATGATATAATTTATAAAGTATATATGTAAAAATATAATATAGGTGAGGATGAAGAATAAAAATGAAATTATTTGAAAAATTATTTGGAACTTATAGTGAAAGAGAAATAAAAAGAATAATTCCTATTGTTAATAAAATAGATAATTTAGATTCTAAAATGCAGTCTTTAACGGATGAACAACTTAAATGTAAAACAAGTGAATTTAAAGAAAGACTTCAAAAAGGGGAAAGTTTAGATGATATACTTCCTGAAGCTTTTGCAGTTGTTAGAGAAGCTTCAACTAGGACTATAGGATTAAAGCATTTTAGAGAGCAGCTTATGGGAGGAATTGTTCTTCATCAAGGAAGAATAGCAGAAATGAAGACAGGAGAAGGTAAAACATTAGTAGCTACCTTGCCAGCATATTTAAATGCTTTAACAGAAGAAGGAGTACATATAGTAACTGTCAATGATTACCTTGCTAAAAGAGATAGAGATACTATGTCACCAATATATGAATTTTTAGGACTTAAAGCAGGAGTAATATTACATGATTTAGATCAAATTCAGAGACAAGATGCTTATAATTGTGATATAACTTATGGTACTAATAGTGAGTTTGGATTTGATTATTTAAGAGATAATATGGTGATTTATAAAGAGGAAAGGGTTCAAAGAGGACTTAACTTTGTTATAGTAGACGAAGTTGACTCTATATTAATAGATGAAGCTAGAACACCTCTTATAATTTCAGGTCAAGGAGATAAATCAACTGATTTATATAAGGTAGCAGATTACTTTGCTAAGTCATTAAAAGAAGAAGATGACTTTACTAAAGATGAAAAGTCAAATTCTGTTATATTAACAGAACAAGGTATAGAAAAGGCAGAAAAATTCTTTCACTTAGATAATTATGCAGACCCAGAAAATATGGAAATTCAACACCATGTAGTTCAAGCTTTAAAAGCTAATTATATGATGAAAAGAGATAAAGATTACATGGTTAGAGATGGTGAAGTTTTAATAGTAGATGAATTTACAGGAAGAGTAATGGAAGGAAGAAGATATAGTGATGGTCTTCACCAAGCTATAGAAGCAAAAGAAAGTGTAAAAATTCAAAGAGAATCAAAAACACTTGCTACTATAACTTATCAAAACTACTTTAGAATGTTTAATAAATTGTCAGGAATGACAGGTACTGCTTTAACAGAAGAAAATGAATTTAGAGAAATATATGGATTAGACGTAATAGTTGTACCTACTCATAAACCTATACAAAGAATAGACCAACCAGATTTAGTTTATAAAACAGCTAAAGGAAAATTTAAAGCTATAGTTGAAGATATAGTTAATACTTATAAAAAAGGTCAGCCATCATTAGTAGGTACTGTAAGTATTGAAAAATCAGAAATGCTATCGGATATGTTAAAAAAGAAAGGAATTCCTCACCAAGTACTTAATGCTAAGTATCACGAAAAAGAAGCAGAAATAATATCTCATGCAGGAGAAAAAGCCATGGTTACAATTGCTACAAATATGGCTGGTCGTGGTACAGACATTAAGTTAGGAGAAGGTGTTGTAGAAGCTGGAGGATTAAAAATAATAGGAACAGAAAGACATGAATCCAGACGTATAGATAATCAGCTAAGAGGTCGTTCAGGAAGACAAGGTGATCCAGGAGAATCTAGATTTTATGTTTCTCTAGAAGATGACTTAATGAGAATATTTGGTTCAGATAAACTTCAAGGTGTTGTAGACAGATTAGGACTTAGTGAAGAAGAAGCAATAGAAAGTAAAATGGTTTCTTCTGCTATAGAAAATGCTCAAAAGAAAGTAGAAGGAAATAACTTTGATATAAGAAAAACTTTACTACAATATGATGACGTAATAAATAAACAAAGAGAAATAATATACAAACAAAGATCTCAAGTATTAGAAGGAGAGGACTTAAAAGAACAAGTAAGATCTATGCTTGAAGATATAATAAGTTACGAAGTAGATGCTCATATATCAGAGGAAGAAGACAATATTGATGAAGAATTACCAAAACTTATAAGTTTATTAGAAGAAGTTTATTTGCCAAAAGGAGTCATTGGCTTAGAAGAATTACAACCATTAGCTAATGAAGAAATAAAAGAGAAACTTTACAATATAGGAGAAAAACTACTAGAACAAAAAGAAGAAGAGTTTGGTTCAGAAGAAATGAGAGAAATAGAAAGAGTTCTTTTACTTAGAGTAGTTGATATGAAATGGATGGATCATATAGATAATATGGAACACTTGAAACAAGGAATAGGACTTAGAGCATATAGACAGCAAGAACCTGCTCAGGCATATCAATTTGAAGGAAGCCAAATGTTTGAAGAAATGATATACAATATAAAAGTAGATACAATAAAATACTTGTGCCATGTTCAAATACAAAGTGCTCCACAAAGGGAAAGAGTTGTAAAGGAAACTTCAACAAATTATGATAGTGACAATTCAACAAAACAAACTCCTATTAGAAAAGAAAACAAAATAGGAAGAAATGACCCTTGTCCTTGTGGCAGTGGAAAGAAGTTTAAAAATTGTTGTGGAAGAGAAGCTTAAATATAAACGGTAAATAGTAACACTATTTGCCGTTTTTGATATTAGGAGTGTGATAAATATGATATTGCAATTAGAAGAGTCAATTGGAAAAATAGAAATATTAAACAAAGATATTAAAGAAATAAGGGATTCACTTTGACATAGAAAAATTAACTATAAAGTTAGAAGAACTTGAAAATAAAATGCAATGTGTAGACTTTTGGAATGATATTAATACAGCTCAAAATATTACTCAACAAGCCAATAATATAAAACATACTATTGGTAGATATAATAATTTAAAGCAAAAAATAGAAGATATAGAGATTTTAATAGAAATGTTAAAAGAAGATGAAGATTATTCTATACAACAAGAATTAATAAATGAGATAAATAATTTAAAAGAAGAAATAGATAATTTTAAAATAGAAATTCTTCTTTCAGGAAAATATGATGAAAATAATGCTATATTAACTCTTCATGTAGGTGTAGGAGGTACAGATGCTCAAGATTGGACAGAAATGTTACTTAGAATGTATACTAGATGGTCAGAAAAGAAAGGATTTAAAATACAAGTATTAGATTTACTCTCAGCAGAAGATGCAGGTATAAAAAGTGTTACACTAAAAATAATAGGAAGATTTGCCTATGGATATTTAAAAGCTGAAAAAGGTATTCATAGATTAGTTAGAATATCTCCTTTTAATGCAAATGGTAAAAGGCAGACATCTTTTGCTTCTGTAGAAGTTATACCAGAGTTAAAAGAAGATCAAGATATAAATATAAAGACAGAAGATTTAAAAATAGATACTTATAGAGCTAGTGGAGCTGGAGGACAACATGTAAATAAAACGGAATCTGCTGTTAGAATTACTCACATTCCTACAGGAATAGTAGTACAATGTCAAAATGAAAGAAGTCAATATTCTAATAAAGAAAGTGCTATAAAGATGTTAAAAGCTAAATTAGTAGAATTAAAAGAAAGAGCTCATAAAGAAAAAATAGAAGATTTAACTGGAGAATTAAAAGATATGGGTTGGGGAAGTCAGATAAGATCTTATGTATTTCATCCTTATACTTTAGTTAAAGATCATAGAACAGGTGTAGAATTTAATAATATAAACTCTGTTATGGATGGAGAAATTGATAAATTTATAAAAGAATACTTAAAATGTAATTTTAAATAAATATAGTAGCAATAGTTATAAAATATTAAAATTATTTTTAAGTTTAATATTTTTAACTATTGCTGCTAAGTGATTTACATATATTTAAAGTTTAACTTTATGCAAACAAAACTTCCTATAATAGATATGAATAGAAATTGTTTATAGTATATTAATATTAAATTATTATTAAAAGCTTGTTTTATTATTTCCATAGAACTAACTTTAAAACATCTTTTAATAGCATTGATATTAATAAAAGAGGCTTTATCCTTAGGAGTATGAATTTTACTTGTATCATTATCAATAAAAGTTATAGCTTCTATATTATTATTTCTAAAAGATTCATGGTCACTAGAATCTTGAAACAAATAATTAAAATTTATTTTATTATAACTGCAAGAAGAAGATACAGACTTAATAATAGGAGTTTTGCTACTATCTTTTTTACCACCCATTATACACAAAGGGGCATTCATACTGCCTATCATATCATAATTAAAGACTTTACTGTTTTTTAAGTGTTTTTTATTTTTAATAGCAAAATTTTTAGAGCCTAAGCAGCCAAATTCTTCTGCATTAAAACCTATAAATATTATATCCCTAGTGGGTTGTCCTAAAGATTTTATATATTTGCTAAATTCTATTACAAAACTTATACCAGAAGCATTATCTAAAGCACCAGGATATGTATTATTATTTAAATCATACCCTACATGATCAAAATGAGCAGAAATTATTATAGGTGAAATATCTTTTTTTCCCTTTATGTATCCTACAACATTATTTAATTTTGTATCTTTAATGCAAAAAGGTATAAAGCAACTAATACTATAATTTCTGCTTAAATAATATTTTATTTCAGATAAAGTTTTATCAGTAACCATTACTACCATATCTATAGGAAAATTTTCTATAAAAGAGCTTCTAAAGTTTAAATTATTATTATCAGTATTATAAAATAAAAATTTTCCAGTGGAATTAGTTACTTTTATAAGATTTTTGTTTAAATACAATGAATTATCTTTTGAAAATAAAACATTATTATTTCTAAAGTTTATCATATCTTCTTTATAATCAATACCATAACTAAATTCTTTAACTATAGAATTATTTTTATCTAAAATTTTCAAATAAGGATTACCCTTAATTTTACAGGGGTATTTACATAAAAAACTGTGATAAAAATCCTTTTTATAAGGTAGTAAATTATTTTTTTTAAAACTTTCTTTAATAAACGAAGCAGCTTCTTCATTTTCAAGTGTACCTGCTAATCTACCTTTAAAATTTTCTGAAGATAAATAATCTATATGATTTTTTACAGTAGAATAATTAAAATGGTGTATGTTGTAAAACACACTAAAATTAAAAGAAAGTAAAATTAAAAAAACACATAATAAATATTTCAATGTAAACTTCATATAAAAACTCCTTTTAAATAGTTATAGTAATTTATATTAATTTACAAAATAATCTATGATTGTTATAATATATTTCTATAAAGTTATAATGTAAAGTGGAGGATACTATGGATAATATAATAAACAAATTAAGCAAAGAGTTTAATATAAACATAAAAAATATAAGCAATGTAATAAAACTTTTAGATGAAGGAAACACAGTACCTTTTATAGCCAGATATAGAAAAGAAATCACTGGTGGAATGAGCGATACAGTATTAAGAGATTTAACAGAAAGACTTACATATTTAAGAAATTTAAAAGAAAGAAAAAAAGATGTTATAAGACTTATAGAAGAACAAGATAAACTTACAGAAGATATAAGAAATAAAGTACTAGAATGTACTACTTTGACAGAAGTAGAAGATATATATAGACCTTTTAGACCTAAAAAAAGAACTAGGGCTATTATTGCACAAGAAAAGGGATTAAAGCCTTTAGCTGATGCAATTTTTACTGGGCAGTTTAAAGAAGATATAAATACTTATGCAAAGAAATTTATTAATGAAGACAAAAAAGTAATTTCAGCAGAAGAAGCTATAAAAGGAGCTTTAGATATAATAAGTGAAATTATATCTGATGAAGCAGAATATAGAAAGTGGATTAGAAAATTAGTAAAAAAAGAAGGAGTTATAGAAACTAGTAGTAAAGTGAAAGAATCTACTCCTTATGAAATGTATTATGATTACAAAGAAGCAGTTAAATCTATACCTTCTCATAGAATATTAGCAATAAATAGAGGAGAAAAAGAAAAAGTATTATCAGTAAAAATAATAATTGATGAAAATAAAGTAATAAATTATTTAAACAATAGATGTTTAAAGGGAAATGCTAATACAGATAAATATATAGAGGAAAGTATAAAAGACTCTTTTAAAAGACTTATATTTCCTTCTATAGAAAGGGAAATAAGATCAGAGCTTACAGAAAAAGCAGAAGAAGGAGCAATAAATATTTTTAAAGCTAATTTAAAGGCACTATTAATGCAATCACCAATCAAAGGTAAAAATGTATTGGGATATGACCCTGGATTTAGAACTGGCTGTAAAATAGCCGTATTAGACGATACAGGAAAGCTATTAGACACTGCCACCATTTATGCTACAGAACCTAAAAAAGATGTAGAAGGAGCTATAAATACACTTAAAGAGCTAATATATAAACACAATGTAGATGTAATATCACTAGGCAACGGAACTGCTAGTAGAGAGTCAGAAGAAGTTATAACTAAATTAATTGAAGAAGTTAAAAAAGAAAAAAATAAAAAAATTTATTATGTTATTGTATCTGAAGCAGGAGCTTCTGTTTATTCTGCCTCTAAACTTGCAGCAGATGAGTACCCAGATATAAATGTATCTTTAAGAGGAGCTATATCTATTGGCAGAAGATTACAAGATCCTTTAGCAGAATTAGTAAAAATAGATCCAAAATCTATAGGGGTAGGACAGTATCAACACGATATAACACAAAAAAGATTAGATGAATCTTTAAAAGGAGTAGTAGAAGATTGTGTAAATACTGTAGGGGTAGATTTAAATATAGCCACACCTTCACTTTTATCTTATATATCAGGAATAAACGCTACTATAGCTAAAAATATAGTGGAATATAGAGAGCAAAATGGAAAGTTCAAAAATAGAAAAGAATTACTTAATGTAAAAAGATTAGGAAACAAAGCTTTTGAACAATGTGCAGGATTTTTAAGAGTAATGGAAAGCAATGAACCTCTTGATAATACTTCTGTTCATCCTGAATCCTATAATGTAGCAAAAAATCTTTTGAATTTACTAAAATACAAAGAAGATGACTTAAAAAATAATGAATTAAAGTATATAAATGAAAGAGTAGAAGAAATAGGAATTGAAAATTTAGCAGAAAATTTAAATGCTGGGGTACCAACTTTAAAAGATATAATAAAAGAAATAAAAAAACCAGGAAGAGACCCAAGAGAAGAACTTCCAAAACCTATATTAAAGACAGGTATAACAGATATAAGCCAACTAAAACCAGAAATGATACTTACAGGAACAGTTAGAAATGTAGCAGATTTTGGAGCTTTTGTAGATATAGGAGTACATCAAGATGGATTAGTGCATATAAGCGAGCTTTCAGATAATTTTGTAAAGCATCCTCTTGATGTAGTTAAAGTAGGAGATATAGTTCAAGTAAGAATAATAAATATTGACGAAAAGAGAAACAGAATAAGCTTAAGTATGAAAGATATCTAAAATTATATATAGGTTGTTGAATAAAAAGTAATTGAGATAATTTGCATATAAAAAATAATTAAAAATAATATATATAAAAATAATAAACATAGCAGCATAAAGAGAGTTTGTAAATAAGTCATTTCATTAAGACACTCTAAGAATAAAAAACAAAAAAACTCCTACCCAATTTATGCCCCGTCCTTGGGGCGGAAATTGGCTCATCACGTCCTGTGATGAATTACGGAGTTTTTTTATTTTTTATTCTAAGATTGTCTAAAATTCATTCTAATTATTTCCAAACTCTCTTTATGCTGCTATGTTTATTATTTTTATATATATTATTTTTAATTATTTTTTATATGCAAATTATCTCAATTACTTTTTATTCAACAACCTAAACTAATATACATTTAATAAAATAAAATTTTGTACGATAATTGTATTAGTGGTTATAAGTAAAATGGAGGTTAATGTGCATGGCAGGAATTTGGAATGTAAATAGTGTTTATAATGTAAATTCTAAAAGAATTTTTAATAAAATATCCTTTGAATTAGGAGAAAATTTTTTAGCTAAAATAATAAATTTTGACCAAGTAAAAAATGAAATTTTACTAAGACTTATAGATGGATGGCAGTTTCAAGCTAAACTTGAAAAGCCTTTGGATTTTATACCTGATGGATTGGTTAAATTTGAAGTAGAAGGCTTTGAAGAGGGAAAAATAAAAATAAAATTAGTAAATAGTGGGGTTGAAGAAAAAAGTCCAGACGAAAGTTCCTCCATAGAAAATTTATTAAAAGAACAAAATATTAATTTATCTAAAAGTGAATATGGATTATTAAAAAAGATGGTAAGTCACAATATGCCTTTAAATAAAGAAAATATATCTAAAGTAAAAACTTTAGTAGATTTTATAAATAAAATATCTATAGATAGTAATTACCAAGAAGAATTTATTGATAAGTATATGCAAAGTAAAGGTATAAGTAGAAATTCTATTGAGGGAAATAAAATAGAAAATTCTCTAAAAAGTTTTTTTAATGAATTTAAAAACTTAAGTGAAGAGGATTTATTAACTTTATTAGAAAATAATATAGATTTAACCCAAGATAATATAGATAGTTTTAATAAGGTTTTTAAAAAAGATTATGGAATATATAAAGCTTTAAAGGAATTAGAAAATGCTATAAAAAATAATAATTCAAATAATAATGTGGAAAATAATATTAAACAAAATGTTGAAAATGAATTAAGTAAAGAAACACATATTAAAAGCAATGAAGATACTAGCGAAGTTAATAAAAAAAATGTAAATAACAATAAAGAAAGTATAGGCAATGTTAAAATTGAATTAGAAAGCACAATAAAAGAGATTAATAGGTTATTAGATATTGGTACAGAGGAAAGTATAAAAAAAGCAAGAGAAATTATATATTCTAATAGTGATAAAACCGAAGAACTAAAAAGATTATTATTAGAAGAAAACGACAAAGTAGAGCAAACATCTTCTGAACAAGTAAAAGAAACAACTGTTAAGGGTAATAAAGATAATGTAGAGAAAGTTCAAATTAAAAATATAGAAATTGCTAATTCAAAAGATTTATCTAAAATAGTGAAAGAACAGATAAATATAAAAACTGATGAAATGAAAAACATAATTAAAACCATTTTAGATATAAAATCTGATACAAAAGTAGGTTTTTATGATAAAGTAATGAATGCACTTCAAAATAATATGAATGATTTTAAAGTGTTTAATTCTATGTCAAATCAATATTATTATTTGGATATACCAGTTAATATTAATAATGATGAATATGGATGTAAATTAATTATAAAAGACGAGAGAAAAAAAGGTAAAAAAATAGATTCTCAAAATGTTAAAATAGTTACCACTGTTAAAACTATAAATATGGGAGAAGTAGATGCTTTTATACAAGTTTTTAATTGTAATATGGATATAAGTATTGAATGTAACAAAAATTTTATAGTTTTTTTTGATAAATCAAAAGAAAAAATACTAAACAATTTATCTAATTTAGGGTATAGTATACATGTAAATGTAAAAGAAAAATTAGAAGAAACTAATATATCAAATATTAGGGATTTTTTTCAAGATGATAATGTAGGAGCTATAAATGTTAAGGTTTAGTTAAAATTGAAGGGTTGTGATTTTGTGGAAAAAAGAAAAAAAGCTGCAGCATTAAAATACGAACAATCCTATGAAGCACCTATAGTTACTGCAGCAGGTATGGGCTATGTAGCAGATAAAATTATTGAAAAAGCTGAAAAAAATGATGTACCTATAGTTAAAAATGAAGAATTAGCTAATCTTTTAAATAATGTAGATTTAGGAGAATCTATACCCTATGAATTGTATGATACAGTAGCGGAAATAATAGCTTATATAATGGATGTAGACAAATCATTAACTTAGAAGGTGATAGTGTTATGGCGTTATTTGCAATATCGGATTTGCACTTAGCATTAAATGAAGATAAACCTATGGATATCTTTGGAAACAATTGGATAGAACATGATAAAAAAATAAAAAAAAATTGGCTTAAAAAAATAACAAAAGAAGATACTGTGCTTATAGCAGGAGATATATCCTGGTCTATGAAAATTAATGAAGGAATGGAAGATTTAAATTGGATACATAAATTGCCAGGCAAAAAAATAATATCAAAAGGAAATCATGATTATTGGTGGGGAAGTATTATTAAATTAAATTCTCTTTATGATGATATGAAATTTATACAAAATAATTTTTATAATTATGAAGATTATGCAATATGCGGTACTAGAGGATGGCCTATTAAAGATAATTCCTCAGAACATGATAAAAAAATAATGAGTAGAGAAATAATAAGGCTTAAATTATCTTTAGATGAGGCTAAAAAAAATAATTTTAATAAATATATAGTAATGATGCATTATCCTCCTGTAAACGATAGATTTGAAGAATCAGAATTTACTAAAATATTTAAAGAATATGGAGTAGAAAAAGTTATATATGGACATATTCATGGACCTGCATTAAAAAATGTTTTTCAGGGTAAAATAGATAATATAGAATATATACTTACATCTTGTGATTATATTAACTTTAATCCTATAAGAATAATATAGTGAATTCCATATTATTCTTGTAGGATTATTATTGAATGTTTGAAAAAGGAGAATATAAAATTTATATGTTGTTGCACTAATTTTTTTATAATTATTTATTGAACAACTTAGAAAAAAATCCTTTTTTGTTGTTTTTTAAATTCACCTTTTTTTCAAAATTTTCAGTAGCATCTATAGAAAAATCCTCTGTATTATTAGAGGATTTTTGTTTTTCTTTAATTAAATCCCTTTGATCCCTTGCCATTTCTTTTAATCTAGAGTTTATACCTAAAGAAGTAACAACTTTGCTAAACCATTGTAGAGCTATATCATCATTACCTATTCTTCTATTTAATTCACCTATAAGATACATTAGCGTAAATTTATTCATACCGTATATATTATTTGAACTTTCATATTGGAAAGTATAATTAAAACCTTCCAAAGCTTGTTTTAAAAAATGCAACTCTTTTTCATAGTCATTTTTCAATCTATACATCCAAGCTATTTTTAAGCAGTTCATAGCTTTTTTACTAGATTTAGATTCCATAACAACATAATTTAAAAGAGATATTTTATATCTTTCTATAGCTGTATCTAAATCATATAAATCGGGGTACTTTCTACCTTTCCATTTAGATGTAATATGTTTTTTTATTAAATCTATTTCGTAACTTTTTATATTTTTAAAATCTTTTTTCATAGTTGCATATCCACAATTATTACACAGCCATACATCATAAAAATAAGGATTAATTATATAGTATCTTATAAAAAAATCAGAATCTTTTCCTTCCATTCTAGCAGCAGAAGTTTTAACAGCTTTAGCTTTAAATTTATTTTTACAAACAGGACAAATTAATTCTTTTTCATACAGTAAAGATTTTTTATTCAATTCCTTATTATTTTTTTTATTTAAATTATCAGAATCTTTTTTTTTATATATATCTATATCGTTTAAGTCTTTAAACCCTAAATTTTCTAATTCAGAAAAAAAGTTTTTAGACATAGTATCACACCTTTTGGATTATATTAATTAAAAAATAGTTGTCTAAAAATAATTATAGCAAAAAAATATATAAATTGTTATTAATTATTATAAATTATGTATTATAATAATAGAATAAGGAGTGTATAAAATTCATTTTAGAAGGTGAAATGTATGGCAGTTAGGGAATGGAAAACTTTTTTATTACCATATAAACAAGCAGTAGATGAGTTAAAAGTAAAGCTTAAAAGTATTAGAAAAGAATATAGAAGAAAAAATGAGTATTCTCCTATTGAATTTGTTACAGGAAGAGTTAAAGAGATATCTAGCATGTTAGAAAAAGCAAATAAGTTTAATATACCTTTAGATAGAATAGAGTACGAAATAGAAGATATAGCAGGTATAAGAATAATGTGTCAATTTGTAGATGATATTGAGAGAGTGGTAGATATAGTTAGAAATAGAAAGGATATGCAAATAATATATGAAAAAGATTATGTAACTAATGTTAAAGAAAGCGGATATAGAAGTTACCATATTATAATAAAGTATCCAGTTTATATGGCAGAAGGTCAAAAGGATATTTTAGCGGAATTTCAAATAAGAACATTAGCTATGAATTTTTGGGCTACTATAGAGCATTCTTTAAATTATAAATATAAACATGATATACCAGAAAACATAAAGTATAAATTAAAAACTGCTGCAGACGCTGCTTTTCAATTAGATGAACAAATGCTTGAAATAAAAGATGAAATAAAAGATGCACAAAAGTTATTTGAAGTAAAATCTAGTTTAGTATCTAATATAATGAATAACATTCTTACTTTATCTTATTTAGGAAAAACAAATGAATCTATAAGATATCAAAAGCAATTAAATGACCTTATAGACGAAGGAGAAGTATCAGAATTAAATAATTTGTTAAATATTACAGAAAGAACATTAGATATGTATAAATAAATCCGTGAAAATTCACGGATTTATTTATATGAAATTACTTTGCAACAATATTTACGAGACGACCTTTTATTACTATAATTTTAATTATAGTTTTATCTTTTAATAATTCTTGTATATGAAAATCTTCTAAAGCGGCATTTTTTATTTCTTTTTCAGTTAAATTTGTTGGGATTTCTATTCTAGATTTAATTTTCCCATTTATTTGTATTGCTATTTCTATTTCTTCCTTAATTAAAGCTTTAGGATTAAAAACAGGAAATTTTTCATTAAATACTGAATAAGGCATACCTATAATTTCCCACTGTTCCTCTGCAAAATGAGGAGCAAATGGTGCTAGTAGCTTAACAAAATCCACTATAGATTCTTTTAAGATAGAAGTATTTTTATTTTCTTCATTTAAATATTTAGAAAGAGCATTAGTAAATTCCATAAGTCTTGCTATACAAGTATTAAATTGCATTTTTTCTGCATCTTCTAATATAGATTTTATAGAATTATGTCTTACATAGTTTAATTCTTTTTCAGCAGCATCTATAGAAGTTTTATCATTAGTATCCTTATTTAATTCTTCTACACAAGAATTAATAATTCTATCTACTCTATCTATAAATCTTCCCATAGACTTAATTCCTTCATCGCTCCAAGCTCCACCTTCAGTATAATCAAATCCAAACATTAGATACATTCTAAATACATCAGCTCCAAATTCACTTATATAGTCATCAGGAGAAATAGTATTTCCTTTGGATTTACTCATTTTTAATCCATCTGGTCCTAAAATAAGACCTTGATGAGTAAGAGATGTAAATGGTTCACCAAAGTTTATATATCCCATATCTCTTAAAGCTTTTGTTATAAATCTAGCATATAGAAGATGCATGCAAGCGTGTTCAGGACCTCCAACGTATTTATCAACAGGAAGCATTCTATTTATTTTATCTGTATCAAATGCTTTTTCGCTATTATTGTTATCAGGATATCTTAAGAAATACCAAGAAGAACAAACAAAAGTATCTAATGTATCTGCTTCTCTTTTAGCAGGAGCTCCACACACTGGACAAGTTGTATTCACAAATTCAGGAGACTTAGAAAGTGGTGATTTTCCATCTGGTGTAAATTCTACATCATAAGGAAGTTCCACAGGTAAATCTTTTTCAGGAACAGGAACAGTTCCACATTTTTCACAATGAATTATAGGAATTGGAGCACCCCAATATCTTTGACGAGATACTAGCCAATCTCTTAATCTATAATTTACCTTTTCGCTTCCAAGTTTCATAGATTCTAGTTTTTTAGTTACAGCTTTTCTAGCTTCTTCTCCTTCTAATCCATTGAATTCACCACTATTAACCATTTTACCGTATTCAGTAAATGGCAATTCGCCACCTTCTATAACTCTTTCTATAGGAAGATTATATTTAGTAGCAAAAGCAAAGTCTCTTTCATCGTGAGCTGGAACTGCCATAACTGCTCCTGTACCATAAGTGCTTAATACATAGTCTCCAACCCAAATAGGAACTTTTCTACCGTTTATAGGATTAATAGCATAGGAACCTGTAAATACACCGGTTTTTTCACGAGTTATTGACTGTCTTTCTATTTCAGATTGTTTTTTAGCTTGATTTTTATATTCTTCTACTTGTGATTTATATTCATCTGTAGTTAGTTTATCAACAAGAGGATTTTCAGGAGCTAAAACAGCATAAGTAACACCAAATAAAGTGTCTACTCTTGTTGTAAATACTTCAAATTCTAAATCAGAATCCACTACTTTAAATATGGCATCAGTTCCTGTAGATCTACCAATCCAATGCTTTTGCATAGCCTTAGTTTGTTCTGGCCAATCTAATTCATCTAACTTTTCAAGTAATTCATCAGCATAATCTGTAATTTTTAAAAACCATTGAGTTAGGTCTTTTTTTATAACTTCACTACTACATCTTTCGCAACAACCATCTAGTACTTGTTCATTAGCTAAAACTGTATTACAACTTGGGCACCAGTTTACAGGTGCATTTTTTCTATAAGCCAATCCTTTTTTATAAAGTTGTAAAAATACCCATTGAGTCCATTTATAATAATCAGGATTACAAGTTATAATTTCATTTTCCCAATTAAACATAGCACCCATGGCTCTTAATTGTTTTTCCATTGATTCTATATTTTTTTCTGTTGAGTCTTTTGGGTGAATACCAGTTTTTATAGCGAAGTTTTCTGCAGGCAATCCAAAAGCATCAAAACCCATAGGTTGAAATACATTATATCCATTCATTCTTTTAAATCTAGCCCAAGTATCTACAGGTCCATAGTTAAACCAATGACCAGCATGTAGTTTACTTGCAGAAGGATAGGAAAACATTTCAAGTACATATAAATTTTTACCTGGATTATTTTCATCAAATTTATAAATACCAGTTTCCTCCCATTTTTTTTGCCATTTAGCATCAATATTAGTTCCGTAATTTGTCATTTTTTAAATCACTCCTTACAAAAAATAAAAAAAGCTTTCGTCTTTAAGAGACGAAAGCTGTATTCCGCGGTACCACTCTTGTTAAGCATTAATTGCTTCACTTAAAAATATAACGGTTTTAACCGTATCTACTTTTCAGTAGACAAACTCCCAGGCAAGTTCATATTTTACTATTACTGCTTTTCACCAAACAACAGCTCTCTTTAAAATAGTTAAAAAATATTACTACTCCTGTTCACAGTATTTATGATTAAGTAAGATTTTATAATAATAAAAGTATTTTGTCAACACATAGTTGTATGTTTTTAAATTTGAATTTGTTTGGTTCATTGTAAAATTAAATGCAACAGATAAAAAATATTAAAACCATAGTGAAAATCATGTATGATATAGGTGTTGAGTATAAACATACAGGAGGTTTTCACTATGGTTCATGATACTGATTATAAC
>NZ_LZFO01000036.1 GCF_001758365.1 Clostridium acetireducens DSM 10703
ACTCCGTAATTCATCACAGGACGTGATGAGCCAATTTCCGCCCCAAGGACGGGGCATAAATTGGGTAGGAGTTTTTTTATTTTTTATTCTTAGAGTGTCTTAATGAAATGACTTATTTCCAAACTCTCTTTATGAGGCTGCCTTATTATTTTTATATAGATTATTTTTAATTATTTTCTATATGCAAATTATTTCAAATATTGTTTATTCAAAAACGCATACATAAAATACCTATGTCTAAGCATTATATGCCATTTAAATTACTTACTTACTGTAACTGATGGTGGGAAAGATTTCACTTGAGCATCAGATACTCTATTACTAGTTAAAATTATGTCTTTTAACTTAGGTAATCCTAAAGCAGGACTAACATCTGTAATAATATTGTCGCTTACGTCTAAAGTTTCAAGTCTACTTAATCCGCTAACTGGAGCTATACTTGATATCATATTTTCTCCCACAGATAATACTTGTAAATTAGGCATATTTGATACTACCTTAATATCTCCTATATTATTTTTATCTGCATAAAGTCTTACTAAACCTGTCATCTTGTATAAAGAACCTAAGCTGCTTATATTATTTTCATATAAGTATAAATTTCTCATATTAGTTAATTCTGTTAAATGGCTTATATCTGTTATATTATTTGTTCTCAAGCTAAGAGTTTCTAAATTATATAATCTAGCTAAAGATTTTATATCAGATATACTGTTCTTATCTAATCTTAACTCTTCTAAGTTTTCTAGATTTTCTAATCCTTTTGTATCCTTTAAAGTATTTTCACAAGCAGTAACCCATTTAAGCTCTTTTAAACTTGCAAGTGGAGATAATGTGGCTATGCTATTTTTGTCACAAGAAAGTCTTTCTAACTTTTCTAATTTAGAAACTACACTTATATCTTTTATAGCATTTTCATTTATATTTAATGACTCTAAATTTGTTAAATCTTTTATTTGATTTATACTACTAATATTATTTTTACTTACATTTAGTGATTCTAAATTCACCAATCCCTCTATACCTGCTAAAGAAGATATATTATTTTCTCCAAGAGTTAAACTTTTTAAATTAATTAAGCTCTTAAGAGGTGTTAAATTTGATATTGAAGTATTGTTTATAACCAAACTCTTAAGATTAGTTAAACTTGCTATAGCTTCAAGAGAATTTATTTCTGTTTTATTTAAGTAAAGATTTTCTAAATTGCTTAATGTTTTTAAAGGTGTTAAGTTTGATATATTATTTTTTCCCAAATTTAAAGCTTTAAGATCTATTAAATTTTCTATTCCAGCTAAATTAGTTATATTTTTATCCCATAAATTTAATTCAGTAACTCTATATAAGTCACATTTTTTTATATCACCTTTAGGTTTTTCTATCTTTTTTCTTACTTCTCTTTCTAAATTTTTATCTGCAAAAACAACTTTTTTACTTGGATCATCAATTAAATCATTTATTCCAGCTATATCAATAACTTCTTTATTTCTAAATCTAACCCATTGAAGCTTTTGAAAATCTTTTAATTTTTGTAAATCATCAATATCATTTCCGTTTATATTTAATCTCTTTAATTTAGGAAGCTTTTTAAGTATTGATATTTCGTGTACTGGATTGTCATCTATATATAGTTTTGTAATATTCTCCAAATTAACTAAAGGCTCTAAATCATCTATTTCGTTTTTAGTTAATATTAAAGTTTGTACTGATTGTAAATCCTTTAAGTCTTCTGCATTTTTTATTTTATTATCTTCTAAATTTAAAGTTTTAAGCTTTTTTAAATGTTTTAAAGGCTTAGGATCAAATACTTTATTCATACTTAAATCTAATTCTTTTAAATTTTTAAGTTTTGATAAAGCTTCTATATTTTTTACTTTATTATCTTTTAAAATAAGTTTTTCTAAATTTTGTAGATTAGATAAAGCTTTTACATCATATATTTTATTTTTATATAAATTTAATTTTTTTAAGTAAATACTATTTTTTAAAGGTGTTAAATCTTCTATTTCATTATTGCTTAAATCTAAATTTTCTAGGCTTTCAAATAATTCTAATCCAGTAATATCTTCTATATTTTTGCTCTTTAAATTCAGTTTAGTTACATAAATTAAATCTTCTTTAGTAATTTTTCCTTCTTGCTTATTTATAGATTCTCTAATTGCCTCATCTAAATTTTTATCAGGAAATTTTATATCTTTATTGTTGAATTTATGCTCATTTGCAGCAAATACTTTGCTTATAGTATTGTCTACTTTTGGACTAGAGTTAGCAAGTGCTGATACACTAAAAGCAAAAACTAAAATTCCTGCAAGACATATAGAAGTTTTTGTTTTATTCATAAGCTTTCTGGTATAAAACCAGTTTCACCTCTCTTTTTATTTTTTATAAAATTTAAAATTGTAGCCCCGTCCCGCTGCTTGTCTAGTATGTTACTTGAATTTCTTTTGGTAGAGAGTTTATTTGATATTTTGGTACATTATCATTATTTATAATCATAAATTTCTCAAGAGATGGAAGAGTTTTAACTACAGTTATATCACTTAAGTTGTTATCTCCTACATCTAAAGTCTTAATGTTTTCTAAACCTTTAACAGCATTTATATTAGTTAATTTGTTATATCCTAAGGAAAGATCTTCAATTTCTTTCATGCCAGATATAATAGATATATCACTTATATTATTTTTATCTAAATATAATTTTACAATGCCTTTCATGTTTCTAATAGGTGTTATGTCTTTTATATTATTGCTGTATAAATATAAATTTTTAATATATACAAGGTTTTCTATAGGTTTTAAGTTACTTATTTTATTATATTTTAAACTTAAAACTTCTATATTAATTAATTTTTTAAGAGGTTCTATATTGCTTATTTTGTTATTGTCTGCATGTATTTCTTTTAAATTTTCTAGATTTTCTAAACCTTTTAAACTTGTTATATTGTTGTTATTAGCTGTAAGCCATATTAGTTCTGTGGCTTTTTTTAAAGGCTCTAAACTTGTTATTTGGTTTTTATCTATAGATAATCTTTCAAGATTTGGCATAAAAGATACAACATTTATATCTTTTATATTATTTTCATTTAAATTTAAAGACTTTAATTCTGTTAAATCCATTAATGAGTCTATATCTTTTATATGATTTTTACTTATATCTAGCTTTTCTAAGCTTGTAAGATTTTCTATAGGTTCCAAATCTAATACTTTATTTTCACTTAAATCTAAGCTTTCCAAGTTAACTAAATTTTCTAAAACTGAAATATCTGATATATTTGTATTGGATATTTTTAGCTCTTTTAAATTAATAAGTTCCTCTAAAGGCTCTATATCCGTAATTTTAGTTTTATAAAGATATAGTTTCTCTAAATCTTCTAAATCCTCTAAAGCTGTTATATCTGTTAAATTATTTCTACCTAAATTTAAGTATTTTAATCCTCTTAAATATTCAATTCCAGAAATATCTTTTATATTTTTCCCAAATAAATTTAAATCTTTAATAAATTCTACATCAGATAATCTCAATTCTCCTGAAGGTTTTTCTATTTTTTTTCTTATTTCTCTTTCTAAGTTTTTATCTTTAAATTTAACTTCTACATTTGCTTGTTCCACTATATAATCTAACTTATCCATATCAGTTATTTCTTTTCCCCTGTATTTTACCCATTTTAAATCTGAAAGAGTATCTAATTTTAAATCCTTTATATTATTAATTTTATTTTTATCTAAATTTAATCTTTCTAAATCTGGCAATCTTTTAAGAGGGGTTATATCTGTTATTTCATTATCATCTAAATATATTTTTACAAGTCTATTTAATGACTCTAAAGGTTTTATATCTGATATTTTATTTTTGCTTAAAACAAGTGATTCTAATGTAATTATACTAGATAAATCTTTTATATTTTCTATATCATTGTCTGCTAACATTAAAGTTTTTAAGCTATGAAATTTTTTAAGAGGTTTTAAGTTTTTTATTTCATTAGAACTTAAATCCAATTCAAATATATCTTTTGAAGTAGTTAAACCCTCTATATTTTTTATTTTGTTTTCTTTTAAATATACTTTTTCTAAATTTCTTAATTTATTAAGAGGAGTTAAATCTTCTATTTCATTATTATAAAAATTGATTTTTTCTAGCTTTTCACAATATTTTAAAGGCGTTAAATCTTTTATTTTGTTATTACTTGCCTCTAAAACTTCTAAATTAGGCAATTTATGAAGACCTTCTAAGCTTTTTACATTTTTATTTCTTATATCTAATTCCTTTATATCTTCTAAATCTTTCATTGTAATAGGTTTAACTGGTATTCCCACTTCTTCTCTAATAACTTTTTCCAAATTTTTATCCTTAAAAGTTACTCCCTTACTATGATTTTCTTCACTTTCTATAGAAATATCATTATCTTCTTTTGCATAAACGCTTTGGCTAAGGGCAGGTGTAACATTGGAACATATTAAAGCTAATGCAATAATTAGTGAAAGTTTTTTACTTTTCATAATTCCCGGATTAATACCGGTTTTCACCTCACTTTTAGTTTATTTTATTTTTCTATGGAATTATCTTCTTGTTCTATTTCATAGGCTTCTTCTTGTTCTCTCATAGTTTTTTCCTTTTGCTTTTCAATAGAAACTTTGTCTTTTATTTTATCAGCATAAGGTTTTAAAACAAAGCTCAATATTAAAAATAGTAAAAGCATAGTTAATAATATGAATACATTCCTATTAAGCACATCAAGATTTGCACCAAGTATTATTTCTCTCATAGCAGATATAGAATAAGTAAAAGGTATAAATGGATTTACTTTCTTAAAGAAACTAGGTATAAGCTCTCTTGGGAAAGTACCTCCTGAAGCAGTAAGTTGTAGTAAAAGTATTAAAACTACTGATACTCTTCCTATATCTCCAAGTAAGAATATTAAGTTTTGAGCTATAGCTATAAATACAAAGGATAAAAATATATTAAATCCTATATATAGTGGCACATTAGCTGGTGTAAGCCCTAGTTTAATAACAGCTAAACTTAAAAGTACTGCTTGTAATGCTCCTATAGCACAACATATTAAATATTTTCCTAATATTACTGAATTACTGCCAACTTTTAAATTATAAGGTACATCATCAGTTATAAAGAAGAACATCATAAGAGCTCCTACCCATAAACCTAATGAAATAAAGTATGGTGCAAGTCCTACTCCATATTTATCTACAGCATATAAAGGCTTATTTCTTAAATCCATTGGATCTCCCATATAACTTCCTATAGCTTTACTGCTAAATGCTAATTTATCTGCTATCTTTTCTGCTCCTTCTCCCAATTTACTATTTAGTTCTGCTACACCTCCATAAAGCTTATCTGCACCATCTTGTAAATCAGGCATTTTATCTTTCATAGTTTGTAATCCATCTTTAATCTTTCCAGAACCATCTCTTAATTTTATAATTCCATCAGATAAATCCATAGAACCATCATAAAGTTCATTTATTCCCTCTTCAACATCAGGAATTTTTTCACTTAGTTCTCCAATTTTATCTACATAGTTTTCTGTTCCTCTATTTAGTTTAAATAATCCATCACTTAATTCCCTAGTTCCATCAGTAAGTACTGCTACACCACTGGTAACTGTTGGCACAGTATCTTGGAATTTATCTGCTCCATCTCTTAAATCTTGGGAACCTGAATATATAAGTTCTATTCCATTTTTTAAATCTGTAGTTTTATCATATAATTCATCTAAACCATCATATAAGTCTTTAGAACCCTTATATAATTTATCAATACCATCTACCAAAGCTCCTACACCAGTAGTTGCCTGTCCTACTCCTCCTGATATAGCACTTACTCCTTGAAAAATAGCTAGTGTTTGTTTTAATTCATCTAAAGCCCCATCTATTTGAATTACTCCTTTAGATAATTGCTTTAATGCACCGTATAGCTTTTGTAAATCAGGTACTTTATCAAAATAAGGTGATTTTTGAATTTCTGCTGCTATGTCATTTAAATCAGCAGATACCTTCGAAAGCTGTGAACTTGGTAAATCCAAGTTATCTCCATTAAGTAAATAGGCTATATGTAGAAGAATTTCATTTCTATTAGATGCATCTGCACCTTTAAGAGAATTAAATAAGTTATTTAAATTATTTATAATTTCCATATCCTGTTTCCAATTTTCCTTGGAAATATCAGAAATAGGTACTTTACCTGAACTAATTAAAGTATCTATTTGTTCCATGCCTAAATATATATTCTTAAGTCCACCACATACAGAATCTATAGGTTTAATACCACTTCCATCTTTAGTATTTAGCTTATCCATTATACCTTGAGCAATTTTAAATTTCATTTTATTTGTTCCAGTTTTAATTGCTTCCAATCCAGCATCTTTATTTACATTTCCCTCTTCATCTTTATCATATAAAAGTTTTACTTTATCCTTCATAGTCTTAAGACCATCATTAAGTTGTTTGGCTCCATCTCTTAGATCCCATACTCCATCTAAAAGCTTAGGCATATTGTCATCAACTTGTCCAATACCTTCTTTTAAACCTTGAGTTCCATCATAAAGTTGTTCCACATTGTCGGATAAATCAGGAAGTTTATCATATAAATCAATAGCGCCATTTCTAAGTCTAACACTACCGTCATAAGCATCTCCTATATTTTCATTAATGTTTTCAGCTCCTTTTCGAAGCCTACTTACACCATCTACCAAGTCTGGCATTTTACCTCTTAATAAATCCACTCCATCTCTAAGCTTAGTACTTCCATCATAGGCATCTCCTAGCTTATCATTAAGTGTAGAAGCTCCATCATAAAGTTTTCCAAGAGCATTATCTAAAACAGGAACTTTATCCTTAAGCTCTGTAACTCCATCTTTCATTTGAGCTGTTCCATCTGTAGCTGTTTCTAATCCATCCTTTAGTACATATAAATTATCAAAAATTGTTTCAGTAAAAGTATCCATAGCTGCTTCAGATATATTTTCTTTTAAAACTTTTGCTGCTTTATCACATATAAGTCCTACTATGTAATTCTTTTTCTTATTGGTAATAAAAATAAGTTTAGGTTTTCTAAGCATTCCATCTTTTATTTCTGTAATTTTTTGAGTAAAATCTTTGGGTATAACTACCATGGCATAGTATTTATCCTCTTCCACACCTTCTTTTGCATCTTTTAAATTTTTAACAAAATTCCAGCCTAAATCATCATTATTTTTTAATACACTTACAATATCATCACCATAATTAACTGGAGAATCATCCATTATTCCACCTTTATCCAAGTTAACTACTGCAATAGGCAAATTTTCTGTATTACTATAAGGATCCCAAAAGGCTGCTAAATAAAGTCCGCCGTATGCAAGAGGTAATAAGATTATTCCGACTAATGCCATTTTAAGAAAACTGTTTTTCCATATACTGCGAATATCACTCCATACAACTTTCCAAAAACTCATATCATACCCCTCTTTTTTTATTTATTTTATTATTATAATTATTAATACTGACCAGTCAGTTTTATTAAACAACTTTTTCATAAAACTGTCAACATTTTCTTTGTAAATTTATTATGAATTGTTCCATATTTTTTTACTATAATTACATTAAATTCTAAAAACATTATCTTAAATTAACATTAACATTTAATTATACTACATTTTATATAATAAACTTAACCATATATATTTTATCAAAAATATAATATTAATTCCATTTTTTATGTATTAAAAGTAACTAATATTTCTGAAAATAAATAATACTGGCAGATAAAAATATGCTAAGTATAGCAAGGGACTTTGTAAATTATTTGAATGAATTTTAGATACTCTTAGAATTAAAAATTAAAAAACTCCGTAATTCATCACAGGACGTGATGAGCCAATTTCCGCCCCAAGGACGGGGCATAAATTGGGTAGGAGTTTTTTAATTTTTAATTCTTAGAGTATATTAATGAAATGATTAATTTACAAAGTCCCTTGCTATACTTAGCATATTTTTATCTGCCAGTATTATTTATTTTCAGAAATATTAGTTACTTTTAATTTTTCATTGCTAATTATTAAATTTAATTTCTTTTTTACATAATAAACCTTTAGCTATTTGTAAAATTTCATTTATTTGTCTTCTATTTATAAATAAAATTATAGCTGAAAATATTATATTTAAATAAATTTTATTGTAAAACACATTAAAAGTTGCAAATAAAAGCATAAATACTGTGTTTAAGAAATAAAACTTAAGTGGAAATTTAAACCACAACTTTCTAGATATAAATGTTCGCATCCAAAAGAAAACTGTGTAGGATATACCTGTTGAAATAGAAGCTCCTAGTCCACCTAAAGTTGGTACTAATAAATAGTTTCCAATATAATTAGTTACAGCAGCTACAATAGATACTAATATATTATAGGAAGTCTTTCTGGAAAAAGAAATACCTAAAGTAGTTGTTTCTGATACAGTGTACATTATTGGTAAGAATAATAAAAATGGTACTATAACAGATGCTCCTACATACTTTGTGCCAAATATTTTTATTACTAAGTCTTTAAATAATACTATTCCTACAAATAATATAGCCATAAAACACATAAGCATTTCACTTACTTTAATATATCTTTCATTGCTGACACCTTCTTCATGCCACCTAAAAGCAGTTGGTGCCCAAAATGTGCAAAAAGCATCTCTTACTATTCCAATTATCATTACTATTTTTAATGCAGAAGAATAAAGCCCTATTTCAGTTAATGTAGACCATTGTTTCATAGCAATTCTGTCCATAGAGTTTAATATCCAACTTATTACAGAAGCTGGCACTAAAGGAAGACCAAATTTAAAAAGTTTTTCTAGTAAAATATTATCTATTTTAAATTTTGTTATCCAATATTTTTTGGTAAAACAAAATTCTGCAATACATAATACTACTAAACTTATAAATCCTGCATTTACAACTCCTCTAAAGCTTTTATCTATATATAAAAGATAAGGAACTAAAATTACAACATTAGCTAATTTACTTATTATATTTAAAATTGAGTATAGCTTAGCCTTTTCTTCCATACGTATAACTAGCATATTAAATCTATCTATTACAGTAAAAGGAACAGAAATAGCTAAAACCTGCATAATATATTTTTCTTCACGATCAAACATCCATATGGAAATACCTTTATAAAACAGTAAATAAATTATTCCCACTATAAAAGAAAATAATAAAGGAACAATTAAAGAGTTCCAAAATAAATTTTTTTTATCCTTTTCTAAATTATATTCTCTTACAAAGGATTGATCCATTCCTAAGTATATAAATAAAGAACTTATACTTAATGCCATAGTATACATTGCAGCTCTACCAAATTCATCTGGTGCTATAAAATGTGTAGTTAAGGGTACAGTAAAAAGACTTAAGAAAGCAGAAATAACTGGTCCTATAGAAAACCCAAAAAATCTCTTTATAAATTGCTTAGGACTATCACCCATAATTTTTCCTCCGTAAAATTTCATATTTTTTGTTTCATTAATAATGTACATAAATTGCTTTATTAAGTATACTATATTTTTATGAATTTTGCACAAAAGCTAAAAAACTTAATAAAAAATTAATTTAGGTATTTATCCTAAATTATGTAATTGCTATAATGTATTTGATATTATTTAGATTGTTGAATAAAAAATTACTTATATAATTTGAGATAAAAAATAATTAAAAATAATTTGTATAAAAATAATAAGGCAGCAGCATAAAGAAAGTTTGTAAATAATTTGAATGAATTTTAGACAGTCTTAGAAGAAAAAATTAAAAAACTCCGTAATTCATCACAGGACGTGATGAGCCAATTTCCGCCCCAAGGACGGGGCATAAATTGGGTAGGAGTTTTTTTATTTTTTATTCTTAGAGTGTCTTAATGAAATGACTTATTTACAAACTTTCTTTATGCTGCTGCCTTATTATTTTTATACAAATTATTTTTAATTATTTTTTATCTGAAAATTATATCAATGATTTTTTATTCAACCACCTAATTTTATTTTGTCTAAAAAGTTAACGGAATAAATATGCCATTAATGAATGCATTTTTTCCCTTCATAATATCCTTCATAAAATAAATTTCTAAGAAAATCTATATTAAAGTTTAAAGTATCTTCAGGTCTAAAAGCCTTATTTCTTTTTACAACAACTATATTTTCATCATTATACTTATTGTATAAATAATCTGGAACTTCAAAAGAATTACTTAAAGGCAATAAATAAATTTTATCTAAATTTTCCTCCATAAAAGGACTCAATAAATTATTATTCAATATTCCACCATCTAAATTATATCCATCGTATTCTCCATTAACTACTAAATCTTTGAACTTTTCAAATACTTCTTTAGAATCAAAATTTTTTACTAAATCATTGAAATCATTAATTTTACTAGGTCCAATATAAGGAAGAAGTGAACTATACTTTACACAATTTACAGCCTTTTCTCTATCTAGTTTATCTACGTCTACAATTTTTTCTTTTAATTCTCCTTTATTTACTTCTGTGTAATTAACATAAAAAGATTTTATAGATTCTCTTTTTACTTGTAACTTTTTCATCTCATTTATTACATAATCATTCTCAACTACTTTATGTAAATACTCAGGAACTTTTATTTTATTTTCATTAATATATAAATTTTTCATTTCTTCTATATTACCTGTATATATGTAATATCCATTTATTGCCCCTATAGAAGTACCTGAAATCACTTTGAAATTTATTCCTTTTTCATAAAAAGCATATACAGCTCCTGCTTGAAAAGCTCCTTTAGCTCCTCCTCCTTGTAAAAATAATCCTCTCATAATTATTTTCCTTTCTATAATTTACTATTATTTTCTTTATATATTACCATAATGCTTTCATTAGTGCTACCCCAGTGGTGCAAAATATGGAAAAAATATTTTTCCATATTTTGCACCACTGGGGTAGTTATTCAATATAATAGTATGGTAATTGAATTTAGGTGGTGAGTAAGTGTGGCTTATAGTGCTAGAGAACTATTAGCTAGAATAATAAAATGTGAAGCTGGTGGCGAAGGTGAAAATGGTATGAAAGCTGTTGCTTCAGTAGTTATGAACAGAGTAAATGTAGCTTATGGAGAATATCTTAGAATATGCCAAGGAGATTTACGAAAAGTTATATTTCAAAAAGGGCAATTTGATTGTGCAACTTCTATTTTAAAAGGTCTTCCTAATCCTCAAACTATATGGGCTAATCCCCCAGAAGAAATACACTATCAAATAGCAGATTGGGCTCTATCTGGCAATAGACTATATAATACAGGTAATGCTTTGTGGTATTTTAATCCATTCGTAGTAACATGTCCATATACATTCCCATATAATGGGACAGGAAGATATTTAGTAAGAATTGGACAGCATTGCTTTTACAACCCTACTGAACTATATGCTCAGACTTAAATTAATATAATCATACTTAATTTTAATGTTTTTAAATAATTTGTTTATATTTTAAAGGAGGTAATTTTTTGTATACTAGAACACCAAATGACTTTAACAATTTTCCACTATGGAATAGCCGCTCATGCCCAATGATGCCTGAAGAAATGCTAAATGAAAATCGTGAAATGCAATTTCCAACTACTACAGGTGGTCCTACTTTTCAAACTGAACCAACTCCTACAGTACAAAACGATATAGGTTATACCCAAGGATGGCTAAAAACTCAAATAGGAAAATATATAAAAATCGAATTTTTAATTGGAACCAATATGTTAATTGACAGAGAAGGTGTTTTAAAAGAAGTTGGAATTAGCTATATAGTAATACAAGAATCAGGAACAAACGACTTAGTAATGTGCGACATATATTCTATTAAATTTGTAAGAATATTCAGCGACCAAACTAAAGTTAGAGACTAATATGGAAAATTTTTCACCCCAGGGGTGTAATTTTTACACCTCTGGGGTGAAAATGAAATGAAAATGCAAAATGCAAAAAATTAAAGGTTATTGTAATGCTTAAATAGAAATTATAAATAAGAATAAAATTTAAGGGGATGTTAAAATTATGAAAGTAAAAAAGGCAATAATACCTGCAGCAGGATTAGGTACAAGATTTTTACCTGCCACAAAGGCTCAACCAAAGGAAATGCTTCCAGTAGTAGATAAACCCACTATTCAATACATTGTAGAAGAAGCTGTAGCATCGGGAATAGAAGAAATTTTAATAATTACTGGAAGAAATAAAAGAGCAATAGAAGACCACTTTGATAAATCTATAGAATTGGAAAATGAACTAAAATTAAAAAACAAAACTGAGCTATTATCTGTTGTGGAAAACATATCAAACATGGCAGATGTGTATTATATAAGACAAAAAGAGCCAAAAGGACTAGGTCATGCTATAAACTGTGCTAGCTCCTTTGTAGGAAATGAACCCTTTGCAATACTACTAGGAGATGATATAGTAGACAGCAAAACTCCTTGTTTAAAACAACTAATTAATTGTTTTAACGAATACAAAACCTCTATATTAGGAGTACAAGAAATTCCTAAAAAGGATGTATCCAAATACGGCATAGTGAAAGGTTTTGCTATAGAAAATAATGTATACAAAGTAAAAGACCTAGTAGAAAAACCTTCTATTGAAGAAGCCCCTTCCAGTGTAGCTATATTAGGAAGATACATATTAACTCCTTCTATATTTAATATATTAGATAAAACAAAACCAGGAAAAGGAGGAGAAATTCAACTTACAGATGCATTAAAAACATTAGCAAAAAGCGAAGCTATGTATGCCTACAGTTTTGAAGGTAAAAGATACGATGTAGGAGATAAATTAGGTTTTCTTAAAGCTACAGTAGAATTTGCATTAAAACGAGAAGATTTAAGGGAAGATTTTGTAAATTACTTATTGAATCTTAATGAATTAAAATAATGAAATGGAATGTAGATATGCTTCTATACTAAACTATCTACATTCCGTTTTAATATTATTATAAATATTTACTGCAGTATTTTCATCATACACATGAGAAATTCTATTTCTATCCACATAGCCTTTGTTATTTTCCGCTTCACTTTGTATAAAATAAGTGCTATCTATTCCTAAAAGAGTTAAAAATATCATTTTAATATGCTTTTCATCCATTTGCATTAAATCTCTATTGGATAAATCCTCTAGTATTTTACCTACAAGCATAGTAGAAGTCTCACCTTTAATCATTATTTCCTCTAAAGCTTCTCATCAATAAAAAAAGCCCTAAAAGCAAATGCTCCAGAGCTAAATGTTCTTTAAAACAAAAATACGAGTTGGTGCAGGCACCCTCTCGCTAAAAACTATATAAGTTTTTGTTCCATAATAATAGTATATTCTTAGTATATATAAATAGTACTGATTTTTATATTTTTTAAAATTCAGCTTTTACCTTTGTATTGTGAACTATTAATTTAAACCCTTTTAAAGATACATCCAATTTATAAACTTATACTTCTGCAGTATAAATATCTTTTTTACCTACCACAATAATAAGGGCTTTCTTTAATACTTCTTCTCCAAGGTGTTCTTTAACTATTTTGCTTTCAGCATACCCTTTAAGCTGTTTTAAACCTTCTTCTTTTACTTTTTCTAAATTATTTCTTTCACTTTCCTTTATATATTTTAATTCTATAATCCACTGAAATTTAGTTATATCTTTAAATTGAATTTTTTTCTTGAGCATTATATCCACATAGCCTTTACTGTTTTCCGCTTCACTTTGTATAAAATAAGTGCTATCTATTCCCAAGAGAGTTAAAAACATCATTTTAATATGTTTTTCATCCGCTTGCATTAAATCTCTATTGGATAAATCCTCTAGTATTTTACCTACAAGCTTTGCTAAAGCTTCAATATTTCCATGCATTCTCATTTCATTTACTGCTATTCTTATATCTTGAAGCTGAATATTATACTCTAAATTCATTCTTTGAAAATACTGCTCCCAATAAATCGTTTTTATAACGTAATTGGGTACTTTTAGCTCTGTTCCAAGAGGACCTTCTCCCTTTATAGTAAGCATACCTAGGTAAAATAATAAAGATTTAAAGTTTTCTTTCACACTGTACATAGTATGAATATTAAATCTATCTACAAGCATAGTAGAGGTTTCTCCTTTAGTCATTATTTCCTCTAAAGCTTCCTTGTCATTAAAATTGTAAGCCAACTGATTAACTCTTCCATAATCTGTTTTTACATTATTATCTATCATCTCTTTTGGGTAGCGATTATAAAGTAAATAATTATCTAAAAAATACATGGACATATCTGGATTAAAAACTGATTTACTATTTTCATTAAACCTATACCCATTATAATAAATAGTCATATCATTACATATTTTCTTTCTAAGTTCTGTATCCTTTATATTTACTTCATCCATAACCCAGGATAATTCTTCCCTTGTAAATCCCATCATGGCATTAAGATTTTCATCTAGAGTATAGTTTCTAGTTATGTTAAATCCACTAGTTAAATCATCCAACATTATAGGACTTACGCCTGTCATAAATATTCTATTAAAATTATCCATTGTTGCATCTTTTAAAGCCTTATAGAATACCTTAACAAAACCTTCACCATGAAGGATACTTTCATAGGTGTTTTGTTTTCCTCCTGTAATTAGTTCATTTGCAAAGTTATCATATTCATCTATTAAAACAAAAACAGGTATTTTTATTTTTCTAGAAAGATGCAATATATACTCAACAGCAGCTTCTGCTTTTATATAATCCTCACTAAGCTTCTCATCAATAAAAAAATTAGAGTACTTATCAATAAAATTTTTCACTGAAAATGTTACTTTTGTATTAAAACTTTTTCTAAGCTCTTCTTCTCCATGACCAGCATCAATTCCAGCAAAACTTATTTTCCAAACTAGAAATTTATTTTTCTCTTCTGTAGGATTTTTTCCTATATATAAATCTCCAAACAACTCTTCAAATTTATCTTTTTTATTTATATCATAATAATTTTCTAAAGTTGATATAAATAAACTTTTTCCAAACCTTCTTGGTCTTATAAAAAACTGATAGGGAGCATATCTATCTAAAATTTCTATATATGATGTTTTATCTACATAAATATAATTTTTCTCTCTTAAAACTTGAAAATTAGAAATACCATAGGGTATTCTTTTCATAAGTCTATTCACTCTCCTAACTTTGTTATGTTTATGCGAATTAACTTTTATACTTTCATCATTTCTCTATTGTTTTTATTATATCATAAAAACCATTTTTTAATATTCGCATGTATTTAATGGGTTTGTATCAAGTTAAAGTGAGGAACTTTATCCCATAAAAGAAAGAAATCAATAAACAAAATTGATAAAAAATGTAGAATATTAAACTTTTTTTATAAAAACCAGTAATGATTTTGTTATAACGTACGATACTTATAGTGCAAAAAAAAGTAAAAAATAAAGAAAAGGTGTCAAATTTGGAAGATAAGAATAAGAGAAAAATTAATTTTTTTAGTATTAAATTTAAGTTAGCCACTATACTAGTTAGTTTATGTTTAACTTCCCTAATTATAATGTTTGTAATATCATACATTCAAGCCAACAAAATATTATCAAATAATTTAGAAATAAGTACTAAACAAAATCTTACAGAAATAAATAGAGGGATAGATAACTACTTTAACACTATGGAAAGTTATTTAAATATACTGTCTGATCACACAGATATTAAGGATCTTGATAAACATCCAGAGTATAAACCATTTACTATAGAAGCATTAAAAAATTTTAAAAATAGTAATAAAGATATAATGGTAATGTGTTTTGTACAAGCTGATAAAAAAATAAATGTATATCCTGAACGTACGTTTCCAAGTGGTTATGATCCAACTTCTAGGGATTGGTACAAAAATAGTGTAAAAGCTAAAGAAAAAATAGTTTATACAGATCCTTATAAGGATGCCAGTAATGGAAAGTTAGTTGTATCTTTATCAAAAGTTGTAGAAAAAGATGGAAAGGTAGTAGGAGTTCTTTCTATAGATGTAAATTTAGAGGCTTTAGTTGATACACTTTCTAATGTAAAGGTAGGCAAAAGTGGATATATATACATAACAGATAGTAAAGGAATAATGGTTGAACATCCAAATAAAACTTTACTTGGTGGAAATTCAGCCACTAAATTAAGTATTTGGCCAAAAATAAAAACAGAGAGTGAAGGTTTTGATAAGTATAAATATAATAATGAAATAAAATATGCAAGTTATATAACAAATAAAAAAAGTAATTGGAAGATTATCGCATCCCTTGAAAAGTCAGAGTTATTAAAAGATACAAGTGTTATTAAACATGCTGCACTTGTTATGATATTAATATTAGGAACAATAGTTATAATTATTTCTTTAATTATAAGCAATTCAATATCTAAATTAGTACGAAAATTAGAAAATGAATTTAGTAAAGCTGCTAATGGAGATTTACGTGGTAGAGTTAATTTTAATACCAAAGATGAATTTGAAAATTTAGGAAATCATTTTAATAGTATGATGGATAATATAGGACAATTGATAAGTAATGTTAAAAATTCATCAAATGAAATTGTTAATAGTTCAGATTCTATAAGTAAATCCACAGAAGAAACAAATATAGCCATAAACGAAGTTGCACTTACTATAAATAAGTAGCTGAAGGTTCATCATCACAGGCACAAGATATCTCTAGAAGTGCAAATATAGTTAATGAATTAGCTGATGAAATTGATAATATTGAAAAATTAACAATTCATATGATAGAACAATCTAATGATTCTAATAAACCTGGAAATGAAGGCTTAAAAATTATTGGTGAGCTTACAGAAAAGACAGTAAAAAACAATGAAGCAATATCACAAGTTACAGAAGTAGTAGAAAATATGAATGAAGCTACTGGAGAAATAGGAGTAATAACAGATACAATAAATCAAATAGCAGAACAAACTAATTTACTTGCATTAAATGCAGCCATAGAAGCAGCAAGAGCTGGAGAAGCCGGAAAAGGATTTTCTGTAGTAGCAGAAGAAATTAGAATGTTAGCAGAACAATCCACAGAGGCTACTAAAAAAATACAAAATTTAATTAATAATATAAAAGAAAAATCAGAATTAGCAGTTAAATCCATTGAAGATACCAAAGATATTGTAGAACTTCAAACTGATGCAGTAACTGAAACTAAGCAAATATTTAATAAAATATTATATTCTATTAAGGAAACCTTAGGCAAAATAAATTTAGTACAAAGTTCCATAATAGAAACAAATAAAAACAAAAATGAGATGGTTAGTAAAATGCAAAATATATCAGCAGTATCCGAAGAAGCTTCAGCAAGCACAGAGGAAGTTTCTGCAACTACAGAAGAAGTAACTGCAACTATGAATGAGTTTAATAATTTAGCATCTAATCTTAAAGATATATGTAGTGAATTAGAAACTGAAATTAATAAATTTAAGTTATAAAGGAGAATGTAGATAGTTTTATTTCTACACAAAACTATCTACATTCCCCCTTTTAAAGATACATCCAATTTATAAACTTATACTTCTGCAGTATAAATATCTTTTTTACCTACCACAATAATAAGGGCTTTCTTTACTCCTTCTAAATCCCATCATTGCATTAAGCTTCTCATCAATAAAAAAAAATTAGAATACTAATCAATAAAATTTTTCACTGAAAATGTTACTTTTGTATTAAAACTTTTTCTAGGCTCTTGTTGAATTTTTTATTTTTTTATGTTTTTAAACTTCCCATAAATCATATTAACCCAAATACTTAATTTAAAATTTTGATGTAAAAATAACATATATAAAATCGTAAGAATTATAATAAATAAAGCAATAATTGAATCAAATATAATTCCTAAATTATGATTCTGATATATCCATTCATTTGATATTTTAACTACAATAAGAGTAATACTTATTAAAGGAAATCCAAATTTATAAATCCAATCTATGAAATCACTATATAAAGGATAACTTTTTAAATAATTTTTACCTTCCCTATTTAATGTTCTGTGTATTTTAGTTGAAAGTACATCTTCAATATCTGCTAAATATCCATACTGTCTTTCAACATAAATATTTTTTTGATAATACTGCATAGTATAGTAAAGCAGTAAAAACCAAATGATAGATTGAATTACAAAAAAATTAAATTTTACTTCAATATTCATTTTAGTTTTTATAAAACTCTGAAATGTAGCTATTGTTTCAGTTGGATAGATAGTCATTAGAAAAAGAAAAGCCGTTAAAACAACTATTATAAAAAAGAATTTATTCCTATCAATTTGAGCCTCTTTACATAATTTGAATGATTCCTTATAATTATCATACACAAAATCAAATTTTTCTTTTTCATCCATGATAATCACCTCTGTTAGCTACTATAATTATACAAATAATCATTGTACTCATTTATTTAGCTTCATTAAGTGCAGCAATTATCTTATCCTGTGTAAATCTACTTGCCCACGATGTGCCTACTCCTATCATTTCTGTAGGTGCTGAATATGTGCTTTTTATTTTAACACCTACCAACTTATTTCCACGCTCTACACTTTTTGCGACTTCATAATTCTGCCAATTAGTATAACCTATTTCTTCACTATCTTCATGTTCCTTATTTGCATATTTCCCTATAATTACAAGTGTGTAGGTTGCATTCCCAATCTTCCTGCTAAGTGCTCTTTTTACAGTAGCAACATCATCACTATTAATTTCCTTTGAAGTATAGTCACTAAAAACAAACTCAAAATTAGAATTTGCATCCCACGCCTTCATTAAGTAATAATAGGATTTATCCTCATCATAATCAAATGATATAAAAACTTTTTTCTTTGCCATAATTTAATTCCCCCTATTTTTATATAAAGTCTATTTTTATTATTATTTCACCCTATAATATTTAACCTACTAGTATCACTATCTCTTTTCACCTATGAATCAGTTTTAAGATTATATTTTTGTGACTATCCTTCACAGCACCTTTTCGATATCCTTCACCAGTGTTTTTTGCCATTAGCATTACCTCCCCCAATCACCTTCTATTAATTATACTTCTACAAAAGTATAATTAATCCTTTGTAAATATTTTACTATTTCAATTTTTATCCTACTTATTATATTCTTTAAATCTTCCTTATTCATATAATAAAAAATATTACATAGAAAGGCTTTTTGGGTCGCTACTTTCTTTTATACTTTGTTTTTTAGTAAAATAAAAAAATATTAAATCATAGAGGAAAGGAAGATATAATATGCTTCTAAAATCATATATTGAAATCTTTAAGGTATATTTAATAAGTACGAAAAAAAATAGTAAAACAATATCTGAAATGATGAAATAGGTAATTATAAAAGGAAATTAGGAAAAGTTGAACAAATTTTATATATTGATGTAAGAAATAAAGGTGCAGTAGTAGGTTTCACTTCAGAATTAGTAACTCGTAGAGCGAACGTAGAATAGACCAGTATGGTTCATAAATTGTTCCTACGGAAGATGTTACATGAAAAGTAACATTAGCATTAAAGGTTGGAACATATGTAGGATATCTTAAATGAATATTTTTCTTTAAATTAAATATGAGTAAGCTTAGGAGAGTAAATTTAAGTATATTTTCTCATGGATTCTAGTGGGACTTGTATTCATTGTAGAAAGCTTGCCTGCTGGGGTCCTTTTATTATTATTTACCTATATAAAACTCTTCTCTATTGGATCTAAATGTAGAAATTTTATAAACATAGAAATAGTTATGGTATACTAGTATTAAAGAGGTAAGTAATGCATATATGAGTTAAAGCATGTATTATTAAAACTTTTTTGAAAACATTATTTTAAATATATTAAAAGAAAGTGAGAGAAAAATGCAAGAACAAATTAGTAATTTTTATGGACTTCCTCAGTTTATGTGGGAGGGCATTTTTAATATAATAATTAGTTTAGGAGCAGGGCTTATTATTGCCCTTATAACCACTTTTTATTTAAAGCGAAAAGATGAAGTAACCAGAGTAGAAGGATTAATATTAGAAAAAAGAGTAAATAGTATGCAAGAGATTTTAAATTATCTCGAAAAATTATGTTTTCATAGAGAACTTCATAATGGAAGAGAAACAGAATGGCATATATTATTAAGTAGTTTTGAACTTACTTTACCTAACGGTCCACATCTTCAATATTCAGATATTTTTAGTAATTCACAAAAATTTAGAGAGTTTTTCAAAGGTTTTGAAGGAATAATAGCTAAAAATAAACTATGGATTGATGAAAAGGTTAAATTTCATCTAGCTTTAATGCAAGGATATTTTTCTTGGATAAATGCCTTATTAATAGCTATAACAAGAATTCCTTTGCCTGAAGATGTAGAACTTACTGAAGAAGATATAGATAAACTATCTAATGTTATTTTGCTACAAGTAGGTATTACATTAGATGCTGAAATAAATGGACTATTAGCCTATCTTGAAACACTAATGGTTGAATCAATTTATAAGCTAGATCTAAGAAGACCTAAGAAAAGTATGACGAGAAATGGAATGTTAAACATAGACATGATTAAGATTTTAAAAGAACTAGATGGAAATACATTATTAGGAATAAATCGTGAAAAATATTTTTCTTTATTGCTACTACAAGTTTGTAGATATAAAGGGGTAGAGTTAGATGAAGAAAAGTTTGATGACCTCATAGATAAAGTTTTTGGATATAAAGATTTGTAAAAAAGTTACTACAATTAGTAAACAATAGTATAAATGATACAATAAGAATAGTTATTTCCAATGTTTGTTAAACCTATGATGAAATTTGAAATAATTTCACATTATTAAGGAGTTTTTTATGGATAAATTTATAAAATTATTAGATAAAAATCTTGAATACATTAGTCACGAAGCCATAGATAATACTTTTTACATAATAAAAGCTAGAAATCGAACTACTTTAAGCAATTTCAATTTCTAGACTTAAATTAAACTCTTTCTAATATATTTTTTCTAGTTATATTTATATAACTATAGACTCTACTATTCTCAATCATATTATTTAATATAAAATGGTAAAATAAGTATTTTGTATATAACATTACTATCATTCTAGTGTGTTAACCATCCATTATATACATATTCAATAGAACCTTTTTTATAGTAATCTTTTAATATTTGAGTTTCTTCAAATTCATAACACTTTATATGTTTTTCAAACATTTCTTTTCTATCTTGAGATATAGATATCATTGGCTTTTTGGTACCTAGATACTCGAAACACTTTTCAAATAGCTCAGTTCCTATACCTTGGTTACGATAGTCTTCGTGAATTCTAAAAGTACAAATTTTCTTCTCTAATTGTTTTTTCTTCAATATAGCAATTCCCGATAGCACAGCTTTATTACATCCTTCCAACTCTGATAAAACTATAATTATTTCACGTTCCCCATTTTTTAATTCTATCTCTGGAATTACTGTATTATAAAACCACTCATCAAACTGCGGATAACTTTCAGCTAAATCTCTTAAATAATTATATAGTTTTTCCTTAGCTTTTTCACCAACTTCATTAATCATAAAATGTCTCATTACTTCCGGCTCAATTTGAGAAACCCTATAATAGAAATTCTTTTTAATTTTTATTTTCATAGTTTCTCTCCTCCTTACTCTGTTACCATTTTATAATCCAATTAAATGAGATAACCAATTTCCAACAACTCCACCAATGGTCCCTAAAATAATAATGCCTAATACATACATTATTATAATAAGTTTAGTACCTTTTTGATACTGAAATCTAGTTAAGTCTGAAAAATCCTCTATATAATCATATGTATTATCATTTTTCTTTTTAGCTTTATTTTTTATATGATATGCAATAATATTATGATTATCCCCTTCTATATAATCTTTCCATAAATCATTTTCTAACATTCTACTATTAATCTCTTTTCCATAATGGATAATTACATCATCTGCATTTCTTAAAATTAAATAATGAACTGCTAAAATATTAAATTTTTTTCCTTTATTAAATTGTTCTCTTAATTCTTCACTACAACTTCGAACATCATTTAATCTAAAATCTATTACTTCGGTGTTAGTAAATTGATCACTAAATATACTAACTCCTTTAATTTCATCATTAATCATATAAAGATCATCACTGCCTACTTGTATTCGAATTCTAAAATAATATCTTAAAATTTTTTCTAAATTTATACTTCCCGTATCTATTTCTAATATAGTTCCTGGTGTAGATGCATTTCTTATACATGGATTAATCTTTATTTGACTTTCAACTTCTAACGCATATATTACAAATTTAGGCTTTTCCACGGTTTCATTAACAATCAACTTTTTAGGTTTACCATCAGTTGTTGTAAAATTTTCATTAAAGATAGCATTAACTAGTTGATTATTTGATATAATGGCACCTAAATCTTTAATTTGACTTTTTTCTATTTTAAAAGGTACATATAAATAAATCTTTTCTATAGATTTAATGTCTTCTACTAACAAACCAAAATCAAAACAATAATTTTTTTGATTTTCCTTTTTTTTATTCCAAAGATTAACATGCACCGTTATCTCTTTGTCCAATTTTGATTCTTTGTCTTTGGTTGAATACCATAATGCAAAGCTTCTCATTTAATGTATATCTCCTTCTAAATACATGTATGATTGTGGTGGATTAAATTTTTTAAGTTTTTCTTTAGGGTTAATAGGAACTTTAAATACACAAATCTGTTCTATTTTTATAGCATAAGCATAAGAGTTTTTACTGAAATATTCATAATATGACTTTTCATCTATTCCAGAAAATTCTTTGGTTTCATTCCAAATTTTTTCAGGAGTTTCCTTTATATATCCTGCATATTTAAAATATCCTACAATTTTTTGCTCTGGACTTGTTGAATATATATATATTTTATCTATGTCTTTTTTAAAAATGCATTTTCTATATTCATATTTTTTCTTTCCAGTCAATATTTGTTGTACGTATTTTGGTTTTATAGAAATTATTACATTCAACTTCACTATTTACTCCTATTTATTTATATAATTTGTTCTTTTAATTTTACTACATTAAGATTATAAAGTAAATAATATTTACCAATAGCATCACTAAACTCATAGATCCTTTTCTGATAATAATACGATTTTATTTTAAATTATATTAATAATAAAAACAAAATCTTTTATTCAATCCTAATTCTTATTTTCTAAAAAGCCATTATTAAAAGCATCTATAATATATTATACACCATATAACAACAACCTTTTATTTGTCATTTAATTTGAAAACTTTAATAAATTTCCCTTGAAACTTGTACATTTATAACTTAAACTTAAAATATGCTTATTTTATATTTGTACAATTGGTTCTGTTAATTAATTATGAAAATATAGCTTTGAAAATCACAAAATTACTATATGACTTACTTTAAATAATAAAAATTATAAAATTAATATTTTGTGGCATGACAAAAAAGCCTATCTATTTATAG
>NZ_LZFO01000037.1 GCF_001758365.1 Clostridium acetireducens DSM 10703
GTTATAATCAGTATCATGAACCATAGTGAAAACCTCCTGTATGTTTATACTCAACACCTATATCATACATGATTTTCACTATGGTTTTAATATTTTTTATCTGTTGCATTTAATTTTACAATGAACCTATTTATTATTTATCTACTGTGTTATAAAAAGTTATATGATCTCTCCATTTTCCATTTATAAATAAGTATCTTTTATTTAATCCTATTTTTTTAAATCCACAGCCTAATAAAACTTTTTGAGATTTTATATTATCTACTAATGTAGAAGCCTCTATCCTATGTAATCCAATTTCGTTAAATGCATAATTTAATACTAATTTTACTGCTTCTTTCATATAACCCTTTCCTTGTTCAAACTTATCTATAGAATATCCTATAAAAGCATTTTTAAAACTGCCCATTACTATATTAGAAAGCTGTACTTTACCTATAAATTTTTTATCTTTATAAATTCCAAAATTAACACTAACCCCATTTAAAAATTGTTTATAACTTTCTATTAAATTCTTTTTTTGAGATTCCAAAGTATAAAAATCTTCATCTCTAGAAGGCTCAAAATATTTTAAATGCTCTTTATTATTTATATAATAATTTAATACTTCTTCTGCTTTACTAGGAGTTAAAACTTTAAGCTCTAAATTTTTACTACTAAGTACCACATTCCTAGTAATATTTGAACTACTTTCATTATAATAATCTGTACCAAACATTAATTCATCTTTATATACATTATTTAATATAATACTATTGCTAATTATTCCTTCTAAATAAAACCCTAAATCTAAAAAAGGTATAGTATCCATATTTTCATCAACAATTATATTTACTTTATTTATTTTTTTATATTCAAATGCATATTTTGTTATTTTTTTTAATACTTTTTTTAATTGAATTCTACTATTATTAGATTTCTTATAAAATTTAAGCCTCATACTACAATATTTACTCATTGATATAAATTCTATAATGAATATTCTTCCTATAGTTATTCCTATGGAATCTTTTATAATAAATTCATTTTTTTCTTTATTTAAAGCATCTATAGTTATAGAGTTTTTATTTGAAAACACCATTATCATCTCCGAGCAATTATATAATTATTTTATACATATTATATCATATAAAGGCTATGAATTATCATAGCCTTTACTATATAAAACTCTATTTAATTTTCTCAATACCCTTAATTATTAATCTAAATTATGAATGAATAAACCACTTCTAAGTTTCGGTTCAAACCACGTAGATTTTGGTGGCATAACTTTATTTTCATCAGCAACATCCATTAATTCTTTTATTGAAGTTGGATACATAGAAAAAGCAATTCTCATATCATTATTTGCTCTATATTCCAATTCCTCCAATCCTCTTATACCACCTATAAAATCTATCCTATCATCCGTTCTTGGGTCTTTAATTCCTAATATAGGACTTAATAAATTATTTTGTAATATAGAAACATCTAAATTTAAAACAACATCATTGGAATTATAAGTTCCTTTTTTAGCAATAAGTTTATACCATTTACCCTCTAAATACATTCCATAAGTATATTCACATTCTGGTTTATAAGGTCCATTATTTTTATATAATTCCAAATCAAACTTTTCCAATACTTTAGATAAATATTCCTCTGTTGAAAGTCCATTTAAATCTTTTACTACTCTATTATAATCCATTATATATAAATCTGTATCAGCAAATAAAACAGATAAAAAGAAGTTAAATTCTTCATTGCCATTATAATTAGGATTTTTCTCTCTTCTCATTTTACCTACTTTAACTGCAGAAGCTGCTCTATGATGTCCATCCGCTATATAAAGAGATTCTGTGTTTTTAAATAACTTTACTAACTTTTCTATAATAATATCATTATCTATAACCCATACCTCATGCTTAATTTTATCTTCTTTTATAAAATTATATACTGGATCATTAGACTCTACCCATTCATTTATTATATTACTTATTTTTTTATTTTCTTTATATGCCAAAAATATAGGTCCTGTATTAGCATTACATACATCTATATGTCTTATTCTATCTTCTTCTTTTTCTTTTCTTGTATGCTCATGTTTTTTTATTACATTATTATCATAATCATCTATTGATGTACAACCCACTATACCAGTTTGTGCTCTACCATTCATTGTAAGTCTATATATATATAAATAATTTTTATCATCTTTAATTAATATGTTATTATTTATCATATAATTTAAATTTTCTTTGGCTTTATCATAAACTTTTGAATTATATATATTTATTCCATCTTCTAAATCTATTTCAGCTTTATCTACGTGTAAAAAAGAATATGGATTATCTTTTGCTATAATCTTAGCTTCTTTACTATTTACAACATCATATGGAAAAGCCGCTACTTTATCTGCTAATTCCTTTCGTGGTCTTATTGCTTTAAAAGGTTTTAAAATTGCCATTTCAAATCCCCCTACATTTCATTTTTTAATATATAATCTATATTATTTAATAATTCTTTTATTTCTTCTAAAGTATAATCTGCCATATGTGCTATTCTAAAAGTTTTTTGTTTTAGTTTTCCATATCCATTTGAAATTTGAAATCCTCTTTCACCTAATTTATTGTTTAAAATTGAAATATCTATATCTTTAGTATTCTTAATTGTAGTTAAAGTGTTAGACAAATATTTTTCATCTGCAAACAATTGAAAATTCTTCCTACCCCAACTTCTAACATAATCAGCCATTTCTATATGTCTTTTATATCTATTTTCCAATCCTTCTTCTAATATCTTATCTAATTGATAATCCATAGCATACATAATAGAAATGCAAGGTGTAGAAGGATATTGATAGTCCTTTTTTTGTATATAATTATATATTGAAAGTAAATCTAAATAATATCCTCTGTTTTTAACATTTTTAGCTCTTTCTATTGCTTTTTTAGAAAAAGAACATATAGCCATTCCTGGAGGAAGCCCTAAAGCTTTTTGAGTTGAAGTTATACATATATCAACTCCAAGCTTGTCTATTTCTATCTTTGTTCCACCTGCTGAACTAACCATATCTAAACACCATACTACATTCGGATACTTCTTTATAACTTTACTTATTTCTTCTACAGGATTCATAACACCAGTGGATGTTTCATTATGTGTTATAGTTATTAAGTCATATTTTCCTGTAGCTAAAACTTCATCTACCATATTAGCATCTATTGCTTTTCCCCATTCAACCTCAAAAAGATCTGCATCTACGTTATTATTTATAGCCATTTCATGCCATCTTTTTCCAAAGGCTCCTATAGAAAAAACAGCTGCTTTCTTTAAAGTACAAGAGCGTACAGCTCCTTCCATTAAGCCACTTCCTGAAGATGTAGATAATAATATTTCTTCTTTTGTATTAAAAATCTGCCTCATTTTATCACTTATACTTCTTTGTAATAAGGAGGCTTCTTTGCTTCTGTGTCCTATCATAGGCATAGACATTCTTTGTAATACATCTTCTTTTACTTCTACTGGTCCTGGAATAAACAATTTCTTATGCATAAATATTCTCCTCTCTAATACCAATTCTCTAAATTATACCCATAAAAATAAACCTTTCACCCCTTATAATAAAGGGACGAAAGGTTTCCGCGTTGCCACCCTAATTGATCAAATTTGATCCTCTCAAACCGTTAACGATACGGTACCGTACTGCTCATCGCAATCTCCTCAGAGGTGGATTCACAAAATAACATATACTAGTTTACACCATGCACTAGCTCTCTTTAATATGATATTATGTTACTAGCCTCTTCCTAGGTTTTTTTATCTATTATTTTAATTTAAAATTAGCTAATTTTCTTATCATTATATATACAATACTTCAATATGTCAATATGTTTTTCATATATTTATTCATACAAACGTATACATATAATATCTATGTTTGATCTAAACTAGTTAATACATCATCAAATAAATTTTTTATACATTTACCTTCTTTGTAATTATTACAATTTGAGCAACTTTTGCTTAATTTAGTTCCTATGGAGGATTGAAATCCTTCATATATTGGTTCATATCCTATGCAATTATTAGCTACATGCATCATTTGCTCCATATTAGACATTACATGAAATTTATTTATAAATCTTATATTGTTTTTCATAATCACTACACCTCATTTAATTTTTTTCTATATTATTACAAATATTATTGAATAAATCTTTACTACATTGACTATCTCTGTAATTTACACAATTAGCACAGCTTTTAGGTAAAATTCCAGAATACATAAAAAACTCGTTTTTAGGCTCATATTCTAAACAACTATCCGCTACTATCATTTTTTTTTCTATAGATAACATAAAATCAGCTCCTATGTATAAATCTATAATTTATTATCTCCATAAAATAAAAAATAATTACATTTAGCATTATAAAATTATAAAATCATATTAGTTAATAGATATTATATAAATTATAAGTCAATATATAATATCTATTAACTAATATAATTTTAACTATATTAGTGCTGATTCTGTTTCCTTACAATATTTAACATGTAAGCAATAACTAATATTTCTAGCACACTTTTTGCATATACAATTTACATTTTCTACTTTGCATTTACCTTTTAAATATTCTGGACATTTTTTGCAATTACTATATATAATTTTCATTTAACCACCTACTTTATATCTAATGACTTTATAATATTATTTTGTATTTGAACTATTTTTCTACCTTTATATGTTATAGCATTTATAGGACATATGTATATACATCTTAAACATAAAATGCAATTATTATGAAATACTACTTTTCCATTTTCTAAAGTTATATTACTAGTAGGACAATTTCTTATACATCTACCACAGCTCATACATTCATTAGTAACTTGTAAATTTTTTAGTAATTTTGGTAATGTTTTTTTAAAAGCTTTACTAACTAATGCTTCCAATTTTAATTGAATAAAATATGTTTTTTCAATATAAATATTATTGTTTACAAATTTATTTACTATATATTTAACTTTTTTATCAGCTAAATTTAAAATACTTTCTACATAATTTATTTTAGAAATTTTCCCCAAAGCAAAATAATAATTATTAGGCATAGTTATTGTAGTTTGAACAACCACATTATATCCTTTTTTGTGTAATATATTTTTTATAATTTCAATATAAGCGCAGCTCTTACTACCTTGAGTTGAATATATTATACACTTCATATTTTCTTTAGTATTAGGGATCTTTTTTATAAATTTTTCTACTAATTTAGGTGCTGATTTACCATATATAGGGGTACCAATTACAATAAATTTATGTTTACTTATATTTAAATCTTCAATATCTTCGATACTGCACAAATTTAATTCATATCCTTTTAAATCAAAATAATATTTCATTTTATCTGCAATCCATTTAGTATTACCTGTACCGCTAAAATAATAAAGTATACCTTTCAATATTTTCACATCTCCCAGCAATTATACTAAAATAACCTCTACTAAATAATAATAGAGGTTTTAAGATAATATTAAACATCAGAATGTTCTTCATAATATTCTTCCTTATACTTGCTTCTATACTTATTCATTACTTCTTTAAAAATATTTGATATTGGTGGAGGTGTAAATGTTATGGCATTAGCTCCCGCTTCAATAGTTTCTTTAATGCTTTCTTCATTATTGCCGCCAGTTGCTATTATAGGAAAATTAGGATGTGTACTCCTAATTTTTTTTACTATATAAGCTGTTCTTTTAGCTCCAGATACATTTAAAATAGTAGCACCTGCCTTTATTCTAGCATCTATATCCTCATACTCTGATACTACAGTAACTACTATAGGTATATCTATAGTTTCTCTAATTTGTGCTATAACTTCATTTGGAATTGGATTATTTACAACAACTCCCATAGCTCCTTTAAACTCTGCATCTAAAGCTAAATTTACTACTCTTTTCCCTAATGTAAGTCCACCTCCAACGCCACAAAAAACTGGTACATCCGCTGCTAATACAAGAGCCTGAGTTATAACTGGCTGAGGAGTAAAAGGATATACTGCAATAACAGCATCTGCATTAGTATTTCTAATTAAAGAAACATCTGTGCTAAATAAAAAAGATTTTAATCTTTTTCCAAACACCCTAATGCCACTGGCTTCTCTAATAACTCCTGGCAATTCTACCATATGACTACGTAATGTTCCTTTTATCTCCGGAACATATTTATTATTTTTATTCATAATAACACCTCCTAAAAATATTTATTTAATTATATCCTATTTCTTTTAATGTTTTTCTAACTATTCTTTTACCTATTTCATCTTCCTTCATTTCATATAAAGCATTATCTAAGCTCATCCATTCAGCATGCTCCACTTCTGGAGACTTACTAATTTTTCCTTCTTTATACTTAGCCATAAAAGTCAGCATTATAATTTCCTTAGACTCTAAATATTCACTTCCTAAATATTTAACATCCTCAATTACAATACCTGTTTCTTCTTTAACTTCTCTAAAAACTGTTTCTTCAACAGTTTCACCGTTAGTTACATATCCTGATACTAACACCTTAGAATTTTTAAAAATATAACTTTGTTTTAATAATAATATTTCATTATCTTTTATAACCGCCACTATTATACATGGTGTAGGAGTATCAAAATAAAGCATATTATCTATAGGACAATAAGGTATTTCACCTTCATCCCAACTATTAATTGTATTTAATTTTCTTCCACATATAGGACAATACTTATACTTCATAGATTTCTGCTTTAAAATAATTAAGCAGAATTTCACCCCCTTTTAATGTATACATTTTTATTATAATTCATATATAGTAATTTATTCAATTTAAATTTATAAAAAAATTGGTATACTATGCTTTAATTCTATGTAATTTGGTGACAAACTACAGTTGTAAGCAAATATATCTATATTATTTTTTTCTGCATTTCTTAAAACATTACCAAATTTCAAATCAATTTCATCAAAAGGTGAAAAAGATTTTACATTTTCCATTTGAATTAGAAATAAAATTCCTGCACCTGCACCTTCTTTTTTAGCTTCTATTAATTCTAATATATGTTTACGTCCTCTATCTGTAGGTGCATCAGGAAATTTAGCTAAACCATTATATTCATAAGTAACTCCTTTTACTTCAAGATAATAAATATTACATTTATCATCTTCCAATTTAAAATCAAATCTACTATTTTTAAAAGTTTTTTCCCTTTCTATTTTATTATATTTAATTAATTTATTAATTTTTTTATTTTTTAAAGCCTCTTCTACTACTTTATTAGGTATTTGGGAATCTATATTAATTAATTTATCATTCTTATATCCTGCTATTAAATCATATTTTGTTTTTCTCAAAGGACTGTTTTCTTCTCTTAAAATAACAGTACAACCAGGTATAAGTATTTCTTTACATCGCCCTGTATTAGGTACATGCACCATAACTTCTTCTCCATTTACATTTACATAAGCTTGAAATCTATTAGGTCTTTTTAAAAACGTTGCCTCTATAACTCTTTTATTAATAACCATACACGCACTCCTATCAAAATACAATATTTAAATTCTTTTAATTTAAGTGTTTTTAGAAATATATAATAAAACTTTATATTATTATAAAAACAATTTAAATATTATTAAAAATATAACTCCTGGTATTCCGAAAAAACCTGCTATTAAAGCAGTTATTGCATTAATTCCTATAAAAAAGTTAAAGTAATTTCCTACTAAGTTTACTAGAACTAATAATATGGCTCCAAACACAGCATTAATAACTAATTTAAAAAATATCTTTAAAGGCCATGAAAAAATTTTCACTACTAAAAACAATGCAAAAATAGCTACCAAAAAATATAATGCATATTCCATATGTGTTCCCCCTTTTTTGTAATAATATATTCTCTTGTAAATAAATAAATGCACAATCTTAATATTGATTGTGCATTATACAACATCTATGTTTTTTACTAAATTTTTATAATTTATTTTAATTTTTAATTTTTTTGCCTGATTTAGCAAATATATATACTTTAATCTAGCTGCTTGTTCTCTATATATAGCATAATCTATAAGATTAGGTTCTTTAACTGAATCAAAATAATTTTGAGCCAATATTAATTCCTCTCTAGCTTCATCTATTGCTTTTATTAAATTTTTTTTACTCTTTGTTAATTTACTTTTTTTCATTAAATCTTTAAATTTAATCACTAAAAACCCTCCTATTTCATATCTATTTAAATAATTGACATAAAACAGGAGTATTATTCATTAAATTTCTTTTCTTCCCTCTAAAGCTTTTGATATAGTAACCTCATCTGCATATTCTAAATCTCCTCCTACTGGAATACCATGTGCTATTCTAGTTACTTTAACACCTAAAGGTTTTAATATTTTAGATATATACATAGCTGTAGCTTCTCCTTCTATATTAGGATTTGTAGCAACAATTACTTCTTTAACATTATCATTAATTCTAGTTATTAATTCTCTTAATTTTATATCTTCAGGTCCTCTTCCTGACATAGGAGATATATTTCCATGAAGTACATGGTATACACCATTATATTCTTTTACTTTCTCTATAGACATAATATCCTTAGCATCTTCTACAACACATATATATTCTTTATCCCTATTAGGATTAGCACATATAGCACAAGGATCACTATCTGTATAATTACCACATACAGAACAATATTTAATAGTACCTCTAGCTTTAACTAAAGCCTCTGCAAATTCTTCTACCTCTTCCTTAGGTAAATTTAATATATGAAGTGTTAATCTTTGAGCTGTTTTATAACCTATACCGGGAAGTTTGGCAAATTCTTCTATTAACTTTTCAATAACTACTGGATAAAAATCCAATTCAGTCACCTCTATCTATATTAAAACATTCCTGGAATATTTAATCCACCTGTTAATTTTTTCATTTCTGATGATGTTTCATCTTCTGCCTTTTTTAAAGCTTCATTACAAGCAGTTAATATTAAATCTTGAAGCATTTCTATATCATCAGGGTCTACAACTTCTGGCTTTATTTTTATATTTACTATTTGTTTTTTACCATTTGCTATAGCTACTACAGCTTCTCCCCCTACTGCTGCTGAAAACTCTTTTTCTTCAAGTTTTTTTTGCATATCTTCCATTTGCTTTTGAAACTTCTGAGCTTGCTTAATTATATTATTCATGTTTCCTCCACCATAATTAGGAAATCCACCTCTTGCCATAATTATTTTCCTCCTTATTTTTTATTATTCATTTATTATATCAACTAAATCTTCCCCAAAAGTATCTTTTAATATTTCTTCTGGAGATTTATTTAATTGATTTTCATTTTCCACAATATATTCTACTCTTGATTTTATTTTTAAAATCTCCGAAAATATATCTTCTACTATCTTTCTATTATCTTCTTTTTCTAATCTCTTTTTATTAAAAGCATAGTTTTTATCATATTTTAATATTATTTTATTGCCTTTACAAGCGTAAATTTGAGCTGTTATAAGCGAAGCATATAAAACCATAAGTCTTCTAGCTTTAAATGTTTCTAATATATCCTTCCACTTTTTCTTAACTAAATCTATATCTATATCTATATCATTTTCATTAATCACAGATGATTGATTTTCATTTAAAATTTCTTTTTTATTATTATATTGATTATTATCTTCTTTTTCTATTTTATCATAAATCAATTCTTTATTATCTGTTTTAACTACATTATTTTTAATATTTTTTATATTAAGTATTTTCCCACTTTTAATAATACCTTCTATATTATTTAGTCTAGCTACTATAACTTCTTTAGAACTATCATATTCAATTCTACACATTTTAATAACAGCCATTTCTAAGCATATTCTACTTTGTTTAATCCACTTAGCTTCTTTTTCCACTTCTTGGAGTATTCTTATATTTCTCATAAGTTCTTCAGTTCTTATATTTTCCGATTGCCTTTTTAAGTTTTCTATGTTTTCTAAAGATAAATCTATAATTTCCTCTAAATCATTGCTTATTTTAGATATTAGAAGGTTCCTCATATGATTTATTAATTCCTTTATAAAAACGTAAACATCCTTTCCTGAATATACTACATTATCTATTATTTTTATAGACTGCTCCACATCTCTTCTTATAATTGCATCAGTAATTTTAAATAAATTATCATAAGTAACTAATCCAAGCATTTTTATAACATTATCATATTCTACTTTATTATTTCCCGTACTTATAGCTTGATCTAATACACTAAGAGCATCTCTCATTGCTCCATCAGATAGCCTTGATATTAATTCTAAACTTCTATCATCAGCAAGTACACCTTGATCCGTTACTATATTTCTTAATCTATTAAATATATCTTGTTTTTTTATCCTCTTAAAATCAAATCTTTGACATCTTGAAAGTATTGTTATAGGAAGTTTTTGTGGGTCTGTAGTAGCCAATATAAATATTACATTTGAAGGAGGTTCTTCTAATGTTTTTAAAAAAGCATTTACTGCTCCTTGAGATAACATATGAACTTCATCCATTATATACACTTTAAATTTTGCTTCACTCGGATGATATTGAACATTTTCTATTATTTCTCTTATTTTATCTATTCCATTATTAGAAGCAGCATCTAATTCTACTACATCCATTAAAATACCAGAATTTATTTTTTTACACATATCACACTCATTACATGGTTCTCCATCTTTAATATTTAAACAATTAACTGCTTTTGCTAGGATTTTAGCAGTAGAAGTTTTTCCAGTTCCTCTTGTACCACAAAATAAATAAGCATGAGCTATTCTATTATGTATTATCTGATTTTTTAATGTTACAGTTATATGAGATTGCCCTACTACATCTTCAAATTTTCTAGGTCTCCACTCTCTATACAAAGCTGTATAAGCCATTTAATCAACCCTCTTTAAAATATTTTATATACTATATATTATAAGTTATATGTTATAGAACTTAAACAGCTGATAATATATTTTATGTAAAAAAAAGATACCAACTTTAGGTATCTTTAATAACTAATATAATATGTAAACCGTGCACCTCACTTCGACTTATAACCTATGAGCGTTATCTATATAACTAACTCAAATTAGGTTTGCCTACGGCACACGAAAATATTCACTTACCGCTGCTTCCTTCCGGATCTGACGGGGTTCATGAGTTTCCGTTGCGTAGGGCCCAATTCTCAACATTAGTTATATAGACCAGTCCCCACAAATTAAAGCCTCTATGAGGAATTCAACCCTGCTATAGCGGATTGCAGGTACAGGGCACCGCTAACTCCCCATCTAGCACGGCAAAGATTAAATGGCGGAGAGAGGGGGATTTGAACCCCCGGTAGAGTTTCCCCTACACACGCTTTCCAGGCGTGCTCCTTAAGCCACTCGGACATCTCTCCATATAACTCATGAAACATATTATATTTTTGAAGCCATAACAAAATCTATTATACTACTTTTAATTTATAATTTCAATACTTTTTTATAAAAATATTGGCGGAGAGAGGGGGATTTGAACCCCCGGTACAGTAATATTCTGTACAATTGATTTCGAGTCAATCACCTTAAGCCACTCGGACATCTCTCCTTAAAAATTCACCTATAAATTATACTAAATCTAAATAAACAAATCAATAAATTAATTTTTATTTCTTCTTTCTTTAAAAAACTTTGTTATTATATGGCTACATTCTTTATCATACATCCATTTTACATCTACCCTAGTATTTAAATTATCATTTTGCACTATATTTAATACAGAACCACAAGCACCTAAATTAGGATCAAAAGTTCCTATATATAATTTATTAATTCTAGATTGTAATATAGCCGCAGCACACATAGGACAAGGTTCTAAAGTAACATACATACTACAGTCTAAAAGTCTCCAATTATTTAAAACTAAAGATGCTTTTCTTATAGCAATTATTTCTGCATGAGCTGTAGTGTCTATTAGTGTTTCTTTCATATTATGAGCTCTAGATATTATTTTATTATTTTTTACTATTACAGCTCCTACTGGCACCTCTTTTTGTAAATAAGCTAATTTTGCTTCTTTTATAGCTTCATTCATAAATAATCTTTCCATAATATCTCCTTTTGGAAAATTGACTTTTAACAATACATAAAATAAATTCTTGTAGATAAACTCAAATCCTTTGGATTCCATTTTCTTTTAAAATAATCTATAGTCTTATAAAATAAATTGGATTGATTTACAAATTTTTCAAATTTATCATCAAGCCAAGGAGGAGTCCAAGTTCCAGATCTACATATGTGAATGAAAGATATAGGTATTTTATTTATATCTTTCAATTCTAAATACTCTACATTATAGGTATTATTAATTTCTTCAAATTCTTCTTTACTTTCATAAGTATATGGACTATATATAATATTAGCACCTTTTATTATATTATCCTTTAGTAATTTTCCTAACCAATTTCCGCAATTTAATTCAAAATTTAATGACTTTAACCCTCCATATCCTAAATCAGAATGTGCATCAAAGTTATATACATTTAAACATTTATTCTTCTTAGCTATACTATAAGAAAATTTATGCGAATCAGAAACAAAAACCTTTGTATTCTTATTAAATATAAAATATCTTTTTATATTTTTCCAAAAGTAATTAACCCTACTATCCACTTTTATAAGTGTTTGTAAATCATACCCTCTTCTTTTATATTCTATATATCTTTTATACCAAAGTATAACTTTATTTTTGTTATTTTCAATATATGATCCGCACCACTCTCTTTTTATAGGAATAAAATAATCCCAATCAATACTTAAAAGATTATTGACCACATAATCCCCCCATACTTTAATTATATAATAAAATTCAAATTAAAACTAATAAAATAATTACTTTAATGGTTTTAACTTACATATAATTTGTATAGGTTCTTATATGTTTATAAAAAAATACTGTAATTAGAATATTTATATAAATACTCTAATTACAGTATTTTAAGCATCTTAAAGATTTTTGGTACGCCCGAGAGGAATCGAACCCCCGGCACGCGGTTTAGGAAACCGCTGCTCTATCCTACTGAGCTACGAGCGCACATTCCTTGTTTATTTTATTACAATTAAAAATTAATGTCAATACCAAATTGTAAATACCTGTATATTACTTATTTAATATACCATTAAATATATATTCCATAATCTTATTCATTAATTCATCTATATCATTATTTTCATTATCTATAATTTCATATAATGAAACTGAACATAATAATCCAAAAAAATTATATGCCATAAAAGAAGCTTTACCATTTTTAATTACACCACAGTCTATAGCATGTTGTATATATTTTTGCGTATACATTATATACTCTTGAACATATTGTCTAAGCTCTAATTGTCTGTTATCACTTCCCCATAATTGACTCATTATAACTTTAATAAAATCCTTGTTTTTATTAATTAAATTCAATTGTACTTTACATAGTATTTTTAATATTTTTAAAGGATCTTTTTCTAATTTTATATTATATTCCATTTCCTCTTTTATAATATGCATTCCTTCTATTATTATGTATTTGAAAATTTCCTCTTTACTTTTAAAATGATAATATAAAGTTCCTTTAGCTACTCCAGCATTATATGCTATTTCATCCATAGTAGCTCCTTTATACCCTTTATTAGAAAATACTTTTATAGCCGATTCAAATATTAATAACTTAGTATCATTCATATAAAATCACTCCAACAATATATTGACCAGTCAGTATAAATATATTATACTACTATTTAACGTAAAACAACATTAATATTTATATATTAAAAAATTACAGGAGGAAAAATGATAAAAGTATATAATAGAAAAAATAAATGCTATGAAATAGAAGATGTAGCAGGAGAAAAGTACTTAAATTGGTTATACTCTTCTACTGTAGGTATGAGTTTATTGGAATTATTAATAAAAAGAAAACTTTTTTCAAAGATATATGGAATGTTTTGTGAAAGTAAAATCAGTAAAAAAAAAATATATAATTTTGTAAAAGATTTTAATATAGATACAAAAAATTGTAAAAAATCTATAGAAGAATTTGAAAATTTTAATGATTTTTTTGTAAGAGAATTAACTCCTGAAATAAGACCTATAGATAAAAATAAAAATCACTTTATATCCCCAGGTGACGGAAGAATTACTGTTTACACTAACATAAATTTACAAAACTTAGTACAAATAAAAGGATTTAATTATAGTTTTTCTGAATTAATAAATAATAAAGATTTAGAAAAGCAATATAATAAAGGTACTTGTATATTATTAAGATTATGTCCTACAGATTATCATAGATTTCATTTTATAGATAGCGGAATATGTTCTTCTACAAATAAAGTAAAAGGAAATTACTATTCTGTAAATCCTATAGCTTTAAAAAAAATAAATAAATTATTTTGTCAAAACAAAAGGGAGTGGAGCGTATTTCACTCAAGTAATTTTTCAGACATATTATATGTAGAAGTCGGTGCTACCTGTGTAGGTTCTATAATTCAAACCTATAAACCTAATAACAAAGTAGAAAAAGGTGAAGAAAAAGGATTTTTTAAATTTGGAGGTTCTACTATAATATTATTTTTAAAAAATAATGTATTAAAAATTGATAAAGATATATTAAAACAAAGTTCTCTAGGTTTTGAAACTAAAGTATTAATGGGTGAAAAAATAGGTGAAAAATACTAATATGTTATAATAAATTAAAAACCTTTTAAAGGAGCATTTTAAAATGAATTGTACTTATATAAAAGTCATAGTAAAGGGATCACCTATAACAAAATCAAATTTTAAACTCTCAAATAAATATGGTCGTTCAATACTTCCTTATAATTCAGGAAAATACCACGATAGATATGCTATATACGAAGAAACTATAGCTTATGAAGCTAGAATACAAAATCCTAATAAAATTTTAGAAGGAGAATTAATTGCTTTTTTAAAAGTATATTATAAAAGCGAAAAAAGACATCCAGATACTACTAATATATCTAAAAGCATATTTGACGGCATAGAAAAAAGCGGAATAATTATAAACGATTCCCAGGTAGTGCAATTAATAGTAAAAGAATTTTATGATAAAAAAAATCCTAGATTTGAATTAGAACTTTTCTCTAAAAGCCACTATGAATTTAACTGTAGTATTTGCAAAAGAAAAAATCCTTTAAATACAAAAAAGTACTCTCCTCCACCAAATAAAAAAAATCTACTATACAATGAAAATATTTTAAAAACAAATAATAAGACAAGTGAAAATAATATAATTTACTGTAATATTTGTGGAAATAAAATTCCTAAAAATAAAGCTGTATCTGCCAACAAGGGAAGTATATTAATATGTAGAGAATGTTTAAAAAAACTTTTTTAAACATTCCCTACATATTAATATACTTATTCATTTTCTAATTTAACTATTATTTTATTTAAATCATTATACTTATAAAAAATTTTTTTATCTATATAAATTGATTCAATTTCTGCTGGAACCATTCTTTCTTTTTTAATATGTAATTCTTTAAAATCATTAAAATAAACTGATATATACTTATTAGTACATATATTGTTTACTTTAAATTTTAAAATTATAAAATCTTCTATATTTCTAACATTTATATAATTAGGTACTCCATATTTTATATAATCTTTAAAATATACCTTAATATTTGAATCACTAAAAATATTAGAATTATCTTTTAAATATTCTGCAATATATTTTCCTACTTTAAACCCATCTTCAGTAATATCATCTACTGTATTATGTAAATACACTATATCACCACAAGCAAAAAATCCTTCCATATTAGTTGCAAAATTTTCATTAATTTCAGGACCTAAACTTCTATTTGAAATATATATACCTAAATTTTCTAATATATTACATTCAGGAATAATATTAGGAGCTAATAACAATGTATCACAATATATACATTCTTGTGAGTTTGCTATAGGCTTCATATTTTCATCTACCTTTACTATATTCAATCCTTCTACTCTATCCTTACCTTTTATATCTAATATATTGTGATTTAACTTTAATGGTATATTAAAAAAGTCTAAACACTCAATTAAATTTATTTCTTTTCCCAAACAATATGACTTAGGTTCTATTACAGCTTTTACATTAGCCCCTTCTAAAGTCATTCTTCTTGCAGTAATAAGTCCTATATCTGTTGATCCTAAAATGACAACATCTTTTCCTGGCATATATCCTTGAGTATTTATAAATTTTTGTACTGTACCTACAGTATATATGCCCACACACTTATTTGTATAAATATTAGCTCCTCTAGGATTTTCTCTACATCCCATAGCTAACACTATTGCCTTTGCTTTTATTTCAAATATTCCTTTTTCATTTACTGCTGTAATAACCCTTTCTCTGTTTAACTCTAATACAGTAGTATTTAAATAATATAATATTCCCATATTATTTACTTCAATAATAAATTTTTGAATATATTCTGTTCCTGTTAAATCAATTTTAAAAATTTTAATTCCAAACCCAGTATGAATACATTGATTTAATTTACCACCTAGTTCATTTTCTCTTTCTAATATTAAAATATCATCTATACCTTGTTTTTTTAATTCAATAGCTACTGCAAGACCTGCCGCTCCACTTCCTATTATAATAACATCATGATACAACATACATTAATCCTCCAGAAAAATTTTAAATTACATATATATTATATTACTTATTATAAAACTATTCACCTTAAATAAATAATATATAATAAAAAGCTTTCCTAAATTTAGGAAAGCTTTTTATTGATGTAAGATAGCTATTCATATTTTAAATTAATTTAATTTTTCTATAACATTTCCAGTAATTTTAGGTGCTCCTAATTCACTTTTTTCTTCACTTACTTTACCATATACTTTTATTTTATCACCTTTTTTTACTTCTATTTCTTGAAAATTTATAACATCATATACTCCACAAATATTTTGTTCTTCTGTGTTTACAGTAAACATTGGTAAATCTTTATTGCTTTCATCTATGAAATCGATTACCCCTTCTATATAATAAACTTCTCCTTTAAGTTTTTGTTTATTATTATTAATTTGTGTGAAATCCGCCTTCGATGCTATATTTTTTATTTCTTTATTTACCTCAGCTTTTTTAATATCCTGTTGCACTTTACCCGCACTAGTAGCATTTCCACAACCTCCTAATGAAAATAATAATAATGATGATACAGATAATGTTAATAGTTTTTTAATCACATATACCTCTCCCTTATTTTAAAATTTTATTTAAAAATAAAATAAAACCGTTTAAACTTATTAGTTTCAACGGTTTATGGTGCGTCAGAGAGGATTCGAACCCCCGGCCAACTGGTTCGTAGCCAGCTACTCTATCCAACTGAGCTACTGACGCATATTACTAAAAAATATTAACACAAACTAAAGTATAAAGACACCTAACAATTGTTAGATGTCATGGCGGAGAAAGAGGGATTTGAACCCTCGCGCCGGTTACCCGACCTACGCCCTTAGCAGGGGCGCCTCTTCGGCCTCTTGAGTATTTCTCCATGAGACTTACATAAAGACTTATAAAAAAATATGGCGGAAAGATAGGGATTCGAACCCTAGGTACGGTCACCCGTACGCCGGTTTTCAAGACCGGTGCCTTAAACCAACTCGACCATCTTTCCACATTCTTTGCCTTTCAACATTTATTATTATATCATATATTAGATATATGTCAACATTTTTTTTAAATTTTTATGATAGGCTATGTTACTTTAAAACATAGCCTATCATGATTATTGATGTACATTTAAATAACAATTTATTTTATTACTTCTTTTCCACCAAAATAAGGTCTTAAAGCTTCAGGAATTATTACACTTCCATCTTCTTGTTGATAATTTTCTAGTATAGCTGCTACAGTTCTTCCAACTGCTACTCCTGAACCATTTAATGTATGCACAAATTCTGGTTTTGCCTTTGGATTATCTTTATATCTAATATTAGCACGTCTTGCTTGGAAGCCTTCACAGTTACTACAGCTAGAAATTTCAACATATCTTCCATAACTTGGCATCCAAACTTCTAAATCATATTTAAGTGCTGCTGTAAATCCTAAATCCCCTTTGCAAATTCTAACTATTCTATAAGGAAGTTTTAATCCTTGCAATACATCCTCAGCATCTTTAACCATACTTTCAAGTTCTTCATAAGATTGTTCTGGTTTTGAAAATTTAACAAGTTCTACTTTATTAAATTGATGTTGTCTTACTAGTCCCCTTGTATCTCTTCCAGCTGAACCAGCTTCTGATCTAAAGCAAGCACTATATCCAACATGTTTTAATGGTAGTTTATCACCACTTATTATTTCATTTCTATACATGTTAGTTACTGGTACTTCTGCTGTTGGTATTAAGAAAAAGTCATTATTAGATACTCTAAAAGCATCTTCTTCAAATTTTGGTAATTGTCCTGTTCCTGTTAAACTATCTCTATTTACCATATAAGGTGGAAGAATTTCTGTATATCCATGTTTTTCTATATGATAATCTAAATAATAATTTATAACAGCTCTTTCAAGTCTAGCACCTAATCCTTTATAAAATGTAAATCTTGACCCTGCCACCTTTGCTGCTCTTTCAAAATCAAGTATATCTAAATCTGTTCCTATATCCCAATGAGCTTTTGGTTCAAATTCAAATTTTGTTGGCTCATTCCATCTTTTAATTTCCACATTGTCTTGATCAGATTCACCATCTGGAACTTGAGGATTTGGTATATTGGGAATTCTTAACATTATATATTCTATTTTATCTTCTATTTCATTAAGTTCAATATCATAATTTTTAATTTCATCTGCAAGTTTTTTCATGTCACTTAAAAGTTCATCTGTATTTTTTCCTTCTTTTTTTAATTGAGGTATTTTAGCTGATTCTTGATTTCTTTTACTCTTTAGTTCTTCAACTTTTACTAGTATTTTTCTTCTTTTTTCATCTAAATCAACAATTTTATCTACAACTGAAGTATCAAAATCTTCTCCTCTATTTGCTAGAGCCTCTTTTATTTCTTCTGGATTATTTCTTATTTTTCTTATATCTAACATATTCTTTTTACTAAACTTATTTAAGTTTAGTAATTTTCCCTCCTTTGTTGTGTATTTTATTATATAGCATTCTTGCTATAACTATTAAAATAACTTTCAATTATATTTACAATTTCTTCTCCTATTCGCATTTGAGCTTCCATAGTAGATGCTCCAATATGGGGACTTACAGATACTCTAGGGTGACTTATTAAATCTTTATTTAAAGCAGGTTCTTCTTTAAATACATCAATGCAAGCTCCTGCAACCTTTCCATTTTTTAAGCCTTCTAAAAGAGCTTCTTCATCTACCACTCCACCTCTTGCACAATTTATAATATATACTCCATTTTTCATTAAGTCAAATTCTTCTTTAGATATTGCAGGTGGATTATTTTTATTATATGGTATATGCACTGATATAAAATTCGCTTTTTTCAAAACCTCTTCTTTTGAACCAAACTTATAATCTTGGTATCCTTTTGCTTCTCCTAATATATCTGTATATATTACCTTCATTCCTAAAGCACAGGCTCTTTTAGCTACTTCCTTAGCTATTCTTCCAAATCCTATAAGTCCTAATGTCTTTCCATATATCTCTACACCCTTATATAACTTCTTTTCCCATTTTCCTTGTCTCATTGTAATATTAGATACATTTATATATCTTGATATAGCAATCATGTGACCTATTGTAAGTTCTGCTACAGAAATACTACTAGCTTTAGGAGTATTAAACACTTTTATTCCTTTGCTCTTTGCAAAATTAACATCTACATTATCAAGCCCTACTCCTCCTCTTACTACAACTTTTAGCCTTCTTCCTTTTGCTGCTGCCTCTATAACATTTCTATTAACTTTAGTTGCTGACCTTATTACAAGAGCATCAAAATTTTTAACTTCCTCCATTAATTCATCTTCCGATAAATGTTTTTCTACTACCTCATAGCCATAATCTTTTAATTTATTTATTGCAATTTTATCCATACCATCTGTAACTAATATTCTATACATAATTAATCTCCCCTTTTATACCTTTTTTAATAACAATTTCCATAGTTTTTTGTAAAATAAAAAAGCCTTTTCTCCACTAAAGGGACGAAAAGACTCCGCGTTGCCACCCTGATTGATTAAGAACAAAACTTACTTAACCCTCTCTTATAAACTATAACGTAATTACCGTACTGCTCATCACAGTCCCTCCGAGGTGGATTCACTAACATTAGATATCAGTTTACACCAACCACTGACTCTCTTTTACCCTTTGCAAGTTACTATTCCTCTTCTATGGTTTATATTTTAATTTTTTGTAAAATAAAAAGCCTTTTTTCCCAATAAAGGGACGAAAGACTCCGTGTTGCCACCCTAATTGATTAAGCTAATAACTTAATCCTCTCTTTAAACTATAACGGAATTACCGTACTGCTCATCACAGTCCCTCTTGAGGTGGATTCACTAACATTAGGTACCAGTTTACACCAACCACTGACTCTCTTTTACCCTTTGCAAGTTACTATTCCTCTTCTATGGTTTATATTATCTATATGCGTTTGTTTAATATTATATACACATTTATTTTTTTTGTCAATAGATTATTAAAATTATTTTTTTATATTTTTGGTACATAAAATATCTATACTTGTATTTAAAATATTTTTACATACCACATCACCTATATTTATAGGTGCTCCAACATAAAGTCTGCTCAAAGCTTTTGAACAATCAAACCACAATTTTCTATCTATAGGCTTGCTACTTTTTACAGGTACTACATTACACATTGCACCTTTTGCTCTAACTATAGTTGTAAAAATATGTTTATTTCCTAATAGTCTATTATTTATATAGTTTAATGCTTTTTCACATGGATTATTTATTATTTTTATATTATCTCCATTAACCTCAATTTCTATAACACAATTTTTTTTACATTGTTTACAAATAATTTTTCTTATCATTTTAATTCCTCCATTACTAAACTAACTACATACTATTAAATTGTTTAATTCTTACTGAAAGTATATTAGAATTTTTAGAATCCTTAACTATATCACTTATATTTTTATTAGTTTCTCTAGCTAATATAGATATTATTTTGTCTAAGCAATAAGAACCTTGACAATCTCCTAAAATTGCTCCAGTTCTTCTTTTTATACCTTCTATAGTACGAGCTCCTAAAGGTCTTCGTATTGCATCTATTATTTCTCCTTCTGTTACATGTTTACAATTACATATTATTTTACCATATTTTTTGTCCATATTTATTAAATCAATTTTTTCATTATTAGAAAGCTCTTTAAATCTATATATTTCCCTTCTTTTATCTACAAAATCCTTTTTAAGCATACAATTGAGATTACTCACTATAGTTTCACATGCAATTTTAGCAATAGCTGGTGTCATAGTAACTTGACCATAATGCTTTCCTGTCACCTTTATGTAACCTTTATCAATAAGACTATCATCTATTATTATTTTATTTTCATAATAAGACCAATGATAAAATGCACTTACTTTTTTATGATCTACTTGATTAAACAATAATTTAGACTTGCTTAATGTTTCTTCATATTGAAAACTTCTATTTGATTTTAAAGCTAATAATATATCTCCTTGTATAGTATTTGAGTATTGTATTTCTTCATTATCATTTATTATATTTATTATATTACCAGAAGAATTAAAAGCTCCTTTTTTAAATAGCATAAAATTAAGTTTTTTATTATTTTTTTCTATTGATTTTTCTAAAGGAGAGTTTACCGTATAAATATCCCCTGGTATTGTATTTAAAACCATATTACAAGTAAATTTATTTTTATTAGTTATAACTCTAAAACCCTTAGATATTTTTTGTATATCTAAAACTTCTTCTTCTAATTTAAAATTTACACCATTATCAAAAGCAACTTCTCCATAAGCTATAGCTAAATCATAAGGACATATAACTCCTTTATTTTTTGAATATAAAGCATTTTTAACATTAATATTTAAATTAGGCTCTATATCACCAATACTATTTTTATCTAACATATATATATCTTTAATTCCTCTTTTTTTAGCTCTTTCATATATATACTGGATTTTTTTTGATTGGTAATCACTTTCAAATATTGTTAAAGAATCTTTTCTTTCAAAAGGAACATTAAATTTTTTTGTAATTTCATTCATCATATAATTTCCCATGATTTCTAATTTGCACATCAAATTATCTTCGCATTCCACACCATCATATACTATAGAGGAATTTATAAGTGCAACATCATCTGCTATATCATAATCTTTTTCTATAAGTGCTATATTAAGACTATATTTTGATAATTCATAAGCTGCAGCACATCCAATTATTCCTCCTCCTAATATCAGTACATCATAATCCATTAAATTCATCCTCTCAAATATTATATAATACTCCCTATAATATATAATAATATAGTACTGTAGTTTTATAAAGTAAATTATTTTATGGAAAAGAAACTATAAAAGCTGGTGCAAATATAAATATTAAAGTTAAAACTATACTTATAATTATTATTTTTTTCATATACATACCTCCACTATTATTATATACTGGAATTATTTACAAATAAATACTTATCATGAAAAAAGTTCAAAAAATAAAAAATAATTTAAAATATGTGTACATATTTTAAATTATTTTTTATATTTGAGGAAATTGCACAATTAAACTTCCTCAATTATATTTAAAAATCATTACTTTTTGTTAATAATTAACTATTTTGTTCAGAAAAAGATAATAGCAAAGCTAAGGTGCTATTGCACCTGTGGATAACTT
>NZ_LZFO01000038.1 GCF_001758365.1 Clostridium acetireducens DSM 10703
AAGTATTCACTCCTCTTTGTTGTGTATTTTTGGTGGTACTTAAATATTCGACATTTTGGGGTGAATTTCCTTTTTGAATAATAAAAAAGTTAGTAAAATCAATGATTATAAAATATGAAATTTACTCAAATAGTAAAGTATACGAATTTTATTTTAAAAGTTTTGCTAAAAAATTGGGGGATGATTTGTATGAGTATTATCCTAATACACTTATGAAACTATGTATACCAACTATGATGGATTACCAAAATATTCATCATGATTATTTATATAAATTTTTCGGATTTACTGATAAAGAAGTTGAAATAATAGAAGAGTCAATAAATACTAAATAATAAGCAGTATATTTTAAAATATACTGCTTATTATTATTTAAGTAAATCTTCTACATACTTAGGTAATACAAAAGAAGCTTTGTGAAGTTTTTTTGTATAATATCTAGTATTTAAATTTGGAACTTTAGATAAGTCAGCATTTTCAGGGTCATGCTTTTTAGATCCAATAGTAAAACTCCAGTATCCACTAGGATAAGTTGGAATAGCAGCCATAAATATTTTGGTTATAGGAAAAGCTTCTTTAGCATCATCATATATTTGTTTAACTTGATTTGGTAAGTAAAAAGGAGTTTCGGTTTGTGCAACAAAAATTCCATCTTCAGTTAGACAATTAAAAATTTCCTTGTAAAAGCTTCCACCGAATAATCCTTCAGCAGCACCAAAAGGATCTGTTGAATCTACTATAACAACATCAAATTCGTTTTTATGTTCATGAACATATTTAATTCCGTCTCCTATAAATATTTCACATCTAGGATCATCAAGTGCACAACTTATTTCAGGAAGATATTTTTTACATTCTTTTATAACATCTTCATCTATTTCGCATAATACAGCTTTTTCTACTGAAGTGTGTTTTAAAATTTCTCTTATAGTTCCTCCATCACCGCCTCCAACTACAAGAACTTTTTTTGGATTTGGATGTGTAAATAGAGGTATATGAGTTATCATTTCGTGATATACATATTCGTCATTTATTGTAGTTTGAACAATTCCATCTAGTAGTAACATTCTACCTAAAGCATAAGTGTCTACAATAGCTAAATCTTGATATTTAGTTTTTTTTCTTACTAGAGTTTCTTTTACTTTATAAGTCATTACTGCATCGCCAATTTGAGATTCTTTTACCCACATTTCCATTAGCAAATTACCTCCATATATAATTAATTATAAAATTATTGTCCGTAGCCATTATAAATGCTATTTTCAAGTATATGAGAGTTAAATTATGTAGTTACGGAATAAATACAGATAATATTATATCAGTAGCATTTATAATTTACAAACAAAATAAATAATTTTGTGTATAAAAATATTTATTTTGGAAAATATAAATAATAACTAATAATATTAAAAAAAGAAGGAAAATAATGTAATATATAGAATATATAATACAGTGCACTCAATTTTATAAAAAATAAAAACTGGGGGGAAGAAAAATGTTAATAGACTTTGAAAAAAAAGAGGATAAGCTTATTGCACATTTAGTTGGAGAATTAGATCACCATAGTGCGGAAGAAGTTAGAATTAAAATTGATGATAGGCTACAAAGAGATTTAATAAATAAACTAATTATGGATTTTTCTAAAGTAACATTTATGGATAGCTCTGGAATAGGTGTTGTTATAGGAAGATACAAAAAATTATTATTAAAAAATGGAGTAGTTTGTATAACTAACGTGAAAGAATCTGTAAAAAGAGTTTTTGAATTATCGGGGATGTTTAAAATAATTCCACTTTATAATAGTGTAGAAGAAGCTTTAAAAAACATTTAATGGGGGGGAATATTTTATGTATGAAAACATGATGAAGATAGAATTTCTAAGTAAATCACAAAATGAAAGCTTTGCAAGAGTGGCTGTGGCTGCTTTTGTATCTCAACTAGATCCTACTGTAGAAGAAATAACTGACGTTAAAACTGCTATTTCTGAAGCTGTTACAAATTCAATTATCCATGGATATGATAACAAAGAAGATGAAATTGTTACAATTGAAGGTTTTATAGACAAAAATGAATTAACAGTAATTGTAAAAGATAATGGAAAAGGTATAGATAATGTTAAATTAGCAATGCAACCTTTATATACATCTAGACCGGACTTGGAAAGGTCAGGAATGGGTTTTACTGTTATGGAAACTTTTATGGATAGTTTACAAGTTCAATCAGAAAAATATAAAGGAACAAAAATTATTATGAAAAAAGTATTTAAATCTATAAGTTAGGTGAAAAAGATGAATAGTCAAGCTTATAAAAAAAATAATTATGAGGATAATATAAGACTTATACTAGAGGCTAAAAAAGGGAATAAGAATGCTTTAGATAATGTTGTAGAAAACAATTTACCCTTAGTTTCATCTATAACTAAAAAATTTTTAAATAGAGGGTATGATTATGAAGATATATTTCAAATAGGGTGCATTGGCTTGATAAAAGCTATAAAAAACTTTAATACAGACTATAAAGTTAAATTTTCTACTTACGCTGTACCTATGATTATAGGAGAAATCAAGAGGTTTTTAAGAGACGATGGATTTATAAAAGTAAGTAGAAGTCTTAAAAGTACTGCTAGAAAATTGCACTATGATAAAGAAGCTTTAGCAAAAAAAATAAAAAGAGAGCCTACTATTGAGGAGCTTTCAGATTACTCTGGCATAGAAGTAGAGGAAATAGTTGTTGCTACGGAATCTTCTATGGGACCTCAATATTTATATGATGTTATACATCAAGATGATGGAGCACCAGTTTTACTTATAGATAAAATAAGCGAAAATACACAAGATGATAATGATATTATAAATAGCATAGCTTTAAAAGAAGCGTTGAGAGATTTGGATTTAAAATCCAGACAAATTATAATATTAAGATACTTTAAAGATAAAACTCAAATGCAAGTTGCAAAAATGCTTGGTATAAGTCAAGTTCAAGTATCTAGAATAGAGAAAAAAGTATTAAAAGTTATGAGAAAAAAACTAGAAGATAATTAATAGGTTTTTGAATAAAAATAATTTGCAGATAGAAAATAATTAAAAATGAACTGTACAAAAATAACAAGCCCACCAGCATAAATAGAGTCTGTAAATAAATCATTTCATTAAGACAATCTAAGAATAAAAAATAAAAAACTCCTACCCAATTTATGCCCCGTCCTTGGGGCGGAAATTGGCTCATCACGTCCTGTGATGAATTACGGAGTTTTTTATTTTTTATTCTAAGATTCTCTAAAATTCATTCAAATTATTTACAGACTCTATTTATGCTGGTGGGCTTGTTATTTTTGTACAGTTCATTTTTAATTATTTTCTATCTGTAAATTATTTTTATTCAAAAACCTATTCAAAATGTTACGTATGTATTATATATTAATTTATTGGAAATAATAAAATAACAAAAATAAATTAAAGGAGTGTTCAAGGGTGGCAGTTAATGAAAAAAAAATAGAAAGTAAATTTCAAGACTTATCTAATCAAACTCAACCGGAACCTCATTTATTAAAACATTGTATAAATGCCTTTGTAGTTGGAGGATTAATATGTGATGTAGGTCAGTTTTTTACAAACTATTTTTTAAATATTGGAATAGCAAAAGATGATGTAGGAACTTATGTATCCATAGTTATGGTTTTTATAGGTGCATTTTTAACTGGATTGGGTGTATATGACAAAATAGCTAGTTTTGCAGGAGCAGGTACAGTAGTTCCTATAACAGGATTTTCAAATTCTATTGTTTCTCCTGCTATGGAATTTAAAAAGGAAGGTTTTGTATTTGGAGTAGGAGCAAAAATGTTTACTATAGCAGGACCAGTTTTAGTATATGGAATTAGTTCTTCCGTAATAGTAGGAATTATATATTATGTAATTAGCCTAATGTAGTTTATTTTAGCTTTGGAGGTATGATAATGATTAAGAAGAGAGGGAAGCAAACTGTTAAATTAGAAAGTAAACCTAAAATTATAACTACAACTAGTATAGTAGGTCCTAAAGAAGCAAAAGGACCTCTTAAAGATTATTTCGATATAAAATTAAAAGACGAATTAAATGGAGAAGATAGTTATGAAAAAACTGAAAGCTATATGATATATACGGCTATAATGGAAAGTATAAAAAAAGCAAATTTACAGCAAGAAGATATAGATTATTTGGTTACAGGAGATTTGTTAAATCAATTAACTGCTTCTAGTTTTGCGGTAAGAGCAATAGATATACCGTATTTAGGTATATATGGAGCTTGTTCAACTATGACAGAGTCTTTAAGTTTGGCATCTATGCTTATAGATGGAGGTTTTGCTAATTATGCTATAGCAGCTACATCTTCTCATTTTGTTTCTGCAGAAAGGCAATTTAGATTTCCGTTAGAATATGGTGCTCAAAGAGCGGTAACTTCTCAATGGACTGTTACAGGAGCAGGTTCTATGTTACTAGGAAAAGAAGGAAATTATCCTTATGTTACTCATGTAACAATAGGAAAAGTAAAGGATTATGGTATAACTGATTCTAATAACATGGGAGCAGCTATGGCACCGGCAGCAGTAGATACTATAAAACAGCATTTTCAGGATACTGGAAGAACACCTAATTATTATGATTTAATAGCTACTGGCGATTTAGGTAAGGTAGGAATGGATATAACCAATGAATTACTAAAAGAGTACGGATATGATGTGAAAAAAAATTATACTGATTGTGGATATGAAATATTTTATAGAGATGAAGAAGGGGTAAATGCTGGGGGAAGTGGTTGTGGATGTTCAGCTGTAGTTGACTGTGGATATATATATAAAAATATGCTTAGTGGAAAACTTAAAAAAGTTTTATTAGTTTCTACAGGAGCACTTTTAAGCACTACTTCTTCTCTTCAAGGAGAAAGTATTCCAGGAATAGCTCATGCAGTAGCTGTAGAGTATTAATTTTTAGTTTGGAGGATAGAATATTATGGTGGATTATATTATTTCTTTTGTAGTTGGAGGAATTATATGTGTAATAGCTCAAATACTAATGGATAAAACTAATTTAACTCCTGCAAGAATATTAGTGAGTTTTGTAACTATAGGTGTATTTTTAGGTGCTTTAAACATATATGATATTGTAGTGGAATATGGAAAAGCTGGTGCAACAATACCCCTACCAGGTTTTGGATATAATTTAGCTAAGTCCACTATAAAAGAAGTAAATAAGGTAGGATTAGTAGGAGCTTTTACTGGAGGAGTTAAAGGTAGTGCTGGAGGTGTTAGTGCGGCAATAGTATTTGGATATGCTATGGCAATATTGTTTAATCCTAAGTCTAAAAGTTGATAAAAAACAGTAGCTGAAATTTAGCTACTGTTTTTAGTTAATTATTTATTTGTTTTTGGAGATTCAGTATTTAAATTAGTTTCTGTATTATTAGATTTTTTAATAATATTATTATCTGTATTATTATTTTCATTTATATTATTATCTTTAGGTGAATCTAAATTATTATCAATATCTAAATTATTTTTATGATTATCTTTATGTTTATCTTTATCCTTATCTTTAATATTATTATCTTTTATATTTTTATTTTTAAATTTATTATAGGAGTTTGGAACAGTGCAGTATTCTCCAGGTTCTGTTCCTTCAATAAATAATTCTGTATATATATTTGAACAATTGCCATTAGGCAATTTTCCAGAGTCAGCACATACAAATACTCTAGAAATTCCCGTTGGTTCAGGTATTTCTTTATAAGGTAAATTTTTGTGGGCAGATTCCATTATATTACCCCAAATTCCTGCTGCCGTGCCACTAGATATACCACTACATATAGTATTATCATCATTTCCAATCCATACAGCAGCGGAATAATAAGGTGTAAGTCCGCAAAACCACAAGTCCTTCATATCACTAGAAGTTCCAGTTTTTCCTCTTGCCATAGAACTGAAGTTAGCTTTAGCACCAGTACCTTGAGAGCTAACAGGACCTTTTAATAAATCATACATTATGTAGGCACTTTGAGGGGATAAAACTTTTTTTGATAAATGTTTATTTTCTAAAACTATATTACCATCCCTATCTACTACTTTACTGTATAATTTAGGTTCAGTATAGTTTCCGTTATTACCAAAAACCCCATAAGCTGCAGACATAATTAATGGATTAGTACCAGAATGTAATTGTCCTAAAGATAAAGCAGCAATACTACTTTTATCCTGTGAATCTAAAACTAATCCAAACTTTTCACCATAAGATGCTCCTACATTTAATCCTATATTATGCTCTAATTTTACTGAGATTACATTAATAGAGTGAGTAATTGCTGTTCTTAATGTTACATCTCCACGGTAAATATTAGGACTGTTTTTAGGATTATAAGGCACTCCATTAGAAGCATAAAGTTCAGATAAATCTCTAGACAAAGGTGCATCCTTCATAGATGTAGCTGCTGTAGATTTTTTGGAATCTATAGCAGGACCGTATACGGTTAATGGTTTTATACTTGAACCTGGTGGTCTTAAAAAGCTATTAGAAGCAGCTCTATTGTATGACCTTGGTGGTTGAGAGCCTCTTCCTCCTATAATAACTTTTACTGCTCCAGTATGATAATCCATAATAACACAGGAAGCTTGAGGTTGAATTATATTATTTCTATCTATGTTATTACCTAAACTGTTATTTAATATTTCTTGTGTTGAATTTTGCATTTCTTTATCCATAGTTGTAAATATTTTTAATCCACCATACATTAATAAATGTTCTGCTTCTTTATCAGTGTAATTATATTTAGATTTTAAATCTTTTTTTACTTGTCTTATAGTTGGTAAAGTAAACCACTCATTATTCAATTTATTTGATGAATCAGGAGGTGGATTAAAACTTATATTATTTTGCTTTAAATTCATTATACTATCATTATATTGAGATTTAGATATATATCCATTTTCATACATTTTAAAGAGAACTAATTTAGTTCGGTTTAAATATCTGCTAGGATTTTCTTTAGAGGCTTTGGAAAAAGGATAGTATATTGATGGACTTTGAGGTATACCTGCTATAAAAGCACATTGTATTAAATCTAAATCTTTAGCACTTTTATTAAAATATTGTTTTGCAGCAGATTCTACACCGTAAGCACTACCACCTAAATAAATTGTATTCATATAAGAACCTAAAATTTGCTCTTTAGATAAAAGTTTTTCTAATTTTAAAGCAATATATATTTCTTGAATTTTTCTCTTAAAAGACACTTCTGATGTTAATATAGTATTTTTTATAAGCTGTTGTGTAATAGTTGATGCACCTTGTAGTCCGGATTTTTTTGTTATTTTATTTTTTAAATTAATAAGTGTAGCTCCGGATATTCTTTTTAAATCTATGCCTTTATGGTTATAAAATCTTTCATCTTCAATACTAATAAAAGCATTTTTTAAGTCTTCAGGCATTTCATCAAATTTTATTACAGTTCTTTGTTGATCAGTTACTACTTTATCCATAAAGTTATCTTTATTGTCATAAAGAATAGAAGGTTCATTTAAGCTTAAAACTGCATTTACATCTAGAGGTGGAGCCGTCTTTATAATGGCCATAGATATTCCTGTAGCTAAAGCTGTAAAAATTAGAAATACAACTAGTATAAAATTTAATATAACTTTAAACGTATTAAAACGGGTCTTTTTTTTCTTTTTTTTACCCATTTTCTTTTGTACCATAGCTTTCCTCCTAAAAATATAATAATTTTAAAATATTATAACATAAAAAAATTTATTTATAAAAGATATATAAAATGTATATTCTCTATTTTATCATATAAATATTTTTTTATATATTTAAATTAAATATATTGTTTATATTAGCATATAATTAAATATATTATTTAATTAGGAAGTGATACATATAAAAAATATTAAAACGAAATTTTTTATTATATTTTTAACTGCAATATTGCTTTGTAGTATTTGTTTATATGAATTAGATAAGACATTAATGCCTGTTGTAATGTCTGTTGCAGATTTAGAAATTAGAGCTAAGGTAATGAAAATTATGAATGTAACTATATCTAATGAATATAGTGAACAATTTAATTATAATGAAATAATAAATATAGAAAGAGATTCAGAAGAAAATATAAATATTATTAATGCAGATACTTTAAAAATGAATAAAATAGCTTGCGATGTAGCTATAAAAGTACAAAATGAGTTGAATAAATTAAAAAAAATTGGTGTAATACTTCCATCTGGATATATATTTAAAAATAATTTATTAGCACAATATGGTCCAGATATAAATATTAATGTAGAACCTGTAGGATATGTAGAAGCTAGGTATTTATCTAACTTTGAAAGTGTAGGTATAAATCAAACTAGACATAAGATATATGTTGAACTAAAAACTAATATGAGAATAGCAGTACCCTTAGAAAAAAATGATATAGAAATAAAGAGTCAAATACCTATAAGCGAAACTATAATAATTGGAAAAGTTCCAGATACTGCTATAAATATGGATTTAGATAATACTAAGTTTAAATTAAAAAATAAGTATGAATAAAAAATATTTGATTAGATTCTATAAGGTGTTTGTATTTAACTTGTGTTTACAACAATGTTCTTATAGTATAAAATTATATGAAAGTTGAGGGTATTTACATTACAATTATTACAAATAATAAAATATATTTTTACTAAGGAGTGGTAATAGTGATATTTGGAAATATTCATGGCATAAAAAAATCAATTATAAATAAATTAGAAAGTATTTATGATATATCTATAGATAAAGACCAACTTATAAGTAAAGAAATTGTAGATATTATTTGGGAAGTTACATTAACATTAAATAAAGAAATAAGTGTGGCAATAGATAGAAAAGGAAAAGTAGTTAGTATATCTATAGGGGATAGCAATACTGTAGAACTTCCTTTTATTGATGTAAAGGAAAAAGGTTTATCTGGTATTAGGATAATACATACTCACCCTAATGGAAATCCTAATCTCTCATCTATTGATATATCTGCTCTTATAAAATTAAGGTTAGATTGTATTGCAGCTATTGGAGTGAATGTAGAAGGGGTATCTGGTGTTGTACTAGGATTTTGTTATGTAAAAGATAATAATATTGTAAGTAAATTAACTAATAAAATTACATTAGAGGAGGCATTAAAATACGATTTAATAAGTACTATAAAAGAATCAGAAAAGGTTTTAAAACAAGTTGAATTAAAAGAAGATAATGTAGAAAAAGCTATATTAGTAGGTGTAGAAAATTTAGAGAGCTTAGAGGAATTAAAAGAACTTGCTAAAGCTTGTGAAGTAAAAGTTTTACACAAAGTACTTCAAAAAAGAGAAAAAATTGATTCGGTTTTTTATATAGGAAAAGGCAAAGTAGAAGAAATTGCACTTTTAAGACAATATTATGGAGCAAATGTTATTATTTTTGATGATGAACTTTCAGCATCACAAGTAAGAAATCTTGAAGAATATATAGGATGTAAAATAATAGATAGAACCACATTGATTTTAGAAATTTTTTCAGCAAGAGCTAAAAGTAGGGAAGGTAAAATACAAGTAGAACTTGCCCAATTAAAATATAGACTTCCACGACTTTCAGGATTAGGTGTGGTATTATCTAGAACAGGAGGTGGAATTGGCACTAGAGGTCCTGGAGAAAAAAAATTAGAAATAGATAAAAGACATATAAAAGAAAGAATATATGATTTAACAAAAGAATTAGAAAAAATAAGAAAAAATAGAGTAGTTCAAAGAAGAAATAGGAGTGATATGCAAAATATTTCTTTAGTAGGCTACACTAATGCAGGAAAATCTACTTTAAGGAATAAATTATGCTATATGGCAGCAGCTAAAGAGTATTCAAATAAAGAAAAAGTTTTTGAAGCAGATATGCTGTTTGCAACTTTAGATACAACTACTAGAGCTATATGCCTTCCAGATAATAGAACTGTTGCATTAACAGATACAGTTGGTTTTATAAGGAAATTACCTCATGATTTAGTAGAAGCTTTTAAATCTACTTTAGAGGAAGTTATTTATTCAGATTTATTGCTACATGTAGTTGATGTTTCTTCTTTAGAATGTATAAAGCATATTAAAGCAGTAGAAAAAGTTTTAAATGAGCTTAATGTAAAAAATAAATCCAGTATTTTAGTATTAAATAAAATAGATAAAGCTTATGAAGAAAATATATTAAATGTAAAAGAAATGTATAAAGATAAAATTATAATAGAAATATCTGCAAAAGAAGAAAAAAATTTAGATTTGCTTTTATTAAAAATTGCACAGTCATTACCGCAAGTACTAAAGGTTATAAAAGTGTTAATTCCCTATAAAGAACAATCTATGGTGGCTTTTTTATATAGAAATTCTAAAATACAAAAAGAAGAATATAAAGAAAATGGAACTTACATAGAAACTTTAGTAGATAATGAAGTGTATAATAAATGTAAAAATTATATTTTTAATGAATAATTTAAATATAAATAAAAATCACAAAAACTGCATTTATAGTTTTAGTTTTTGTGATTTTTTATGAATTTAATTATTCAAATTGCATTTTTATGTTGAATTAAAAATTTTAGAAATATACTTTAATGAAACATTATTATCAATTATGATGTATTTATACAAAAATTAATATATAATAAAATTAATTAGAATAATCAAAATTAATTTTAAAGGGTGAGAAAAAATATGGAAAAAAGTATAACAGAATATCAAAAATGCTTTAATAGTATAGTATATAGATTAAAAAAAAATGAATTTGTTGTTGCAATATTAGTTTTTGGAAGCATGGTTAATGGTGATTTATGGCATGGATCTGATATAGATTTTCTAATAGTAGTAAATGATGAAAATTTAAGTATAGAAAATATTTATACAGATGAAAATGGTATTCCTGTGCATTTAAAGGTTACGGGTAAAAAAGCATTTATTAGTATGTATAAAGATAAATTATTAAGAAAAAAATTTAATTTATTGTTTCGATCTTCCAAGTTAGTGTTTTCTAAAGATAAAGACATAATAGCTCTTTATGATAATGTAAATTATTATAATGATTTAGATAGAGAAATATGGAATTTAGCTTATTTAGGAAAAATTCTTAAATATATGAGTATATGCAAAAAATATATAGCTAATGATAGAGTATATAGGGCATATGTGTTATCAATAAAATGTTTAGAACAATTTGCAAAATTATATGTAAATCATTCTGGATACATAGTCAGTAAAGATGCAATAATTGTAGCTATGAACTTAGATGATAATTTTAAAAATCAAGTAGAAGATTTATTTTTTAGCAAATCTAATAAAATTGAAAGTGTGAAAAATATTATAAAATTTTTGGATAATAGCATTAATGAAAATATAATGGAGTATACTAGATTTTTAGTAGAATACATAAAAGGTAGAGAAAACCCATTAAGTGTAGAAGATATAAAAAAAGAAGAAGTATTTGCTAATTTTCATATAAATATGAAAGATATATTGGTTAAATTGTGGGAAAAGAAAATAGTGAAAAGAAAGAAAAAAGATTATAAAGTAAATAAAAATATTGTATTATTTGAAGAATGGGCATATTTTTTATAAAATAAATTTAAGAATAGGAAGATAGTTATGGAAAAATATTTATTATACTTTAATAATGAAGAAATTCCTAAATATGTACAAATAGCAAAGCATATAAAAAATCTTATAGATAGTAATAATATAAAAGATGGAGAAAAGTTACCTTCTATTAGAAAATTATCTAAATTTTTAGAGGTAAATAATGTAACAATAGTTAATGCATATAAAAAATTAGAAATGGAAGGATATGCTTTTCAAAAAATGGGCAGTGGAACCTATGCAAAAAGAAAAGATGTAACAAGAAAATATAGGAAACAATATTCGGATATATTAAAAACTGTTTCTAGCAATAATATAAAAGATTATATTGATTTTACAGGTGAAATAGCTTGTACTGAGTTTTTTCCTGTAGATTCTTTTAAAAATGTTATAAATGAAGTTTTAGATAGAGATGGAGTAGAAGCATTAGCTTATCAAGAGACTTTAGGTTATGAAGGGTTAAGAAATAGTATAAGTAAATTTTTTTGGAATAATCATAAAGATATAGATGATATACTTATAGTTTCAGGAGCACAGCAAGGTATTGATATAGTGTCTAAAGCTATTATTAATGTAAATGATAAAGTCATAGTGGAAAAACCTACATATAGTGGAGCGTTATCTGTATTTAAGTGGAGAAGAACAAATATATTTGAATTGGAAATTCATGAAAATGGAATAGATTTAGATAAATTTGAAAAAATATTAAAAAAAAATAAAGTAAAGTGTTTTTATACTATGAGCTATTTTCAAAATCCTACTGGTATGAGCTATAATTTAGATGAAAAGAAAAAAATTCTTGAAATGGCTGAAAAATATAATTTTTATATTATAGAAGATGATTATTTATCTGAATTAATTTATGATAGTAATATAGAGTATAAAAGTTTTAAAAGTTTAGATGAAAATGACAGAGTTATATACATAAAGAGTTTTTCTAAAATATTTTTACCAGGTATAAGAATAGGATATTTAATATCTCCTAAAAAATTCAAAGAAGCTATTCAAAACTCTAAAGTGAATACGGATATATCTACATCTAGCCTTATGCAAAGAGCTTTAGATTTATATATAAATAAAGGTTTTTGGAAAAAGTACATAAATAATTTAAAAATAGTGTATAAGGATAGATATGAATTTATGAAAATGTGTATAAATAAAATATTATCAGATAAAGTTACTTTTTTTGATCCAGGAGGGGGGCTTCATTTTTATTTAAAAATAAATGATAATATAAATATAGACTGTATGAAGCTTTTTAATGAGTGTAAGAAGAATAAAATTTTAATTACTCCGGGAATTTTATTCTATAAAAATATCTACCATGGTAAAAAGTATTTTAGAATTAGTTTTTCGCAGGTTGATAAATTAGAAATAGAGAAGGGAATAAAAATAATAAATTCTCTACTTGAAATGGGGAATAAATATGAATAATAGTTTATTAAAATTTAATTGGAATAGTATTGAAAGTTATTCACAAGAACAAATAACCTATTTTTTATATTTAGAAGGAAAAACTGTAGAAGTTATATGTAAAATAAGAAATTTAGATAAAGAAATTGTTAAGCAGCATATTTTAAATGGAAAAATTAAGTATGGTATTTTAGCTAAGAGTAGTAATGAAAAAGATTTATTTAAAATTATGTGCAAGTCAGGAAAACAAGATAAAATTGATACATTAAACAAATTAGATGATGTTAATAAGGATAATTTTATAAAGTTTATAAAAGATAACTATACAGATATGAGAACAAGGGAAAAAGAAGTAGCTGTTTGGATAATTGGTGAATTAAAAAGTTTAGAATGTAAAGATATATTAGTTAAGGCATTAGTACATAATCATGTTAATGTAAGAAGAATGGCTGTATCAGCTATGGGAAAAATACAAAATAATATTTTTGAAATAGCTTTAATAAGGGCACTTAGTGATGAAAATTCTCAAGTAGTTTATTATGCAATAAAAGCTTTAATAAAAATTAAAAGTGAAAAGGCTTTAGATAAAATAAAAAATATATATGATAAAACTGAAAAGAGCTATTTAAAAAAATTATGCAAAAGTTTTATAGAAGACTTAGAAAATAAAGGGGAGTAGTAATATGGCTTATATAACCATAAAAGATGAAGCTTCAGCACAATTTGAAGAGAAAAAATCTGTATTTATTGGATATGTAAAAAGAGTTGGCAGTGAAGAAGAGGCAAGAGAATTTATAAATAATATTAAAAGCATAAATAAAGAAGCTAGACATAATGTTTATGCTTATATAATAGGAGAGAATATGGGAATACAAAGATATAGTGATGATGGAGAACCTCAAGGTACAGGAGGTATTCCTGTATTAGACGTTATAAAAAAAAATAATGTTACAGATGCAGTAGTAGTAGTTACAAGATATTTTGGAGGAATACTTTTAGGAACTGGTGGTCTTGTAAGGGCTTATTCTAAAGCAGCAGCTATGGCTATAAAAGAAGGTGGCATAGTAGAAAAAGTAAATGCCTGTCCATTAAATTTAACTATAGATTATGATTTAAATGGGAAAATACAATATTTGTTTGGCAAAAATTCATGGCATATAGAAGATATAGAGTATACAGATAAAGTAAATATAAAAATGTATTGTGAATTAAGTAAAATAGAAAAGATTAAATGTGATATTATAGAATGTACTTCTGGAAAGTGTAGTATAAAATTAGGAAAAGAAGATTTATATTTTAAGCTTGAAAATAGGCTATATAAAATAATTAATTAATTTATAATAAAGGTATTTAAGTTTGAACTAATATTAATTTATATGGTATAATTATTGAGGTATTTTATTATTTATCCTAGATTAACCTGTTTGTTTTAAAATTAAAGTTTTAATATGAATTTAAATTAATAAATTTTATATAAAATTAAAGATTAGGAGGCTAAAATAATGTCAGGACATTCAAAGTGGCATAATATACAAGCTAAAAAGAGTAAAAATGATGCTAAAAGAGGAAAAATATTCACAAAAATAGGAAAAGAATTAATTATAGCTTCTAAAAATGGAGGTTCAAATCCTGAAACAAATGCTAAATTAAGAGATGTTATAGCTAAGGCAAAAGCTAACAATATGCCTCAAGATACTATAACTAGAGCTATAAAAAAGGGAGCAGGAGAACTAGAAGGAGTAAGTTATGAACAAATAATATATGAAGGTTATGGACCCTGTGGAGTAGCAGTAATAGTTGATGTATTAACAGATAATAAAAATAGAGCGGCAGGAAATATAAGACATGCATTTGATAAAAATGGTGGAAATTTAGGAGCAACAGGATGTGTTGCTTGGATGTTCCAAACTAAAGGTGAAATAGTTATTGAAAGAAAAGAAGATATGGATGAAGATGAAATAATGATGCAAGCTTTAGATGCTGGAGCAGAAGATTTCATTCCTTCTGAGGAAGTTTTTGAAATAATTACTGCTTTTGAAGAATTTTCATCAGTAAGAGAAAAATTAGAGGAATTTGGATATGAGTTTATATCTGCAGAAGTTGCAATGATTCCAGATAATACTGTAGATGTTACTATAGAAGATTCACCTAAAATACAAAAACTTATAGATGCTCTTGAAGATGATGATGATGTTCAAAATGTTTGGCATAATGCTGAATTTCCAGAGGAATTTGAAGGATAATAGCAATATCAACGGTTTAACGAGGTTGAATAAAAAATTTTAATCTTAAAAATTGAAGAGTTTAAGGAACACTTAACAAAAAACGTAACAAAATGTTAAGTAATATAAATACCTTCTTTGTAAAGTATATTGTACTTGCAAAGGAGGTATTTATATTTTGCAAATAAAAGATGCAGTTAGAGAATACATCTATGAAATTACAATAAAAAATTATGCGAAAAGAACAATCAAAGGTTATAAGAATAATATTTTAAAGTTCACTAAATACATTCAAGATGAATTTGAAATTACAGAACTTGAAGAAGTAAGTAAAATTCATATTAAAAAATATTTATCTTATTTACAACAAAAAGGATTAAGTGAAGTTTATATAAATAACATACTAAAAAATATTAGAAGTTTCTTTAAATATTGTCAAGCGGAAGGTTACTGTATTAACGTAGCAAAAAAAGTTAGTTGGTTAAAAGAAAAGAAAGTTATTATTAAAACTTTCAATGATAAAGAAATAAAGAAAATGTTAGAAGTATATTCTTATAAAACTTATATTCAAGCAAGGAATAAATGTATAATTGCAACTTTGATTGACACAGGAGTACGAAACAATGAATTATGTTCTTTGACTAGATTAGATGTAAGAGAAACAGTAATTTATATACAAGGTAAAGGCAATAAGGAAAGAGTAGTTCCAATAAGTCCATATCTTAAAAAAATAATGATTAAGTATGAAAGGATTAGAGATGTTTATTTAAAAGATAATATTTTACATTATAATAATTATTTTTTAAGTTATAGAAATAAACCTTTAACAATAGAAGCGGTTGAGCGAGTTGTTAAAATTGCAGGAGAGAAAGCAAATGTAAGAAAAGATATAAGATGTAGTCCGCATACAATAAGACATTATTTTGCACAGACACAGTTAAAAAATGGATTAGATGTATATAGTTTATCGAGGTTGTTAGGACATGAGAGTATTAATATAACAAAGAGATATTTAGAAAGTTTAGAAGATAAAAACGTGGTTGAAATGAGTATCAAGACCAGTCCATTAATGAATTTAAGATGAGGAGGTAGAAAAAAATGACTAAACAAGAATTATTTAATTATTATTACAATTTAATGTCAGAAGAATATAGACAAGAAATAAAAGATTTTGAAAATTTTAAAATGAATAATGTTATTAATTCCATAAAAGTAAATTTTAAAAATAGAGATTGGATTAGAGTATATCAGAAATTAGATGGTACTGTGGAATGGTATTAATTAAATAATGTTAGACGTGGCTTGTTTTCTACTACATAGCGTACTAGAAAGCGATAAGAGGGTTACACGTTAGATTTATAGATAAAAAATAAAGGTAGTTCACATCTACCTTTTCAATTAAATATCACTAAATACTTAATTCAATAAAATTAAATATTGACCAAAATATTCAATTCCTCTTGATTATATCATTTTCAAAAAATATAGTCAAGTAGGGTTTGTTTCCTATACCCTTTTTTAGGGGATTAGGTGTTGTGGTTAAAGGAATAACACAATTAAATAAAAAACTCATAGTTATGGACTTATTAGAATTAATAATAAGTAACTATATGGTGGGCGTAAGAGGGTGATACGCCCTCGGTGAACCTGTTGGTTGGCACAGGGGAGGAGGGCAAAAAACTCATTGTACAAGGATAACGTAGTGTTGCTCATATGAGCAGAGGGATTATCTAAAATCTTGATAGTGGCACGAAATGAGCGAGTTAAGGTAGAATTACCTTTGAATAGATAACCGTAATCGTGAGATTATGGTGGTGTATACGGATACCTCAGATGAAAAAGGGGAATTACAATACACCTTCTTAAATTCTAGGATAAAACTATATTCTAGGATTTAGGAGGGAGGGAATTCCGTTTCCTAGAATCCCCTAGGGAATTATTTTAAAAGATTAAAAAATATAGTAAAATTAAATAATAACTAAAATAAATAATATAGGTGATTATATGAAAGAAGTAAATATGTATGTAAGGGGTTCAAGAAATATTGAAAGAGAAGGTACTTATAAAGTAATACTAGAATACAAAGGATATAGAAAATTGATAGAAGGTAAAGATATAAATACGACTTCAAATAGAATGTTAATAATTGGAGTAATAAAAGGAATAGAAGCTTTAAAAGAGCCATGTAAAATAAAAGTATATAGTCATACTTATGTTGGCTTTGGAAAAATGAAAAGTAAAAAAGGTAAGGAAATAATTGGAGTAAGAAATAGTGTAAATAAAGATTTGCTACTAATTCTCAAACAAACAATAAAAGATGGAGGGCATATTGTAGAAGAAAAGCTATTAAAAAATCATAAAGAAATTTTTAATAGCTTACTTAATACCCTCTAAACCATTGATGCTACGTAGAAAAAACGTCAATTTTAAGAGTTGTATAGAAAAATGAATAATGATAGGAGAAAGAGAAATTGGAACGATTATAAAGGGTGTAGTTTAGGTAGTAGAAAAATACAACAAAAATAGAAAATAACCACCAAACTTGAAATCTTCTAAACCATTGGTACTAGTGGGTTTAGAGGGTATAAAAATAAAATTGTGCAAATCCTTATAGTGTAAGAGAATAATAATGTTATTTTAAAGAAAAGAAAATAAAAAAATGATAAAAATTTTGAGTAAAAAAATCACCTCCTAACGTAGTCATACCAACAAGTTTCGGACTTTTGATAGACGTGCTTTAATAGGAGGGAGTACCAAAAAAATATGAAAAATCAATAAAACAAGATTCGGACGAAATAGAAACCACCTCTAAACCATTGATACGACTACGTTTGAAGCACATCGTTAAAAAATAAGGATTTTTACAAACATACGCTAAACCGTTGGTATGACTAGGATAAGACCACTTTTGTTCTGTTCCTATTAGGGAGGACTATCAAATAAAACTAAATATTGTCCTTCATGTGCTAGGGAAATAAAGTTAAAACAAACAAGAGATATAGCAAAGAAAAGTATGAGAAAATTAAGAAAAAAAAGGAATGTTAAGAAAATAGAAACCACCTCTAAACCATTGATATGACTACATTTGAAGGTACTTTTTCAAGAAATGTGCCGATTTGTATAGTGTAGTAGAGAGAAGAACAAAAAAAGAAAATTTAAAAATGAGCATCCAAAAAATGGATACTGGATGTTGATTCTTAAATTTTTTATAGTGTTTTTTTTCGAACACTAACTAACTATTAATTTTTAAAAGTTCATTAAAAAAGGCGTAGTTTTTAAAAACTACGCTATTATTTTGAATATTAATTACATTAATATATATATATATTGGAAATTTTTGTTTGATTTCTTAGAAGGGTACTCTTAGAAGGGTACTCCTTTTATTTTATTTTTTTAAAGCAACTTTTATTGGTGTAAATATATATAAATTAAGTATAAATTAAGTTAAATTAAGGAGAGATTAAAAAAATGGAAGGAGAAATAATAAGAAAAAAATTAAAAAATTATGTAAGAAAAACTGGAATTAAATATAATTATATAGCTAATAAGATTAATATACACAAAAGTACATTATCGCATTTTATAAATGCAGATAGAAAAGTATCTAAACAAACTATTAATAAAATAAAAAACTACTTAGTACAAAATAATATAATTTAGAAGTACGTTAAACCGCATTGCTACGTCAAAAAAATGGCAATTTTAAGAGTTATATAGCAAAATGAGTAATTATAAGAGAAAGAGAAACTAGAACGATTTAAACAAAGATTATTTTATTCCATATTTACATAGCAAATAAGACCTTGTAAGGCACTTTATTGTTTACTAGACCAATTATACCTATTATAAGTTAAAGTGCCTTACAAGGTCTTATTTGTGGTGTAGGTATGGAATTTATTAAATTAATAAAAAAATAAGGGTTTTATAGTAGTAACTTATTCCTCAAAAGTGTGGAAAAAGGGATTATTATAAGAAACTTAAAGAGGAGGAATTTATTATGGAACAAGAAAATTTAAATTTAGAAACTACAGAAGAGGTATTAAACACAAAGGAAAATAAGGAAGTAGAAGAAGTAAAAACATTTACAAAAGAAGAATTAAACAAAAAATTACAAAGTGAAACTGATAGGGTTAGGACAGAATACAGTAAAAAAATAAAGGATATGGAGAATAAAATAAAGGAGCTTACTCCAGTAGAAAAAAGTCCTGAACAAATTGAACTTGAAAACAGAATAAGAGCATTAGAAGATAAGGAAAAAGAGGTGCAAGCAAAAGAATTACAGTTAAAAGTATCTGAAACTTTAACAGATAACGGTTTACCTTCACAACTTGCTAATTTTTTAAGATTAGAAGGGGTAGAAGATGTAGAAAGTTATTTAGGAGAAGTTAAAGAGGTTTTAACTAAACATATTAATAATTCTAGTTTAGATAACTCTTATAAACCAAACAAACATAATGCAACTAAAGACACAATTACAAAGGAACAATTTACTAAAATGTCTTATATGGAGAGAATGAATTTATTTAAATCAAACGAGGAACTTTATAACAAATTAAGCAAGTAATTAAGGGGTGTGCCTATTTTGGGCTACCCCTTTATAAATAAAAATAAATTTAAAAATGAAAGGAAGTAGATTTATATGGCAAATTTAATAGTACCAGCAGTTTACGCTGGATTAGTAAGAGAAAAATTCGAGGGAAAGGTGAAAATAGCGGGGTTAGCAACAAATTTAGGAATACTTAAAAATACAACAGTTGGTGATACTGTAACGTTCCCAAAATTTAAAACAATTTCAGATTGTGAGGAAGTTGTAAAAGGAAAACAATCTACAATATCAGAATTAGAACAGACATCAAGCCAAGCAAAAATTAAAATGATTGATAAAATAGTAAGAGTATATGATATTGATGATATGACCGCGATGGGTAATCATATCGAAGAAGCAAGTAAACAACAGGCAATAGTTTTTGCTAGAAAATTGGATAAGGATTTAGTAGAAGAAGCTTTAACAAGTCCTTTAAAGAGTGCTACTGCTAACGCTAAAGCAATAACTGCAGACGAGATAAATCAAGCATTACTTTTATTCGGAGATGAACAAGATACTGATGAAATGGCGGGTATAGTAGTTAATTCATTAGTTGCATCTTCATTTTACAATATGAATGAATTTGTAACAAGTAGAACAGATACTATGTCTGGTAATGGAATTGTAAGGAATGGTTGTATAGGATTCTTCCGTGGAATTCCAGTTTTTATGGCTGACCATGGCACATATGATAGCACAAAAAATGAAGCAGTATCTTTTATTATAAAGAAAAACTCTTTAGCTTATATGGAAAAAAGAGATATAGATATTGTAGAAGAAAGAGAAGAAAAACTTCATTGCTCTGACATTGTTGGAGATTACATATACGCTTGTAAGTTAATAAACGATAGCGGTGTAGTAGTTTTAAGAAAGACAATAGCATAGTACATACATATAGGAGGGTGGGAATTTCTCACTCTCCTTAAATTTTAGGTCAGATGTTAATGTAAAAATAAAATAAAAAAAGAAAGGAATTGATATAAATGCTAAGTGCAGAAAAATTAAAATTTTTAAGATTATTACACGGAATTTCACAAATAGAACTAGGAAAAGAGTTAGGAATTTCTAAAAATTATATAAGTATGGTAGAAAACAGAAAAACCTCCTATAGCGAAGAATGGGAAGAAAAATATATAAATGCAGTTTACAAAATTGCAGAAAAAAAGAAGAATGAAAAAAATATAGATAAAGTAGAAGAAATGGCTAAGGAAGTTAAAACTAAAAAATCAAATAAAAAGGAAGGTGAAAAATAATGAATATAGCAATATTAATAGTATTTTTAGTTTTTATATTTGTTTTTACAAAAGACATATTAAACAATAAATAAATAATAGAAAGAAGGAATAAAAATGGAAAAAATATTAAGAAATTGGAACAATAAAAAAAAAATCGACAATTATGTGTATTTTATAGACAAATATGACAATACATTAAAGCAATTAGATTTAAGCGATTATTCTGTGTGTAGTGTATGCGATTTAAGAGAAATAGAAAAAGTTGAATATAGCAAAGAATATAACAATATACTAATAGATTTAAAAACAGAAAATGAAGAAGATGTAAATTATTTAATAATAAATAAATTTGGAGTAGAATGTTAAAAAATAAAAATCAAACAAAATTAAATTAAAAAATGAAAGGAAGTGAAAAAATGAGAACTTACAATATAGCTCTCTTACTTTAGTCCATAAATAAAAATGAGATTAAAGTGGGAGTTTTAAATTTGTATAGAAAAAATTATTTTAAGAAAGACGATAAGACCACATTTGTTCAAAAAAAGGAGAGAACTGGACAAAAAACTATAAATACAAGAAGGAGATTTATAAATGTTTGAAATAAATAAAATGTTTAAAACATAATCGGTAGGACTTCAAAATGTAGCAAAGTGTGAGAGGTATACTTCTCATTCAGTATGAAAAAAGAAATCAAACAAAAGTTTCCAAAATTTTGTCAAGAAAATCTTATGAAAGAGGAAAATCTATGTTTAAGTGATGATATAGATAGTTTATTTAGTTGTATAATATTACAAAAATTATTCCCAAACTTAAATATAGATGTTTTTTATGATTTTAATAATCTATATAAAACAGATGCAGAAGTAAAAAAATGTATCGGAGTTGACATGGATTTAGTAAGGGGTAAATGTTGGGGAAATCATGTAACAGTAAATAACCCTAAATCAGCAAATTTAAATACAATATTGAAAATAGGTAAATCAAATTATACAGAAAAGTTTGCGGGAAGTACACTATTAACAATATTATCTTATTATAATATAGATTTATCTAATCTTACAGAGAAACAATTAGAATTGCTTATATCTATAGATGTAGCTTTTAAACAATATTATTTTAATAAAGATATATTTAAAAAATATTATGATGAAATATTAGAATATCCAATTTTTACAAAAATTGTAGAAAAGCATGATGCAGATTATTTCTATAACATAATAAAAGAATACAATTTACACGAACATATTTGGGTAGATATATTAGATAATACTTTAAGAACTAGAATTAAATTGGACAAGTTAGGAGAATTATTTCCTAGTTTGTCTTTTAATTTGCCTAAAAATCAATTTAAAGTACATAGAAGTTTTAAAATAGTTCAATCAAGTTACCTAAAGCACGATGAAGATGAAATTTTCAGTTGTGCGAGAACTTACAAAAATGCTTTAAGATATAGTATTAAATAAAAAAAGGTAAAGTAATTGGGGGGGAAGTGTCGGATAAATCCTCCACTTTTAGCACCCCCCCAACCCC
>NZ_LZFO01000039.1 GCF_001758365.1 Clostridium acetireducens DSM 10703
CTTGACAAACCCATGCACTCCATCTCCTGTTATTATTAAGATGGGCTTAAGGCTGATTTTGACTATTGTCAGTCCTATTCTACATGATTTTTTCACAGGGGTGTTGCATTTAATATTGCAATTTAAGTAATATTTATTTTTGCAATTTATTCTTGACATTTTACAATTAACCTGATAAAATACTTTTATAAATCAAATTCTAAGAACAGAAATAGTAACTATATACTTTAGTTTTAGCGAGTTGAGGGTGGTGTAAGCTCAATACTATAAGATGTAGTGAATGGGTCTGGGAGAAGTAAACCGAAATTTAATTAGAGTAGGCTTTACCGTAATACTGCACGTTATAGCAGTTAGGATATGTTAGTATCTGAAATGAGAGATGCTTTAAAAGCATAATTTAGGTGGTACCGCGAGTAAACTTCGTCCTATTGTTGGATGAAGTTTTTTTATTTTACAAATTTTTAGGAGGTGTTCTCTATGTTATGAACTGTATTATTAAAAATTCTATGTAAATTATATAAAATTATAATAATTAAAGGAGATGCTTTATATGAATTTAAAAAAATCAATAATCAGTTCTTTATTTTTAGCCATAGGCTTAATATTACACCAAATATCACCTCCACTTTTAATGGGAATGAAACCAGACTTTTTACTAGCAATGTTGTTTATAGCGCTATTTATTAACAATGATTATAAAAACGTAGTTATAATAAGTATTGTGGCTGGTATACTAACTGCAGCTACTACAACTTTTCCAGGTGGTCAAATACCAAATATTATAGACAAGCTTATAACTTGTCAATGCTTATATGTAATATGTAAATTAGTTAAAAACATTAATAATGATTATATAAAAGTAGGTTTAGTATCTATAATAGGTACTCTTATAAGTGGCACTACATTTTTAGTATCTGCATTGTTTTTATTCGGCTTACCAGCACCTTTAAGCGTATTAATGGTAACAGTAGTACTTCCAGCCACTGTAATAAATTTTATTGCTACTACGCTATTATATGGTGCTGTAAAAGTAGCATTAAAGCATACTGCTTATTAGAATAAATAAATTAAATATAGGTTATTGAATAAAAAATTCTTGAGATAATTAGCAGATAGAAAATAATTAAAAATAAGCTATATAAAAATAATAAGGCAGCAGGCATAAAGAGAGTTTGGAAATAATTTGAATGAATTTTAGACACTCTTAGAAGAAAAAATAAAAAAACTCCGTAATTCATCACAGGACGTGATGAGCCAATTTCCGCCCCAAGGACGGGGCATAAATTGGGTAGGAGTTTTTTGTTTTTTTATTCTTAGAGTGTCTTAATGAAATGACTTATTTCCAAACTCTCTTTATGCCTGCTGCCTTATTATTTTTATATAGCTTATTTTTAATTATTTTCTATCTGCTAATTATCTCAAGAATTTTTTATTCAATAACCTAAAATAGAAAAAGTACTTCAGCAATTACTAAAGCACTTTTTATTTATATTTTTTGAGAAAGGTTTTTACGCATTTGCACTTTCTTTTAAAACAGTTTTAGCACTTGATTTTTCATCCTTCACATCCACTGGTTTTCCTACGAAAAGAACTAAGCATACTAATAAAATAATTGCTAAAGGCAATACAATATAAATTGGTAAACCTAATCCTGCTGGTATATATCCAAACAATATAGCACAGGCTGCTATAGTTAATGAATAATAAATTTGAGTCTTAACATGATCTAAATGGTCACAAGCAGAACCCATAGATGAAAGTATAGTTGTATCAGATATAGGAGAACAATGGTCTCCAAATATTGCACCAGTTAAAACAGCACTAGCTGATAATACTACATAATTAGGATCCGGTGATATAGCATATGCAAGTGGTATTGTAAGTGGCATTAATATACCCATAGTACCATAAGAAGTTCCTGTAGCAAAAGATATAATTGATCCAAATATAAATATTATACTTGGAAGTAAAAATGCAGGTATAGTATTAGATAATATGGATACTAAAAACTTAGCAGTTCCCAATTCTTTTATAACAGAACTTAATGACCATGCTAAAAGCAATATAACACCTGTTATGATAAGAGACTTCATTCCTTCTATCCATATATCAATAGCTTCTCCCATTTTAAAACACTTTTGTGATAACCCCATAACTATAGCAACAATACTTGCAAATAATGCTGCTTGAAATAAAACTACACTAGCATCAGAAGCTGAGAAAGCCTCTCTAATAGCTGTAAAAGAAGCTGGTTCAGTAGTCATTAAATTAATTAATGCTTTATCTTCTCCGCCCATTATAGCATTATATCCATTAAAGTAAAAACCAGCAAAAGCTCCAATTAACAATACTCCTATTGGTATAATAGCATTCCAAATACTTAACTTTATTCCTTCTTTAGGTTCTAAAGCTGTAACTTCTGAAGAAACCATAGGCTTTGCAGTATCTGATAATAACTTTCCTGTAGTTCTTGCTCTTCTTTCTGCTTTATACATAGGTCCAAATTCTCTTCCTAAAACAGCTGTTAATACTATAAATATTAAAATTAATACATTATAAAATCTATAGGGAATTGATTGAATAAATACACCATAAGCATTTACAGATGTTTGTCCTATAGATGCATATGCATCTTTTATTAAACTTATTTCATATCCAATCCAAGTTGAAATCAAAGCTATACCTGCAATTGGTGCTGCTGTGCCATCTACTATAAATGCTAATTTTTCTCTTGATATCTTTAATTTATCTGTTACAGGTCTCATTATAGGACCTACTATAAGAGAATTTGCATAATCATCAAAGAATACAAGTAATCCTAAAAACCAAGTAATTATTTGAGCACTCATTGGAGTTTTGGCTTTTTTAGCTAAAGATTCTGCTACAGCTCTAGCTCCTCCCATTTTAGAAATTAATGCAATAAGTCCTCCTATAGTCATACATTGAAGAATAATACCAGCATTCCAAGGATCAGCAAGAGAGCCTAATACTCTACTTACAAGATCTAAAAATGAATTAAGTAGTGCAGAAAATATATTTCCTCCATTTAAGCTAATTAAAAAACTTCCTGATAAAACTCCTAAACTTAGTGATATAACAACGTTTTTAGTTATAAAAGCCAATACTATTGCTAAAAATGGTGGTAAAATTGTTAAAATTCCAAACTTTTGTGCATTTTGTGCTGCTACTTTAGCAATATCTACATCTGCTGCTAAAGCAGTAGTTGAAAATAAAAATAAAAAAATTAAAATTCCAGAAAAAATAAAACTCTTCTTTTTCATGTTTATCCTCCTTATAATTTAAAGTGAATCTTTTTTAGGAGAAGGCATAATCATAACAAAAAGCCTTGAGCAAAATCACTCAAGGCATGTAGACACAAATGTTCTTTACAATTTGAATGATAGCTCTCCACAAAATTAAATTTGTGACAGCCTTGCATATATTCTACGCAAAACCAGCCATACAGCCTTAAAGCATCAACTGTACACTTCGGCGGACATTTCCTTTCTCATTGCTTCATTGTGCTTACCTCTGCAAAGATACTCTTAAATACCGCACCTCTATCCTAAAATATTCACTTTTCTTTATGTGTCTCATTATAACTCATTTAAAAACTTTTTTCAACAAAACTCATAACTTAATTCTTGAAATATATTTTTAATTACCCTATAATATCTTTTTTTATACCTCTACTTAAGGTATTTTCATAGTTTATAAACTCATATACATCTTCTTTAAATAATGAATTAAATTTTTTTAATTCTTCTAAAGATAAATCCTCTATAGATTTATTTTTTTCTTCACAATAAAGTACTATTTCCCCTATTACTTTATGTGCATCTCTAAAAGCTACACCTTTATTTACTAGATAATCTGCTGCTTCTGTAGCATTTAAAAATCCTTTTTTAACTGCTTTTATAGTATTTTCCCCTTTTACTTCCAAAGTTGAAAGCATACCTGTCATAATATTTATACAGCTTAATACTGTATCTAACGCATCAAAAAATGGTTCTTTATCTTCTTGCATGTCCTTATTATAAGCAAGTGGAATACCTTTCATTGTAGTTAATATAGACATCAAATTACCATATACTCTTCCAGTTTTTCCTCTTACTAATTCCGCTGCATCAGGATTTTTCTTTTGAGGCATTATACTACTTCCTGTAGCAAATTCATCATCTATTTTTACAAATCCAAATTCACTACTACTCCATAATATAAGTTCTTCGCTTAGCCTACTTAAATGCATCATTATTATTGAAAAATCAGATATAATTTCTATTATATAATCCCTATCACTTACACCATCCATAAAATTATCTACTGGATTATTAAATCCTAATTTTAAAGCAGTATAATTTCTATCTGTATTGTAAGTTGTTCCAGCTAAAGCACAACATCCTAAAGGACTTTCATTCATTACTTCTAAAGCATTTAATAATCTTTTTCTATCTCTTTCTAACATGTAGTAATACGCCATTATATGATATTTAAAAGTTACTGGTTGAGCTCTTTGTAGATGAGTATATCCTGGCATTATTACTTTATTCTTTTCTCCTAATTCCTTTATAACCTGTTGTAAATTCTCAATGGCTTCAATAACATTTTTTGTACTTTTTTTAGCATATAATTTCATATCTACAGCTACTTGATCATTTCTACTTCTAGCTGTATGAAGTTTTTTGCCAACTTGTCCTATTTTTAATATTAAATTAGTTTCTATAAAACTGTGAATATCCTCGTAGTCACCTTCTATTTTTAGCTTTCCCTCATTTATATCATCTAATATAGAATTTAAGCCTTTAATTATAGTATCTTTTTCATTTTCCTGTAAAATACCACACTTAGCTAACATGCTAACATGAGCAATACTTCCTTCTATATCTTCATAAAATAACCTCTTATCAAAACTCAAAGAGCTATTAAAGTCTTCCATTAATTTATTTTCTGCTTTTTTAAATCGTCCACCCCATAGTTTCATAATACTCTTCCTTTCTGTTATTTATTTAAATTTTTTAAAGCATTTATTTTACTTGGAAGAGCAAATAAATTAATAAATCCTTCTGCATCTTTATGATTATATAAGTCACTAGCTCCAAAGGATGAAATAGCTTCATCATAAAGTGCATATTTAGTGTCTATTCCTGCTACCATTATGTTTCCTTTGTATAGTTTTAATTTAACACTTCCAGTAACATTTTCTTGTGTAACATCTATAAATCCATCTAAAGCATCTTTTAAAGTAGTAAACCAAAGTCCATCATAAACTAATTCTCCATATTTTTGAGCTACTATGGATTTAAAGTGTAAAGTAAGCTTGTCTAAAGTTAATCTTTCAAGTTCCTTATGAGCTGCATAAAGTATTGTTCCTGCTGGAGTTTCATATACTCCTCTTGATTTCATTCCTACTAATCTATTTTCCACAATATCAATTATTCCAATACCATTTTCTCCACCTATTTTATTTAAAACTTCTATAAGTTCTACAGGAGAAATTTCTTTTCCATCTAATTTTTTAGGTTCTCCTTTTTCAAAGTATATTTCCACATAACTTACTTCATCTTTAGCCTTTTCTGGTGGTGTAGTCATAAGATATATATCTGTTTTATGTTCATTTTTAGGATCCTCTAAGTCTCCTCCTTCATGACTTACATGCCATAAATTTTTATCTCTTGAATAAATTTTTTCTTTTGTAACTGGAACATCTACTCCCTTTAAATTTGCATAGTCTATAGCATCTTCCCTAGATTCTATATCCCATATTCTCCAAGGAGCAATCACTTTTATAGTTGGATCAAAGGAAGCTATACCAACTTCAAAACGTACTTGATCATTTCCCTTTCCTGTACATCCATGACATATATACTTAGCTCCTTCTTTATGTGCTATTTCTACAAGTCTTTTTGCCATAGATGGTCTTGCTAAAGAAGTTCCTAACATATATTTTTCTTCATATAATGCTCCAGCTTTTATGGCTTTAAATAAATAATTTTTTACAAATTCTTCTTTTAAGTCCTCTATATATATTTTAGCTGCACCTGTTTTTATAGCTTTTTCCTTAACTGCTTCCATATCATCTTGTTGTCCTACATCTAAACAAACAGCAATTACATCTAAATCATAGTTTTCTTTAAGCCAAGGAATAATTATTGATGTATCAAGTCCTCCTGAATAAGCTAATACTACTTTATCTTTTACATTTGTCATTTTTATTACCTCCAATAAATTATTTTTAATTATTCACTATCTTGAATAATTATGCATACAACTTTTAAAAAACGTTCATAATATTTATTATTATGAACATTTTTTATATATTTAATTTTACTTTACCTTTTGTAAAAATTCCTTAGTTCTTTGTTCTTTTGGATTATTAAATATTTCTTCTGGTGTTCCTTGTTCTACAATATTACCGCCATCCATAAATATAACTCTATCTGCCACTTCTTTAGCAAATCCCATTTCATGAGTTACTACTAACATTGTCATTCCTTCTCTTGCTAAGTCCTTCATAACATTTAAAACTTCTCCAACCAATTCAGGATCTAGGGCAGAAGTTGGTTCGTCAAATAACATTATATCAGGATTCATAGCTAAAGCTCTTGCAATAGCTACCCTTTGTTTTTGCCCACCAGATAATTTTGATGGATAATAATCCATTTTATCTTCTAATCCAACTTTATTTAAAAGCTTCTTTGCTCTATCTAATACTGCTTCTTTACTTTCTTTCTTTACAATAATAGGAGCTTCCATAACATTTTCAAGTACTGTCATATGAGGGAAAAGATTGAAGTTTTGAAAAACCATTCCCATTTTAGTAGTGATTTTTCTTATTAAATTTTTATCTTTTCCATCTAATTCTTCTCCTTCAATAAATATTTTTCCAGAGTTAATTTCTTCTAGATGGTTTAAACATCTTAAAAATGTACTTTTACCTGAACCTGAAGGACCTATTATAACTAAAACTTCTCCTTTTTTTACCTTTAAATCTAAATTTTTAAATACTACTAAATCATTAAATTTTTTTGTTATATTTGAAACTTCTATCATGCAAGTATTTTCAACAAAATCATTTTTTGCACATTCCATTTAATATATACCTCCCAATTTATTAATATACAGATAATTTTTTTTCATAAAACGAAAATACTACTGTAAATACTGTTGTCATTATTAAATATAAACAACCTGCTATAAAAAAAGGTTCCATTGGTCTAAAATTAGCTGCATATATTTGTTGTGCTGATCTCATAAGTTCTGTCATAGCTATAGTTGAAACCAGTGAAGTATCTTTTAATATAGTAATAAATTCATTACCAACTGGAGGTATTATTACTTTAAATGTTTGAGGTAGTATTACTCTTTTCATTGTCTGCATATAGCTAAATCCCAACGCCTTACATGCTTCAAATTGTCCTTTATCTATAGATATAATCCCACCTCTTATTATTTCAGCCATATATGCTCCTGAATTTATACTTAATCCAATTATAGCTGCAGGCATTGGATCTAATTTTATACCTACATAAGGCAATCCAAAGTAGAAGAAAAATAATTGTAAAAGCATTGGAGTACCTCTTATAATCCATGTATAAAATGAAGCTATACCACACAAAACTTTATTTTTTGATAACTTTAAAAGTGCTACAACAATTCCTATAACTGTTCCTAAGAATACAGAAATAACTGTTAATTCTACTGTCATAATACTAGCTTTGCCCAATATAGGAATTATATCTGACAAAATTTTGGTATCCAAAACAAGTCCCCCTATTCATAACTATTAAAACTTATTTCTTATATATATCTGTTCCAAACCACTTCATAGATATTTTTGAAAGTGTTCCATCTTTCTCTAATTCATCTATTGTTTTTTGAACTTCTTCTTGTAATTCTTTATCTCCTTTTTTGAAAGCTATTGCAATTGGTTCTTCATTTATAGAATCTACTACATCATATTTATCCTTTTCTTTTGACAAATAATATCTTCCAACAAATTCATCTGCTACCACTGCATCAAGTCTTCCTATTTCTAAATCATGAAATGGAGCTGTTGCTTTATCATAAGTTTTAAGTTCTTTTAATCCTTCTACTTTTTTAGCTGCTTCTTCTCCTGTAGTACCAAGTTGACATCCTACTGTTTTTCCTTTTAAATCTTTAACGCTTTTAACTGCAGTATCTCCTTTTTTAACTATAACTACTTGACCACCTTTAGCATAAGGCTTTGAAAAATCTACTGCTTTTTTTCTTTCATCATTAATACTTATAGCTGATATAGAAATATCAAATTTTCCTGCATTTAAAGCCATTAATAATCCACTAAATTCTGTAGGAACTATTTCTACATCTACACCCATTTTCTTTCCTATAGCATTAGCAATATCTATATCAAATCCAATTAGTTCGTTTTTATTATCTCTAAATTCCATAGGTGGATAAGTATCTTCTAATCCTACTGTTAACTTCTTTGCATTTTTAACTCTTTCTAGTGAATTCTTTGCTTCTTCATTTTTTTGACTGCCCCCGCATCCTATAAATAAAGCACAAACAAAAACAAAAGATAAAACCATACTTAATAACTTCTTCATGTTGAATCTCCTCTTTTCTTTTTTTAATTCATTTTGTATATAAATTTAATTTTTTTATTTCTATGCATATAATTATACATTATAAATTATAAATATGCAACACTTTTTTAATATTTATTTTTAAAATTTTAATTTAAAATTGTTATCTATTTAACATTCTCAATACTACTAAATAAATATTATGCATATTATATATATTTAAACTTGCCTAATTATGCATTAAAATTTATTTTTTATGCATTTATATTATATTTATACATACACTCTTGCAAATTATTACATATAATAAATAAAAATCAAATAAAATATAAGGAGGCACAATATACACCTCCTACAAAATTATATTATATTCTTTTTTTATAAAAAAATCTATTCTTTATATATATCATATCCAAACCATTTAATTGAAAGTTTTGAAAGAGTTCCTTCTTTTTTCAACTCATCTATAGCTTTTTGAACTGCATCTCTTAACTCTTTATCTTCTTTCTTAAATCCTATGCCCACAGGCTCCTTAGTTAATTTTTCTTTTAATATAGTATAATCTCCACCATCTTTTTTCATATAGTATCCGCCAACTTGTCCATCTACTATTATTGCTTCTATTCTTCCTAAAGATAAATCATGAAATGCCTCTGTTACTTTATCATATGATTTTAAATTTTTTATTCCTTCTATTTTTCTAGCTGCATTTTCAGAAGTTGAGCCTAATTGATATCCTACTAATTTTCCTTTTAAATCTTCTGCTTTTGTGATACTAGTATTTCCTTTTTTAACTGCTATAATTTGTCCTCCTACAATATACGGCTCTGTAAACAATACTTCTTTTTGTCTTTTTTCTGTCATACTTAAAGTAGAAAGTATCATATCAAACTTTGATGATTTTAAAGATAAAATTATTCCATTAAAATCAGTTATAGTAAATTCCGGTTTAACACCTAATTTTTTAGCAATTTCTTTTCCTAAGTCTATATCAAATCCAACTAAATTATTTTGTGAATCTCTAAACTCCATTGGAGGATAAGAATCGTCTAACCCCATAGTAAGTTTTCCAGACTTTTTTACCCTTTCTAAAGAATTCATATTGCTATCTTTTGCATCCTTATTACTATTTCCGCATCCAATAAACATTGTAAAAATAAATACTACTGATAAAACTAAAGTTATTAACTTTTTCATCTCTCATTCCCCTTTCCTATTTCCTGTATGTAATTATACATTATATATTATAAATATTCAATAGTCTTTTTAATATTTATACTTATTTTTTCTATATTTACTGTAAAAACACTTATTTTAACGTAACTTTATACTTTATTTATTATTTTTATACATAAGTCTATGTATAAAAATAATAAATTTTAAATAAAATATAGGTTTTTGAATAAAAAAAGGATTGAAATAATTTGTAAATAGAAAATAATTAAAAATAAGCTGTGCAAAAATAATAAGGCAGCCTAATAAACAGAGTTTGTAAATAAGTCATTTCATTAATACACTCTAAGAATAAAAAATAAAAAAACTCCTACCCAATTTATGCACCGTCCTTGGTGCGGAAATTGGCTCATCACGTCCTGTGATGAATTACGGAGTTTTTTTATTTTTTCTTCTAAGAGTGTCTAAAATTTATTCTAATTATTTACAAACTCTGTTTATTAGGCTGCCTTATTATTTTTGCACAGCTTATTTTTAATTATTTTCTATTTACAAATTATTTCAATCCTTTTTTTATTCAAAAACCTATATTTTATTATAATTCATTTATAACCGCTTCTGTAAATTCTTTAGTTCCTGCATTTCCTCCTAGTTCAAAAGTTACATGCTTTCCTTCTTTTAAAACCTTAGCTATAGCTTTTTCTATTTTATCTGCTGCTTTAAATTCTCCTAAATATTTAAGCATCAAAGCTCCTGATAACATAGTTGCTGCAGGATTAGCTTTATCTTGACCTGCTATATCTGGTGCAGAGCCGTGAGCAGATTCAAATATGGCTATATCTTCTCCAATATTTGCTCCTGGAACTATTCCAAGTCCTCCTACTAATCCTGATGCCATATCTGAAAGTATGTCTCCATATAAATTTGGCATAACTAATACATCATATTTTTCTGGATTTAAAACTAATTTCATACTCATAGCATCTACTATAACATCTTCAAAAGCTATTTCTTTATATTTTTCTGCCATTTCCTTTGAACATTTTAAGAAAAGACCATCCGATAATTTCATAATATTTGCTTTATGAACAGCTGTAACCTTTTTTCTATTTTCCTTTTTAGCTAATTCAAAAGCATATTTCACTATTCTATCACTAGCTTTTTTAGATATAATTTTTACACTTTCAGCTATATCTTCACTTACCATATGCTCTATTCCTGCATATAAATCCTCTGTATTTTCTCTTACTACTATTAAATCTACATCTTTATATCTCGAAGGTACTCCTTCATAAGTTTTAATAGGTCTTATATTAGCATAAAGATTAAAAGTTTTTCTTAAAGCTACATTTACACTTCTAAATCCTTTCCCAACAGGGGTAGTTACTGGTCCTTTAAGAGCAACTTTATTCTTATTTATACTTTCTAAAACATAATCTGGTAGAGGTGTTCCATATTCATCAATTACTTTACTTCCTGCTTCTACTACTTCCCAATTTATTTCTACTCCACTGGCATCTATAACTTTCTTTGCTGCATAAATAACTTCTGGTCCTATGCCATCTCCAGGAATTAATGTTATATTATAAGCCATTTTACAAACCTCCAAACTAGTTCTTACTTTGATTTACATACTAAGTTAATTAAACCACCAGATAATATCATGTTTTTTTGTCTTTCTGTAACATCTAAAATCATTTTATATTCTTTATTCTTAGTTATATTCTTTACTATAACTTTTCCTTCTTTAACTTGATTTATTGAATTATCAACTATAATATCATCCATAACATCTATATCATCATAGTCTTTTTCATTTTCAAAAACCAAAGGCATTATTCCATTATTTATAAGATTAGCTTTATGAATTCTTGCAAAAGACTTTGCTAAAACTGCCTTAACTCCTAAATATAATGGCACTAAAGCTGCATGTTCTCTACTAGAACCTTGACCATAATTTGCTCCCCCTAATATAAATCCGCCATTAAATTCTTTTGCCTTTTTAGGAAATTCCTTATCACAAGGTGTAAGACAATAGTTAGATAAATGAGGTATATTAGATCTATATGGTAAAAGTTTAGCATTTGAAGGCATTATATGATCTGTAGTTATATTATCTCCAACCTTTGTAAGAATTTTTCCTTCTATATTGTCTTTTAAAGCTTCAGCTTTAGGGAAAGGCTTTATATTAGGTCCCCTTACTATTTTTATTTCTTCTCCCTTATCTGCTGGAGGTACAATTAAATTATCATTTATTAAAAATTCCTTTGGCATACTTACTTCTATTTTTCCTTCAAATTCTCTAGGATCTGTTAAGTAACCTGTAAGAGCAGATACTGCTGCTGTTTCTGGACTAACTAAATATACTTTAGCAGATACTGTTCCCGACCTTCCTTCAAAGTTTCTGTTGAAAGTTCTTAAAGATACTGCATCTGTGCAAGGTGATTGTCCCATTCCTATACATGGACCACAGGCACATTCAAGTATTCTAGCTCCTGCTGCCACAAGCTTTGCAAGCGCTCCATTTTTAGCAAGCATTGTTAATACCTGTTTAGAACCTGGAGAAATAACTAAAGATACATTTTCTTTAATAGTTTTTCCATGAAGAATACTAGCAACTTTCATCATATCTACATAGGAGGAATTTGTACAACTTCCTATAGCTATTTGATTTACCTTTATTCCTTTAACTTCAGATACTTTAACTACATTATCTGGACTATGAGGACAAGCTGCTAAAGGTTCTAATGTATTTAAGTCAATTTCTACTTCTTCATCATAAACTGCATCTTTATCTGCCTTTATTTCTTTATAATCCTCTTCTCTTCCTTGAGCTTTTAAAAATTCATAAGTTACTTCATCACTTGGAAATACAGATGTAGTAGCTCCTAATTCTGCCCCCATATTAGTTATAGTAGCCCTCTCTGGCACAGTTAAACTTTTAACTCCTTCACCACAATATTCAAATATTTTTCCTACTCCACCTTTTACAGTAAGTCTTCTTAGCACTTCTAATATTATATCTTTAGCAGATACCCATGGATTTAAACTTCCTTTTAAGTTTACTTTAACTATTTTAGGCATATTTATATAATATTCTCCGCCGCCCATAGCTACTGCTACATCAAGTCCACCAGCACCTATGGCAAGCATTCCAATTCCTCCACCAGTTGGAGTATGGCTATCAGAACCTAAAAGAGTTTCTCCTGGCATCCCAAATCTTTCTAAATGAACTTGGTGACATATACCATTACCTGGTTTCGAAAAATATATTCCATGTTTTTTAGCCACAGTTTGTATATATAAATGGTCATCCGCATTTTCAGGGCCAGTTTGAAGTATATTATGGTCTATATAAGCAACTGATTTTTTAGTTTTAACTTTATCTATACCTAAAGCTTCAAATTGTAAATAAGCCATAGTACCTGTTGAATCTTGTGTTAAAGTTTGATCTATTTTTATAGCTATTTCTCTTCCTGAAATCATTTTTCCCTTAACTAAATGATTTTTTATAATTTTTTGTGCAACTGTTAATCCCATAATAAATTCCTCCTATTATTAGTCTACTTATATTAACTAGCTACTTCTGTAATTTCCGGCATAACTAACTTAACCATATTTTCTAATTCATCACTGCGCATTATAGTTGTTCTTCCACAAGCATATTGTTCATCTACCCATTCTTTTATAACATGCACTCTAGAATCATTTTTATCAATTTTCATATCTTCTTTTAATCTATAGTAAGTGTTTATCCAAGCTGCAATACCTGCTAATCCTGAATACTGATTAACTGCTATAACTATAGGTCTTCCAAGTACCTTTTCCGTATTAAAAGCATTGTATATTTCTTCATCTTTTAATATTCCATCAGCATGGATACCTGCTCTAGTTACATTAAAATCACTTCCTACAAAAGGAGTTCTTGGAGGAGTTTCATATCCAAATTCCTTTTCAAAATAATCAGATATTTCAGTTATTATTTTTAAATTCATATTTTCAGTAGAGCCCTTTAATTGAGCATATTCAAATATCATTGATTCAAGAGGGCAATTACCTGTTCTTTCTCCTATACCTAATAAAGAAGTATTTACAGAAGAACCTCCATACAACCAAGAAGTTGTAGAGTTAGTAACTACTGAATAAAAATCATTGTGTCCATGCCATTCTATGCACTCTGAAGGAACGCCACAATTATATCTAAGTCCATGTATAATAGCTGGAACACTTCTTGGAAGTTCTACTCCTTGATAAGATACTCCAACACCTAATGTATCACAAGCTCTTATTTTAACAGGAATACCTGCTTCCTTTGAAAGTTCCACAAGTTTACTTACAAAAGGAACTACAAATCCATAAAAATCTGCTCTAGTAATATCCTCTAAATGACATCTTGGAACTATACCATTTTCAAAAGCTTCTTCAACTAATGAGATATACATATCTGCTGCTTGTTTTCTTGACATATTTAATTTTTTAAATATATGATAGTCTGAACAAGACATAAGCATTCCTGTTTCTTTAATTCCCATTTGTTTTACTAATTTAAAATCTTCTTTATTAGCTCTTATCCAAGAAGTAATTTGAGGAAATTCATAGCCTTTTTCCATGCACATTTCTACTGCTTTTCTATCTTTTTCAGTATATAAGAAAAATTCTGTTTGTTTTATTATTCCTGAATTATTATCTAACTGATGTAAATAGTCATATATTCTAGCTATTTGTTCTGCTGTATATGGTGGCATAGATTGTTGTCCATCTCTAAATGTAGTATCAGTAATCCAAATTTTTTCTGGTAAATCCATTGGTACTTGTACATTGTTAAATCTTATTTTTGGAATTTCATCATATGGAAATATACCCTTATACAAATTAGCTGTATCTATATTTTGTAATCCATAGTTATATAATGATTTTTTATTCATATTTGTGTTCATGTTATCCATAATAGCCCCTCCATTTTCAGAATATTTCAATTAATGCTCTTTTTTATTTTTTTGCAATTGTTTTATCACTATGCTGCATAAAAAAATTCATTTTGCAACTTCTTATTTTTATCATTTTATTCAACTTTAATATTTAATGTGCATAATCCAAGTATTATCAATGTTTATGTACTGTTTTCTCTCTCTTTTCATTTAAATTGTAACATATTATAATTGCAATTACAATATATATTAAAATTATTTAAATACAAAATGAAATATTCACATTTCATTTTTGCAAAATATTATTATTTTGCTTTGTTAATCTTTAGTTTTCTAAAATAAATATTTTTTTATTTAGAATATTTTAAATTATACTAATGCATAAAAACTTATTAATACATATTTAAATTATAACTAGTTTGTTGAATAAAAATAATTTAAAATAAGCTGTATAAAATAATAAAACAACAGTCATAAAGAAATTACTGTCTTATTATTTTTATACAGCTTATTTTAAATTATTTTTTATTTGTAAATTATCTCAATTATTTTTATTCAAGAACTTAGTTATAATCAATTTGCATTAAACATAATAAAAAAGAAGCTAAAAAGCTTCTTTTACAATTGCATATTGTTGTTTGTAATAATCTATATTACCATATTATTATTTTTACTTGGATTATAACTTAACAACATTTGCAGCTTGAGGACCTTTTTTTCCTTCAACTACATCAAATTGAACTTTTTGACCCTCTTCTAAATTTTTTCTAAATGCATCTTCTTGTATTGCAGAATAATGCACGAATACATCATTTTCTCCCTCTACGGATATAAATCCAAATCCTTTTTTACTATCAAACCATTTAACTGTTCCTAATTTCATTTACAAAGTCCTCCTAAAAAATCTTATGTGTTTCTTACTATTTTATCATAATTTTTATTTATTTACAAGTTTTAATCTCAACTGCAATTTTAATACATTACCATCAATTCTGGTTATTATTAGACTGTAAGGCTTATTGTAAATCATCTCTCTTATAACAGAAGTCTCTTCTTCATGGAATTTATATAGTAATTCATTATTTTTAGTGTATATGTAATAATTATTATATTCTAATTTTAAATGTAAATTATCCCATTCATTAACATTATAATTTTTATTTCTTATATATAAAATAATTCCTCTTTTATAAAATATATGTTTCAACTTTTCATATTTGTCAGCTAATTCTTTATTATTATATGCAATTTTATTATATTTTAATTTATTATATTTAAATATTTTATTACATTTTTCAATTTCAGCAATATACTGATTTTTGCTTTTTTCTAATTTTTTTATTTCTTTACTCTTTTCCTTTATATAATTATTAATAAAATCTTCTTTAAAATAACTCATTTAAAATATATTTCCTTTCTAACAAAAATGTAATAATATATATATTGGGGTGATTTAATGAAATCAAAACAAACCTTTATGAATAAAATAAAAATTGTTGCAAAAAATTTATTTGAAAATATAAAATATATAATAAAACAAAAAAAATCTATAAAAGAATTATATAATCCAATTATACAACAAAAAAATGAAGAAAATAAAAAACTTAAAAAAAATTTAAAATACTTAAAAGAAGAAAATTCAAAAATACAAATTGAAATAAAACATCTAGAAACAGAAAATCAAAATTTAGAAAAAAAAATATCCATATTAGAAAACATACTAATAAATGAATGTTTTTATAAAAATTAAATAAAATAGTTTATAATTATTTATAATTTAACATTAGAATGAAACTTTTCAAAAGAATATTAATTAAGGATAGCATAGACTATCAATCTTCTATATGAAGCCCTACCCTTGTGGTAGGGAAGATTCATGGATTAGGTAAACTTTTAGCTATTTTTTGTTTTACTATTTCTGCCAAGTTTCCTTTTTCTTCTTTTGTTAAATTTTCAACATATACAGGTTCATTAATAATTATATTTACTTCTGCAGATTTTATTTTATTATTATTTCCTTCTCTAATTTTATAGGTACCATCTATGGAAACTGGCACAATAGGCACACCAGATTTAATAGCTAATTTCATACTTCCCTTTTTAAATTCCCCTAATTTAGGACCTTTACTTCTAGTACCCTCAGGAAAAATGGCCATAGAATATCCTTCTTTTAAATTTTTTATTCCTTCATTTATGGATTTAATAGATTCTCTAATATTACTTCTATCCATAAAAACACAATGTATTTCTTTCATCCAAGAGCTAATAATTTTAATTTTTAAAAGTTCTTTTTTAGCTATAAATCCCATAGGAGTATCTATAACATAAAGCATTACAGGTATATCAAATATTCCTTGATGATTAGCTACAAACAAACAATTTCTTTTAGGTATATTTTCTAACCCTTTAGTATTTACTTTAATGCCTACAGTTTTTATTATAAATCTAGACCAAGCTTTTACATATTCATGAGTGTATTTTTCAGCTTCTTCCTTGCTTCCGTGTTTTTTTATATATTTTAACTTTAAAGCTTTAAATGCGGTTAAAATCATATAAATTATAAAATACAAATACAACAAATAAGTCTTCATTAGTTTTCTTCCTTTCTTAATCTTATAAAACCATAAATCACTTTTATATTATATCATTAAAAAAAATTTAAATAAAGGTTACCTATTTAATAAAAACTAATACACTATCTACATTACTAATTACATTGTTGAATAAAAAATGATTGAGATAATTTGCAGATAAAAAATAATAAAAAACAAGCTATATAAAAATAATAAGCAAAGCAGCCATAAAGAGAGTTTGTAAATAAGTCATTTCATTAAGACACTCTAAGAATAAAAAATAAAAAAACTCCTACCCAATTTATGCACCGTCCTTGGTGCGGAAATTGGCTCATCACGTCCTGTGATGAATTACGGAGTTTTTTTATTTTTTCTTCTAAGATTGTCTAAAATTCATTCTAATTATTTACAAACTCTCTTTATGGCTGCTTTGCTTATTATTTTTATATAGCTTGTTTTTTATTATTTTTTATCTGCAAATTATCTCAATCATTTTTTATTCAACAACCTATGTATATTTAATTTTCTATTGGAAATAAATTAAATATGTTATAAGAATGGAGAAAATTGTTAATGAAAATAGATAGAAAAATATATATTTTACCAATAATAATTTTAACAAGTATATTAGTATTCTCAATTGTTAAAATTCCTAGTAAAACTAAAAGTAAAAACTTAAACTATATGAAAATACATTATATAGACGTAGGTCAAGGAGATAGTATACTAATTCAAACAAAAAATAAAAATTTATTAATAGATTCAGGTCCAGGTGATAACTGTAGTAATATTATAAAATACTTAAAAAGTGAAAAAATAAAAACATTAAATTATGTAATAGCTACCCATCCTCATGAGGATCATATAGGTGCAATGAGTGAAATAATAAAAAATTTTCATGTAAAAAAATTTTACGCTCCTAAAATAACAGTAAATTCAAGCTATTTTAATAATATGATTACATCCCTTCAAAATAAAAATTTAAAAATAATTGTCCCAAAGCCTGGAGATTTTTTTTATTTAGATAAAAATACTAAGTGTGAAATATTAGCTCCTAATAGTGAACACTATGAAAATATAAATAATTACTCCATTGTAAATAAAATAACTCATTATAACAATAAATTTATTTTTACAGGAGATATAGAAAAAATTGGAGAATTGGAATTACTAAATAGTAATTTTGATTTAAAATGTGATGTTTTAAAAGTAGCTCATCATGGAAGTTCTTCTTCCTCTTGTGAAGAATTTTTAGAAAAAACTAAAGCTAAAGTAGCTATAATAAGTTGTGGAAAAAATAATGATTATAGACATCCTAATAAAAAAACATTATTAAACCTTGAAAAAAATAATATGCAAATTTATAGAACAGATATAAATGGAAATGTAATTTTAATAAGTAATGGGAAAAAAATAGTGCTATCTTCAAAATAACACTACAAAAAATAAAAATGGCTCCGCGAAAAGGATTCGAACCTTCAACCCTTCGGTTAACAGCCGAATGCTCCACCGTTGAGCTATCGCGGAACGCTTTACCTGGCAGTGACCTACTCTCCCACAGGGTCTCCCCTGCAGTACCATCAGCGCTTTAAAGCTTAACCTTCGTGTTCGGCATGGGAACGGGTGTTACCTTTAAGCTATAACCACCAGATTTTTATTTGAAAGAAAATTATTCTTTCAAAATTGCACAGTATATTTAAGGTCAAGCCCTCGACCTATTAGTATCAGTCAGCTAAACATGTTACCACGCTTGCACCTCTGACCTATCAACCTGATGTT
>NZ_LZFO01000040.1 GCF_001758365.1 Clostridium acetireducens DSM 10703
TTCATAAACGTCACAGAGATGAATTTGGTTTTTAATATTGATCATAAGGATACCTCCAAGAATTTATATTTTGTGATTATTATATATATTCGACATTAAGTGGGGGAAATCCTTTTTGATAAAGCTTAAAAATCCTTGAACCCTAACGGGTTTAGGGTTTTGCAAGCGGCTAAATGATAAATAAAATAGGGGGAATTTTTAATGAGAAAATCTATAATTGCAGGAAACTGGAAAATGCATAATACTGTAGAGGAAGCAGTAAAATTAGTTGAGGATTTAAAACCATTAGTAAAAGATGCAAAATGTGATGTAGTAGTTTGTCCTACTTTTGTGTGCTTAGATGCTGTTTTAAAGGCTTGTAGAGGAACTAATATAAAAGTAGGAGCACAAAATATGCACTTTGAAGAAAAGGGAGCTTTTACAGGAGAAGTATCTCCAAATATGTTACAAGTAATGAAAGTAGATTACGTTATAATAGGACATAGCGAAAGAAGACAATACTTTAATGAAACAGATGAATCTATAAATAAAAAAATAAAAGCAGCTTTTGAACATAATCTAAATCCTATATTATGTGTAGGAGAAACTTTAGAAGAAAGAGAAGCTAATGTAACAAAAGAAGTATTATCTAAACAAGTTAAATTAGATTTAAAAGATCTTACTAAAGAACAAGTAGAAAAAATGGTTGTAGCTTATGAACCTATTTGGGCAATAGGTACAGGAAAAACAGCTACATCAGAAATGGCTAATGAAACAATAGCATCTATAAGAAATGCTATAAAAGAAGTATTTGGAGAAGAAGTTTCTGAAAAAGTAAGAATTCAATATGGTGGTTCTGTAAAACCAAATACTATAAAAGAACAAATGGCTCAGCCTAATATAGATGGAGCATTAGTAGGAGGAGCTAGTCTAAAAGCAGATGATTTTTCAAAAATAGTTAATTATTAAAAACATAAAAGTAGAGAGTTATTGAGTAAAAGCTATAGCCTAATGCTCTCTGCTTTTAATTTTATTTGAAAATTTACATAGAATTATTAGATAATTTAAATTCATCATATAAAAGGGAGTGTAAATATGAGTAAAGCACCAGTTATGTTAATGATATTAGATGGCTTTGGTATTACAGATAAAGTAGATGGGAATGCAATAAAAGCAGCGTATAAACCTAATTTTGATAGACTTTATGAAAATTATCCCCACACAAAAATTTGTGCTAGTGGATTAGCTGTAGGACTTCCAGAGGGACAAATGGGAAATTCAGAAGTCGGTCATATGAATATAGGCTCTGGAAGAATAATATATCAAGAACTTACTAGAATAAGTAAAGATATAAAAGAAGGTAAATTTTTTGAAAATGAAGTATTTAATAATATTATGGATAAAACTTTGCAAAATGAATCTTCCTCTCTTCATTTATTAGGGCTTTTATCTGACGGAGGAGTTCATTCTCATATAAACCACTTAAAAGCTCTATTAAAAATGGCTAAAATGAAAGGAATAAATAAAGTTTATGTTCATGCCTTTTTAGATGGAAGAGATGTCCCTCCCTCTTCAGCAAAAGAATATATAAAAGAAATAGAAGAATATATGAAGGAAATAAAAACAGGAAAAATAGCAACAATATCTGGCAGATATTATGCAATGGATAGAGATAAAAGATGGGAAAGAATTGAACTTGCATATAATGCATTAGTATTAGGTGAAGGAGAAATTGCAAATAATTCCTTGGAAGCAATTGAGAATTCGTATCATGATAATAAAACAGATGAATTTGTACTGCCTACAGTAATACTTGAAGAAGGTCATGCTACTGGCAAAATTAAAAATGGAGATTCAATAATATTTTTTAATTTTAGACCAGATAGAGCTAGAGAATTAACAAGAGCTTTAAACGATAAAGTGTTTGATGGCTTTGAAAGGGAAACCTTAAATTTAAATTACGTTTGTATGACTCAATATGATAAAACTATAGAAAATGTAGAAATAGCGTATAAACCAGAGAAATACTTCAATACATTAGGAGAATATATAAGTTCTTTAGGCAAAAAACAATTAAGAATAGCTGAAACAGAAAAGTATGCTCATGTTACTTTTTTCTTCAATGGAGGAGTAGAAACACCTTATGAAAATGAAGACAGAATATTAGTTCCATCACCTAAAGTAGCTACTTATGATCTTCAACCAGAAATGAGTGCTTATAAAGTTACAGAAGAAGTATTAAAAAAAATAGATGAAAATATATATGATTTAATAATATTAAACTTTGCAAATCCAGATATGGTAGGTCACACTGGTGTATTTGAAGCAGCAAAAAAAGCTATAGAAGCAGTAGATGTATGTTTAGGCAAAGTAGTGGATAAAATATTAGAAAAGGAAGGCACAGTATTTATTACAGCAGACCATGGGAATTCAGAACAAATGATAGATTACTCCACAGGAAAACCAATGACAGCTCATACTTGTGATCCAGTTCCTTTTATATATGTATCAAAAAATGCTAAAAGTTTAAAAAATGATGGCATACTTGCAGATATAGCTCCAACTATATTAAATGAAATGAATATAAAAGTGCCAAAAGAAATGACAGGAGAAAGTTTAACAAAGTAAAGTTAGGAGAGGATATGTTATATGAAAAATTATGTGGAAATTGTAGATATAGTATCAAGACAAATACTAGATTCAAGAAGTAATCCTACAGTAGAAGTAGATGTTGTATTAGAAGATGGAACATTGGGAAGAGCTGCTGTACCATCAGGAGCTTCTACAGGAATGTATGAAGCAGTGGAAATGAGAGATGAAGATAAATCAAAATATAATGGAAAAGGCGTATTAAAGGCAGTAGATAATGTGAATAATTATATAGCACAAGAACTTATAGGATTAAATGTATTTGATCAAGTATATTTAGATAAAGCAATTTTAAAATTAGACGGCACTGATAATAAAGAAAAATTAGGAGCTAATGCAATACTTGGAGTGTCATTAGCTTGTGCAAAAGCAGCAGCTAAATACTTAGGAATACCTCTTTATCAATACATAGGTGGTGTTAAAGCTAGAGTACTTCCTGTACCTATGATGAATATAATTAATGGGGGAAAACACGCTGATAATAATGTTGATTTACAAGAATTTATGATAATGCCTGTTGGAGCTAAAAGTTTTAGTGAAGCATTAAGAATGAGTTCTGAAGTATATCATTCTTTAAAAAATTTACTTAAACAAAAAGGTTATGATACAGGTGTAGGAGATGAAGGTGGATTTGCTCCAAATTTAAAATCTAATGAAGAAGCTATACAAGTAATAATAGAAGCTATAGAAAAGTGCGGATATACTCCTGGAAAAGATATATATATAGCTTTAGACCCTGCTGCTTCTGAATTTTATAAAAATAGAAAATACAATTTACAAGGGGAAAACAGATCATTAAGTAGCGAAGAAATGGTAGATTATTATGTAGATTTAGTAAATAAATACCCTATAATTTCAATAGAAGATGGCATGGCAGAAGAAGATTGGGAAGGTTGGAGTATAATAACTGAAAAATTAGGTAACAAAATTCAACTAGTAGGAGACGACCTATTTGTTACTAACACAAAAAGACTTAAAATGGGTATAGAAAGAAAAGTAGCAAATTCCATACTTATAAAATTAAATCAAATAGGAACATTAACAGAAACTTTAAATGCTATAGAAATGGCAGAAAGAGCTGGTTATACTGCAGTAATTTCTCATAGATCAGGAGAAACAGAAGATACTACAATATCAGATTTAGTAGTAGCAGTAAATGCAGGTCAAATTAAAACAGGAGCACCAGCTAGAAGTGAAAGAGTGGCAAAATATAATCAACTTATAAGAATAGAAGAAAAACTAGCAGAATCAGCAGAATATAGAGGGTTAGAGTCATTTTATAATATTAATGAAATATAAAAAATTGTTATGCAATTTTTTAGTTAAGAGATAAGAGGGAAAAGTTAAGAGTTGTGGAGAATTTTTCTCCATTGGCATTACGAAAAATTTTTGATTTTATTAGGAATTATAAGGGAGAGCACATTTGACAGATGGCAATTAAGGGGGATTTTTTTATTTCTTTTGCTGTATTGTAAATATTTTTTCTCTATGCTAAAATAATAAAGATTGGGAGGTGTAGATGTGAAAACGCTATTAGTTATATTGGATGTTATAGTATGTTTAATAATTATAGCACTTGTATTGATGCAACCAAGCAAAACCAATGGGTTAAGTGGATTTGTAACTGGTGGAGCTCAAGAGTCATTTTACTCAAAAAATAAATCTAGAACTTCTGAGGCAGCACTATCTAGAGCAACTGTATTTTTTGCAATAATTTTTGTATTAATAACAGCTGCATTAAATTTAGTAAAATAAATATTTTATATAAATCTGGTTAGCTTATGCTGACCTTTTTTTATTTTAAATTAAACTTTTAACCCTAAAAAATTAATTGACTTAATGAAATTTTTACTATATATTAAATTTTAAATAATAGATATTATGGAATATTTTTTAAAAATAAGTTAAATATAATACTATGGAAACTATTATGGGAGGAAAATTTATGAGTATAAGAGAAACTATTTTAAGCTTTATGGAAGAGCAGGCATATAAACCAATGAACATAAAAGAATTAGCTAGTGTATTTAATATAGGCAAAAAAGAAATAAAAGATTTTGAATACATACTTAAAGATATGGAAAAGGATGGTCAAATAATAAAAACTCGTACAGAACTTTACGGAGTTCCAGAAAGAATGGGATTAGTATTAGGTAAACTTCAAGGTCACCAAAAGGGATATGGGTTCTTAATTCCAGAAGAAGAAGGAAAAGAAGATGTATTTATACCAGCAGCTTGTATAAATGGGGCTATGAATGGAGATAAAGTAGTAGCTAGAGTAACTAAAGAAAAACTAAATGGAAAAAGATTAGAAGGAGAAATAATTAGAATATTAGAAAGAGCTAATAAAACATTAGTAGGAGTATATGAAGACAGTAAAAACTTTGGATTTGTTGTACCAGATGATAAAAGAATACACCAAGATATATTTATACCTAAAAATGATAAAATGGGAGCAAAAACAGGAGATGTAGTAATAGCAGAAATAATTTCCTGGCCTGAAAAAAGAAGAAATCCTGAAGGAAAAATTAAAGAAATAATAGGTAAAAAAGGAGAAAAGGGAATAGATATATTAACTATAATTAAAAAACACAATCTTCCAGAAGAATTCCCTAAAAAGGTTTTAGAATATGCAGAAAATATATCTTTTGAAATACCAAAGGAAGAATACAATAAAAGGGAAGATTTAAGAGATTTAAAAATAGTAACTATAGACGGTGAAGATGCTAAAGATTTAGATGATGCTATTTCTATAGAAAAACTAGCTAATGGAAATTACTATTTAGGAGTTCATATAGCCGATGTATCTCAATATGTAAAAGAAAAGAATCCACTAGATAAAGAAGCTTTAAAAAGAGCAACTTCTGTATACCTTATAGATAGAGTTATACCAATGCTTCCTAAAAGATTATCCAATGGCATATGCAGTTTAAATCCTAATGAAGATAGACTTACTTTAAGCTGTTTTATGGAAATAGATAAATCAGGAAAGGTAGTAGACCACTATGTTACAGAAAGCATAATAAAAACTAGTGAAAGAATGACTTACACAGATGTAACTAAAATATTAAGGGACAACGATGCAGAACTTATAGATAGATATGGTTACCTTGAAAAAGAATTCAAATTAATGGAAGAACTTTGTAAGATACTCTATAAAAAGAGAATAAATAGAGGTGCTATTGACTTTGATTTTGAAGAATGCAAAATAATTTTAGATGACAAGGGGAAACCAATAGATATAAGACCTTATGAAAGAGAAATTGCCAATAGAATTATAGAAGAATTTATGCTTGTTTGTAATGAAACTATAGCAGAGCACATGTTTTGGGCTAATTTGCCTTTTGTATATAGAGTTCATGAAGATCCAGATGAAGAAAAACTTGCACACTTTAATGAATTTGTACATAACTTAGGATATGTAATAAGAATGACAAAGGAAATTCATCCTAAAACATTGCAAGAAATAATAGAAAAGGTAAAAGGAAAAAAAGAAGAAACCGTAGTAAGTACTTTGCTTCTTCGTTCATTAAAGCAAGCTAGATATTCACCAGAATGTATAGGTCACTTTGGATTAGCTGCAAGATATTATTGCCATTTTACATCTCCAATTAGAAGATATCCAGATCTTATAATTCATAGAATAATAAAAGAATTTATAAATGAAGGAATAGATGAAAAAAGAACAAGAAAACTAACAACAGAAGTAGAATATGCTTCAAAACAATCTTCAGAAATGGAAAGAATAGCAGAAGAAGCAGAAAGAGAAGTAGATGATTTAAAGAAAGCTGAATATATGAAAGAAAGAATAGGAGAAGAATACGAAGGTATAGTATCATCTGTTACAAACTTTGGGATGTTTGTAGAACTTCCAAATACAGTAGAGGGATTAGTTCATATAAGTACTATGGATGATGACTATTATATTTATGATGAAAGTCATTTAAGTTTAGTAGGAGAAAGAAGTAAAAAGATATATAGATTAGGTGACCAAGTAAAAATAAGAGTAGATAGGGTAGATATAGAAAATCGTGAAATTTTCTTTGAATTAGTAAAAGAACAAATAGAAGAAAAAACAGAAAATGTTGATTTATAATAAAAATTCACACTTTAAATGTAACTGACATAAACATTTAATTTAAAAAGAGAAATAAATATTTAAATCCCATCTTTATTAAGGTTTTTACCCTACAAAGATGGGATTTGTATGTTGACTATTACTTTATTTGATGATACAATGTAATACTACAGATACAAAGAATAAGGCAACATATAAAAGTAGGTGTTTTAAATGGCTAAATCCAAAGATAGTAGAAATAAAGTACTAGCAGAAAACAGAAAAGCTAGGCACGATTATTTTATAGAAGAAGGATTCGAAGCAGGAATAGAACTTGTAGGTACAGAAGTTAAATCTATAAGAGCAGGAAAAGCAAACTTAAAAGACTGCTATGCAGAAGTAAGAAATGGAGAAGTATTTGTATGTAATATGCATATAAGTCCTTATGAACAAGGAAACATATTTAATAAAGATCCTTTAAGAGAAAGAAGATTGCTTTTGCACAAAAAAGAAATAAACAGACTAGCAGGTTATATATCTCAACAAGGCTATACTTTAATACCCATATCTCTTTATTTAAAAAATGGAAGAGTAAAAGTAAATTTAGCAGTAGCAAAAGGTAAGAAAAATTACGATAAGAGAGATTCAATGTTAGCAAAAGCTGCTAAAAGAGATATGGAAAGACAATTAAAAGAAAGAATGAAATACTAATTTACACTTGTATATTAATAGCAAAATGGCATAAACTTAATACTTGATAAATAATTTTATATAGTGTAATATGTATTTTGTAATGTAGATAATAATTAATTTTATTATATAAAAATCAAATAACATGGGGGCGTACTTGGCTTCGACGGGGGTACGCTGCTTTCGAGAAGCGAGTCGAAGGTTTCCTGGACCTGCGTTAAAAAACTGGGAACTTAAATTTAAACGCAAACGATAATTTAGCGTTAGCTGCCTAGTTGCAGCTCGTCAGCCTAAGAGTCCCACGACTTAGGGTCTGGCGTCGACAGTGGGGTCCCGAGCCTTACAAAGCTTTGAGTAAGGAACGGAATTTATGAAGCTACTAAAGTGAAGAGCCTGTCTATTGGCGCTTCATAGAGGGAATGTCAAAAGATAGACTGCACTCGGAGATGCTCGGGGGCTACTACCTTCGGACAGCGGTTCGACACCGCTCGCCTCCACCAATTAGAAAAACTGTATTGAATTATTCAATACAGTTTTTGCCTTATAAGAAATTATTCTAATTATTTCCATTTTTTACACCCCTGGGGTGTTTACAGTAACAGGAATTTGAATCTCAGTAATAAACTCTTCTTTTAAACTAGTTTCATGTACATCAATCTTATATATTTCTATAGGATCAGACATAATTTTATATTTATGTTCATTAATAAATGAAAATAACATTTGTATATATTTTTTGTTAGAAGAATAAGAGCCTTTATAAGAAATGCTTACATAATTTCCTTCATCAAGTATCAAATTATAATCATTTTCTCTATCATCTAATAAGCAAAATACAGATTTAAATTCATTATAAATACCTTTTTTAAGGCTATCCAAATTATATATAGCACCTACTTTTGTATTTCCTAAAAGATAAAATTTATCTTCATTCTTTTTTTGAAGTTTTTTTATTAAAAAATCTATTTCTTCATCACGAGAAACATTGCCATTTAACGTTAAAGCTTTTCTTTTTTCAATGTAAGTTAATTTAACAGTATTGAGAATTATGTTATCCTCTACATTTTTTATATTTTCAATTCTTTTTAATACATTATTTTTTAATAAATTTAGCTCTTCTATTTTATTATTTATAAGCTGAATTTCTTCATTTAACATATCTTTAGTGGTTTTTATAGTTCTATTATTTATGTATTTCTTAATTTTAACCATAGGAAAATTAAAATTACGTAGTTCTTTAATTAAATTTAGTTTCCAAATATCATTCATAGTATAAATTCTATATCCATTAGAATTTCTCATAGGTTTTAGTATACCAAGTTTTTCGTAATACATTAAAGAATCTCTAGATATAGCATATATCTTAGATATTTCCCCTATTTTATAATAATCTTTCATAATGTCCCCCTATCATCTATTTTCTTACAATCACTTAATTTATATTATAACTTATTAAAATTCAATTGACCTTAGTATTATACCAAGGTTTATAATTTAAATGAAGGGGTGACAATGATGGGTTATGCAACAGTAAATAATAAAAAAATGAAAAGAAAATTTATAAGGTATTTACTGCCCTCTGTATCGGCAATGTGGGTATATTCATTATATACAATGGTGGATGGAATATTTGTTAGTTGGGGCGTAGGAACTACTGGCATAGCTTCTGTAAATATTGCAATGCCTTTTATAAATTTTATTTTTGCTATATCAGTATTTTTTGCCACGGGAGCATCCACTCTTACATCTATAGCTTTAGGAAAAAATGATTCAAAAAGAGCTAATGAAATATTTACTATAAATTTTATTGCCATGGTGTTGATTTCAATAATAATAGTAATTTTAACACTATTGAATTTAAATAGTATAGCTACTTTTTTAGGTGCTAATGAATTAACTATAAATTATGTAAAAGATTATTTAAGAATAATAACTATATTTAATGGATTTTTTATCACATCTTACTGCTTAGAAGTTTTTACAAAAACAGATGGATTTCCCTACTTGGCAATAGTTGGAGTTGTATCTTCTGCTTTAACAAATATAATTTTAGATTATTTATTTGTCATAAAATTTAATTGGGGAATAAAAGGAGCTGCTTATGCTACAGGCATTTCTCAGGTTATAGCTACATTAATTTACATAGTGCATTTCAATAAAAAGAAATCAAGATTAAAATTTATAAAATGTAAATTTGACTTTTCTCTTATTAAGGATATATTATCAATAGGATTACCAGATAGCTTAACAGAATTTTCAACAGGAGCAGTTATATATATATTTAATCAAATTATATTAAGTAATATTGGAAATAAAGGAATTGTAACCTATAGCATTATTTCTTACATAAACCTGTTGGTTTTAATGACAATGATAGGAATTACTCAAGGAATGCAACCTTTATGCAGTTTTTATTATGGTAAAGAAGATGAAAAGGCTGTAAATTCTTTATTTAACATGGCTGCTAAAACTATAACAATAACATCTGTGTTAATATTTATTATAGTAAATGTATTTTCTTCAGATATAATTGGAGTATTCATGCATAAAGTAACAGATAGAGAATTAATTAGTTATTCTATTAAAGCTATAAGAATATTTTCTTTATCTTTTATTATAGTAGGATATAATATTTTAATATCAGGATTCTTTGCAGCTATAGCAAAGCCTAAACATGCAACTATTATATCTATATCCAGAGGTTTTATTATTATAACTTTAACACTATTTATAATGACAAATATATTTGGAGAAATTGGCATATGGCTATCTACTGCTGTATCAGAAGGTATAAGTGTTTTCATATCTTTAATATTATTTAAGAATAATAGTTATGTTAAAGAGAAATTCTATGAATTATCAAAAGAAAGCTAATAAATTTTTCAGATATTTTACGTGTATAGAAAAATAATCTTATTTACTTTAAATCAAAGTTGTGTAATAATAAGAAGTTGTAAAACTATATTTACTGTTAATATTTATGAAAATATGTTAATACTAAAATAGTAGATAATGATTTTATATAGCGAGGGGTAAAAAGATGAAAATAGGATTTGACCATAAAAAATATTTAGAAGAACAATCAAAATATATTTTAGAAAGAGTTAATAATTACGATAAGTTGTATTTAGAATTTGGAGGAAAACTGTTATTTGATCTTCATGCAAAAAGAGTTTTGCCTGGATTTGACGAAAATGCAAAAATTAAATTATTACATAAATTAAAAGAAAAAGTTGAAGTTGTTATTTGTGTATATGCAGGAGATATTGAAAGAAATAAAATAAGAGGAGACTTTGGCATTACTTATGATATGGATGTTTTAAGATTAATTGATGATTTAAGAGCCTATGAACTTGATGTAAACAGTGTTGTAATAACAAGATATGATGGCCAACCAGCTACAACTGTTTTCATAAATAAGCTTGAACGTAGAGGCATAAAAGTATATAAACATAGAGCAACTAAAGGATATCCTACAGATGTAGATACTATTGTAAGTGATGAAGGATACGGAAAAAATCCATATATTGAAACAACAAAACCTATTGTTGTAGTAACAGCACCAGGACCTGGAAGTGGAAAATTGGCAACTTGCCTTAGTCAGCTTTATCACGAATATAAAAGAGGCAAAATTGCAGGTTACTCAAAATTTGAAACATTCCCTGTATGGAATGTTCCTTTAAAACATCCTTTAAACATAGCCTATGAAGCAGCAACGGCAGACCTTAAAGATGTAAATATGATTGATTCCTTTCACTTTGATGCTTACAATGAAATAGTTGTAAATTATAATCGTGATATTGAAACATTTCCTGTGCTTAGAAGAATTATAGAAAAAATAACAGGAAAAGAATCTGTATATAAATCTCCAACAGATATGGGAGTTAATAGAGTAGGATTTGGTATTATAGACGATGAAGTAGTTAAAGAAGCATCTAAGCAAGAGATAATAAGAAGATATTTTAAAACAGGATGCGAATACAAAAAAGGATATGTAGATAAAGAAACTTTTCATAGAGTAAAACTTATTATGGAAGAACTTAATTTAAAACAAGAAGATAGAAAAGTTGTTGTACCTGCAAGGGAACGTTCTGCTAAATTAAAGCAAGAAACTAATAAAAATGAAGTTTGTCCAGCAGTAGCCATAGAGCTTCATGACGGAACAATGCTTACTGGTAAAAGTTCAAATATAATGCATGCAACAGCTGCTGTAATTTTAAATGCTGTTAAACATTTTGCAAATATATATGATGAAATTCATCTTATTTCTCCAGTTATATTAGAACCAATTATAAATTTAAAATCAAAAACATTAAACAGCAAAAGTACAGCTTTAAGTTGTGAAGAAGTATTAATTGCACTTAGTATATGTGCTGCAACAAATCCAATTGCACAAGTAGCTATGGAAAAATTACCAATGCTAAAAGGATGTCAAGCTCATTCAACTACAATTTTAAGTAGAAGTGACGAGCAAACTTTTAGAAAGCTTGGCATAGATGTAACTTGTGACCCTGAATATCCTTCAGAAAGTTTATATTATAATAATTAAAGTATACAGTGTGAGTTTGAAGTAGAAAATACAAAAATATAGGTAGAAATCAATCAAAAGTAAATATAATTTATCTAGGAAAATTAATAAGGTTTAGGCTAATAGCTTAAACTTTATTAATTTTTATTTTTTAAATTATCCTTAAATATAATTAATAATAAATATTAATCGTAAGTATATTTTTATTTAGTATAAATTGTAATATTATGTTGCATAATATAATTATAATAACTATGAAGGAGAGGTCATAAAATTGAATGAGGGGTTAGTAGTAGCATTAAGATCTGTTATAGCTTTTTTTTCTCTTCTCATTTTTGCAAGAATTTTAGGAAAACAGCAAATAAGTCAACTTACATTTTTCGATTATGTATTAGGAATTACAATAGGTTCTACAGCTAGTACATTAACTACAGATTTATCCAGTAGAGCTTGGCCTCATTGGGTTGGACTTTTTATATGGGCAGTACTTGGTTATATGATGGAAAAAATAGCTATGAAGTGGAGATATGTTGGGAAATACATAGATGGAGAGCCTACAATTGTAATTGCAGATGGAAAAATACTAGAAGGAGAACTTAAAAAAATTGAATATAGAATATCTGATATTTTACAATTGCTTAGAAACAAAGAAATTTTTGATTTAAATCAAGTTAAATTTGCAATTTTGGAGTCTAATGGTCAAATTTCTATACTTAAAAAAGCAGAATATCAACCTTTAACACCTAAAGATATGAATATATCTGTATCTCCAGTAGATATGGGAACAGAAATAATTTATGATGGTATAATTGTAGACCAAAATTTAAAGCAGTTTAATAAAAATAGAAAATGGCTTATGAAAGAGTTAAAAAAGCAAGGAATTAAAGATGCATCAGAAGTATTTTTAGCAACTTTAGACTCTTCAGGAAATTTTTATATTGATAAATATGCAGACCATATTAAAAACTTAGTAGATATTGGTGATTACAAAGGACCATATTAAGGAGGATTACCTTGAGAAAATTTTTAACAACCATTATTCCAATTATTACATTAGGGTTTTTTATTTTAATTATGCTTAGTGGAAATTATCTTAAACGTCCTTTAGGAAAATATGATAATGTACCAAACTCTATTGAAGTAATTATTAAAGATGTAAATAGTGAAAATTGGAAAGAAGCTAATAAAAACACAGATGAATTAAATAAAATATGGAAAAGAATTGTTTCAAGAGTTCAATTTAGCTCTGAAAGAGATGAGATAAATGCATTAAGTGTAAATATAGCCCGACTTAAAGCAGCTATTATGGCTAAAGATAAAAATTCAGCATTATTGGAATTAGCAGAAGCTTATGAACATTGGGATTCATTAGGTAGATAAAAATTTAATATTTAGAACACAAATAAAACATTTGAATATATTAATTATTGATAGTATTTAAAAGAAGGTAGGATTATTGAAAATATATGTAGTTAGACCAGGAGATTCTGTTTGGTACATTGCCAGAAATTTTGTAGTTACTCCTGAAAGTATTATTGTTACTAATAAACTTAAATCTCCTTATGAACTAATTGTAGGTCAAACATTAGTTATTCCAACAATGGAGACAACTTATATTGTTAAACCAGGAGATAGTTTATGGTCTATTGCTAGAAAATTTGATGTTTCTGTAGATAGTATTATTATGTTAAATAATATTTTAAATCCTTTATTAATATATCCAGGGTTAGTATTGAGAATTCCAGAAAAATCAAAGAATTATGGATATATTGAAGTTAATGCTTTTATACAGCCTTCTAATCCAGAGAGAGAAAGAAATATCTTAAGCGATACAATAAATTATTTAACTTATATTGCACCTTTTAGTTATAATGTAAATGCTGATGGAAGTTTAACACCACTAAGCGATGAAACTATATTGGAAATAGCAAAAGAAAATAAAGTTGCTCCTATGTTATCTGTAACTAACTTATCAGGAATCAACTTTGACACAGAACTTATTAGTAATATATTAAATAATGACCAAGTCCAACAAAATTTAATAAATAATATGCTAAATATAATTAAAAATAAAGGATATTATGGAGTAATAATAGACTTTGAAAGAATTCCACCAGAAGATAGAGAAAAATACAATAACTTCTTAAGAAAAGTTGTAAATGCATTACATCCAAATTATATTGTAGCTACTGCTTTAGCTCCAAAAACTTATGATGTTACTACTGGTGCATGGCATGGAGCCCATGATTATAAAGCTCATGGTGAAATTGTTGATTTTGTCATAATTATGACTTATGAATGGGGATGGTCAGGAGGACCACCTATGGCTGTAGCACCTATAAATGAAGTTAGAAAAGTAATTAATTATGCAGTATCTGTAATTCCACCTAAAAAAATAATGATGGGAATGCCTTTGTACGGATATGATTGGACTCTTCCATATATGCCAGCAGGGGAATTTGCAGAAAGTATAGGAAATGAAGAAGCTATAGATAGAGCAAGAAAATATGGTGCAGCTATAAAATATGACCAAAAATCTCAATCACCTTACTATAACTATATAGATGAAAAAGGGAATGAACATGTTGTATGGTTTGAGGACGCTAGGAGTGTAGAAGCTAAATACAAATTAGTAAGTCAATATGGATTAAGAGGAGTAAGTTATTGGGTACTTTCAAAGCCTTTTACACAAAATTTTCAGTTGTTAGATAATATGTTTCACATTGTAAAGGTAGTGACATAAATATATGTAATATAGTAAAAATTATATATACTTATATTATTTTTAAGGTAGAGAAAACTTCTCTACCTTTTTATTTACAAAAATTTTAAAAAAATACTTGTTTTAAACATAATTATTCATTTATAATAAGTATTTGTAACCAATTATTTTTATTTAATTATTTTATGTAAATTAATTTTAAATAAAAGGAGGACAAGCTTTTGATTCAAGAATTCAAAAAATTTGCTTTAAAAGGAAATGTTATTGATATGGCAGTAGGTGTAGTTATAGGAGGCGCTTTCGGAAAAATAGTAACATCTTTGGTAAATGACATAATAATGCCTATTGTAGGAAATTTAGTTGGCAAGGTAGACTTTTCTAACTTATACATAAATCTAAGTGGAAAAAAGTTTAATTCATTAGCAGAAGCAAAAGCTGCTGGAGCAGCCACTATAAACTATGGATTATTTTTAAATAATGTATTGGATTTTTTAATTATTTCTTTTTCTATATTTATAGTAATTCGCCAATTAGGCAAATTTAAGAAAAAAGAAACAGTAGCACCAACTACTAAAAAATGTCCATTTTGTCTTAGTGAAATACCTATAGAAGCTACAAGATGCTCCCATTGTACATCTTACATAGAAGAATAAAATAAAAACCTCATCTTAGTTTAGATGGGGTTTTTGCTTTTGTATTATTTAATGTAGTTTATTACATCTCTTTTTCTTTCAGGAGTTTTTACAGGCTTTGACATATTCTTATATCCAATACAAAGGGCATAATAAGGAACATAGCCTTCAGGTATATTGAGTTTAGAAACTTCTTCTTTATGTTCAAAGAAGTGATTTACAAGTCCAACCCATACTGAACCAATATTTAAGCTTTCAGCAGCAATTGCCATGTTTTCAGTAGCAGCGGAACAATCTATAAGTGGAGAATAGGAATTTTCTCTTCCAGATACAATTATAACTGTAGGAGCATTATAAAATAAATGAAGTCTTTCACTTTTGCCCATAGCAGAAATCCACTCTTCTTCTGATTTTGCCATAAATTCTTTAGTCTTAGTACTTATATAATTTAACATATCTTTACTTTGTATAACAGTAAAGTGCCAAGGTTGGTCATTATGACCTGTTGGTGCAAATATTCCTGCTTCTAATATGGCATTTAAATGAGTATCTTGGATTTGTTCTTCAGTAAAACGTCTTATGCTTCGTCTATTCTTAATTGTTTCTATTACATTGTTCATTAGTAAAACCTCCTTATATAGTAGTGATTTATTGTATTTGATTATAATATTATATAGTTTTTTTATCAAGCCAAAATTAGGAAAAATTCCATATTATTTTAAATATATAAACACAATTTTTGAAGAATTATGTAATATATAATATTATACATAATTCCCTAATAATAAACATATTTTATTTATTCTCAAATTTTATTGAAATAATTGTAAATTTTATTATATTAATTCATATATATAAAAATTGTGTAAAATTTTTAAAAAAATAATTAAAATTATAATAAATTGTGTTATAATAGCAATATAAAGTAAAAGTATAAAATAGAAAGGGAAATTTCTAATATGATAGAGTTATCTATACAAGAATTTTTTTTTAGGACTATTTTAGAATCATTTTTGTTAATTTTAGCAGCATATTTATTATCTTATAAAAGTATAAATAAAAAATTGTGTTTTATATCTGCTATACTATTATCTTTAACAGTTTATTTAGTAAGAATGTTACCTATTTATTATGGAGTACATACTATAATAAATATTATGATATATATTTTACTATTAGTTTCCATAAATAAAATAACTATTATTAAAGCTATACCAATATCATTAGGTATATCTGTTATTTTGTCTATGTGTGAATTTATAAATTTTATTGTTATTGAAAGATTATTAAAAATTAAAGTTTCATTAATAAATAATTCTACAATTAAAATTTTATGTTTTATGCCTTCATTGTTATTATTTGCATTGATTTTATTAATATTTTACAAAGTACGGTATAAAAATAAAAAAGAGGGTTATAATAATGTATTTAATTGAAAAAATCTCAAATAAAATAGGAATTAAGATTGCTTTACTTTTAAAATTGGACAAGGATCATGAAGAAATTATTACTTATGGAGCTTTTAATTTATTTCAAATATTATTATCTATATTTTGGATTATAGTATTTGGATTTATTTTTGGGGTATTATTAGAATCTGTTATTATTCTTTTTACTATTAGTTTGTTGAGAAAATACTCAGGAGGAGTTCATTCTAATTCTCCTAATCGTTGTATTGTAATTGGAACGACTGTATCTATAGTATTAGCTTTAATGGTTAAGAAAATACTTTGCTACTTAGATGTTAAATTAATAATTATATTAACAGCAATAAGTTTTTTATATTCTTATTTTACTATTTTAAAATATGCTCCTGTAGATAGTCCAGCTAAACCTATAAAAAAAATAGAAACAAAAAATAAATTTAAAAAGACTTCTATATTAATACTTAATATTTCAATTATATCTATAATAGAGTAAATTTCATATTTTATAATCATTGATTTTACTAACTTTTTTATTATTCAAAAAGGAAATTCACCCCAAAATGTCGAATATTTAAGTACCACCAAAAATACACAACAAAGAGGAGTGAATACTT
>NZ_LZFO01000041.1 GCF_001758365.1 Clostridium acetireducens DSM 10703
AACATCAGGTTGATAGGTCAGAGGTGCAAGCGTGGTAACATGTTTAGCTGACTGATACTAATAGGTCGAGGGCTTGACCTTAAATATACTGTGCAATTTTGAAAGAATAATTTTCTTTCAAATAAAAGTAATTTACTTAGTTAAAGCTGAGTAGTACTTATTTAAAATAAAAATCTGGTGGTTATAGCTTAAAGGTAACACCCGTTTCCATGCCGAACACGAAGGTTAAGCTTTAAAGCGCTGATGGTACTGCAGGGGAGACCCTGTGGAAGAGTAGGTCGCTGCTAGGTAAAAAAGACATTAAGCATTTTGCTTAATGTCTTTTTTATATAAGGTATTATTTATTTTACTTTAGGTATATAATTATATATACTAATAATAATAAGGGGTGGTATTTTTGGTTTTGCAAAAACTAAAAGAAATAATTAAAAATAGTTCTAATATAGTATTTTTTGGAGGTGCTGGTGTATCTACAGAAAGTAATATACCAGACTTTAGATCCTCAAAAGGATTATATAAGACAAAAAATAATTATGAGTATCCTCCAGAAGTAATGTTAAGTCATAGTTTTTTTGTTACACATCCAGAAGATTTTTTTGAATTTTATAGAAAAAAAATGATTTATAAAAATGCTAAACCTAATGATGCTCATTATGCTCTTGCTAATTTAGAGAAATCAGGAAAAGTAAAAGCTGTAATTACTCAAAATATTGATGGACTTCATCAAATAGCAGGATCAAAAAATGTATTAGAACTTCATGGTAGTGTGCATAAAAATTATTGTACTTCCTGCGGAAAAAAATTTAATTTGAATTATGTGCTAAATTCTAAAGATATTGTTCCTAAGTGTGAAAGTTGTGGAGGCATGGTTAGACCAGATGTAGTTTTATATGAAGAAGGTCTTGATATGGATGTTATAAATAAATCTATTGAATATGTAAAAAATGCTGATGTATTAATAGTAGGAGGAACTTCTCTGGTGGTTTATCCTGCAGCTAATTTAATAAATTATTATTATGGTGATAAATTAATTTTAATTAATAAATCACCAACTCCATATGATAATAGAGCTAATTTAGCTATTCATGATAGTATAGGAGCAGTATTAAGTACTGTATTATAAAAGTAACCAAGATTAATCTTGGTTACTTTTATTTAAATTTATATTGACAAATATTTAATTATATGATATCATTTATAATCGTCAGGTAAATTTATATGGCGCTATAGCCAAGCGGTAAGGCAAAGGTCTGCAAAACCTCTATTCCCCGGTTCAAATCCGGGTGGCGCCTCCAAGAAAAAGTAGTTTCTATTTAGAAACTACTTTTTTCATTTTACTACAGAATTTAAAACTTTTATTTTATTTGTATTACAATTTATTTTAATTTTAGAACCTATGGGTAAAGTTAAATTAGGATAGGAATGTCCAGACATAAAATTTATTACAGTTGGTTTATTGAGAAAAAGTAGTCTATCTTTTATAACTTGTTGTAATGTTAAGCTTCTAGAGTAATTTGAAAGAGAACATTTATTAAATTGTCCTAAAATAAAACCATTACATTTTTGAAGTTTACCAGATAAAAGAAGTTGAGTAAGCATTCTATCAATTTTATAAGGCTCTTCTCCAACTTCCTCTATAAATAGTATTTTATTTTTAGTATCTATGCTATAATTTGTACCTAAAGTACTACATATTAATGATAAATTACCACCTACTAAAATACCTTCTGCTATTCCTGTATTAATAAAATCCATTTTCCCATTTAAAGTATAAGGGTTATTTCTTTTCATAATAGTATTTAAAAAATTATTTAATGTATAACTATCTTTTAAATTAGAGGTTAACATTGGAGAATGAAAAGTTATTAAGTTACATTTGCTATATATTGAATTTAATAAAACAGTTATATCACTAAAACCTGCAAATATTTTTGGGTTATTTTTTATTATTTCAAAATTTATATATGGAAGTATTCGCATACTTCCATAGCCACCTCTAGTACATAAAATCATAGTTATACTATCATCTTGAAACATATTCATAATATCATTAGCTCTATCTTTGTCTTTTCCAGCTAAATAACCATATTTATCATATATATGAACACCTTCTTTTACGTAGAAACCTAAAGATTCAATATAATTTATGCTTTTTTTTATTATAATTGGTTCTTCACAACTGGCAGGAGATACTATACCTATTGTATCTCCGAATCTTAACTTTTTAGGAAGCATAATATCACACTCCGTAATTATTTAAAACATGTCCTTTTTATATAATATTATTATAGATATTATGCATACAAAAGCTATAATAGAAGTAACATATAAAAATCCTATTTTAGAAGAAGCAAAGGGTATTCCATTTAAATTCATACCAAACATACCTGAAATCATATTTGGTATAGACATTACTATGGTTACAGAAGCTAGTAATTTCATTACTATATTTAGATTATTCGATATAACAGAAGCAAAAGCATCCATGGTTCCACTAAGAATATTACTATAAATATTTGCCATTTCTATAGCTTGCTTATTTTCTATTATTACATCTTCTAATATATCTTGATCTTCAGGATACTTTTGCATTATTTTTAATTTAAGCATTTTTTCTAAAGTAATTTCATTAGATTTTAAGGATGTGGAAAAATATACTAAAGATTTTTCTAGAGATAGCAATTGAATTAATTCTTTATTTTTCATAGATTTATGGAGTCTTTGTTCTACAAGTAAGCTTTTTTTATCTATTTGTCTTAAATATACAAGATAGTAGCTAGCTATTCTATATAGTATTTGTAAAATAAATCTAGATCTTTTAAATGTATAAAAAGATTTTATTTTATTATCTATAAAATCTTTTAGTATTTTACTATTTTTTAAGCATATAGTTATAATTGCGTTTTCTGTATGAATTATAGCTAATGGATAAGTATCATATATTAAAGAATTGTCTTCCATTTCTGTAAAGGGTATATCCAATATAAATAGTATATTATTATCCTCTATATCAATACGAGAAGTTTCTTCTTCGTCTAAAGCAGCTTTTAAAAATTCCATAGGTACGGAAGTTTTTTTATTTATTAATAATAATTCTTCTTCTGTTGGGGCTATTATATTAATCCAACAACCATGTTCTATATTATTTAAAGAAGAAAGTTTGCCATCTTCTAAACTTTTGTATATTGAAATCATAGTATCTCTCCTATCTTGAATTTTATAATAACTTATAGATAAATTAAGATAAATTAAGTATTTGTGACAATATATTAATTTTATTTAAATATGTTATCATAAACATATAATTAAAGCAAATAAAAGCTATAAATGATGTGGAATAAAAATAAAAATCTTAGTATAATCCTATATATGAGTATGAAAATTAGGGGGATAAAAAATGTATAAGGAGACTATTGAAAGGAAAATTTTTCATGTGATATTTGCTTTATTTTTGATTTTAGTTACAGTTTTATTTTCTACAGAGATAATAAAATTAATTTATACACAAAGAAGTGATATTAATAATTTGTCAGTCTTTATTTTTCAAATAGGATTATTAGTTGTATTTGCATTTGAAGTATTTAAATGTAAAGTAAAGTACAGTTACTCTGTTATTGCAGATCAATTTATTATTCATAAATTAATAGGTAATGAAGATAAGGTAGTAGAAAATATTAAAATTCAAGATATTGAATTTATAGGTGAAAATAATAAATTGTTAAGTTGTTTAGATCGTATTAAATCAAGAAAATATATATGTTCCTTATACTGTAAAAAAACTTATTGTTGTATTTATAAAAAAGGAGAAAAAGTTAATAAATTTTATTTTGAATCAAGTAATGATTTAGTAAAAAAGATAAAAGTTATAAAAAACAAGAGTCTAAGAAATTAGTCTCTTGTTTCTATTTTTTTATTAAATTCTGTTTTTATTTCTTTTAAAAGATTTTTATTTTGTATTAAATCTAAACCTGTTAAAGCTAAAGCTTTAGCAGCTTTTAATACTTTGTTTTGAGCATAGTATGATATAGTTGCCATAGAAAATTCTGCAGAAGAATATTCTATAGATTTATCATTTACTATAGATATAAAAGGATGCATAGTAGGCACTTTATGACTTACAGTACCTAAGCTTACTCCTGAAGAAGTATTTTTAGGAGAATCTATATTAATTATTCCACTTTCTTTTAAATTATGAGAAAATACTCTAGAAAGAGTTCTATTTGGAATAAGGTCATCATAAGGCAATTCATATAAGGATATATCTGAATAAACATCCATTATATTACTAGTGGTTTTTATGAATTCTCTTATTTTAATTTCTATATCAGAAGCTAAATTCATTTTAGGAGCTCTTATATAAAATTTAGCTTCTGCTTCAGAAGGAAGAAGATAAGGACTAGAACCTCCTTTTACTATAACACCATCAATACTACACCCTTCATCAAATCCTTTAGATAATAAACTTATAGCATTAAATGTAAATAAGCAAGCATCTAAAGCAGAATAAGTACCTACTCTTCTATAACTAAAACCTGATTTACTTTTAAATTCAATTTTTAGAGGAATTACAGCTCTTGATGTACCGCTTTCTGCAGTTATAACATCTGGATGAGCCATAAGCACCACATCAATATCATCAAATACTCCTTGTTTTACCATAGTTACTTTTGCACCGCCTACAAATTCACCAGGACATCCTAAAACTATAATAGTTCCATCTATTTTATCCATAACTTTAGCTAAAGATAAACTGGCACCTATAGACATAGCAGAAACCAAATTATGACCTGCTATATGACCGCCATTTTCTACTGCATCGTACTCACATATGTAACAAATTTTAGGATAACCTTTTCCGTATTTTGCATAAAATGCTGTTGGTATATTAAGATAGTTATCTATAACAAAAAAGTTATTATCTTTAAGTAAGTTTGTTATATAGTTACAAGCTTTATATTCATGAAAACTGTCTTCAGGATTTTCATATAAATATTTTGATAAATTAAACAATGTATCTTTTAAAGTGTTTAAGTATGTTGTTATTTTTTGTTTCATTTAATATCACCTACTAAGAATATATTTAATAATATTATTATAACCTAATTATATAATAGTATATTAAAAGTTGTAAGATTTTTAATAATATATTAAAATAATATGGTAAATACATATAGGAGGTGTTAATATTGGAAACATCAAAAAAATTTACTAAATTAATTATTCTTATTTTAGTTTTTTTATTAATAATACCCTTTATTAATGTAAAAGCAGAAAGACCTTACAATAGAATAGAAGGAAAAGACAGATATGATACAGCATTAAAAGTTTCACAAATTTATAGTTCTAATTTAGGATATGTTATACTAGCATCTGGAAAGGACTATGCTGATGGTCTTTGCGCTTCGCCTTTAGCTAGAAAATATAATGCACCTATATTTTTAACAGATCCTAAAAATTTAAGTAATTCAGTTTTAGAACAAATTAAAAAGCTAGGTACTAATAAAATATTTATTATAGGTGGATATGGATCTGTATGTGAAAATATAGAAAATCAATTAAAACAAGAAGGTTTAAATTGTGAAAGAATAAGTGGCAAAGATAGATATGAAACCTCATTAAATATTGCTAAACATATAGGTGTTAAAGACAAGCTAATTTTGGCATCTGCTAAAAATTTTCCTGATGCTTTATCTATAGCTCCTATTGCTACAATGAAACAAATTCCTATTTTAATTACTAATGGACAAGATGTATCAGATAATATGTTAGAATATTTAAAAGATAAAAATATTGAAAAAACCTATGTTATAGGTGGTACAGGAGTAATCGATGAAAGTGTGTTAAATAAATTTAATAATGCTGAAAGAATAAGTGGTAAAAATAGATATGAAACTAATATAGCAGTAATAAACAAGTTTAAAGATGAATTAAGTTTTGAAAATGTATATATAGTATCTGCATTAGGATTTGCAGATGCATTATCAGGATCAGTTTTAGTTCAATCTAAAAATGCACCATTATTATTAATTGGAGATAATATATCAAAAAATGATCAAGAAAATATAAAATCAATATTATCTGAAAGTAAAAATGTTAATGTAATAGGCGGAAAAGGTGCTGTTTCACAAAATAGCTTATATTTAGTTGGTATAGAAAAAAAGCCTATAGTACAGCCCTCTATAACTGAAAGTTTCAATGTTATAAATGCAGGTGAGACTACACCAGTTTATATAAAAAAATATGCAAATTATAATAGTCCTAATGTGGGATATTCTTACGGTTCTCTTGCAGAAGTAAAAATAATAGGAAATAGCGGTGATTTTTACCATATAGAAACTTTAGATTATGGAACTTTAAATAGAGTAAAAGGATATTTACCTAAAAAAATGATAAAAACAGTAACACCATCTAAAACATATAAAATATTTGTTGATTTAAATAAACAAAAAGTATATGTATATAAAGACAATAAATTAATAAGGCAAATGGTTTGTTCTACAGGTAAAGATGAAACACCTACTCCTAGAGGCAGATATTTGTTAGGAGGAAAAGGTGCAAACTTTTATTCTTCTCCTAGTGTAATATGTTATAATTGGAGTAGATTTAATAATAATTTCCTTTTTCACAGTGTATTATATAATACTTCAGGAAAGCCTATAGCTTCAGAATATGCTAAGCTTGGTAAAAAAGCTTCCCATGGATGCATAAGATTGAAAATAGAAGATGCTAAATGGATATATAATAACGCACCTAAAGGAACATTAATAACTATAAAGTAATATAATAGTAGTAATTAAATAAAGTCTAGAGATATCTCTAGACTTTATTTTTAACTAAAATTGTTATAAACTATCCTTATAAATTAATAAACAAAATAAGCAATTGAATAAAATATATTATTAAAGGCAATAATTTCAGTATAGGTAATTTGTATAAGGAGGATTTGAATAATGAGAAAAAAACAAAGGTGCATTGTATGTAGAAAGCTTTCAAATGATGGTATAATGATAAATGGAAGAGAGTTATGTAAAAGTTGTGAAAAAAGATTATTAAATATAGATATAAACACTGATTTTTATGAATATTATAAGGAATGTATAAGAAAAAACATAGTAAATACTACGATAAGAGGAGAGGATATTAAGTGTCAAGACTTCCACTTTTAAAGGGGGTTTTAGGGTATATTAAACAAAATAACGAGTTGTTTTGTATGCCAGGTCATAAAGGAGGAAAAGGATTTTTAGAAAATTACTTTGGAAGAGAATTTTTAGATAATTTAATAAAAATTGATATGACAGAGGTAGAAGGATTGGATAATCTTCATAATCCTGAAGGAATAATAAAAGAGTCCGGCAATCTTTTAAGCCGGTTATATGGTAGTAAAAAATCTTATTTTTTAGTTAATGGAAGTACCTCAGGAAATTTAGTTATGATATTTTCTACTTTTAATGAAGGAGATAAAATTATAGTAGAAAGAAATTGTCATAAATCTATTTTTAGCGGAATAATAATGAGAAAACTAAAACCAGTGTATGTAAAAAACAAACTAAATAATGATTATAATGCTCCTCTTTCAATAGATATGGAGCATTTTTTAAAGGTTATAAAGGAAAACAAAGATGCAAAAGGTGTAATAATTACTTATCCAAATTACTATGGTATATGTAGCAATTTAAAAACTATAATTAATGAATGTAAAAAATATAAAGTAAAAATTTTAGTAGATTCTGCTCATGGAGCTCATTTTGGAATAAACAATAAACTACCTGAAAGTGCAGTTAAATTAGGAGCTGATATGGTAGTTACTAGTGCTCACAAAACTTTACCTAGCTTAACGCAAACGGCATATTTACATGTAAACAATGGAGATTTAGATAAAGTAAATTTTTATTTAAGTAGCTTTTTAAGTACAAGCCCTTCTTATATACTTTTATGTAGTATGGATTATGCTAGGTTTTATTTAGAAACCTATGGGCATGAGCAGTATAATAAACTTATAAAATTAGCAAATTATTATAGAAATAAAATAAATAAAAATATAGATTATTTACATATCATAGGTAAAGAAGATATAAATAAGAATAAAATAGATGCCTGGGATATAGATTTAACCAGGTATGTAATAAATTTAAAAAATAAATATAATGTATGCTTATTAGCTAAATATTTAATAAAAAATAATATGCAAGTAGAAATGAATGATGAGTCTAATTTAGTATTAATATGCACTCCTTTTCATAAAGAAAATTCATTTTTGAAATTATATAATGTATTATGTAATATAGATAAAAATTCTATAGTAGGCAAAAGTCTAAAAATTGATGATTTCAATATACCTAAACAAAAAATTTTACCTTATGAAGCTATGAATAAAAGTAAACTATGGGTGAATTTAGATGAATCAAAAGGAAAAATATGTGCAGAAAATATAATTCCATATCCGCCGGGAATTCCAATTTTAATGATGGGAGAAATTATTAGTTCAAAAGAAATAAAACGTATTAAATATTTTATTAAAAATAATAAAGATATAATAGGAATAAAAAATGGGAAAATATTAATTTTAAAATAATAATTTGGAGGAAATATATGAAAGGGAAATTGATAGTTATAGAAGGTAGCGATGGAAGTGGCAAAGCTACTCAAACTAAGGAATTGTACAATAAAATGTTAGAAAAAAATTATAAAATAAAGAAGGTAGAATATCCTAATTATAAAAGTGAATCTTCTGCTTTGATTAAAATGTATTTAAATGGAGAGTTTGGAAGTAATCCAGAAGATGTTAATTCTTATGTATCTTCAACTTTTTATGCAGTAGATAGATTTGCATCTTATAAAAAAGATTGGGAAAAATTTTATAACAATGGAGGAATTATATTAGCAGATAGATATACCACTTCTAATATGATACATCAAGGAGCTAAAATAGATGATAAATGCGAAAAAGAAAAATTTTTACATTGGTTATGGAACTTTGAATTTAATAAATTTAAATTGCCTAAACCAGATTGTGTGATTTTTTTAGATATGCCTCCAGAATATAGTGTTAAATTAATAAATGATAGAAATGAAAATAAAGATATACACGAAAAAGATATTAATTATTTAGTTAAATCTTATAAAAATGCACTATATATTATGGATAAATACAATTGGTTAAGAATAAAATGTATTAAAGATGGTAAATTGAGAACAATTAAGGATATTCATAATGAAATATATAATATAATTGAAAATTTAATCTGTTCTTAAAAATTATGATATAAATTAATAGATAGTATGATAAAATAAATATAAATCCTATTTTAAAAGGAGTGAGCTATTTTATGAAACTTATTATTGCCATTGTTCAAGATGATGACGCTGGTGATTTGCTAGATTTATTAACTGAAGCTGGATATAGGGTAACTAAGCTAGCTACTACAGGAGGATTTTTAAAATCTGGTAATACAACGCTTATTATAGGAGTTGAAGAGGAAAAGATTAATGATGTAATAAAATCAATAGAAGTAGTATGTAAAAAAAGAAAACAAGTAATTACATCACCATCACCAGTAGCTGGTTCTACAGGAGTATATGTTCCTTATCCTATAGAAGTAGAAGTAGGAGGGGCTACAATTTTTGTTGTAGATGTAGATAAATTTGTAAGAATTTAATGGGGTAATAAAATGAATTTTAATAGTATAATTGGACATGATTTTATAAAAAAACAAATAGAAAATGCTATAAATAATCAAAGATTTTTACATGCCAATATTATATTAGGTGAAGATGGCATAGGAAAGAGTGTTATTGCTAAAGAAATTGGTTTGAAAATTTTAAACAAACAAACATATAAAAAATATATTGATTTGATAGAATACAAAGGAAGTAAAAAAAAAATAGGAATAGATGAAGTAAGAAGTTTAATAGAAAAAGTATATAAAAAACCTTTTCAAGGTAATAATAAAGTAATAATAATTTATAATGCCCATAATATGACTCAGGAGGCTCAAAATGCTTTTTTAAAGACTATAGAAGAGCCTCCTTTAGGAGTTTATATTATATTGTTGTGTGAAAATTTAAATAATCTATTAGAAACTATAGTTTCTAGATGTGAAATATATAGGTTACATAAACTTAATAAAAATGAAATTAGAAGTTTTATAGAGGTTAATTATCCAGAATTAATAGAAAAAAAGCATAACTTAGATAATTTAATAGCATTTAGTGATGGTATACCTGGAAGAATAGATAAAATATTAAAAGATGAAGATTTTAATATTCTTCGCAATAATATTATGGATATATTATTGGAATTAAATAATAATGATAAAGAAAAAGTATTAAGTTTTGGTAATTTAATAATAGAAAAAATTAAATTTTGGGAAGATATAATGGAAATATTTTTATATTATATAAGAGATGTATTGGTTTACAAAGAAACAGGAAGTAATGAATTTATTATAAATTTAGATAAATTTATAAATATAAAGCATTTAGCGGAAGTGTTTTCTTATAATAAGTTAAACAATATTGTAAATATTATAAAAGATACAAATATAAAGATAAATAAAAATGTTAATACAAAACTTCTAATAGATTCTATGCTAATAAATATGCAGGAGGTATAAAATGATAACAGTTGTAGGTGTAAGATTTAAAAAAGCTGGGAAAATTTATTACTTTGATCCAGGAGAATTACATGTAGAAAAATGGGAAGATGTTATAGTTGAAACAGTAAGGGGTATAGAATTTGGACAGTGTGTTATAGCACCTAAAGAAGTAGATGAAAGCGAAATAGTAATGCCTCTTAAAAAAGTTATAAGAATAGCAACGGAAGAAGATAAAAAAATTCATATAGAAAATAAACAAAAAGAAGAAGAAGCTTTTAAAATATGTCAAGAAAAAATACAACATCATAATCTTATAATGAAGTTAATAGATGTAGAGTATACGTTTGATAATAATAAAGTTATATTTTACTTTACTGCAGATGGAAGAGTAGATTTTAGAGAACTTGTGAAAGATTTAGCCTCAGTTTTTAGAACTAGAATAGAACTTAGACAAATAGGTGTAAGAGATGAAGCTAAAATGATAGGAGGAATTGGACCTTGTGGAAGGGCAATGTGTTGTTCTACATTTTTAGGAGACTTTGCACCTGTGTCTATAAAAATGGCTAAAGAGCAAAATTTATCATTGAATCCTACTAAAATATCAGGAATTTGTGGAAGGCTTATGTGCTGTTTAAATTATGAGCAAAAGGCTTATGAAGAAATAAGAAAAAGACTTCCTAAAGTAGGTTCTATAGTAGAAACACCTTATGGAAATGCAGAGGTTATTTCTAATTCTGCTATAAAAGAAAGTATTAAAGTAAAAATTAAAATTGAAGATGGTGAAGAAACTATAAAGAATATTTCTATAGATGATATTAAATTGGTATCAGGAAGTTTTGAAGATAGTATAAACGAAGAAGATATAAAGATAGATATTGAAGATGAAGATACAGATATAGTTAATGAATTACTTAAGGAAGATTAGAGGAGGAAAAAACATGAAAAGTGTTTTAAAAATTTGCAATATGATTACTATGAAAGATGTAAATAATGTAAGAAAGGCTATATCTAGTAATGAAGGAGTAGTTGCATGTGAAATAAATAGGGATAAAGGAGAAGTAAATGTAGTTTACGATACATATTTTTTAACTGAAGATAACATAATAGAATCTTTAGAAAAGCTCGGATACACTGTTATTTAAAAAACCCCTTTAAAAAATCAAGTAAACGTGGTAAAATATAATCGGATAATGGATGTCCAAAATTTTAAGGAGGTGTTACATATGGCATATAAAATTACAGATGCTTGCGTAAGCTGTGGAGCATGTGCATCAGAATGTCCAGTTAGCGCAATAAGCCAAGGAGATACTCAATTTGTTATAGATGCTGGTACTTGCATTGATTGCGGAAACTGTGCAAATGTTTGTCCAGTAGGAGCACCAGTACAAGACTAGTATTTACTAAAAAAAGATCGCCAAGGGCGGTCTTTTTTTTATTTGCTATTTATGTTAATATGTTAAATATTTTAGTATTTATAAAACAAATTGTAATACCTGTAATTGTTGGTATTAGCACAGATAAAATAGTCCATTTAATACTGCCAGTTTCTTTTTTTATTGTCCATAAAGTAGTTGCACAAGGAAAGTGAAGTAAACAAAATAACATAGTATTTATAAAAGTCAAAGCTGTCCAACCATTATTTAATAATAAAGCTTTTAGCTGATGTATATTTTCAAATTCCATCATTGTTCCTGTAGATAAATAAAGCATAATTAGTATAGGTATTACTATTTCATTTGCTGGAAAACCAAGTATAAAAGCTATTAATATAAATCCATCTAACCCTATGGCTTTAGCAAAAGGATTTACAAAATTAACTATATGAGTTGCTATATTTAAGTTACCTATATAAATATTAGTTAACATATATATTAATACTCCTGCTGGTGCTGCTACAGCTATAGCTCTTCCCAGTACAAATATAGTTCTATCTATTAAAGACGTAAATAAAATTCTTCCTATTTGGGGTTTTCTATAAGGAGGAAGTTCTAAAGTAAAAGATGATGGAAATCCTTTTAATAAAGTTTTAGATAATACATAAGAAGTTAGTAATGTGAGTATAACTCCTATTATAATCATTAAAGTTACTATTAATGATGCAAATAGAGAGTTATTATAAAAATGTATACCTACAAAAATTGAAGATAAAGCTATTAAAGTAGGAAATCTGCCATTACAAGGTATAAAATTATTAGTTAATATTGCTATTAATTTTTCTCTAGGAGAATCTATTATTCTACAAGATATTATACCAGCAGCATTACATCCTAGTCCCATACACATTGTCAATACTTGTTTACCATGAGCATGAGCTTTTTTAAATATATAATCCATATTAAAACAAACTCTAGGAAGGTAACCTAAGTCTTCTAAAAAAGTAAATATAGGAAAAAATATTGCCATAGGAGGAAACATAACAGATATTACCCAAGCTAAAGTTCTATATACTCCTAATATTAAAAGTCCATGAATCCATTTTGGACAATTTATATATTTAAAAAATAGAGTTAGTTTTCCTTCTATATAAAATAAAAATTTAGCTATACATTCAGATGGAAAATTAGCACCTGTTATTGTTAACCAAAGAGTTATAGCTAAAATTAAAATCATTAAAGGGCCTCCAAAGGCTTTTGATGTAATAATATCATCTAATCTTTGCTGTTCTAAAATTTTTTTAGTATCTTTTTTTACACATTTATTTGTTATTTCTTCTGCATTTTTATAAATATCTGAAACTATATCATCTCTTATGTTAGAATTTGAATTTCTAATTTTTTGGGTATATTTTAAAGCTTCATTTAGATTATCCTTCAAAATAATCACCCTTTATTAATTTATAAAAATCATGGTTTAAATAATTACTTAGAGTTTTCAATAAAGTCAAATCTCCATCTAATAATCTTAAACTTAGCCATCTGGCATTTATTTTATTGGGAAATAGCTTTTTAAATATTGGTTCCATATAATTTAAAGTAGAAGATATTTTTTCGTTATAGTTTACTTTAAAAGGATTAGTGGAAATTTTATTTAAACACATATTGTATAAAGAATCTTTTAGATTAGAAATACCTATATTATTTCTTGCACTAGTAGGTATTACAGGAACACCTAGTTTTTTAGATAAAAGATTAATATCTATTTTTATATTCTTTTTTTTAGCTTCATCCATTAAATTTAAGCAAATAATAACTTTATCAGTAATTTCTAATATTTGTAACACTAAATTTAAGTTTCTTTCTATACAAGTGGCATCTATAACCACTATACAAGCATCTAATTTTGAGAAACATAAAAAATTTCTTGCTACCTCTTCTTCAGGAGATGAAGCTAAAAGTGAGTAAGTTCCAGGTAAATCTACTATAATAAAGTCTTTTGTTTTATAAGAAAACTCTCCGTAGGTACTTACTACAGTTTTACCTGGCCAATTACCTGTATGTTGGTGCAGACCAGTAATAGAATTAAATACTGTGCTTTTACCAGTATTGGGGTTACCAGCAAGAGCAATGAAAAAATGATTACTAAAATCTGCATTTAAATTAATAAAATCTGACAAATATTCTTTTTTACTAGAAGAATAACTTAATCCCATAAATTATAGCACCTCCAATTTTTAAATTATTTTTACTAGTATATTTTCTGATTCTTCTTTTCTTAAGGCTATACATGTATCTCTAATTAAGTATGCAGTAGGGTCTCCCCACAAACTTTTTCTAATTACATATATAATAGTTCCTTCAACTATTCCTAAATCTAATAACCTTTGTTTAGATGAAGTCTTAGGTAAAATTTTAATTATTTTAACTTTACTACCTACTTTAGCGTTATTTAAACTTAAATATTTCATATAATTCACCTTTAAACATAATTTTATATAATTATATTATGGATTAATTATATAATGTGTTACTTGGATAATTAAATTTGTATTATAATTCAAATATTATATAATGGTATATATGTATAAATGAAATGGAGAATAATATATGAATAATATAAAAAACAACTTATTAAAAAGTGATGAAACATTAGATGATTTGCAGATAAAAAATATTAAAATTATACAAAAAAGCAATGGATTTAGATTTGGAATGGATGCAGTACTTTTAGCTAATTTTGCAAAAGTAAAAAAGGGAATGAGAGTTATGGATTTGTGCTCAGGAACAGGAATAATACCTTTTATATTAGCAGGTAAAACTGAGGCAGAAAAAATATTTGCTATAGAAATACAAGAAGATATGGTTGAGATGGGCAATAGGTCTATAACTTATAATAATTTAGAAAATAAAATAAACATTATAAAAGGGGATATAAAAAATGTTAAAATGTTAAAAAACTTTGATAAATTTGATATTGTTACAGTTAATCCTCCTTATAAATTAAAAAATTCTGGATTATTTGAGTCAAGATAAAAAAAATGCAGTAGCTAGGCATGAAATATTTTGTACTTTAGAAGATGTTATAGTAGCAAGCAATATTTTATTAAAAGATAGAGGAAAATTATACATGGTTCATAGGGCAAATAGAATAGCAGATGTTTTTTGTACTATGAGAAAACATAAAATAGAACCTAAATTAATAAAAATGGTTCAGCCAAATGAAAAAAAGGCTCCTAATTTAATTCTTATAGAAGGACAAAAAAATGGAGGAGTATTTCTAAATTGGGAAAATACACTATATATCTATAATGATAAAGGAGAATATACAAAAGAAATAAAGGAGATATATGGACTAATATAGGAGGATACTTAAATGAATAAGGGAAAATTATATATAGTTCCTACGCCAATAGGAAATTTAAAAGACATAACTTTGAGGGCTTTAGAAGTATTAAATAAAGTTCATATTGTGGCAGCAGAAGATACAAGACAAACATTAAAGCTATTAAATCATTATAATATAAAAAAGTCTTTAATAAGCTATCACAAATTTAATGAATTAGAGGAAATTGCACAATTAAACTTCCTCAATTATATTTAAAAATCATTACTTTTTGTTAATAATTAACTATTTTGTTCAGAAAAAGATAATAGCAAAGCTAAGGTGCTATTGCACCTGTGGATAACTT
>NZ_LZFO01000042.1 GCF_001758365.1 Clostridium acetireducens DSM 10703
ATATAATATTGTAATAGTAATTTTATTGGGAGGATAAATGAGTTATACTACAAAACATCAACCTCAAGGAAAAGTTTATTGTTATACAAATAAGATAAGAGAGGCTATTATAGCGGAAATAGTTGCTATTAATGATTATGCGTATCATATAGCTAATTCAAAAATCAAAGAAATTAATGAAGTTTGGCATCATATAATGGAAGATGAAAAAAGACACTATGGTATGTTTTTGCAATTATTAAGGGAATTTGATCCTATTCAGTATAAAAAATATATAGAGGTAAAAGATCATATAAAATTAAGTGTTAAAACTGAAAAACAAGATTATTGTAGTAATTATTGTAATGAAATTACATTAAATAATATTAGAAATGATATAAAAGGAGAATTAGAAGCAGTAATTTTATATGAGCAACACATTGTAGAAATACCTTTTAAAAGAGTTAGAGATGTATTTTTAGAAGTTATAAATGATGAAAAAGAACACTTAGAAGAACTAACAGCAGTACTTTTAAAATACGATAAAGATAAATATGGACCTATTGAATGATAAATTAAATAACATAAAATTTAAAAATTATTATTATAAAAACATAATGTTGCTGATAAATTAATTTATCAGCAACATTATGTTTTTATAATAATTCTATTCCATTTTTAGCACATTCTTTTATCATATCTTCTGGCCATATAGAAGATTGAATTTCTCCAATATGAGCTTTTCTTAAAAAGAACATACAAATTCTTGATTGTCCTATACCACCACCTACAGTGTAAGGAAGTGTTCCTTCCAGTAATAATTTATGAAAAGGTAAATTTTTTCTTTCTTCACAACCAGTTAATTTAAGTTGTCTGCAAAGAGCGTCTTCATCTACTCTAATTCCCATAGAAGATAATTCAAAAGCCATTTCTAAAACAGGGTTCCAAAATAATATATCTCCATTTAATTGCCAATCATCATAGTCAGGAGCTCTTCCATCATGTTTTTCACCAGATTTTAATGTATCTCCTATTTTCATAAGGAATACTGCTTTTTTTTCTTTGGTTATTTCATGTTCTCTATCATTTGGTGAAAGGTTTGGATACATATCTTCTAATTCTTGAGAAGTTATAAAAAATATATTTTCAGGTAAAATTTTTCCAAGAAAAGGATAAAGTTCATATAAATAGTCTTCAGTTAATTTAAACACTTTATATATATTTTTAACTATATTTTTCAATGTAGTTTCATTTCTATCTTGTTTTCTTATTACTTTTTCCCAGTCCCATTGATCTACATATATAGAGTGAATATTATCTAAATCTTCATCTCTTCTTATAGCATTCATATCTGTATATAAACCTTCGCCAATTTTAAAATTATATCTATATAAAGCTAGACGTTTCCACTTAGCAAGAGAATGAACTATTTCTGATTGAGCTTCACCATCTCCTTTTATAGTAAACGCAACAGGTCTTTCTACACCATTTAAATTATCATTTAAACCAGAATCAGATTTTACACACATAGGTGCAGTTACTCTTGTTAAATTAAGTTCTTTAGCTAAATTTTCTTCAAAAAAATTTTTTATTTGTTTTATAGCTATTTGAGTTTGTTTTAAATTTAATTTTACTGTATATCCTTTTGGTATTAATAGTGATTTTTTCATTGAACTCATTTTTATCCTCCTCATTGTTAACATATTAATTTTAAAATAATAATTCCTATAAAAAATATAATAAAAAAATCTTTCATCCCCCTACAAGGGACGAAAGATTGACTCCGCGAGACCACCCTAATTAACAAGTAAAATACTTGTTCTCCTCAAAAGAATATCTGAATAAATATTCTCCAATTTTAACGGTTTGGATCCGTTTAAGTCTACTATTTTATACATTAAATAGTATAAAATTTCGGTTAACGACTCAGAGATGTTCTTCAATATAAGACTCGTACTAGCATCTCACCATCACTAGTTCTCTATAACTACATCTCATATATACTCTTCTCTTCATAGTCCTTTTAATAATATTCTAATTAACTTATATCCAATTATACATATTGGATATAATATTGTCAACATTAAAATATGTGTAAAAATTTTATGAGTGTAGAAATATATGAGTAGACAAGTTGTTTATATTTCATCCACATATAGTATAAAATATGTAGAAGGTGGCTCTTTATAATTTATTTTATTTATGGGACAATGTAATTAAAGAAATGAAATTGAAATGGAGGAATAATAATGAAGATAGGAGTTATAATGGGGGGAATTTCTTCAGAAAGAGAAATATCTTTAAACTCTGGAAAAGAAGTTGTAAAATACTTAAATAAGGATAAATATGAGGTTATACCTATTATTATAGATAAAAAAGAAGATATTATTAAAAAAGCTAAAGATATAGATTTTGCATTTTTAGCTCTTCATGGAAAATTTGGAGAAGATGGTACTATACAATCAGTACTTGAAACTTTAAATATACCATATTCAGGATGTGATATGCTTACTAGTGCAATATGCATGGATAAAGATATTACAAAGAAAATATTAGAATTTGAAAAAATAAATACAGCTAAATGGGTTAGTGTAAAAAGTGTAGAAGAAATAAATTATGAAGTTTTAGATGAAATAGGATATCCTTTTTTTATAAAGCCTAATAGTGGAGGTTCAAGTGTAGCTACTAATATGATTTCTAAAAGGGAAGAAGTAGAAGATGCTGTAATAAAAGCATTAGAGGTAGATAAAGAAGTTATGATTGAAAAATATATAAAGGGAGAAGAAATAACTTGTTGTATTTTAAATAGAAAAATGTTACCAGTTATAGCTATTAAGCCTAAATCTGCTTTCTTTGATTATACTGCTAAATATACAAAAGAGGCTTCAGAGGAAGTAATAGTTGAATTAGAAGAAAATCTTCATAAGAAGGTAGAAGAAATGAGCATAAAATGTTGGGATGCGTTAAAGTGTAGAGTATATGTGAGAGTTGATATGATAATAAGTAATGGAAAGCCTTATGTTTTAGAATTAAATACTTTACCAGGAATGACTAGCAATAGCCTTTTCCCAAAAAGTGCTGCATCCATTGGAATGTCTTTTAGTGAGCTTTTAGATAAAATAATAGAATACTCACTTAAATGTTTTTAAAAGTACTTTATTTATATGTAGGTTGTTGAATAAAAAATCATTGATATAATTTGCAGATAAAAAATAATTAAATATAATTTGTATAAAAATAATAATACAGCCTCATAAAGAGAGTTTGGAAATAATTAGAATGAATTTTAGACAATCTTAGAATAAAAAATAAAAAAACTCCGTAATTCATCACAGGACGTGATGAGCCAATTTCCGCCCCAAGGACGGGGCATAAATTGGGTAGGAGTTTTTTTGTTTTTTATTCTTAGAGTGTCTTAATGAAATGACTTATTTCCAAACTCTCTTTATGAGGCTGTATTATTATTTTTATACAAATTATATTTAATTATTTTTTATCTGCAAATTATATCAATGATTTTTTATTCAACAACCTACATATTATCTATATTGAGTTTGTAATAATTTTTAATATAGATAGATTTAATATATAATATCACTATTAAGAAATTTATTACAAAACTTAATTTTTATTATAAATTATATATGAATTTGAATAGTATAGTAGTTAGGGGTGAGCTGATTGTTTTCAAGTATAAAATTAAATGAGGATGAAAAAGTATATATACAAATAAAAAATTATATAAAAGATATGATATTAAGAGGTATGCTCCAAAAAGATGAAAAGTTACCTTCTACTAGAGAACTTTCAAATATTATAGATGTTAGTAGAAATACAGTAGTAAATGCCTATGAATATTTAAAAGAAGAAGGATTTATATATACTGTAAGAGGTAAAGGTGCATTTGTAGCATATTCTAAAATAACTTCTCAAGAAATATGGAATATTGATTGGGAAAACAGATTAACAGATTACGCAAAAAAAGCAGAAAATATGGATATAGTTAAACATGAAAAAGTGTGGACAAAAGGAATGATATCTTTTAAAAGCATAGCTCCAGATAATAATTTATTTGATATAGAAGATTTTAAAAGAGCTTTTTTAAATATAATTTCTTTAGAAGGTGATAAGATACTAAATTACGGATACGCCAAAGGATATAAATATCTTATAGAATATTTAATGGAATACATGAAAAATAAGGGCGTAGATGTAAAAAATAAAGATATTTTAATAACTAATGGTTTTACAGAGGGCTTCGAAATAGTTTTAAGTTCTCTTACCAAAGAAGGAGATAATGTTATATGTGAAAATCCTACTCATAACACAGCTATAAAAATAATGAGATTACACAATTTAAATATAATAGGAGTAAATGCAAACAATAATGGTATACAACTAGAAGATTTTGAAAATAAGTTAAAAAAAAGTAAAGCTAAGTTAATTTATATAATTCCATCTTATCATAATCCTACGGGTATGGTTATGTCCCCAGAGAAGAGAGTAAAAATTTATGAAATATCAAAAAAATATGAAATTCCTATAGTAGAAGATGGCTTCAATGAAGAATTAAGATATTCAGGAGCTCATGTATCTCCTATTGCTGCTTTATCAGGAGAAGGAAATAGCGTTATATATGTGGGAAGTTTTTCTAAAGTACTTTTTCCAGGAATTAGAATAGGTTGGGTTTTAGCAGATAAAAATTTGATAAGTTATATGGAAAGTATAAAAAGAAGTAAGAATATACACACATCTTTTTTAGATCAAGCAGTGTTATATCAGTACTTAAAGGAAGGAAATTTTGATAAATACATGAAAAAGGCTAGAAAAGTATATAAAGATAAGTATGAATTTGCTTTAAAGTGTGCTAATAAGTATATACCTTGTAAAAAAGTATATGGGGAAGGAGGACTTCATATATTTATAAAGCTAGATAATTTAAATGCAAGAACTTTGTTAGATAGCTGTTGCAAAAAAAATGTTATATTTACTCCAGGAGATATATTTTATATTGATAAAAATGGATGGGATACTTTTAGATTAGGATTTTCTAGGGTTGAAAAAGAGGATATAGAAAAAGGATTTAAAATAATAGGGGATGAAATAAAAAAATTAAATAGTATTAAGGTTGTTGAATAAAAAATCATTGATATAATTTGCAGATAAAAAATAATTAAATATAATCTATATAAAAATAATAGACCAGAAGTATAAAGAGAGTTTGTAAATAAGTCATTTCATTAAGACACTCTTATAATAAAAAATAAAAAAACTCCTACCCAATTTATGCCCCGTCCTTGGGGCGGAAATTGGCTCATCACGTCCTGTGATGAATTACGGAGTTTTTTTATTTTTTATCTGCAAATTATATCAATGGTTTTTTATTCAACAACCTGTGTTAATGATTGTAATCTATTACTAAATTTTCATTAGTGGTAAAGGATTTTATGTATAAATTGTTTTTGGTCTCTGTATCTATGGTAAAATTAGCACAAGTAAAATTGGGTTCACCTTTAATTGCAAGTATGGAATCTTGGTAATAATGTCCTCTATAATTTAATATTTTATTTATATTATGTTTATTCACAGTATTGTTTTTGATTAATTTATTCATTAATTCTTTTGTTTTATTATATCTATATAAAGATGTACTTTCAGAATTAGTATATAATTTACCATTGCATATGTTTTTATGAATATAGTGGTTAGTATGAATATAATAATCATCAATTTCAATTATATTTATGTTTTTATCAGTAACTTCTACAGAAATAGCAATATTTTTATTTATATCTAAAGCTATAGCATGAAAACCAGAAGCTCTGTTAGGAATATTACATCTATTTATAAAATCTTCAATAGAGCAAGCTTCGCTTATATGCCTTTGTATAAAATATCTGGGTATACCATTTGGATTTATATTAATAGGTGTGCAAAAATTTATAGTTTTAACTATGCCATAACTGTTCCAACTAAAGGCATTACCAAAAGCCATTCTACAGTAATCAAAGCCTGCAAACCATGATTTTTCAGTAACACATTTTGTTATGCAAGAAGCTCCAGGCTCATAAGCATCATCTTCATTATGAGATAAAATAAAATTACCATTAGGTTTTTTATAGGCTATAGATGTACATCCAACACCTTCATTGATTAACTCAGCACACATAGAAATAAAATATAAATCTTTATTTATGCCAGAACCATCAGCACGTCCATAAATTTCCTCCAAGTAGTTGGGAAAAATCTTTTTAACACTTTTTTCTACTAATTTCATTTGATTATAAATAGATTCATTTTTAATATACTTTTCATAATTTTTCATTGTTTTATGTAATATGTTTTTGAAAAATATTCCGGATTTTTTTCCTCTTTCATAGGGAGAACCATTTAATTCTATAAATTGTAAATTATTATTCAAGATATTCCTCCTTTAGCTAGTAATATGGAAGTAAAATTATAATACGCATATTTCTTCTAAAGAAATATGCGTTATATTTTTATTTAAATTCTCTTTCGAAAATAGAGACTTTTTCCTTGCTTTTAAAATCTTCTATAGATTCTATACCTATGCGTTTTAATATATCTTTCATACATTCACTATCTACAGCCACTTTTATTTCAGAAGCTTCTGCATAAGCATCTACCATTTCTTTGCCTTTTTCTCTAGGAATTATAGATTTAGGACCGCCTACACAGCCTCCTATACAACCCATACCTTCAATAAAGTTAGCTTTAATTTCTCCTTTTTCAGCTTTTGAAAGTATTTCTTTACATTCCTTAACACCATTGGCTTGAACTGTTGTTAAATTTTCGTATTTTTTAGGGAATATTCTTTCTATAGCTTCTGCTACTGCAATTGAAACACCACCGGTTCTAGCGTAAAGCCTTCCTCCTTTTGAAGCATACTCTACGGCAGTATCTTCTGCTAATTCTTCTGGTTTTATATTTAATGAGTCAAATATACTTTTTAATTCTTCAAAAGTTAATACAAAGTCTATAGCACCAGAAATACCTGGTTGTTTAGCTTCTGCTTTTTTAGCTATACAAGGACCTACAAATACAACTTTACATTCAGTATTAAGTTTTTTAAGTACTCTTCCAGAAGCTATCATTGGAGATACAGAAGGAGATACATCTTTTACAAGGTTATCATATATTTTACTTAACATACCTACCCACATAGGACAGCAACAAGATGTTATCATAAAATCATTTTCATTTTTTATATGGTGATCAAATTCTACAGCTTCTTTTAAAGTCAACATATCAGCAAAAAATGATACTTCTATCATATCTGTAAAGCCTATTTTTTTAAAGGCACTTCTAAGCTGATTCATTGAAACATTATCGCCAAACTGACCAGATATAGCAGGAGCTACGGAAGCTATTACAGGAGAATTGCTTTTTAAAAGATTAGCTAAAGGTAGAAATTCTACTTTATCTAAAATTCCTCCTGTTGTGCAACCTTCTACACAAAAACCACAATCAGTACATTTATCTTCATCTATATAAGTAGTATGATTTTCTTTATCTAGTAATATAGCATCAAAAGGACAGGATTTTTGACATAAAGTTTTACCATTTTTATCTATGCAATCCATAGAGCAGTGTTTTACTTTTTCTACAACTTTATGAGAAGTTTTATAAGTTTCAATAGCTTTTTTTAAGTCATTTAAGTAATTTTTGCTAAAATCTACGTTTACACCACAGAGAGAAGATATTACAGCAGCTAAGTCATTTTTATCTATATTAGTATTAGATAATAATTCATTTATTTTTTCATCAAAAGTACCTTCATAGTAAGATTTTACAATGGATTTAAATAAGTCGTTATACTTTTTTTTCATAAGTTATCATCTCCTTAGCTTTTTTATTTATTATGCCACAAATTAGACAATTTTTATATAGTATACAAGAAAAATTCTGAAAAATTAAATAATTCATGAAATATTAAAATAAAATAGATTAAATTTTATTTAATAATCATTGTTTTTAGTATTTTTATAAAGTATATATATTATTACAGTATTTAAATTACATATCTGAAAGTTCGATATTTATATTATTAAATTTATTATTTTTTATTTCATTGTCAATTTTGTTGATAGAAACTAATTTTACAGGAAGCTTTATAATAAATTCACAACCTTTACCATAATCACTTTTTACAAATATATTTCCGTTATGCATATGAACTAAAGATTTAACTAAAGATAATCCTATTCCACTACCTTGATGATTTTTATGTAAATTATTATCTACTTGTTTATATCTATTAAAAATAGTATTTAATTTATCTTTAGGTATACCAATGCCAGTATCTTTAATTGAAATTAAAATGAAATTTTCTTTATCTATTAAATTTACGAATATTGTACCATTAGGATTAGTAAATTTAACGGAATTTGATATTAAATTTAATATAATTCTTTCTATTTTATCTACATCAAATGCCATTATTTTTTCCTCTACATTGGTATCAAAAATTAAATTTATAGATTTATTTTCTACATAGGGTACTGCAGAAAGTACAACATCTTCTATTACACTAACAATATTATTATTAGTAAAATTTACTTTAAAATATCCAGCATCTATTTTTGTTATATCAATTAAATTATTTATTATTTTTAAAAGTCTTAAACAATTTTGTTTTACATTTGAAAAATATTTTTTTGTTTTTGAGTTAAATAAGCATTTAGAATTAAGTTTTTTTAAGGATAAATCAATAAGTTGTATAGCACTTAATATTATATTTAAAGGAGTTCTTAATTCATGGCAAATATTAGCTAAAAATTCTACTTTTAATTTATTTTGATATTTATATTTTTTTAGAGTATTTTCCTTTTCTTCTAATAGTAATTTAGCATTTTCTTTTTCAGTAATATTTTCGATTATTAAAATATTAAATAATATATTTTCTAAATTGTCTTTTATACAAAAAGCTTTTATATTTAAATTATAACTTTTATGAACAGGATAGTGGCTATGTACCACATAATTATTTATTTTAAAGTTATCATTAATTTTTAAGTTTAAAAGTTTATCCTTAAGATCCTTATTAATGAATTTAGAAAATACATCAAAAAAGTTTTTATTAATTAAATCATTTGAATTTGATCTAATAAAGTCAAATTCAAATGCATTGCAAGTGATAATATTAAAAATATTATCTAAAACGATTACATTTTCAGATAAATTGTCGATTAATGTTTTTGTAAATTTTAAATAATAAGAGTTGTAATCTAAAAACTCTTTGTTTATGTCATGTATATTATTAAAAGAATTTTTTTTTGATTAAACTATTATGTAAATAAGAATCATTCATCACTTTAAAACACCTCTTGAAATTAATATATTTTAGGGTAAATTAATGTGTTATATATAAATATTCTATAATAAGGTAAAAAATCCTTTAAAATTAAAATTATTTTAAAATTTAACACATATAACATGTTATAATATATTAAAATTTAAAAGGAGAGTGAAATTATGTATAAAGGATATATTCAAATTTATACTGGAAATGGAAAAGGAAAAACTACAGCTGCCTTAGGTTTATCTCTTAGAGCTGTATGTGCAGGTAAAAAGGTTTTTTTTGGTCAGTTTATAAAGGGAATGGATTATAGTGAGCTTTTAGCAGATATGTATTTACCTAATTTCAAATTAAAACAATTTGGAAGAAATTGTTTTATTAAAAATAATCCTATAAGAGAAGATATAGATAAAGCAAAAATAGGATTAAATATATGTAAAAAAGTTTTATTTTCAGGAGAATATGATATAGTAATATTGGATGAAATAAATATAGCTATATATTATAATTTACTTAGTGTAAAAGAAGTTATAGATGTATTAAAAAACAAAGATAAAAATACAGAAGTAATATTAACAGGTAGGTATGCACCTAAGGAATTAATAGATATAGCAGACTTAGTTACTGAAATGAAAGAAATTAAACATTACTATAAAAAGGGGGTGAAAGCTAGAAAGGGAATAGAGAATTAATTAGATGACTTTATAAGGAGGAAGACAAAATGAAAAGGATAACTGGAATTATTTATGTAGTTTTATCATCTGCAGCCTTTGGGATTATGCCTGTGCTAGCTAAGTTAGCTTATAATACTGGCATGGATTCGTTATCAGTAGTATTTTTTAGGTTTTTTTTTGCTGCAATAATACTTTTATTATATATATTATATAATAAAATAAGTTTGTATATAAATAAAAGACAAGCTATATTGATAGTTTTACTTGCTTTAGTAGGATATGCTTCTACTTCTGTAACTTTATTTCTTTCTTATGATTACATATCTGTGGGATTAGCTACTACCATACACTTTTTATATCCTATTATAGTAACAGTAGCTTCATTTTTTATTTATAAAGAAAAAATTGATTTTAAAAAACTTTTAGCTTTACTAATATCTATATTAGGAATGTATTTATTAGTAGCTGGAGGAAATATAAGTCTTGATATGAGAGGGATTTTATTTTCTTTTGTATCTGCAATTTTTTATTCTATATACATATTAGGGGTTTCTGAACCCGAAGTAAAAAAAATAAATACCTATGTTTCTATATTTTATGTGTTTATGATATCTAGCATTGCTATATTAACTCTTATATTTTTTAAAAATGGTGGAAAAATAGCTTTAAATATAACTTCAAAAGGTATAGTTTCTGTTTTTTTTATAGCTTTTATTTCTACTGTTGTAGCTTTAGCAATGTTTGTTAAAGGCATTCAAGTAGTAGGACCTTCTGCAGCTTCTATATTAAGCACTTTTGAGCCTATAGTAAGCATAATACTAGGTACTTTAATATTAAAAGAAGTTTTAAATTTTAATATGGTTTTTGGATGTGTGCTTATACTAATTTCAGTAATAATACTTACTGTATCTAATAGTAAAAATCTAGCATAAATATACATTAGCATTAAGTATAATTTTATTACTTAATGCTAATTATATTTAACTTAAGTTTATAACATATTTGTTACTCTTGAAAGTATTCCATTTAGATGAGCTATAGTTGTACCAAAATTAGTTATAGGAACTCCTAATTCTTTAGCTTTAGATATTCTTGACATAAATTGTTTTCTGTTAAACATGCAGGCACCACAGTGAATAATAAGAGAATATTCTTTTGTATTTTCTGGGAAATCTACACCAGATATTACATCTATTTGTAGATTTCCTCCTACTTTTTCTTGAAGCCATTTTGGAATTTTTTCTCTTGCAATATCTCCTTTTAAAGCGTGATGAGTGCAAGCTTCTGCTATTAATACTTTATCTCCTGGATTTAATTTATCTATAATTTTTGCACCATTTATTAGTTCATCAATATCTCCTTTATATCGTGCCATTAATATTGAAAAAGATGTTAAGGGTATATCTTTTGGTAATATAGAATTAACTTTTTTAAACACTTGAGAATCAGTTATTACTAAGTCTGGTTTTCTACTTAAGCTTTTAAGAAGTTCTTTAAGTTCAGTATCTTTTACAGTAAGAGCCATAGCACCAATATCAAGTATATTACGTATAGTTTGAACTTGTGGTAAAATTAATCTTCCTTTAGGAGCTTGTAAATCTTGAGGTGTTACTAAAACAACCAAATCTTTTGAGTTAACTAAATCTCCTACTATAGAAGATTTTTCAAAATTACTTGGAGCATGTTTTTGAATTAGTTTTTTTAATTCATCAATATTAGTATTATTTTTTGCACTTACCTTTACAAAAGGTATTGGAAATTGTTTTGAAATTAAATTTTCATTTATAGAACATTGGTCAATTTTATTTATAACGCCTATTATAGGTATATTTCTTTTATTTAATTCTTCATACCAATCTTTTTCTAATTTAAAATCATTATCTTTAGCAGAAAATAATAATATTGCTAAATCAGTTTTATCCATAACTTGTTTTGTTTTAGCTATTCTAAGCTTACCAATTTCACCTTCATCATCTAAACCAGCAGTATCTATAAACATAACTGGACCTATAGGAAGAAGTTCCATAGCTTTATAAACAGGGTCTGTAGTTGTTCCAGCTATATCTGATACTAAAGCTATAGATTGACCTGTGATAGCATTTATTAAACTAGATTTTCCAGCATTTCTTTTTCCAAATAAAGCTATATGTAGCCTATTAGCTTTAGGTGTATCTTGCATACAAATCTCTCCAATCTATTTTACAATTTTACTTAATTATAAAATATTTATTCAATAAAATGAAGTGTGCAAAAAAATTTACTTAAATTGACTATAGTTTATAAGTGTGTTAAAATAGTTCGGATAAATGTAATTTAAAATAAAAGGGGGGGCTTATTTTGAAAAAAAGAATATCTATATTTTTAGTTATTTCCATATTTTTTATTACATTAATGGGTTGTGGAAATAACATAAGTACTGATAATTCGAAAAAACCTGAAGAAAATAAAAAAAATGTTACAGTGAAAATAGCAGGACTTAAAGGACCAACATCTATGGGGATGATAAAAATGTTTGAGGAAAAGCCTTCTTTAGGAAAAGGTATTCAATCGAATTATGAAGTTGTACCTACACCAGATGTATTAATTTCAAAGCTTGTTAATAGCGAATTTGATATTGCAGCAATTCCAGTTAATGCAGCTTCTACAATTTATAATAAAACAGGTAAATACAAATTTTTAGCCATGAATACATGGGGAATGTTGTATATAGTAAGTAATGGTGTAGAAGTAGATAGTATTAAAGATTTAAAAGATAAAAAGGTTTATGTATCAGGTAAAGGTATGGTACCAGATTTTGCGTTTAGATATATACTAAAAGAAAATGGGCTAAATCCAGAAAAAGATTTAAATATAGACTACACATTATCTCAACATGAAGAATTATCTCAAGCTTTAATTAGTGGAAAAATTAAAATAGCATTACTTCCGGAGCCTTTTGTAACAATGGTAACAAGCAAAAATAAAGATATAAAAGTAAAATTAAATATTGAAGAAGAATGGAAAAAAATAAATAATAAAAGTAGTGTAGCTACAGGTTGTTTAGTAGTAAGAGATGAATTTGCAAAAGAAAATCCAGAAGTGGTAGATACTTTCCTTAAAGAATATGAAAAATCTATTAATTGGGTAAATAATAATAAGGAACAAGCATCGGTGTTAATAGAAAAATTTGGAATATTACCAAAAGCTAAAATAGCTGAAATGTCTATACCTAGATGTAGTATAAGATATATGAATGCTCAAGATTCTAAAGAAAAAGTAAATGGATTTTTAAAAGTACTTTATGATTTTACTCCTAAATCCACTGGAGGAAAATTACCAGATGAAAATTTCTATTATAAAAAATAAAACAATAAAGTTATTATCATTTATATTTATATTATTAGTATGGAATATAAGTTCAGAACTATTAGGGTCTGAATTTATTTTTCCATCACCTAAAACTACATTTATAAGTTTGTTTTCAATAGTTAAATCAGATATATTTTTGTATTCTGTAGTAGGAACTATTAAAAGGGGATTAGTAGGTTTTTTTATTTCTAGCATATTAGGTATATTACTAGGTTTCGCAGCTGGATTTAATAGATTATTAAGAATAATATTTGAACCTTTTATAATAATAATTAGGTCTACTCCTGTAATGTCTATAATATTGATAGCTTTAATGCAATTTAAAACAAATAATGTTCCTATATTTGTTAGTTTTCTTGTAGTTTTTCCAATAATTTATTTAAATGTACTTGAAGGAATTAAAAGTGTAGATGTAAAAGTTATAGAAATGGCAAAAGTATATAAAGTTAAATGGTATAGAATAATTTTGTCAATATATATACCTTCTATAGTTTCTTTTATCATATCAGGAATGTCTACAGCTTTTGGAATAGGTTGGAAAGCAATAATAGCAGCAGAAGTATTAAGTCAACCTAAAAATTCTATTGGATTTAATCTCCAAACGGCTAAAGTTAATTTAGACATGGAAGAAGTTTTTGCGTGGACTTTCGTAGCTATAATGTTAAGTTTTATATTTGAAAAATTTATTAGAATTATAGAAAAAAACACAATAAAGTGGAGATGAATTTATGGCTTTATACATAAGAGGGTTAAATAAAGCTTATGGAAATTTAAATATTTTTGAAAATTTTAATTTGCATATTAAAGAAAATAAAATAACTTGTATTTTGGGACCTTCTGGATGTGGGAAAACAACTCTTTTAAATATAATAAGTGGAACTTTAAAGGACTATAAAGGAGAATTAATTGGATTTGATAAAAAAGAGTTCTCTTACATATTTCAAGAAACTAGATTATTAGAATGGATGACTATATGGAAAAATATTGAATTTGTGTTAAAACGCATTTATAGCAAGAAAACTAGAGAAGAAATTATTGAAAAGTATTTAAATATGGTTAATCTTTACCAGTTCAAGAGTTATTATCCTAGACAATTAAGTGGAGGAATGAAGCAAAGGGTTTCTATTGCTAGGGCTTTTGCTTATCCATCAGATATATTGCTTATGGACGAACCTTTTATAGGTATAGATTTAAAACTTAAATCAAATCTTATAGAAAACTTTATTAATTTATGGAACAAAGACCTAAGAACAGTTATTTTTGTAACTCATAATATTGATGAAGCTTTTTTATTAGGAGATGAAATATATATTTTAGGTGGTTATCCTACTAAAGTAGAAAATAAAATTACAATAAAAGAAGATAAAATAAAAAGAAACTTACAAAAGGATAATATAATTAATTTAAAAAAAGAAATTTTAGATAAAACTTAATTAAGTACTAAATTTATATATTAAAAACCTTTGTTGACAATATTATTATGATAAGTTAAATTTAAATTAATGGTTAATTGCTAATTAAGAAAGGAGGAACTCTAAAAATGATAGAGTTTAAGAATATATCATTACAAGTACAAGAAAAAGACTCAAAAGTCTCAATACTAAATAATATTAATTTAGAATTAGATGAAAATAAAATTTATGTTATAACTGGTCCAAATGGGGGAGGAAAATCTTCCTTTTGTAAGGTTATGATGGGAATGTATAAACCAACATCAGGACAAATAATATTTGATGGTAAGGATATAACTAATTTAGATATAACAGAAAGAGCTAAGCTTGGAATAGGATATGCTTTTCAACAACCACCAAGATTTAAAGGTATGACAGTTAGAGAATTATTAGAACTTTCTGCTAAAAATAATCAAAGGGATGTAAATGTCTGTGAGCTGTTACTAGATGTAGGTCTCTGTTCTCAGGACTATATAGATAGAGAAGTAAATGGTAGTCTTTCTGGAGGAGAACTTAAAAGAATTGAAATTGCATCAATATTAGCTAGGGATTTAAAACTTGCTGTATTTGATGAACCAGAAGCAGGTATAGATTTATGGAGTTTTAGAAGATTAGTAGACACTTTTAAACAAATGCATAAAAATAGTAAAGCTACTATAGTTATTATTTCACACCAAGAAAGAATTATAGAATTAGCAGATGAGATAATAGTATTATCAGGTGGGACTATAAAAGAAAAAACAAGCAAAGAAAAAATATTAGAAGAAATTAAAAATCAAGCTAATTGTGATTTTTGTGAAAGTTGTAAAGTAAG
>NZ_LZFO01000043.1 GCF_001758365.1 Clostridium acetireducens DSM 10703
AAGTATTCACTCCTCTTTGTTGTGTATTTTTGGTGGTACTTAAATATTCGACATTTTGGGGTGAATTTCCTTTTTGAATAATAAAAAAGTTAGTAAAATCAATGATTATAAAATATGAAATTTACTCTAATTATAAATTTCCTAACACACAAAAAAATTCTCCACAACCCCCAACTCTTCTCTCTCAACTCTCAACTCTTAACTCCAAAAATCTCCTCTGTAACTAATCCACATATCCATACAATCCCCTAGTGGAAACTTCTCCTGAAACAAGATATTCCATATCTCCATTTTCATACTGAACCACTAATTCACCTTCATCATTTAAATCCACTGCTTTAGCAATTTTAGTAGATTTATTATTTATAACTTTAATTTGCTTTCCTATTAAAGCAGAATGTGATTTGCAAATATCTATAGTTTCTTTGAAATTTTCTTCATTAACAAATTTATAATATAAATATTCAAAGTTATTTAATACTTTCCCTACTAATTCTTTTCTGCTTATTTTATGTCCTACTTCCTCTTTTAAAGATGTAGCCACAGCTCTTATTTCTTCTGAAAAATCTTCTTTATTAATATTTACATTTATGCCTATTCCCATAATTACATAGCTTATTCTATTTAATTCTCCACTCATTTCTGTTAAAATGCCACATATTTTTTTATTATTTAAAACTATATCATTAGGCCATTTTACAAAAGATTTTATGTTCATTTCTCTTAAAGCTTTTACAATTGCTGCTGCTCCTATTTGAGTTATTTTTGGTGCTTTCATTATATCAATATTGGGTTTTAGTATAAGCGACATCCAAATTCCTTTATATTTAGGAGAAGCCCAGCCTCTTCCTAGCCTTCCCTTCCCTAATGTTTGCTCTTCACTTATAATTACAGTTCCTTCTTTTTCTCCTTGTAATGCTAACTCTTTTGCTTTAATATTTGTGGAATCTATAGTTTCAAAATAATTAATATTTCTTCCTATGTATTTTGTATTTAAATATTCTTTTATTTCTTCATAATTAAGTATATCTGGAATTTGTATTAATTTGTACCCTTTTCTAGATACAGACTCTATTTCATATCCTTCTTCTTTTAATTGATTTATACCTTTCCATATAGCTGTTCTGCTAACTCCCAGCTTATTGCTAATATCTTGACCTGATATAAAATTGTTTTTATTTTCTTTTAATAACTTTATTATTTTATTTTTCAATTTATCCAACTTCCTTTTCTATTTATTTTATCACACTTTATAAAACAAACACATATATATAATATATACCCTCAAATCCCAAAATAAAAGGAGGGATAAATTATGGGAAAGAAAAAAGTATATTGCTGTTGCAAACCTTGTGGTCCATCTTATAGCAACTGTGGCTTTAATCCTTTATTTGGTTTAGGTGGCTTCGGTGGCTGTGGATTTGGCGGCTTTGGAAGCTCTTGCTCTTCAAATCAAGGATTATTACTACTAATTATACTATTATGTTGTTGCAATAAATAACAATATTAACCCATTGTTACAATAGGTAGCAATATTAGCTTATTATATAAAAAATTCTTGGCACAAATTGAAGTATTAATTCAATTTGTGCCAAGAAGTCTTTATTCAGGAATTTTTTATTTTAAGGCATATAGAATTATTAGAATACTCTTTATTTCCTTGAAACCTAAATGTAGGATAATTTCAGAGAAAAAATAATTAAAAATAAGTTGTATAAAAATAATAAGCCTACAACCATAAATAGAGTTTGTAAATAAGTTATTTCATTAAGAAAATCTAAGAATAAAAAGTAAAAAAACTCCTACCCAATTTATGCACCGTCCTTGGTGCGGAAATTGGCTCATCACGTCCTGTGATGAATTACGGAGTTTTTTTATTTTTTATTCTTAGATTTTCTAAAATTCATTCTAATTATTTACAAACTCTATTTATGGTTGTAGGCTTATTATTTTTATACAACTTATTTTTAATTATTTTTTCTCTGAAATTATCTCAATTATACCTTTTATATATTTTGTGGTATATATTTAAATATAGATAGTTTCTTTACAAAATATGCATTATGCTTTATAATATATATAAAATTGAATATTATAAATTTTTGCGGGTGTGCCTTTATATTTGAGGCTGAGAGGATTCTTTCCAAACCCTAGAACCTGATGTAGTTAAAACTAACGTAGGGAAGCAAAAGTATAAATTCACTAATTAGAAATTATACTAAGCTTACCTTAAGGTAAGCTTAGTTTTTTTAGTTTACAAAGTATAAAATTAAAGAGAGATGATAATATTATGGCATATGATCAATGGATTGATAGATTTAAAGAAGAATGTGGAGTGTTTGGTATTTTCAATAAAACCCAAAAGGACATAGCTTATTTAACTTATGCTGCTTTAAACTCTCTTCAACACAGAGGACAAGAAAGCTGTGGAGTAGTATTTTCAAATATGGGTCATATTAGTTCTATAAAGGGAATGGGACTTGTTTTGGACACTTTTAATAAGAAAAATCTCTCCAAAATAAAAGGTATCTGTGCCATAGGTCATGTAAGATACTCTACTTTTGGTGATAGCAATTTAAAAAATGCTCAGCCAATTTTAGATAGCTATAATAAAGGCTCTATAGCCATAGCTCACAATGGAAATATAATAAATGCAAATAAAGTAAAAAGCACTATAAACAAAAAATTTAAAACTTCTGCAGATTCAGAAGTAATTTTAAAATCCATAGAAAGTTACTTAGAAAAATCACTTTGCATAGAAGATAGTATTAAAAATACTATGAAAGTGATTAAAGGTTCTTATGCTTTTTTACTACTAACTAAGGATAGCCTTATAGGAGTAAGAGATCCAAATGGAATAAGACCTCTTTGTATAGGAAAAATAGATAATTCTTATGTTTTATCATCTGAAAGTTGTGCTTTAGATATTATAGGAGCAGAATTTATAAGAGATGTTAATCCTGGGGAAATAATTATAATTGACAATAATGGATTAAAATCTATAAACACTATACAAAATCCTAAGTGCAAAACTTGTGCCTTTGAGTATATATATTTTGCAAGGCAAGATAGCATAATTGACAATATAAAAGTTTACGATTTTAGATTAGAATTAGGTAAGCAGCTATACAAAGAATGTCCTATAGATGCGGATATAGTTATTGGTGTGCCAGAGTCTGGTTTGGCTGCTGCTTTAGGATATTCTAGAGCTTCAAATATTCCCTATGAAATTGGTTTTGTAAAAAACTGCTATATGGGAAGAACTTTTATAGCTCCTTCCCAAGGTATTAGAGATATTAATACTAAAATTAAATTAAATGTAATAGCCTCTAATGTAAAAGATAAAAGAGTTATTGTAGTAGATGACTCTATTGTAAGAGGTACTACTAGTAAAAAAATTGTAAATCTTTTGAAAAATGCTGGTGCAAAAGAAGTTCATTTTAGAGTTTCTTCACCTATGGTTAAATTTCCTTGCAACTTAGGCATAAATACACCTAGCAAAAATGAGCTTTTATGTGCTCATAAAAATATAAATAAAATTAAAGACATATTAGAAGTAGACAGTATAGGTTACATAAGTATAGAAGGTTTTGTGAATTGCTTTAAACAAAAGAAATATGTTTGCATGGGGTGCTTTAATGGAAATTACCCTGTAGAAAATTACAAAATATTGGAGGATGATTATTATGAATTATACAACTCAAATGGATGCTGCTAAAAAGGGCATTATAACCAAAGAAATGGAAGTTGTAGCAAAGAAAGAAAGAATGGAACCAGATAAATTAAGACAATTAGTAGCAGAAGGAAAAGTAGTTATACCTGCTAATAAAAATCATAAATCCTTAAACCCAGAAGGAATTGGACAAGGTCTTACAACAAAAATCAATGTAAACTTAGGTATTTCTAAAGACTGTAACGATATAGACAAAGAATTAGAAAAAGTTCAATCTGCTATTGATATGAAAGCAGAAGCTATAATGGACTTAAGCTGTTTTGGTAAAACTGAAACTTTTAGAAGAAAATTAATTGATATGTCTACTGCTATGATTGGAACAGTTCCAATGTATGATGCTGTAGGATTTTATGATAGAGAATTAAGAAATATAACTGCTGAAGAACTTATTGGAGTTATTGAAAAACACGCTGAAGACGGTGTAGACTTTATGACTATACACTCTGGTATAAACCAAGAAACTGCAGCTGTGTTTAGAAGAAATCCAAGACTTACAAACATAGTTTCAAGAGGTGGATCTTTAATTTACGCTTGGATGGCTTTAAATGAAAAAGAAAATCCATTTTATGAATTCTTTGATAAAATATTAGATATTTGTGAAAAATATGACGTAACTTTAAGCTTAGGTGATGCCTGCAGACCAGGAAGTATAGCTGACTCCACAGACCCTAGCCAAATAAAAGAATTAATGACATTAGGAGAACTTACTAAAAGAGCTTGGGAAAGAAATGTACAAGTTATGATAGAAGGACCAGGACACATGAGCTTAGACGAAATTGCAGCTAATATGAAAATAGAAAAGAAACTATGTCATGGTGCACCATTTTATGTATTAGGACCTATAGTAACTGACATAGCTCCAGGATATGACCACATAACAAGTGCTATAGGTGGAGCAATAGCTTCAGCCAACGGTGCAGACTTCTTATGCTACGTTACTCCAGCAGAACACTTAAGATTACCAAACTTACAAGATATGAAAGACGGTATCATAGCTACAAAAATAGCTGCTCATGCTGGTGATATAGCCAAAGGAATACCTGGTGCTAGAGAATGGGACAACGAAATGAGCCAAGCTAGAAGAGACCTTAACTGGAAGAGAATGTTCGAATTAGCTATAAACCCTGAAAAAGCAACAGAATACAGAAGAGAATCTACACCAGAAGATCCAAACACTTGCACAATGTGCGGAAAAATGTGTGCTATAAGAAACATGAACAAAGTTTTAGAAGGAAAAGATATAAATATATTAAGAGAAGATTAATTGACCCCAGGGGTAAAAAATGGAAAAAAGTATGCCGTAATAATTACGGCATACTTTTTTCCATTTTTCACCCCTTGGGTCAAGATCTCTTTAATATCCAGTCCGATACCTTTGGAATAATTTCTTTTTTAGACCTAGAGCTTACGAACATTCCTATATGACCTACAGGAAATCCTATTAATTCTTTATCCTTACTTGAAACCAAATCATTTAAAGCCCTACTTGAAGCTGGTGGAACTAAATGGTCATAATCAGCATAAACATTTAAAAGAGGCATATTAATTTTATTTAAATCAACTTTTTTGTCTCCTAATTTAAATTCCCCTTTAACTAATTTATTTTCTTGGTAAAGCTCTTTAACAAACTCTCTCAAAGTTTCTCCTGCTTGTCCTGGACTGTCAAATATCCACTTTTCCATTCTTATAAAATTCTGCATTATATCTGGACTATCCATATTTTCTATTACTCCTACATACTTATCTAAAAATAGTTGGAAAGGCTTTAATAACATATATCCCCAATTCATAAAATCTCCTGGAACTACTCCAAAAGCATCTACCATACTATCTATATTCAAATCTTTTCCCCATTTGAAAAGCAAACCATCATTAGTGTCAAATTCTATAGGAGTAACCATAGTAATTAAATTTTTTACTTTATCAGGATTAAGTGCAGCATATATTGTAGAAAAAGTTCCTCCTTGACAAACTCCTATAAGATTTATTTTGCTTATATTATTTTCTTTTAAAATATAATCAACAGCATTATTCATATATCCTTCTATATAATCTTCCATTGTAAGATACATGTCTTCTTGAGTTGGATAACCCCAATCTATAATATAAATATCTAATCCCCTCTCCAGCATATTTTTTATCATACTTCTATCTTGCTGAAGATCCATCATATAATATCTATTAACCAAAGCATAAGTTATTAAAATAGGCACTTTATTTACTTTATTGCTTAATGGTTTATAATGATATAGCTTCATTTTATCTTCTTCATAAACTAATTCCTTAGGTGTTGAATCCGTTTCTTCATCTTTTACATCCAACATAAGCTCCATACCACTTATAAGCTTTTTCTGCATTTCTAACATTTCTTTAAATGAAGCCTTCATATCTATACCATAATTAAAATTCATAAACTTCTTTCCTCCTTTACTATATTCTATTTATTTTCATTACCTTTTTTAATTTCTTCTAACTCCTTTTTCAAAGTTCTAACTTGTTTTTTTAAATCATAAACAGTTTTATACAAGCTTTCTATATCAGTTTTAGTAGTTACAGGTAATAATTTTAACTGTTTTTCTAATAAAATATCTAAATCCCTTTTAAATTCACAGCCTTTTTCTACAACATTGCTCATTAATTTAGAAAAATAATCTGTTTGAAAAAGCTCTTTATATGCCTTTTCATTAGTTTTCCACCAATATTGATAAAATTCATTAAAAGTCTTTGGTTGAGACCCTTCTTTAGACATTTTTTCGTACTCTTTTATTATTTTATTCATAGTATCGTAAGCTACTTTATATATTGTAGCGGAAAATTCACTAAAGTTATCAATATATTCAATAAAAGCATCTATACTATCTAATTGCTTTTCAAAATACTCTCTACTTATACCTAATATAGGAGCTTTTAAAAACTTACCTAAACTCTCATTATAATTTTCTCTGCAAATTTTTATTATTTCAATATAAGCTTCATTTTCACCATAAAGTCCTTTAACCATTAATTCATTTATCTTTTGAAAATCCTTTATCCACGGCTCATAAAATTTACCTAAAAATTTATAATAATTGTTATAAACACTTAAATAATTTATTAATCCCTCTTGCATATACATTGGAAAAAAAGCCACTAAATTATTGCTTATAATGCTTTTATACTTATCTTGCCATTGTTTATAAAAATCACCTAAATCATTGTTTAAAACTTTCTTACTTAAATCTTGCCAAAAGTTAAATAAATTACAATTATAATCAAAGCCATTAGTAACATTTTTAAAAATACTCTGAACTTTATCTGGATTAAAAAACTCCATATTTTTCTTTATAATTTCATTATTCATTTCTAGCCACTTGTTAAATACATTTCCTTGTGATTTATCTTCTTTAGATTTTTCTTCTTTTAAATCTTCCTGAGTATTTAATTTAAAACCTTCCTGCCACACATCTATAAACTTTTTTTGAGATTCTATCCAATTTTCCATTAAATTTTCATATAAATTTTTTGAATACATTAATGTTCCCCCTTTCTAAATTGTAACTAAAAAATAAATTTATTACTAAATTGTTTAATCATCTTTCATAACAAAAGCCTCTCCAATTATAACGTCTTCTCCTTTTTGATTAACTACTTTAGTTATCAAATATAGCTTTTTCTTTTCATCTAATTTTTCTGACACTTCCACTGAAGCCGTAACAATATCTCCAATATAAATAGGTGCTAAAAATCTTAAATTTTGTGATATATAAATTGTATTAGGTCCTGGAAGCTTAGTTCCCAAAACCGCAGAAATAAGTGCTGCTCCAAGCATTCCATGAGCTATCCTCTTTTTAAATATGGTTTTAGAAGCAAAATCTTCACTTAAATGAACTGGGTTTATATCTCCTGAAACTTCTGCAAATTTTTCAATTAATTCATCCGTTACATTAGTTTTTATTTCTGCTTTTTGTCCCAGTTTTATATCTTCATAAGTTAAATAAACAATTTCACCACAATAATCCGTACAACTTTCTACCTCACAATCCTTCTTACTATTAATTAACAATTGATTTTCTTCAAGATAATCTATACTTGCCCCCATAATAGCACCTCCCTTAATACTTATAAATATTTATAATATTATATAATAGGCTTATGAAAAAAAATGTAATTTTTTCTGACTAATTACATTTTTTTTAAAACAAAATTCTGTTTATTATTTTAATTAATTAAAATAATATGAATTTTCTGATAATATTTTTGTAGCTTTTGACTAATTATTTCCATTTATTTTATTTTTTTATCTTTTATATTAAAATTATTAACTTTAGTTTACACTTTTAATAAAATATTAATATGACCCTATGGGTGTAAAAAATGGAAAAAAGGTATGAAATACATACCTTTTTTCCATTTTTTATACTCATGGGGTCATACTTACAGTATCTCTTATGATTAATTTAGTTTCAAAGTAAATTTGCCTTTTATCTATATTTTCATTATTTATTAATTTTATAAGAAGATTACAAGAATTTTTACCCATGGAATAAATAGGTTGTCCTACAGTTGTAAGCTCTGGTTCTATGAATTTTGATATATTAATATTGTCAAAACCCATTATACTTATATCTTTAGGTATTTTGTATCCTTTTTTAACTAAAACTTTCATGCCACCATAAGCCATCATATCATTGCTATAAAATATAGCATCTACTTTTTCATTAATTTTTAAAATTTCTTCTGTTGCTTTTTTTCCGCCATTTATAGTAAAATCTCCTTCAAACACTAAATTATTTTTATATATTCCATATTTAGTCATGGTTTCTTTATAGCCTTTTAATCTCTGCATAGAAACTTGAATTTCTTTAGGTCCACTTACAAATGCAATTTTTTTATTATTCTTACTATATAAATACTCAATACCTTCTTTAACTCCTTTTTCATTTAAACAATAAACTCCATAATATTTATAATAACTTTCTATATATCTATCTACTAAAATAAAATGTATATTATTATCCTCTAGTATTTTTATGCTTTTGCTGCTATCTCCTCCAGATATAAATATTACTCCATCTATTAATTTACTTATCAAAAGTTTTGTATACTTTTCTTCTTTTTCTATTACATTATCTGTATTGCAAAATATAACATTATACCCGTTTTCGCTAGCTTCATCTTCAATAGCTCTAGCAATTTCCGCAAAAAAAGGATTTGTTATATCTGGCAGTATTATTCCTATAGTATTGGACTTATTTGTAGATAAACTTCTAGCTATAGAATTAGGTATATAATTAAGTTCTTTTGCTATATTTAATATTTTTTTTCTAGTTTCTTCACTTATTTTATTATCTGTTTTATTTATAACCATAGAAACTGTAGCTTTAGACACTCCTGCTTTATTTGCTATGTCAAGCATAGTAATTTTCTTTCCCATTTTCTCTACCCCCTTTAGTAGTTTAATACAAAATCCAGGGATAAATCAAACCCTGGATTTTACATATTATTTCTTTATAATTTTTAAATCTACTGGTATTTCATTTGCAACTTTTTCACCTTTAATAACCTTTATTGCATTTTCTACTGCTAAACTTCCCATTAAATCTGGTTGTTGAGCAATAGTAGCTGTTAATTTTCCTTCATCTACTGCTTTTTTAGCATCTTCATTACCATCAAAACCAACAATTACAACTTTTTTATCTTTTAAAGCCTTAATAGCCCCTAATGCCATTTCATCATTATGAGCAAATACAGCATCAAATTTTGCATTTCCTTGCATTATATTTTCCATAACATTTAATCCCTTTTGTCTATCAAAATCTGCTGGTTGAGTAGCTACAACTTTAACTCCTGCTTTTCCATCTACAGCTTCATGAAATCCCTTACCTCTATCTCTAGTAGCAGAAGCCCCTGGTATTCCTTGTAATTCTACTATATTAGCTTTTCCACCAAGTTTTTCAAGTATAAATTCTCCTGCCATGTTTCCACCTTTTATATTATCAGAAGCTATATGGGAAACTACATTTCCTGAATTAGCTTTTCTATCTACAGTTAAAACAGGTACTTTTTTGTCATTAGCAACTTTTATTGCATTACCTACAGCATCACTATCTGTTGGATTTACTATAAGAGCTGATACTCCTTGTTGCACTAAATCTTCTACATTTGCTCTTTCTTTAGCAGCATCATTTTGTGAATCTAAAATCACTAATTCATATCCCATTTCTTTTGCTTTTTTAGCAGCTCCTTCTTTCATTGATACAAAAAAAGGATTGTTTAAAGTAGACACTATCATACCAATTTTTTTACTAGCAGTAGTGGTTTCTTTCTTTGTTTCATTTCCCTTTTTAGCACCTTGTTGACCACAACCAGCTAATGTTGCAAAAGCAATAATACCAGTTAAAAATAATGATAATACTTTATTACTAATTTTTTTCATAAAGTTTCCTCCTCTTAAGTAAAATAGTTCTGTTAAGTTATATGAACATTGCTTCCCCTCAACCTATGAAATATAATAGATTTACCATAAAAATATTACCTCCCAGAAAGGAGAGAGGAAACAATGAACAAAGCTAATAAAAAAATCACCTGTCCTAGATGTCACAGCCATAAACTATATAAGTTTGGAAAAGACAAAGAAGGAAATCAAAAATATCAACGCAAAGAGTATAAAAGACAATTTGCACCATCGGCTACGCCGAAAGAGCGTCAACTCAAAGATTATCCTCGTTGTCCTGTCTGTAACAAAGGAACCTTTATTCATCATAATTATTCAAATTATATTAACTATCGTTGTAACGATAAAAAATGTAATCATAGCTTTTTTGTGGCGAAGCCTACGGTTATAAGCCCTTCAAGCAATACCACTATAAAAGGTAAACTTGATTTTAAGGGTATGCGCTTCCCACTCCATATTATTTTAATGGCTTTAGACCTTTACTTTCTTAATGAAAGTTCTACAAGACGTATATCTAAATATTTGTTTAGAACCTTTAATGTAAAAGTATCTCATGTGACTATTTCAAACTGGACTAATTGGTTGTTGGCTGCCTAACGTCTAGCACTTTATATAAGTCTATTTATTTTTTTTATCTAACATAACTGCAAGCAATATTACAAATCCTTTTACTATAGATTGATAAAAAGGAGATACATTCATTATATTTAATCCATTATTTAAAACACCTATTATCATGGCACCAAGTATAGTTCCAATTACACTTCCTTCTCCTCCTGCAAGACTAGTTCCACCTAAAACCACTGCAGCTATAGCATCAAGTTCAAAACCTACACCTGCATTAGGTGATGCAGAACCTATTCTACTTGTAACTATAATACCGCTTAATGCAGCTGTTGCTCCACATATTACATAAACTAAAGTTTTAATTTTATCTGTATTTATACCAGATAACCTAGAGGAATCTTCATTTCCTCCTAAAGCATATACATATCTTCCATATCTTGTTTGACTTAATAAATACCAAGCTATAAAAAGTACTAAAAACATAATTATTACTGGAAGTGGTATGCCTAAAATTTTATCATTTCCTATTATCATAAAAGATTCACTAAGTCCAGATATAGGAGTACCTTCAGTATAAACATAGGTAACACCTCTAAATATAGTCATACTAGCCAAAGTAACTATAAAAGCTTGAATCCTTCCTTTAGATATTATTATTCCATTAAATAGCCCAATTAATGCACCAATTATTAAAGCAACTACCATAGCAGTAAACACATTAGCACCTTTATAAACCATAGAAGCAGCAATAGCTCCTGAAACTGCTAATGTAGATCCTACAGACAAATCTATTCCACCTGTTAAAATAACAAAACACATTCCCACTGCAATAATCGCATTAACAGATACTTGAGTTAATACATTTATTATATTGGTTATAGTTAAAAACTTAGGTGTTATTATAGATATAACAATACAAAGCACTATAAGTCCTATAAAAGTTTTATACTTAAGAAGTAAACTTTTAATATCTTTCTCCATATTATATTCTCCTTTTTCTAAAATTACATAAATTAACTTTCTACTGCATATTTCATTATTTTTTCTTGAGTAGCTTCTTTTCTTGAAATTTCTCCTGTTATTTTTCCTTGATGCATTACAATAATTCTATCGCTTATACCTAATATTTCCGGCATATCAGAAGAAATTATTATAATAGACTTTCCCATACTCTTTAATTGATTTAACACTTCATAAATTTCCTTTTTTGCACCTACATCTATTCCTCTAGTAGGTTCATCTATTATTAAAATTTTAGGTGAAATCATAACCCACTTTGCAATAATTACCTTTTGCTGATTTCCACCGCTTAAATTTTTAACTAATTGATTTCTATTAGGAGTTTTTATAGAAAGTTTATTAATATACTCATCTACTTCAATACATTCATCTTTTTTACTTATTCTTTTTACTGCCTTTTCATACTTTTTCAAATTGCAAAGAGTCATATTTTCTTTTACAGACATACCAAGTACAAGACCTTCTTTTTTTCTATCCTCTGATAAATAAGCTATGCCCTTTTCTATAGCATCTTTAGGAGAATTAATAGAAACTTTTTCTCCTTCTATAAAAATGTTACCTGAATCTTTTTTATATTCTCCAAATATAACCTTTGCTGTTTCTGTTCTTCCTGAACCCATAAGACCAGCTATACCTAGTATTTCCCCTGCTCTTGCTTCAAAAAACACATTTTTAACTTTATCTCTCCAGCATAAATTTTCAACTTTAAGTACAGATTCTCCTAATTTTTGCTCTATATAAGGAAATTGTTCCTCCAGCTTTCTTCCTACCATCATAGATATTAATTCGTCTTTAGTAACATTTTTAACTTTTTCTTCTCCTATATACTTTCCATCTCTTAAAACTGTTACTTTATCACATATTTCAAATATTTCATCTAATCTATGAGAAATATATATAATAGCTATTCCTTCAGACTTTAACCTTTTAATTACCTGAAATAGCTTTTTTGTCTCTACATCTGTTAAAGCTGCTGTAGGTTCATCCATAATTATTATTTTTGAATTTTTAGATATAGCCTTAACTATTTCTATCATTTGCATTTCCCCTACATTTAACTCTCCAGCCACAATGTCAGTATCAATATCATATCCAATTTTTTCTAACATTTCTTTGCTTTTTATTTTCATTTCAGATTTATTTAATTTTCCAAAAAACTTATTTATTTTTTCATTTCCTAAAAATATATTTTCGTAAACTCTTAAATTATGAATAACACTTAATTCCTGATGAATTATTGCTACTCCTAAAGATTCAGCCTCTTTTATTCCACTTATATTAACTTCTTTTTCCTCTATAAATATTTGTCCTTGGTCTTTTTTATAAACTCCACTTAAAACCTTCATAAGTGTAGATTTACCTGCTCCATTTTCTCCTAAAAGAGCCATAACTTCTCCCCCATAAGCTTTTAAGTTTACATTTTGAAGAGCTTTTACACCAGGGAAAAACTTAGATATATTCACCATCTCCAATAGAGGTTTTTTCTTCATGACTTTTTCCTCCTTAAAATACTACCCCGGATTTTAAAATAATGTTAGCATAAGGTGTTTGCTCACCAGTTCTAATAACTGCCTTGCAATTTTTTAAACTTTCTTTAATCTCACTGTGGCTAACAAATCTTATTTTTACATTGCCAATTAACTTTTTTATTTCTTCATATAAATTTGGACTAACTTCTAAAGTTTCCTTTGCAATTTCCACTTCTTCTAATTCAAGTTCCATCAAAACTGCTTTTAAAGTATCTATAAAAGTAGGAATATTCTTAACTAAGGCTAAATCTATTCTTCTTGTTTCTTCAGGTATAGGCAAACCACAATCTCCAATAGCTATTGAATCTGTATGACCCATTTTAGATATAACTTCAGATATACTGCTATTTAAAAGCCCTGTTTTTTTCATAGTTACTCCTCCTTAAATCCTTATAAAACTTCTTTTAAAGTTGGTATAGATACTTGAGCTCCTTGCCTTTGCACTGTAATAGATGAAACTTTATTTCCAAATTTAACTGCACTTTCCAAAGTATAAAAGTCAATTTTATTTTCTTTTTCTAACTTACTTGCTAAAGCTCCTATAAAACTATCTCCAGCAGCAGTAGTATCTACAGCTTTCACTTTATAAGCTGGAATAACACTCATATTATCCTTAGAAACTAACACAGCACCTTTTTCTCCAAGAGTTATAATTACATACTTAACTCCCTTATGTATAAGCTTATCTGCAGCTTCTTTTGCAGTTTCTTTTGTATGTACATTTACTTTTGTAATTTCAAAAGCCTCTGTTTCATTAGGTATTATTATATCTGTAATATTTAAAAGATCATCTGGAATTTCCTTAGCTGGGGCTGGATTTAATATGGTGATTACTCCCTTTTCCCTGGCTATTTTAAAAGCATGAATAGTAGCTTCTACAGGTGTTTCAAATTGAGAAACAATTATATTAGAATTTTCAATAACTTTTCTACACTTTTCTATTTCCTGCAAAGAAATATTCATATTAGCACCAGGTACCACAACTATTGAATTATTCCCTTCATTATCTACACTTATAATAGCCATACCTGTAGGATTTTCCTTATCCTCAAACACATAATCAATTTTTATACCATCTTTTTTCAAACACTTTAGCAAAACATCTCCATTATCATCATTACTAACTTTGCCTATGATAAAAACTTCTGCACCTAATCTTCTAGCTGCTACAGCTTGGTTTGCTCCCTTGCCACCAGGATTTTTATTAAAGCCCTTTGATAAAATAGTTTCTCCACTTTTAACCATTCTATCTACTCTAAGCACTATATCCATATTAATGCTTCCTAAAACACAAACATTACTCATTTAACTATATCTCTCCTTATTTAACCGGTTAAATTCATTTTACTATAAGTATTGTATACGTTTCTTTAGATATTTGTCAATAAATATCTAATCTTTATTTTTAAATTTATTAAATAATTTCTTATTTTTACTCTAAATAAGCTACACTTTAATCAAAAAAGTATTATATATAATATTTATTCTTATATACTACAAACTTCCATTATTTAAAATTATGTGTTTATTTTAAATAAATATACTTAATTTAAAACAAACACACAAAAAAATTACTCTCTAATACTATTTATTGTGAAAATTAGGTTATTGAATAAAAAACCAATAAAAATAATCTGTATAAAAATAATAACACAGTAGCATAAAGAGGTTTGTAAATAAGTCATTTCATTAAGACACTCTAAGAATAAAAAATAAAAAAACTCCTACCCAATTTATGCCCCGTCCTTGGGGCGGAAATTGGCTCATCACGTCCTGTGATGAATTACGGAGTTTTTTTATT
>NZ_LZFO01000044.1 GCF_001758365.1 Clostridium acetireducens DSM 10703
ATTTCATTAAGACACTCTAAGAATAAAAAATAAAAAAACTCCTACCCAATTTATGCCCCGTCCTTGGGGCGGAAATTGGCTCATCACGTCCTGTGATGAATTACGGAGTTTTTTTATTTTTTATTCTAAGACTGTCTAAAATTCATTCAAATTATTTACAAACTCTATTTATGAGGCTGTATTATTATTTTTATATAAATTATTTTTAATTATTTTTTTATGAAATTATACTACCTTTATTTACCTCAAATTACCTGTATTCACTATGAAATATTAAAAGATTTCTGGCTATACTTTTTAAATCTATATTATTAGTATTTTTTATATAATTCATCCAATTTTCATTTATTTCATAAGTTCCCTTAAAAGCACCGCATAAAGCTGCTACTATAGAACCATTAGTATCTGCATCGTCACCTAAATTTATTGTATTAATTAGTGCTTTTTCAAAATCTCCTTTTGCAGCATAAAAAACACCTAAACTAAGAGGAATGGATTCATAACTTTTCATGCTAGCACCAAGATGCCTGTACAATATATTAGCTATATCCTCTAGAGATTTTCCTTGATTTTTATCTACTAAATTCATTGCCAAAATTATTCTATCTAATACAGAAGGTGCTGGAATATCAAAACCTTGCTCTTCACCATATTTTGCACCATATATAGAAGCTTCCATAACTTCTTTTAAAGAAGTGTTTCCTTCTACAGATTGTGATACTGCTGCTGCAATAGCACAAGTAGCTGCTGCTCCTGGTTTACTTCCATGAGAAGGCTTTGCTGACACAAAAGCTTCTTCCACTGCTTTTTTTACATTTCCATGATAAAATATCCCCAAAGGAGCTACTCTCATAGCACCACCATTAGTATCTCCTAATTTTCCTATTTCATCTATATCTTTGCATTCTATTATTCCCTGCAAAAACCTTCTAGTGCTTGGACCTATAACATCAGATTCTAGCATTTTATTTTTAATAGCCCAATTTTTCATTTTATCTATAAATAAGCTTCTCTTAAAATATCCTGCTTCTATAATTACAGAAGCTATAATCAAACTTTCTTCTGTATCATCTGTTATTTCACCTTTTTCTAGTGAAAAATGTGCCACTTGTGCTTCTTTAGGTTTGTTAAAATCAATTATTTTTCCATAAGTATTTTTAATTTCACTTGGTGTCATAAATGAAGCAGGCATTCCCATAGCATCTCCTATTGCTCCCCCTATTAAGCATCCATAAGCTCTATTTAACATTTTTTAATCCCCTTTCACTAATTTCATTACATCTTTTTCATTAAATTTTACATTAGGTCCTATTTTAGTAGTTGCTATAGCACCACAAGCACAGCCTATTTTCAATATATTTTCCAAAGAATAATTCATTAAAAATCCGTATATACATCCTGCTGCAAAGCTATCCCCAGCTCCTGTAGTATCTACTGAATTTACATTGTAACCATTAAATTTATATTGTTTTTCTTTAGTATAAGCATAAGCTCCTTTTTCTCCTTTTTTTACCATTATGTAATTTATTCCTTTTTTAAAACAATAATTTAAAAAATATTCTTCTTTTATAGAAAACACTTTACAAATTTGCTTTTTTTCTTTTTCATTAGGTACTATTATGTCTGTTAATTTTAAAACTTGTTCTAAATTTTTTAAATTTACACTGCTTACTAAAGCCCCAGGGTCAAACATAATTTTGCCACCTTGATTTTTAATATTATTTAATACATATAATTTTTCCTGAAAATTTTCTTCATCTAAAATATAATAAGCTGTTAAATACACAAAATCTATATTTTTTATAATTTCATGTTTTATCATACTGTAATCCAATTGATTTTCGCAGCCTGTGTAAGTCATAAAAGTTCTTTCGCCCTCTTCATCCACTATAGTTATGCAGTATCCTGTTTTTTGGTTTTCTTCTAATTTTATAAAATCTTCCTTAAAACATTGTTTTTCTATATACTTTTTTATAAATTCTCCATTTTCATCACTGCCAATTTTAGATACTATGTAAGGTGTACAATTTAAATTTTTTAAAGTTACAGCTACATTAGTGGCACAACCACCTACACTTTGAAAATTTTCTTTAATAAAAGTATCTCCGCCTTTAATTGGATATTTTTCTACCAATAAATATTTATCTACAACTATTCCTCCTAAAGCCAAAACATTTTTTTTCATAAATTCACCTACTTATTTATATAATATTAAACTGCTTTTTTTGTCCCAAGAAATATACACTTCATCTCCTATATTATAGGAAAAGTCTCTTTTAAAATTTTGTTTTTGAACTTTTACTTCTTTGTCTAAAGATTTAATTCTATATAATGAATTATCTCCTGCATAAGTTACAAATTCTATTTTCCCCTTAATAAAATGAGTGTTTTCTGGTTTTTCTTTATGAATATTCATTTTTTCCGGTCTTATAGTTAGTATTATATTATCTCCTATTTCTACTGGCTTTGTACTTTCAAATTTAAATTTTTTATTATTATCTAATAAAATCTCATATAATTCATTTTGTTTTGATATTACTTTCCCTCTAAAAAAGTTTGCTTGTCCCAAAAAATCTGCTACAAAAGATGTTTTTGGATATTCATATATATTTTCAGGAGTATCTATTTGTATAATTTCTCCTTTATACATAACAGCTACTTTGTCGGACATAGTAAGTGCTTCTTCTTGGTCATGAGTTACAAATATAGTAGTTATACCTATCTTTTTTTGTATTTGTTTAAGCTCTATTTGCATTTCTACTCTTAATTTTTTATCTAATGCACTTAAACTTTCATCTAATAAAAGCAATCTAGGCTTTATAATTAATGCTCTAGCTAAAGCAACTCTTTGCTGTTGACCCCCAGATAATTGCTTAGGTTTTCTCTTTTCAAAACCTTTAAGCTGTACCATTTCTATAATTTCTTCTACTCTTTTTTTTATTTCTTGTTTTGAAATTTTTCTCTGTTCTAGTCCATATGCTATATTTTGCTCTACATTCATATGAGGAAACAATGCATAGCTTTGAAAAACCATGCCTATATTTCTTTTATATACAGGCAATTCATTTATTTTTTCTCCATCTACTATTACTTCTCCATAATCTGCATCTTCAAAACCTGCTATTAATCTTAATGTAGTAGTTTTTCCGCAACCAGAAGGTCCTAAAAGAGAAATAAAATTTCCCTTTTCTACTTGTAAATTTATATTATTTAAAACTGTATTTTCTCCATACTTTTTCGTTAAATTTTTTATATTTAAATAATACATTTTTTTCCTCCCTATTTTTATTCTATAATTAATTTTATTTAAACATGTTTTTCAGCGAAGATTGCATTAATGCTGCAATTAATACTATTATTACTAAAGAGAAAGAAAGTATTATGGTAGACACTGCATTTATCTCTGGTGTAAATCCAAATTTAATAGAAGAATATATTTCAATTGGAAGAGTAGAAGTTCCTGTAGGCATTAAGAAATAGGATATTACAAAATTATCAAAGGATACCATAAAAGAAAGAAATCCTCCTGCTAATATTGCTGGAAGTATTAGTGGAAAAATAATTCTTCTAAAAGTGGTCCATTCATTAGCTCCTAAACTTGAAGAAGCTTCTTCTATAGATTTATCCATATCCGCCATTCTAGCAGCAATAACTAGCACAGCATAAGGAAGAGAAATTACCACATGTCCCATTAAAACCATAAATAAATTTTTGTCTAAGCCTAAGTATTTTAAAAATAATAAAAGTGAAAGTCCCATTATAATCCAAGGAATTGTAAGAGGCAAAATGACCACTGCATTAGCTATGTTTTTTAATGTTTTGCCACATTGTCTAATTCCTAAAACAAGAGCTGTAGCTAAAACAATGCATATAATTGCTGTTATAAAAGCTATGTACAAGCTATTTATAGTAGAATTTATAAGTCTGTCATTATTAAATAAAGCACTATACCAGTTGGTACTAAATTGAAAAGGAAGTGAATTGTATTTAGATTTGTTAAAAGACATAATCATAAGTATTATTATAGGAATGTATAAAAAAACAAATATTAATAGTGCATAAAAATAAGATAAAAATTTCCTTTTCATAACTACACCTCCTGGTTAAAATAAGATAATACTTTCATAGATATAAGCACTAATGCTAGCAGTATAAAGGCTATAGCTGCACCAAAATTCCAACCGTATATTTCGAAAAATTGGTCTTCTATTATAGTTCCTATAACAGAGCCATTTACACCACCTAATATTCTTGGTTCCACAAAACTCCCCAAGCAAGGAACAAATACTAATATACATCCTGTTATTATTCCATTTTTACTTAAAGGAAGTATTACATTTATAAAAGTTTTTAGTGGTGATGCTCCCAAACTTTTGGAAGCTTCTATTATAGAAGTATCTATTTTCTCAAGAGACATATATATAGTAATTACCATATAGGGAAAAAACACATGAACAAGACCTATTATAACTGCATTTTGGGTAAATAATAATCCTAAACTGCTGCTACTTATAATGTGTAATTTCTTTAAAAAAACCTCCAAAATCCCTCCATCTCTTAGCAAATTAACCCAAGAATAAACTCTTACTAATTCACTAGTCCAAAAGGGAATTATTATAAGTAATAATAATATATTTTTTCCTTTTTCTATTACCTTTGCCATTATATAAGCCATAGGATAACCTATTAATATACATATAATTGTAACTATTAAACTCAATTTTATGGTTTTTGCTGTAAGTTTTAAATAAAGTCCTTTACTAAAAAAATTTATATAATTATTTAATGTAAGCTTTGCTGTATCTCCATCACTTAAAAAACTGTAATAAAACATAATAAAAAGAGGTACTACTGCAAAAGCTACTAAAATGAAAATTGCAGGACTAGTTAAAGTTGCTTTCTTTTTCATTTTTCCCCTCCATATTATATAGTGTATTAAATTATTGGCACAAATATTTAATTTGTGCCAATAAAAATTTAGTTAGCTTTTACTTCTTGCCATAATTCATTCCATTTTTTCTTTGTATCTTCTCCACGATAAGCTATAAAGAATAGTCTATTTAAAACATCTTCTCCCATAGCATTTTCTTCTACTAATTTTGGATCTAAAGCTGCCACTGCTTCTCTATTAGTTGGAGCTGGTCCACCTTTTTCAGCATATTTCTTTTGAAAATCTTTACTTATCATATAATCTATAAATTTATGTGCTAATTCCTTATTTTTTGAACCTTTTGCAATAGCCCAATTATCTACCCAACCTACAGCACCTTCTTTTGGCACTACATATTTTATTGGTTGACCTTCTTGTTTCATAGTAGCTGCTTGTCCACTCCATAATACTCCTAGAGCTATTTGTTTATTAGCAAATAGTTTTGTCCATTCATCTCCAGTTTTCCAATAAGTCTTATTTAAAGGCTTTTGTTCTAATAATTTTTTCTTTATAGCATCTAAGTCCTTTGGATTATTAGGATCTTGTCCTAAAACTGAAGCTGCAATCATAACAGCATCGTTATAATCATCTCTAAAAGCTATTTTTCCTTTATATTTTTCATCCCAAAGGCAATTCATATTATCAATATCCTCTTTTACTAAATCTGTATTATAAGCTATACTAGTAGAACCCCAAACCCAAGGAACTGCATAATTTTTTCCCTCCATTTTATTTTCTGGTAAATTTTTAAATTTATCAAATATTTTTGAGTAGTTGCTTATTTTGCTTATATCTATTTCTTCTAAAAGTCCTTCTTTTTCAGCCACTGGAAGTATAGATGAATTTGGAAGGCATACATCTATTTTACCTTCTCCTTCTGTTCTTAATTTAGTTAAAAGTTCTTCTTCTGAAGCCATGTATTGATTTACTATTTTACAATGATTTTTTTCTTCAAATTCTTTCATAGCTTCTTTATCATCAGTAGCATAATCCTTCCAGTTTACCACTACCAATTCTTTATCTCCTGAAGACTTTTCGCTAGTGCCGCCACTATTAGACGATTTCAAACCACAAGCAGATACCGTAAACGTTAAACATACTACAGCTAATAATGCAGCTGTTTTTTTGGAAAATAAATTTTTAAACATTTAAATAACCCCTTTCAAAATTTTCATATTTTGAATTTAATATTAATTTTGCTTACACATTTCCTTACATTTTTATATTCTAGATTTTTTTTGAAATTCCTCTAAAAAATGAATATTTTCTACATTAACTCTTCCATCTCAACTAAAAAAAGATTGCACAGCAATCTTTTTTAATAATCTCCTCTTCCCTGATTTTTTACTTTTACTTTTACATTTACTTCTATATTAGAATTTACTACTTCTTTGTTCCAATCTATTCCCTTTTTTCTTCCATATTTAGCTGCTGCATATTTTCCAAGACCTAATACATCAAATTTATATTCATTTTGAATTTTATCAATATAATAATTGCAATCATCTTTTACTTCTTTTTCCATGTCTTTAGTAAACTTTTTTAATTTTTCTTTATCTTTGTTTAAACCTAAATATAATTGATTGTTTGTTATATCCCCTTCTAAATTAAGATTAATTACAAAATTGTATTTTCCATCTTTTTTATAGCATTTTACCTTTTTACGAGACTTTGTATAAAAACTTATATATTCTTTCATGTTTTTTTGAATTGTAAGTATTCCTTTTAACTTATCATATTTTAATAAATTTATATATTTAGCTTCTTCCAAATTTGTTTTACCCATCATTTTATCACCTTTGAATAAAGCTAATCCTGTAGTAGCTAAGCCATCTTTTGTTATATCTATATAAGGCAATGCTGGATTTCTTCCTTCTGCATCTGCTCTAACCATTAAATCTGTTACAGTAAATTGCTTTGAAAAAAAATTAAATTGGTTTAAATTTTTTATAATACCCTCTAAGTATTCTGCTGCATTAGTACTTTGATTTTTTGTATACATTAATATATCTTTAGATTTACCACTACATACAGCTATAAGTCCTCTATCATTTACTTGTGGATTATTAATCCATACATCTATTATAGTTTTTAATCCCTTTTCAGATTGCTTTTCACTTAAAATATATATTTTTTCCAATCCTACTATGAATTTTTTACTAGATTTAGTGGATCTTTTTTCTCTTGTTTCTGCTATGTTTAGTGCAGAGCCGTTTCTTAATTTTGCTTTTACATCGCTTTGTTCATCTTCCAGTGTTAATATATATATGTCATATTCTTCTCCTTTTAAATCATATCCTATGCCTATAGGTATATTAAGATTTTCAATTAAATCTCCTTTGGAACCTATAAATGAATATATAAAAATAACTAAAATACATATATAAAATATAGGTTTTCTATTTATAATTTTTTTATTTTTTTTGGACATTTTTATCACCTTTTTTAAAGAATATACAAATTGAAATAACAGTTATATATAACAAATTTAAAGGTACATATATAGGCATTATTTTATTTATAAAACTTCTCCTTATAACAGGATTACCATAAAATAGTGATATTATAAAAAATACTACATATAAAACTAATATTATATTTTCTATTTTCCATTTATTTACCATTTCTTTAACACTAAATGCCACAGCATAATAATTATTTGCCAGAGTTCTAAATATCAAAATTGAATTTAAAACCATAGCTACATATCTAAAGGAATTTATTATAGGTATCATAACACTTTCACTTACTGTTATAACAGGCCATAAAAATTTAGGAACTATATCTATGCCTAAATAATAAATAGTTATAAAAGTTATCCATAAATATAAAAATGCAGTTATTACAGAAGCCTTTAATCCTGCACTTTTAATTTTATCTTTTTCTTTTACAAAAGGATATATTAAAAATAATATTTCTGCACCAGTATAAGCAAAAAACGTATTCTTTGTAGCTTTTAAAATATCTATAGCTGGTGTATCAAATACAGGCATTAAATTTAAAATAGTTCCTTCTTTAATAGCACCTATAGGTATTAAAAAAATAGGTAATGTAATATAAAAAATAACTTCATTTACTCTAGCTAAATTAACAAGACCTTTATACGCTATAAAAGCTGGCACCATAAACATAACTATAAGTATTTTTTTACTTTCCAAAAAAGGAGTTATATATATTTTAAGTACATTACTTAATCCAGCAGCTACTGTTGTTTCTGCTAATATAAAAAATGATATAAATATTAAATTTAATATATTCCCAATAACTTTTCCAAAACACATTTTACTTAAATGTAATATGTTTTTTTCAGGATATGTTTTAGCCATAAAACTTGCCATTATAACTAAATACACAGGATAAGCTATACCTAGTATTGCAGCTATCCATCCATCTTGGTTAGCATTTTTCACCACATCTGCAGGTAAATTAATCATTCCAAGACTTACCATACTTCCAATTAATATAGTTGCACATTGGTGAGCTGTTATATAATTTTTATTATTTGAATTAATTTCACTCATTCTTTTCACCTTTTAACTTAAAATCACTTTGTCTTATACTATCTTCATTAGGTATAACCTCTGGTCTTTTATTCATCTTCCATAAAGGTGCTCTTATAAATATATCCTTCATATCACTTTTATAAAAAGATAAATAACTTACTCCATAACTGTCTAAAGAACACAAATAAGCTAATATAAAAAACCAGCCTATTACTATGCCATACATACCAAGCCAATTTCCCAAAACTAATATAACATAACTTAATAATCTCATACTAAGTGCCATTTCATAATTAGGAATTACAAATGTAGCTGCAGTAGTAATTCCCACTACTAGCAAAGTAGTAGGACTAACTATTTTTGCCCTTATAGCTGCATCTCCTATAATAATACCTCCTACCACACTTAGTGTTTGACCTATTTTAGAAGGAAGCCTAAGTCCTCCTTCTCTTAGAAATTCTATAGTTAAATTCATACCTAAAATAGACATAAAGGGCGTAAGAGCTATACCTCGCCTAGCTTCTACTATTGCCTTTATAAATTGTAAAGGTATTAATTCTGTATTAAATTTTATAAGTGTTACATAAACTGCAGGAAAACTTATAACTATAAATGCTGCTAGCATTCTTAAAACCCTAGCAACAGAAGCTACTGTAGTTCTATGATAATAATTTTCCACAGTTTGAAAAAATTCTATAAATGTACTAGGTAAAGTAACTACAAAAGATGTACCTTCTACAAATACAGCAACTTTTCCTTCCATTAAATTTGATTCTACTACATCTGGTCTTTCTGTAGAAAAACTTTGAGGAAATATAGAATAACTATGTTTTTCTATAAGTTGTTCCATTACTGCTGATGCAGGAATATAATCTACATCTATGCTCTTTATTTTATCTGATATTTTATTTACCAATTTTTGATTAGCTATATCTCTTATATACATAACTGCAATATCTGTTTGACTTCTTCTTCCTATATAAAAATAATCTGTAGTTAAGTTTTTATCTTTAATTCTTCTTTTCATAATACTTATATTAACTTCTAAATTTTCTATAAAACCTTCTCTACTGCCCTTGGTGGAAAATTCATTTATAGACTCTGTTACACTTCTGTGTTCATACTGAGTAGTATCTGCAATTATAAATTTGCTAAATCCTTGTAATATAATTATGGTTTTGCCTCTTTTTATACTTTGAACTACTTCATTCATATCTGATGAAACTTTTGTATTACTTAAAGGTATATATTTTTTAGCTAAATACTCTATATCTTTAATGTTTTTTATTTCATTGCCAGCATAAATCATTAAAGGTTTTAATATGTCTCTATCTATTAATGATTTATCCACTAAACCATTCATATACAGCAAAAAACCTTCCACAGAACCTATTAATAATTCTTTTGTTACTAATTGAATAGGACTGCCTATATATTTTTTTATTTCATCTACTTTTATTTTTGCTTCTAATTCTTGCATACAAACTCCACCTCAAGTATATTGTTTCTTATTAACAGGAATTTATTCACTAAAAATTTCGACAAATACTTTTTTAGTTAAGAGCTTTTTTAGTTAAAAGTTAAGAGGGAAGAGTTTAGAGTTGTGGAGAATTTCTTTCGTACCTCAAGAAATCTATTTTATATGTTTGAATAAACGCAAAAAAAATACAATTCCAGTAAAAATAAAATTTTTACTGGAATTGTACCTCAACTCTTCACTCTTCCATCTTAACTCCTAACTCCAAAATATCTTCCCAACAAAATCAAAAATTTTTCGCAATGCAATGGAGAAAAATTCCCCACAACTCCTAACTCTTCCCTCTCAACTCTTAACTCCAAAATATCCTCCCAACAAAATCAAAAATTTTTCGCAATGCAATGGAGAAAAATTCCCCACAACTCCTAACTCTTCCCTCTCAACTCTTAACTCCAAAATATCCTCCCAACAAAATCAAAAATTTTTCGCAATGCAATGGAGAAAAATTCCCTACAACTCCTAACTCTTCCCTCTCAACTCTTAACTAAATATTAAGCAACACCCTAGCTACTGAAAAATAAATAATAAGAGAAGTAGCGTCTACTACTGTAGTTATAAGGGGGCTTGCCATAATAGCTGGGTCAAGTTTTAATTTTTTTGCAATCATAGGTAAAATAGCACCTACTATTTTAGCTAAAACTACAGTAAAAAATAAAGTTATACATACAGCTAAAGAAACATTATAAGGAACTTTTTCTACTAATCTTATTCTTAAATAATTCAAAAACGCAAGGGAAAATCCAACAATTACACTTACTCTAAGTTCTTTCCAAATTACTTTAAAAACATCTTTTCCTTTAATTTCTCCTAAGGCAATACTTCTTATAACCAAAGTAGCAGATTGAGAACCTGCATTACCGCCAGTATCCATAAGCATAGGTATAAAAGCTGTTAAAATAACTACAGATTGAAGCACATCTTCAAATCTTTTTATAATATTTCCTGTAAAAGTAGCAGAAATCATAAGTATTACAAGCCACATAAGCCTATTTTTAGCTAATGTCCAAACTCCTGTGTCTAAATATTTTTCTTCGGAAGGTGCCATTGCTGCCATTTTTTGAAAGTCTTCTGTGTTTTCTTGGTCAATAACATCTACTATATCATCTACAGTTATAATTCCCGTTAATCTACGCTCCTTGTCCACTACTGGAACTGCAATTAAATCGTATTTTTTAAACACTGCAGCAACTTCTTCTTGGTCTTGGTAAGTATTTACATAAGCTATGTCCTTTTTCATAATTTCTTCTACTTTTAAATTGTAGTCACTTAATATTAATTTTCTTAATGATACAATTCCTTCCAATTTCCTTTTTTCATCTATAACATAGCAAGTGTAAATAGTTTGTTTATTTACTCCATATTCTTTAATATGTTCTAAAGCTTCTTTAATAGTCATGTTTTTTTTCAAATCTACATATTCTATAGTCATTAAGCTACCTGCAGAGTATTCAGGATAATTCAAAAATTGATTTATTAATTTTCTCTGCTCTACATTAGAGTGCTTTAATATCTTTTTTACTATATTAGCAGGCATTTCTTCTAACAAGTCTATCATATCATCAAAGTACAATTGTTCTATCATGTATTTTATTTCTTTATCATTAATAGAAGAAATAATTTTTTCTTGAAAATCATTATTTAAATAATTAAACACATCTACTGCTAAATCCTTAGGTAACATTCTAAATACTAAAATAGCTTCTGCTAATTCTAAATTTTCTATTAACTCCGCTATATGAACAGAGTTAAAATTTATAATTTTTCCTCTAACTTCTGTAAATTTTTTATTTTTTATTAGTTCCAATATTTCTATTAATTCTTCTTTCATTTATATCACCTCAGCTTTAATTTCAAAATGTTAATTTATAATTATTTGTAATAGTCTATGCATAGTAAGTGATAAAATAAACATTATTGCTTTAAAATTTGATTTTTATAGAAGCAAGTATGCTATAAAATCAAAAAAATATTATTTTTAGCAATTGATAAAATAAAAATTATTTCTATTTAAAATTTAATAAATAATTTTTACCACTTATTATACATAGTTTATTTAAACTAATAATTACAAATTTAAAGTTTCTCCCTCCAGGAAAAGAATCTTCCATAAAATTCCACCATCCTTAAAATTTAAATTTAATTGCATAAATAAAACTTAGATTAATAAATCTAAGTTTTACTACTTTATAATACCATATTTTTTACAATATGTGAAATAAAAAATACCCATTAATTCACTATTTTTTTAACTATAGCAACATTTTCATTACTTATTACTTCTATTTATATCTTCTATTTTTTTTACTTCTGCTCTTACAGGTTTAGCTTGTACAGGAACACTTTGTTTTTGAAATTCTTCAACTTCTTCATTTTTATGAGAGTAAACAAGTTTTAATAATATAGGAGTTATTATGGTAGTTACTATAACTACTATTATTACTGGAGCTAAATAAATATCTTTTATAAATCCAGAAGCCACTCCTATGTCTGTAACTATTAATGCTACTTCTCCTCTTGATATCATTCCCACACCAATTTGTAATCCTTCTTCTTTACCAAAACCACAAATTTCTGCTCCAAATTTACATCCATAAAGTTTAGTTAAAATAGCCACTAAAAGTAATAATATTGTAAATATAATCATGCTAGTATTCATTTTATATATTACAGTGGTTATACCTATATTTGCAAAGAATATTGGTGAGAAAATTGCAGTGGATATAGTTTCTACAGATTCTTTTATATAATTATGGTCTTTAGTAAGTGATAATATTACTCCAGCTACATAAGCTCCTGTTATATCTGCTACTCCGAAGAAATGTTCTGCATTAAATGACATTATAAAACAAAATACTAATGCATAAATTATTACTCTTTTAGTATCAAAACTTATATATTTTAAATCGCTGAAACCTTTTTTAAACAACATACCTAGTAATACTGAAACTGCAAAGAAAGCTACTATTTTAATTATTACAATTCTTATACTAGATTGTGGATTAGACATACCTGTTATAATAGCTAAAAGTACTATTCCTAAAATATCATCTATAACTGCTGCACCAAGTATGGTAGTTCCTGAATGGGTTTTTAATTTTCCCATTTCCTGAAGAGTTTCAACAGTTATACTTACTGATGTGGCTGTTAAAATAACACCTATAAAAATGTTTTGAAGGGTGGTAGTCATTCCTCCAGAGAAAGGAGTGCCAGCATTGTTAAAAAATCCTGCTACTAAAAATCCTCCTATTAAAGGTAGAAAAACTCCTATTAAAGCAACAATTGTAGAAGCTTTACCAGATTTTTTTAGTTCCTTTAAATCTGAATCTACACCTGCATTAAACATTAATAAAATTACACCTATTTTTGCCATTTGGGTTAAAAAATCATTAGGTTTAACTAAATTTAAAAAAGATGGGCCAATTAAAAGGCCTGCTATAAGTGCCCCAACTACCCTAGGCATCTTTAATCTTTTAGTTACTGCTCCTAAAAGTTCCGTACTTAATAAAATAACTACTAAATCTATTAAAAATTCTATAGACATTTTATCCCCCTCCTCATTCAATATTTCTAAACATACATCCTTTGGAATTTAGTGTAAATCATTGAATCTCAAGAAATATTTTCTATTTAATCATATTATATTATATAAATGTGTACAATACATTAACTTTAATGAAATTATTTATATATTATT
>NZ_LZFO01000045.1 GCF_001758365.1 Clostridium acetireducens DSM 10703
TTGTCTATGTACAGGACAAAAACCTTGCCACAAAATTATATTTTTATTACTTACTTTTTCTTTTATGTACTCTCCTAAATTTTTATCTGGTAAAAATATAATTTCATCACTATCAATATTTTCAATTATTTTTAGTGCATTAGATGAAGTACAACATACATCAGATAAAGCCTTTATTTCTGTAGAAGAATTAATGTAAGTTACAACTTTAGCATTTTTATGCTTATTTTTAAAATCAATTAATTTGTCTGCATCTACCATATCTGCCATAGGACAACCTGCATTTAAAACTGGTAGCAATACAGTTTTTTCAGGTGAAAGTATTTTTGCACTTTCTGCCATAAATTTTACTCCACATAATACTATAGTAGAATTTTTATTTTCTTTAGCTAATTTACTTAAATAAAAAGAATCTCCTACAGCATCAGCTATATCTTGTACTTCTGGTGTTTGATAGTAATGAGCCAATATAATAGCATCTTTTTCCTTTTTTATATTTAAAATTTTTTCTTTCAAATTGCTGTACAATTTTTATACCTCCATTGTATAACCAAGTGTATATACACTTATTTTTTATATTAATAATAGCACGATATAAAGCTAATATCAAGGTTTTTAAAAAATTGCAGTACATTTTTTTTAGTTAAGAGTTAAGATTTAAGAGTTAAGAGTTTTGGAGAATTTTTTTCCATTGGCATTGGAAAAAAATTTATACATTTCTATAAATTTTATATTAGTTATTATATAAAAACTCTTAATTATTATATAGTTATTTTTAGTTATTTTGATTAAAATTATCCACTATAATTAGAAAAACTTTTAAAATTTAAATATAGAATATAATATTTTGTGAAAAATTCAAAAAAAAGAAAATAGGCTGTGCAAAAATATCACCTATGAACAGTAAAAATGTCAATTACCCAAGTATAAAATTATCAATAAAAAAGCATAACTAATCCCTAAAATATAAATTAAATTTATAAAAATGGGAAATAGCTATGCTTAATAATAAAAAACTTTTCGCAATACCATTAGAGAAAAGTTATCCAAAACTCCTAACTCCAAAAAGTCGTATTTCCTTATAACTTAAATTTATTAACTTCATCATTAAGTTTAACAGCTACTTTATTTAATTCTAAAGCATATCTAGAAACTTCCTCAGAATTGGCAAGCATTTCCTCAGAAGACGCTGAAATTTCTTCAGAAGAAGCTGAAGTCTCCTCAGAAACAGAAGATACTTCACTTACTTTATCAGAAACTACATCTTTAGACTTAATAGTATTATCTAAAGAAACATAAGTATCATCAATAAGAGGAATTACATTAGAAATAGCATTTAATACATCATTAAAAGATTCAATGGACTCTTTTACTGTATTAACTTGGCTTTCTACTAAATTTCCAACCTTATTAGAAGTATTAGCTACATTTATTGTTTCATGGCTTATAGAAGAAACTAAACTTTGAATTTTTTCTGTAGATTCCTTAGATCTTTCTGCTAGCATTCTAACTTCTTCTGCAACTACAGCAAATCCTTTTCCAGCTTCACCAGCTCTTGCTGCTTCTATAGCTGCATTTAAAGCTAAAAGATTTGTTTGTTCTGATATTCCATTTATAACCTCTGTTATATTTCCTACTTGTGAAACGCTGTCATTTAAAACATTAACTTTATTGGAAACAATTTCAAAGGATTCCTTTATATCTTCTATAGATTTTAAAAGAATATCTATTTTTTCTTTTCCAATATTAGCTTTTTCTTCTGTTTCATTAGAACTGTGTTTTGCTAATTCTAGTTTACTTTTCATATTATTTATTTCTTTATCTAAATTAATTATATTGTTTGTTACTTCTGATAAATCACTAGCTTGTTCAGTAGCACCTTTAGTTACCTCTTGTATAGCATTAGCTACTTCATTTGTTACTAAAGTCATTTGCTTTGCATTATTACTTAAGTTATTTGACATATCTTCTGTTTTATAAGCTTGATCTTTTATATTTTGTATAGTTTGTTTTAAGCTTTCACACATTTTTCTAAAATTCAAAGCTAATTCTCCTATTTCATCTTTACCTGAATATTCAATATTATAATCAAATTCGCCTTCAGCTATTTTTTTAGAGAAAACTACTATATTTCCTACAGGATCTACTATATTTTTAGAAATTGAATAAAATATTTTTGAAGCTACTAAGAAAGATACTATAGCTAAAATTAATATTAGTACAATTATTTTGCGTATAGCTTCATTAACATTTTTCATGGATAATCCTATATTAATTTCTCCTATATATTTATTATCCTTATATACTGGAGCCAATATGTTGTAAACTTTTGTATTATTTTTTTTGTATTTATCTATACTAGAATAATATTTTCCTGTATTAATACTTTCTTTTACTTCTTTACTATTAATAGTTTGTCCAACTTTTTCTTTATCACTATGAGCTTGAATTTTTAATTCTTTATTTATATATGCTGCATAAACTATATTTTTATCTTTTGTTAAATTTTCAACCAATGTTTGATAACTTAATTCTTTGTTTAATTTTTCAATTTTATTTGCTAAAATTCCTACTTGTATCATGCCACCACCAGGCTTTTTAATATAACCATATTTGTAATAATAATCTGAATTTCTGCTTTTTCTTATACTTTCCATGTATTCATCCTTTTTACCAGTACATATTAAGTTAAACACTTCAGCATTTCCAACCTTTGAAAAATCCACACCTAAGCTACTTGGCACATTGGAATAAACTACCTTACAACTTGAATCTACAATATTTAATTCATCAACTTCAAAGCACTTAACTAATTTAGATAAATAGTTATTATCATTTATTTTATCACCTTCACCATTCATAAAATTAGCTATGGTTCTTATTCTTGTAGCTATTGAATCATCTATTATATTCATAGCTACTGTATTATTATTTATTTGATTGGATATTTGTCTTGATAAATTAATTCCATCAGATTTCATTTGATTAATTAACCTATCTTGAGTTATATATATGGATATGCTGCTTATTAAAGCTATTACTACAAATAATATAATTAATGGTGTATTTAGTACTTTAAATTTTAATGACCTATTATTAAAAAAGTTTTTTTTCATACTATAATAACCTCCTATCTAAATAATTTTTTCTTCAATAAAATATTAATTTAATAATTTTCACACTATTCAAATTATTAAATTATAGCATATTTTGCTATTATATTCAATATTTCATATTTGCTTTAAAGTATATCTTCCAATTTTTTAATAAAACATATATAATAATATATATTTAATAATACTATTAAAAGGAGAGAATTTTTTATGTGGGTTATACTAATTTCACTAACTTTAGGAATAGCTGTAGGCAAATTAGAAATCATACCAAAAAAATATTTAAAACATAATTCTAAAGTTCAATACTTAGGTGTAGTAACTTTGCTTTTTTTTATGGGAGTTTCTATTGGAATTAATAAATCTATTATAAACAACTTAGATATTATAGGTTTTAAATCTTTAGTATTTTCTATTTTAACCACAGTATTTAGCATACTATTTGTTTACATATCTACTAAAATATTTCTAAAAGGAGATGCTTAATACATGTCTATTACAATAGTAATATCTATACTTATAGGAATTTTATCTGGTTATTTCTTTTTAAGCCCAGGTATAGCTAACAGCTGCGAAACTTTTATTAGTATAGCTTTGGCAGTTTTAATATTTTCTGTAGGCATAGATATAAGTTCCAATAAAGATTTAGTAAAAAATTTGAAAGAAAAGGGATTTAGACTTTTCTTAATTCCTATTTCTATAATTTTAGGAAGTCTAACTGGTGGATACATAAGCGGTTTATTTTTTAATCTGGATTATAATGTTAGTTTGTCTATATCTTCTGGGTTTGGTTGGTATAGCTTATCCGGAATAATATTGTCCAAGCTTGCTAATGCTGAAATAGGCACTATTTCTTTTATTTCCAATGTATTTAGAGAACTTATAGCAGTTATATCTATACCTTTTGTAGCAAAATACTTCAATGCCTACTCTGCTATAGCTCCTGCTGGTGCTACTTCTATGGATACAACTTTGCCTATTATATCAAAAGCTACTAATTCAGAAGTTGCTATAGTAGCCTTTTGTAATGGTGTAATTTTAAGTGGCTTAGTGCCAATACTAGTTCCCTTTTTTTACTCTTTGTAAGAAAAGAATAAATAAGGAAATAAATTAAGCATAAAATCTATGTATAAAAAATAAACAATAAAATATGTAGAATAATTTGCATATAAAAAATAATTTGTATAAAAATAATACACCAGCCTCATAAAGAGAGTTTGTAAATAAGTCATTTCATTAAGACACTCTAAGAATAAAAAATAAAAAAACTCCTACCCAATTTATGCCCCGTCCTTGGGGCGGAAATTGGCTCGTCACGTCCTGTGACGAATTACGGAGTTTTTTTATTTTTTCTTCTAAGAGTGTCTAAAATTTATTCAAATTATTTACAAACTCTCTTTATGAGGCTGGTGTATTATTTTTATACAAATTATTTTTTATATGCAAATTATTCTACATATTTTATTGTTTATTTTTTATACATAGATTTTATACTTAATTTATTTCCTTATTTATTCTTTTACTTAATTAGCGAACTAACTTTAAACGATAATTGGCATAATTACAAATTATGGAGTAAATATATGTATTTATATTTACTTAAAATGTATTTTTGTATATAATATATAAATATAAAAATAATAAATATAGTAGTAAATTTATATAGAAGGAGAAAAATTATGGCAAAGTTTAAAGCTATTGCTACTTCTGCTTTTGGTATTGAAGCAATTGTAGCTAAAGAATTAAAAGCACTGGGTTTTAAAGATTTAGAAATAGAAAATGGAAAAGTTACTTATTTAACTAATGAAGAAGGCATATGTAAGTCTAATATATGGCTTAGATGTGCAGATAGAGTTTTTATAGATATTGCAGAGTTTGAAGCTACAAGCTTTGAGGATTTATTTCAACAAACAAAAGCAATTCCTTGGGAACAATACCTTCCTGAAGATGCTAACTTTATTGTTAACGCAAAATCTGTAAAGTCTCAATTATTCAGTCTTTCAGATATTCAATCTATAGTTAAAAAAGCTATTGTTGAAGAACTTAAAACAGTTTATTTAAAAGATTGGTTTGAGGAAACAGGAAGTAAATATCCTATTTTAGTATCTATATTAAAGGATAAAGTAACTATATCCATAGATACTAGTGGTGATGCTTTACATAAAAGAGGATATAGAGAAGTAGGAAGTTTAGCCCCTTTGAAAGAAACTTTAGCTGCTGCTATGATTAAAATAAGTGGTTGGAAAGGTGAAACTCCTTTAATAGACCCATTTTGCGGCTCTGGAACTATTCCTATAGAAGCTGCATTAATAGGACTTAACATACCACCGGGAATAAACAGACATTTTGCTTGTGAAAAGTGGGATATAATTCCTAAGGATGTTTGGAAAAAAGTTAGAAAAGAAGCCTACGCAGCCATAGAGTACGATAATGTCTTATCCATAGAAGGTTACGATATAGACGAAAGAGTTGTAAAAATAGCTATGGAAAATGCAGAAAAAGCAGGAGTAGATGATTGCATTCACTTCCAAAGAAGATCTGTAAGTGAGCTAAGCTCTTCTAAAAAAGGCGGATTTATAATTTGTAATCCTCCTTATGGAGAAAGATTAAACGACAAAGATGAAGTAGAAGAACTATACAAAGAAATGGGTAAAGTATTTAAAGCTTTAGATTCTTGGTCCTACTTTACAATTACTTCTAATGAAAACTTTGAAAAATGTTTTGGAAGAAAATCTGATAAAAACAGAAAACTTTATAATGGAAGGTTAAAATGCTACTATTATCAATATTTTAGTAATAAAAGATAATATAAATTTACAAAAAAACTCCTATTCAATTTACCTTCCGTCCTTGGGCAGAAATTGGATAGGAGTTTTTTACTATTTTAAAATATTAACAGGCTTTACACTATCAATAAAAATAATTGCATCATAAGCATTACAAGGTTCCATATTTAATGTATAAAACTTATTACTACAAGAATACCAACTTGTAAATTTATCTCCTATAGTTATCATTCTTTGTTTTTTACTTAATACCTCATTTAATTCTTTATTTTCTTTAACTTTATGCAAATCTATCCATGCATCTTTTACTTTCAAATCGTTTAATAAAAATGCTATGCTATTTTGACTTTTATTTTTTACTTCAAACTCTCTTCTGCTATCACTTTTAGAATCATAAGCTAAAAATTCTGTTTCATAACAATCAGTTCCTATGCTGTAGTATTCATCTTTAAATGCATTTTTAAGATGTTCTCCCATAGATGTAATCCCTTTAGTTGCTGCATCTACATTTATATCATTTGAATATATAATATGAAATCCCGCCTGCAATATTCCTTCACTCATACCACCTGCACCACAAAATAAATCAATATTTAATAAATATTTTTTCTTTTTGTATCCCTCTACTTCAGGAAAATTTATATAGAAAAAATAAATTTATACTATTATTAAATATTTTGTATAACTTGCCTTTCATCTTTACTACATCTTCTGTAGCTTCTACTATCTCATCTTCTGATAAATCTTTGAACTTTTTGCCATCAACTTCTAATTTATTTCCAAAATAAGAATCAATAGTTCTTAATCTTTGTTGTCCATCAATTACATGTATATATTTAATATGAGTTTCTAAGTCTAGTTCTCCCTCTGCTATAAATATTTCTGGGCAAGTATATCCCAATATTATTGTTTTTATAAATTCTTTTTGATGAATTGGCGACCAAACAAAATTTCTTTGATAAAATGGATCATAGATTAATTCCTTATTCATAATTAGCCTAGATTACGAACTATCTTATATTTACAGATAGTAAGACAGTCTTAATTATTCACTGTATTGTCGTCTTGTTAGTCATCTCTAGAAATTCTAATTTTCTTTTAACATAAAATATTGTCGATATGCTTTCAAGTAGCTAATTCCAGAAAAAACACACATAATTAGTGGAAGCAGTTTAATAATTACAAATGGTGTTTCAAATAAAAACGCTTTCCAAAACAGTGAGCCTTCCATATCCCAAAGTCTTTTTGTTGCATATAAACTTGAATCTTTGTATGTTATAAAGCTAACCACCAAAAACATAACTGTTAATGATAGTGAATAGTTCATTAATCGCTTATAATAATAAATATTTGATTCACGGTCAGAAAAAATATCCTCATTACCATCAGCTAACTTTTGCCAATATTGAATGCTGCCAAATCTTGAGCCTTTTATATGTTTCCATCCGAAGTCTTCATATATTGTTTTGTATTCTTCAAACTTTTCTACTGGCATGTAATTTTGATAATCCAATCGTATAACATAGTCTTCGCTAGTATTTTTAAATGTATATACTCCTAATCTGCTAATATTTGAGCAGTAATAACCCATTTGTAATTGCTTATTCAACCATTTCTCTTCCTCAATAATATTGAAAAACTGTTTAACTTTCTTCATCTAACTCACTCCTTTCATATAGGGATATAATATTAAGTAATCTTTCTCGCTCAATTTTTAAAATTTCTATTCCTTCATCTGTAATTTTATAAACTTTTCTTCTATCATTTCCCCCAATCACTGGCTCAATCCAACCGTGTTTATTTAGATTTTCAATTGCACCATACAAAGTTCCAGCAGCTAATTTTACAGTACCTTTGCTCATTATTTCAATCTTTTGCATAATTGCATAACCATGAAGTGGTTGACGCAAAGCTAATAAAATATAATGCATAGTTTGAGATAATGGTAATAATTTATGTTTCATATTTTCACCTACTATTCAGTTTGACTATACAGTTTAACTGAATAGTATTATACTACAGTTCAACTGTATAGTCAAACTGAATAGTAAATTTTATTCCTAATAGATTATTGTAATTTAAATTGAGATATTATTATATGAAAACAATTTTCATCTAAGTATATAGCTGCAGAAATTGAAATATTATATTCATTTGATAAATCTTTAAAAAATCTTAGCCATTCTCTTCTTAATTTAACACTTCCTATTGTATCTGGTCTAATAAATCCTAAAGTTATATTCTTCATATAATATTGATGATTTTTAGGACTTGAAAATTTAGTTAAATCTGTATAATAGTCTGTTTCCTTTAATGTCTTACTAAACAATTTATAAAAAAGAGCTTTATTAATTATTGCAACATATATCTCCGAATTTTTACTATCAAATAATTTTATTTCATTTATGTAATTATTTATAATCTCTATATAATTTTCGCTGTTCAAAAATGCCCCTCCCCATACCATATTGTCATAAAGTATATCATTTTAATATACTTTATGACAATTCCAATAAACTGCTATTAGCATTTAACTTCTTATATAATTGTATTATATTAATATTTTCTATTTAAAAATTATACTTAATCTTCTCTCTAAAATAAAAAACTTTATACATAATATAATTATTATTTTTAATAGAATAATAGACAATTCCTTTTAAATCCTAGAATTGTCCATTAACTTAATACTATTCAGTTTTATTTATTATCATATTGTTTAAATCAATAACCGCTCCAACTTCTTTCAAAAAGTCTATTCCTATAAGTACATTTTCTATTTCAATCTTTTTACCTTTATAGGTTAATTCAATATTACAAAATGGAAGACCACATTTAAGTTCTATATTTAATATATAGCTACTACTCTATAATAGCTACTGCTCTTACTGGACATCCATCTCCATCTTTGATTTTCAATGGAAAAGCTGAAAATTTAAAATTCTTACCTACTAGTTTATCTAAATCTTTAAGATTTTCTACAACTATAATATCTTTTCCTAAAACTATTTTATGATTAACAAGTTCTGCATCAGATATTTTATCAATTGAAATAACATCAAGACCTATTCCCTTAATGTTACTTTCAGCTAAATATTCAGCACATTCTTTAGATAAAACTGGAAAATCTCCAATGTACTTTTCATCACGCCAGTACTTGTCCCAACCAGTATAAATAAGTACAAAATCTTTATCAGATAAATTATATTTTTTTAAAATATCTACCCCTATTTCTTCTCCTTCTTTAACCATAGAACAATCTATAAGTACAGCCTGTCCAAAGAATTTATTTACATCGCAACTTGAAGTAGTAAATCCATCCTCAAAAACATGAGCTTTGCAATCTAAATGTGTTCCTAAATGAGTAGTCATATCAATTCTTGTAACTTTATAACCATCCTTATCTACACTTGAAACTTGCTCTAAAATAGGTGCATCAGCTCCTGGGAAAAATGACATTTTTTCTTGAAATACATGTGTTAAATCAATTACTTTCATACAATACCCCTCCATAGTTTAATTTTTAATGTACTTTACTTTATTATAATATTAATTTGGGTTTAAATCATAAACAGATTGGACAACTAGTGATGATATTATATTAGTTTCAGGGAGATGCTTATGCAAATTCAATAAGCGCATCAGTGCTATCTAGCAAATTAAATGCAGCAATATTACTTATAGGTAAAAATACACTTAATACAGATACTAAAAGTGTATTATCTCCACCAAAGAATATATACATCATTGGTGGAGATAATACAGTAATAACTTTTAAAAACAAAAATTTAGAAGAAGCCATAAGACTTACTATAAATAAGCGTTTAGTATAACTTAATATTATCCCTATACCAATGAATGCATAGTTGAATATATTATCAAAACTTAACTATAAGTTAATATGCTAATTACATCATATTTATATATACACATCTATTTTTTTTGTTGGCTTTGATGTCTTAGAATTCTCTGCTGTTTTTTCTTTTTGCTTTTCTTCAACTTTATTTTCATCTACCCTTTTATCTGTTTTATCTGTTTTATCTTCTTTTTCTTTTACTTGTTCATTACCTTTCTTGATTTTATCGTTTACATCTTTTAAAGTATTTTGTATTTGTTTATTGATGTTTTCTATTTTTGAATTGGTTTGAGATAGTTCTTCTTTTTTATTTGTTACATCAAGTCCTCGTCCCTCATCTAGTTTAATTTCACTTGCTAACACTCTTGCTTGTCCTTTCATTTTTGTATTCACAGCATTTTGAATACTTACTTGTTTTAATGATGAGGATAGTGATATTAAATTTACTCCCTCACTGTCATTTACTGTGTATTCATCTTGTATAGATTGATTTTGCACTTGTTTTTGCAATTTCTCTTCTTTTTTTTCTCTTTCTTGTTTTTGTACTTCCATATTCCTTTTCATTAGCTGTTCATTTAACTCATCTAACTGCTCTCTTAAATCTTTTTTCATATCTAGTTTTTGTTCTGCTGATAAGCTTTCATTTTCAGATATTTTCACCATCTGTTTTTGTACAATTTTTATTTGCTTTTCGATTCCTTTTACTACACTATCTTTTTTATCCTGTGAGTAATAAAAGTTACGATTTGAAAAAATGCTTATATTTTTATTATTTCCTACCATCATAATATTTTCCTCCTATTTTTATATCAATTAAAGAAATACTTTCTTATATACTTTTATCCTTTAGCAAATTTAAGCATAGTTTTCCCCCCATATTATAAAATTTTTGTCTTTATTAATCTATTCTAGTAGCTTATCTATTTTTCCTTCAATAATAAAATATATAAAATAAGAGTGTTTATAAGTATAAAACTTATAAACACTCTTATATAAACTTTTTATTATTAATAATTTACTCTTATTTACTATAATTTGTAACTAATATTTCCCTTATTTTCCCTCTTCTGTTTCCTTTAGAATTAATCATTCTACCTGCCATTACTCTGTTAATATTAAACTTAATATATAATTCATCAAAAAATTTATCTTCCTCATTTGTATTAGTTGGATCTGAATTACTTAACATAAATAATGCACCTTTATCATCTATAGACTTAGCCCATTCTGCTAATCTTTTTTGACTATCATCATTAAAAGGTATTTTTGAATAATCTGTAAAACTAGAAGTATCACTAAGTGGTCTATATGGAGGATCTATGTATATAAACGTATTTTTATCTATGTATTTACCTACACTTTCGAAATCTCCCAATGTAAGTTTAACTCCTTTTAAAGCTTCTTTCGCATTTAATAAATTTTCTTTATCACATATTGTTACCTTTTTTCTTTTTCCAAAAGGTACATTATATTTACCTCTTTTATTTTGCCTATAAAGTCCATTAAAGCATGTTTTATTTAAAAATATCATTCTAGCAGCATGGTAAATCCAATTTTCTGAATACTTTTCGTAATCAATATTTTCTTTTTCTTTATTAAACGTATCCCTTTGCTCATAAAACATATTTTGCTTATCTTCCATGTTTTCATAACTTAAATAAACTTTTTCTAAGTTTTTCAAGTAATTTATTAATTGCTCAATTTTATTTTGAATTATATAATAAGTTACTATAAGTTCCCCATTTATATCATTCAAAATTACTTCTTGAAAATTGTATTTAGATTGCAAATAAAAAAATACTGCTCCTCCCCCCAGAAAAGGTTCAATATACTTTTTTATTTCTCCTTTTTTAAGTTTTTCCGGATAATACTGCTCAAATTGTGGTAATAACTGACTTTTGCCTCCAGCCCATTTCAAAAATGGCTTTACATTAGTTTTCACCTTTTTCACTCCTAATCTCTACACTTACTACTTATTTTGCAATATTTTTTTCTTAGTTAAATTTAAATATTCTATCTGCATATCTATGTCTATAAATTGTCTTTTATTTTCTAAATCTACTATTTTATTATCAGAACCACAAAACGGATCTAATATTATATTTTTTTCATTATTGTTACCAATTATACATCTATTTTTTAAGACCTTATTACAATCACCTAAACACAATTTACAGTTTTCATTCTGAAAATAAATCATTTTTATCTATCTTACTCAAAAATTTATTTAAATTACTAATTTTGTTTAAAATTATATTATAACATATAAACTCATTTTTTTATTTTACTATAATAGAGAATAAAATTAAAGTTTAATTTAAAATAAAGTTTAATTTATATTTTAAAAATTTTTTCTAAATACAAATAAATATTCATGAGCTATTAAATAAAAATTCCTTTTAAGACTGATTTTTTCCCAATATTTCGTAGATCTACAATTATGTTGTTGCTTAATAATTATTTCTTTGAGTTTGAAGCCTGTATTTATAAATATATTCATAACATTAAATGCTAAAGGAACTACATATCCATTTTTTCTAGTATCCCCCATTAAAACAGCACAATATTTGTTGTTTTTTAAAACCCTATAACATTCCTTACTTACTTTTTCTATAGCAATATAAAATTCTTTCTCATTCATTAAAGATAAATCACCTTTTATTCCATTACTGTATTTAATAATATTAAAATATGGGGGATGAGTACATATTAAATCTATAGATGAACTTTTTATAGAATTAAGATTAGTAGCATCTTTCCTCAATAAAACAATATTTGACTTCAATCCTTTTATTCTTTCTTTAGATATCATAAGTGCTTTTTTATTTATGTCACAACCTATAGCTCTTCTTCCAAGTAAAGCTGATTCTACTAACGTTGTTCCACTACCCACAAATTGATCTAATACAATATCTCCTTTTTTTGAATATCTACTTATTATATTTCTAGGCACATAGGGACTCCAATTTCCTGGATAATCTCCTTTATGACCACTCCAATCCCCTCTATTAGAAAAATTCCATACTGTTGTAGTTTCTAATTCAAATTCCCTTTCCATTACTATCACCAACGTTTTTGTCTAAATTATGCTCAATTCAGAAACTAAATAATCAATCTTCAATAATAAAAGCAAATAGTAAATTATATGTTATATAATACTATAGTAAATATATTTAAGGTTCTGTTAATTAATTATGAAAATATAGCTTTGAAAATCACAAAATTACTATATGACTTACTTTAAATAATAAAAATTATAAAATTAATATTTTGTGGCATGACAAAAAAGCCTATCTATTTATAG
>NZ_LZFO01000046.1 GCF_001758365.1 Clostridium acetireducens DSM 10703
CAGGTGATTTTTTTATTAGCTTTGTTCATTGTTTCCTCTCTCCTTTCTGGGAGGTAATATTTTTATGGTAAATCTATTATATTTCATAGGTTGAGGGGAAGCAATGTTCATATAACTTAACAGAACTAAATTAATTAAGAGGAGGAAAATATATGGGTACTATTGATCCAAAGGCATTTGTTTCAGGAATGGCATTATTAGGAGCAGGAATAGCTGCTTTAGGTTGTATAGGTGGAGGTATAGGCTGTGGAAATGCAGCAGGAAAGGCTGTGGAAGGAGTTGCTAGACAACCGGAAGCCAAGGGTTCTATTATAACTACTATGATAATAGGTGCAGCTTTATCAGAAGCAACAGCTATATATGCTTTGTTGATTGCTTTAATGCTGTTAGCTAAAGCTTAAATTTAATTATAATACTTAGGTTTGAAGGGAGGCTTTAGCTTTATGAATATTACTATTACTAGAGTTATTTTTACTATAATAAATTTTCTTATACTATATTTTATTGTTAGATACTTCTTATTTGATAGAGTAAATAATGTAATAGATTCTAGAGAAAAAGAAATAGTAAGTAGAATAAAAAAAGCAGAAAAAGATGAGAAAGATGCTGAACTTTTAAAGATTGAAAATGAAAAGAATTTAAAAGATTCAAAAGAAAAAGGAAAGGTTATAGTAGAAGATTATAAAAATAAAGCAAATAAGCTTTATTCAGACATATTAAAAGAAGCTCATAAAGAATCAGAAGCTATAGTTAATAGAGCTAAAATAGATGCAGAAAGAGAAAAGGAAAAAGCTGCAGATGACATTAAAAATCAAATTATAGATTTAGCAGTTATTTTATCTGAAAAAGCTCTACAACATTCTATAGATGAAATAGAACATAGAAAATTAATAAAGGATTTTATATCTAAGGTAGGTATCTAATTATGTATGAATATTTAGATAGAAGGTATGCTCTTGCACTTTATAAGATAGGCGAAGAAAAAGGTAGGGTAGAAGAATATATACAAGATCTTAATGATATAGTAGATATAATTAAAAATAATAATGAATTATTACAACTAATAAAACATCCAGAAGTAAGTACCTTAAGAAAAAAACACATATTCACTGACATTTTTAAAGATAAGATTGACAAAGAATTATTAAGGTTTCTATTAATATTAATTGAAAAAGATAGAATTTTATATTTGGAAGAAAAACTTAGAGAAATGGAAAAAATCCATTTAGAAAAAAAGAATACTTTAATGGCCAAAGTAAAAACTGTAATACCTTTAGAAGAATCTGAGAAAGAGCAACTAGTAAAAGCATTAGAGAAAAAATATAATAAAAAAATAATTTTAACAGAGGAGGTAGACACTACTATAATAGGTGGGGTTTATGTAAGAGTAGGAAATGATGTAATAGATGGAACAATAAAATCTAGAATAGAAGAAATGAAAAAACTTGCGTTTAGTAAAGAATAGAGGTGAGTATATGAATATAAAGCCAGAAGAAATTACTTCTATAATAAAAAGGGAAATAGAAAAGTATGAAAATAAAATAGAAACTGTAGACTCAGGAACTATAATACAAATAGGAGATGGTATAGCTAGAGTTTATGGCTTAGATCAATGCATGGAAGGTGAAGTTTTACAATTCCCTAATAATGTATATGGTATGGCTTTAAATTTAGAGCAAGATAATGTAGGTTGTGTGTTGCTTGGACCTGAAGAAGGAATAAAAGAAGGAGACGTTGTAAAAAGTACTGGTAGAATAGTAGAAGTTCCAGTAGGAGAAGAATTAATAGGAAGGGTTGTAAATTCATTAGGAGAATCTATTGATGGCAAAGGTCCTATTAAAACTAAATCTAAAAGGCCAATTGAAGTAGAAGCCCCTGGTGTTATACAAAGACAAGGAGTAAAACAACCTCTTCAAACAGGTATAAAAGCAATAGATTCTATGATACCAATTGGTAAAGGCCAAAGAGAACTTATAATAGGAGATAGGCAGACAGGAAAGACTGCTATAGCAATAGATGCAATATTAAATCAAAAGGGAAAAGACGTTATATGTATATATGTAGCTATAGGACAAAAACAATCTACAGTTGCGCATATAGTTAACGATCTTACTGAAATGGGAGCTATGGATTATACTATAGTAGTTGCGTCTACAGCTTCAGAAACAGCACCCCTTCAATTTATAGCTCCTTATTCAGGATGTAGCATGGGAGAATATTTCATGCATAAAGGTAAAGATGTATTGATAATTTATGATGATTTATCAAAACATGCTGTTGCATATAGAACTATGTCTTTGTTACTTCGCAGACCACCAGGAAGAGAAGCTTATCCAGGAGATGTATTTTATATACACTCTAGATTATTGGAAAGAGCAGCAAAGCTTTCAGATGAATTAGGAGGAGGTTCCTTAACTGCACTACCAATTATAGAAACTTTAGCAGGAGATGTAACAGCATATATACCTACAAATGTTATATCTATTACAGATGGACAAATATTTTTAGAATCAGAGTTATTTTATTCAGGTCAAAGACCTGCAGTGAATGCAGGAATTTCTGTATCTAGAGTTGGTGGAAATGCTCAAATAAAAGCTATGAAACAAATTTCAGGAACCTTAAGATTAGAACTTGCTCAATATAGAGAATTAGCTGCTTTTGCTCAATTTGGATCTGATTTAGATAAAGAATCTAAGAATAGATTGGAAAAAGGTAAGAGATTAACAGAGATATTAAAACAAGATCAATATAAACCTATGGATGTAGAAAACCAAATACTAATACTTTATTCTGTAGTTAATGATTTTCTTATGGATATTCCTGTGAATAAAATAAGAAAATTTGAAAAAGAGTTTTTAGAATATATAAATGTTCATAATAAAGATATAATTGATGAAATTAGAGATAGAAAAGTCTTAGATGATGAATTAAAGACAAAAATTGATAAAGCTATAGAAGAATTTAAAAAAGCATTTTTAGCAGAGGAATAATAGATTCCTTTGCGGGAGGTGAAGTATGGGAGGAGCAGGACTCATTGCAATAAAGAGAAGAATAAAATCTGTAACTAATACCAAAAAGATTACAAAAGCTATGGGACTTGTTGCTACTGCTAAACTCAGAAAATCTCGAAAGAAGTTAGCTGTAAACGAAAATTATTATAATAATTTAGAGAGTATAGTTGATGAAGTTATTTCTAATTTTGAAGAAGAAAGTATATATATAAGTGGAAATAATTGCAGAAAAAAAGTATTTGTTGTTTTAACATCAGATACAGGTCTTTGTGGAGGTTTTAATGCATTAGTAATAAGTGAATTATTAAATCAAATAAGAAACCAAAAGGAGGAATCCTCCATGATAGTTATAGGAGCTAAAGGAAGTATTTACTTAAATAGATACAAAATAGTTCCTATAAAAAAATGGGAGTATATACCTCAAGACATATCTTTAAAATATATTGAGGAAATAACTGATTATATTATAAATAAATTTGAAAATTCAGAAATCGGAGAAGTCTATATTGTTTATACTAAATTTTTTTCAACAGTGAATCAAAAAGTTCAGGTAGAAAAAATAATACCTTTTCAAAGAAAAAAAATAGATAAAAATAAAATAGGCTATTTTGAATTAGAGGGAAATGAATTAATTGCTGAAACAGCTAGAATGCATATAAATACTAAACTTTTAAATAGTATGCTTAATGCTAAATCTAGTGAAGAGACCTCTAGAATGACTGCAATGGATGGAGCCACTAAAAATGCTGATGATATACTAGAAAAACTTAATTTAAAATATAATAGAATAAGACAAAGTGCTATAACTCAAGAGATATCTGAAATTGTTGGTGGAGCAGAAGCACAAAAGTAATTTATAAATTTTTTAATTTTTAAGTTAAAAAATGGAGGTGTAGTATGCCAAATAATATAGGAAAAGTTATACAGATAATAGGACCTGTTATAGACATAAAATTTGATTCTGAAAATCTTCCTAATATTTATAATGCAATAAAAATTAAAATGGAAGATAAAATTCTTATAGCAGAAGTTGAACAACATGTAGGAGATGACATAGTTAGAGCTATAGCTTTAGAAGCTACAGAAGGATTAAAAAGAGGAATGGATGCAGAAGATACGGGAAAACCTTTATCTATTCCTGTAGGAGAAGATGTTTTAGGAAGACTTTTTAATGTTTTAGGTCAGCCTATAGATGAAAAAGGAAATTTTAATGCTAAAACTTATTATCCTATTCATAGACCAGCTCCAAGTTTTGAAGAACAATCTGTTGAACCACAAATGTTTGAAACGGGTATAAAAGTAATAGATCTTATAGCTCCTTATGAAAAAGGTGGGAAGATAGGATTATTTGGAGGAGCAGGAGTTGGAAAAACAGTACTTATTCAAGAATTAATAAATAATATAGCTAGACAACATGGAGGACTATCTGTATTTACAGGAGTTGGAGAAAGAACAAGAGAAGGAAATGATTTATATAATGAAATGCAAGAATCTGGCGTTATAAAAAAGACAGCACTAGTATTTGGTCAAATGAATGAGCCGCCAGGAGCAAGAATGAGAGTTGCTTTAACAGGACTTACTATGTCAGAATATTTTAGAGATCAAGGACAAGATGTTTTATTATTTATAGATAATATATTTAGATTTACTCAAGCAGGTTCAGAAGTTTCAGCTCTTTTAGGAAGAATACCTAGTGCAGTAGGATATCAACCAACTTTAGCTACAGAAATGGGAGCTTTGCAAGAAAGAATAACATCTACTAAACATGGATCTATAACTTCTGTTCAAGCAGTTTATGTACCAGCAGATGATTTAACAGATCCAGCTCCAGCTACAACATTTACGCATCTTGATGCTACAACTGTTTTATCAAGATCCATAGCTGAACTTGGAATATATCCAGCGGTAGATCCATTGGAGTCAACTTCCAGAATATTAGATCCTAGAATAGTAGGAGAAGAACATTATGAAGTAGCTTCTAATGTAAAATTTATATTAGAAAGATATAAAGAACTACAAGATATAATAGCTATACTTGGAGTAGATGAATTATCTGAAGAAGATAAAGAAGTAGTAGGTAGAGCTAGAAAAATTCAAAGATTCTTATCACAACCTTTTACAGTAGCAGAACAATTTACAGGTATGCAAGGAAAATATGTTCCAGTACAAGAGACAGTAAGAGGATTTAAAGAAATTTTAGAAGGAAAGTATGATGATTTACCTGAATCCGCCTTTTTATTTATAGGTACTATAGATGAAGCAGTAGAAAAAGCTAAATCTATAATGGAGAAATAAATATGGAAAAATCTTTAGAATTAATAGTAAATGATTCAGAAGGAGAATTCTATAAAGGCGAGGTTCAAAGTATACTTAGTGAAAGTTCTGAGGGATGTTTTGAAATACTTCCCAATCATGTACCTGTAATAATTTTATTAACACCTACAATTACTAAATTCATTGAAAAAGATGGTAAAGTATTGAAGGCTTTTACATCTATTGGATTATTAAAAGTAAAAAATAATAAAGTAGTCATATTATGTGATTCATGTGAATGGCCTGAAGAAATAGATGTAGAAAGAGCAAAAAGAGCCAAAAAAAGAGCGGAAGATAGATTACGACATAAAGAAAAAATAGATAAAAAAAGAGCAGAATTAGCTTTAGAGAGAGCTTTAGCAAGATTAAAAGCAAAATAAAAAAAGCCTAAAGATATTATTTAAATCTTTAGGCTTTTTTATTTTGAAAAAGGCACATTTTTTAGCAAAATTTATATATTAATAATATATTTAGTGAATAGACTCATTATAATATGTCCATAATTTATGTGAGAATGTATTTTAGAAAAAGGAGATAATTTATGAGAACTTATAAAGTATTAATATCTATATTTACTATGTTTATTATATTCCTAATTAGTTTTAATAATTCTCACGCTAAAAATGGCAGTGAAATATTTGAGGAAATTATAAAATGTACAAATAGTCATATTGAGGAATATGAAATGTGTGTAGAAATTAAATCTAATAATGAAGATGTTTTTAAGGATATATTGAATTATATATATAAATGTAGATTTATACAAACTAGAAATAAAACAAATATTAATATATATGAATTTAAAAAAAATAATATGTATTTATATATAGAAAGTATTAAAAATGGAAACAATAGTATTGTTAAAATAAAAATTAAAGAGAAAGGTAGAGATAAAGAAATATTAAATATTAAAAAAGATATAAAAGATATTTTGTATAAAAAAAATATTAATGCTACTTACTGTGAATGCGTAAAAGCAAAAACTGAAAATAGCATAGAAGATATCAACAAAATGGTTTTAGATTTAATTAATAAAAATGGGTTTAAAAATATTGAAACAGTAAAAATATATAATGGGTATAGCACAGTGGCATCTACAGGGAATTTAAAAGATACTAATTTTAATTGTGCTGTTTGTAAATATTCTTCAGGAAATTATATATTAATTGGTATACCTCAAATAAATATTTCCTATTAGTAATGAGAGAATGGAGGAATATTATGAATAAAATAGTAGCAAAGGGAGGAAATGAACTAAAAGGAGAAGTAAATATAAGTTCAGCTAAAAATTCAGTATTACCTATAATAGCAGCTAGTATACTAAGTAGTGGAAAATGCGTAATAGAAAATGCACCTATGTTTGAAGATGTGTTTGTAATATCTAGTGTTTTAGAATCGATTGAATCTAATGTTTTTATAGATAAGGATACAAATAAAATTATAATAGATTCTTCTAATGTACTTAATCTTCAACCAGATATGGATTTAGTAAAAAAAATGAGAGCATCCTTTTTAATAATGGGACCTATGATATCTAAATTTGGAAGTTTTAAAATATCTTTTCCAGGAGGATGTAATATAGGTACTAGACCTATAGATTTACATTTAAAAGGATTCAATGCTTTAGGAGCAGATATAAGCATTGGACATGGATATGTAGAAGCTAAAGCCACTAGCTTAAAGGGAAATAAAATATATTTAGATTTTCCATCAGTAGGAGCAACAGAAAATATTATGATGGCAGCGGTGCTAGCAAAGGGAGAAACTATTATAGAAAATGCAGCAGAAGAACCAGAAATAGAAGATTTAGCTAACTTTTTAAATAAAATGGGAGCAAATGTAATAGGAGCAGGAACAGATACTATAAAAATTATTGGTGTTAAAGAATTAAAAGGCACTATTCATAAACCTATTTATGATAGAATTGAAGCAGGAACATTTATGATTGCAGCAGCCATAACTAGAAGTAAAATTAAAATTAATGGAATTAATGAAGAACATTTAAAGCCTATTATAGCTAAGTTAAATGAAATGAATGTAGATATAGATGTTATAGGTGAGAGTATATTAGTTAATGCAAAAAAAGAATTAAAACCAATTGATATAAAAACAATGCCCTATCCTGGATTTCCAACAGATATGCAAGCACAAATGATGGGGCTTTTATGTACAGTTGAAGGCACAAGTTTTATAACAGAAACTATATTTGAAAATAGATTTATGCATGTACCTGAAATGAAAAAAATGGGGGCAAATATAAAGATAGATGGAAGAAATGCTGTTATTGAAGGTGTAGACAAATTAACAGGATGCCAAGTAAGAGCAACAGATTTGAGAGCAGGGGCGGCACTTATACTATGTGGATTAGCTGCTGAAGGGACTACAGAAATCACAGATATATATCATATAGATAGAGGATATGTAAACATAGAAAACAAATTAAAAAGATTAGGGGCTTTTATAAAAAGAATTGATAAATAAATTTTATTACAGGGCAGATACAGAAAATAGTATTTGCTCTGTTTTTGTTTAAAGGTTAATTTATGTAATAATCATATGTATTTTCTAATATTAATATAATATTATTGAAAACTTAAAATATTAGAGGAGAACAATAACTATGAGAAAAAGATTAAAATATGAATTTTTTTATTTAAAAAATATTTTCATAATAACATTTATATTTTTATTTTCTGTAGTATTACTTTCAATTATTTTATTAGGAACAAAAAAGTATGGAGGAAAAATTAATAAGTATAGTATTAAGCAAAATAATATAATATTTAATAAATATAAAAAAGGAGGACCAGATGTAAAAATATATATAACAAAAAAAAATAAAGTAGAAAAGATGAAATTAGAAGAATATATTGTTGGAGTTGTAGCTGCAGAAATGCCAGCTGAGTTTCATATAGAAGCTTTAAAAGCTCAAGCAGTAGCAGCAAGAACTTATGCTATTGCTCATATAAAATCTCAAGGAGGAAACCCATGTAAAAATGCTTTAGCTAAAGGAGCAGATTTATGTGATACAGTTCATTGTCAAAGTTATATATTTAAAGAAGATAGATTAAAAGGCTGGCCTAAAGAAAATAGAAATAAGTATTGGAATAAAATATGTAAATCAGTAAAAGATACTGAAGGAGAGATAATTACATATAATAATGAATTAGTTAAAGAACCTTATTATTTTGCTACTAGCAGTGGAAAAACGGAAAATGCTAAAGAAGTATTTCAAAAGGATATACCTTATTTAATAAGTGTAAATAGTCCAGGAGAAGAAAAGGCTCCTAAATATAGAACTGTTTTCAAATTTTCTTATAAAGATATAGCTAATAAAGTAAATAGAGCTTATCCAAAAGCAAAAATGTCTAGTAAAAGATTAAAAAAACAAATATGGATAAAAGATAGAAGTAAATCCGGTGGAGTTAAGTGTATTAAACTAGGTAACGTAGAGATAACAGGACAGCAATTTAGAAATATATTAGGAATTAATTCAGCTAATTTTAATATTAAATTTAATAATAAAAATATAGAAGTTATTTGTAGTGGCTATGGACATGGAGTTGGAATGAGTCAATGGGGAGCAAATGCTATGGGTAAGCATGGAAAAGAATATAAAAAAATTATAACTCATTACTATCAAGGAACTAAAATAAGTAAAATAAATTATAAATAATTTTTAATAAAGACCATATTTTCAAGTAATATTTTAGATTATTTTAAATAAATTTAAAATATTATTTTAAAATATGGTCTTATTTTAAAATAATAAAAAATATATGTAAATATGTATTTTTTTACTTAATTCTGGACAAACTAAAAAATGGAGGTGTTACTATGGACAATAAAAATAATAAATCAAATTTTTTTAAGAAGGAGGGTTTTTATGTAATATTATTTGTTTGCCTTTGCGTTGTAGCTACAATAGCAGTTATTACCACTAAAAACAGCAGACATGCAAAAAGAAACATTCCAGTTAAGCAGGAAGTAGTATCTAAAAATGAATCTAAAAAAGATATAGCACAAGAACCTTCTGTAGATTATCAAAATGCTCTTCAAGTAAAAGAAAATAATAAGAATTCTAATAATGAGAAAGTATCTACTGAAGTTTCAGCATCAACGGATATGAATTTTATAAAACCTGTAGAAGGAAAATTAGCTAGAGGTTATTCTGAACAACCTGTTTATTGGAAATCAACAGATAGCTACAGAGCTAATCTTGGTATTGATATTAAATGTGAATTAGGAGCAGCAGTAGTTGCATCAATGGATGGAGTAGTAGAACAAATTAACAAAAATACAGAAGATGGCATACAAATAATATTAAAACATCCTAATGGATTAAAAACAGTATATTCTAATTTGGATCCAAAAGTAAAAGTAGCTCAAGGAAATAAAGTAAAAAAAGGTGACCAAATAGGCATTGTAGGAAAGACAACATTAAGATCAGCATATGAAACATATGGAGAACATTTACACTTTGAAGTATTAAAGGGAAATGTTCGTGTAGATCCAACAAGATATATAAAATATTAGAGTTTAAGTATTTTTATTAGCCATTTTCTATAAAGTTAGGAGAAAATGGCTAATAAAAGCAAGTTATTATTTTTTTATAACTATAATAAATTTTAGAAGGATTAAGGAGGTAGCACTTTGAAAGATTATATTGAAGAAAGGGTTTTAGAAGTTGCAAAGTATATTATAGGATCAAAAGCTACAATTAGAAAAACAGCTAAAGTTTTTGGAGTTAGTAAAAGCACTATACACAAAGATATGACAGAAAGGTTACCTAAAATAAATCCTCAAATTGCTAGAGAAGCTAAAGACATTTTAGATTATAATAAAGCAGAAAGACACATAAGAGGTGGAAGAGCTACTAAAATGAAGTATAAAGCTATTGAAGGTTAAGCGCATTCCTATTATAATTAAATAAGGTATATTTTGAAAAATAAATACAAAAGAGCAGGAGTGAAGATAGGAATGTTTTTTAATATAGGAACTGATATGGGAATAGATTTAGGTACAGCTACAGTACTTGTTTTTATTAAGGGCAAAGGTGTAATTTTAACAGAGCCTTCTGTTGTTGCTATAAACAAAAGCAATAACATGGTACTAGCAGTTGGAGAAGAGGCAAGACAAATGATAGGAAGAACCCCTGGAAATATTGTAGCTACTCGTCCTTTAAAAGATGGTGTAATATCTGATTATGATATTACAGAAAAGATGTTAAAGCATTTTATAAATAAAGCTTGTGGAAAAAAAAGAATGTCAGCACCAAGAGTAGTGGTTTGTATTCCATGTGAAGCTACTGAAGTTGAAAAAAGAGCAGTAATAGATGCTGCTAAAAATGCAGGAGCTAAAAGAGTATATTTAATTGAAGAGCCTCTTGCAGCAGCTATAGGTGCTGGACTAGATATTACTAAAGCAAGTGGAAGCATGGTAATTGATATAGGAGGAGGAACTACTGATATAGCAGTTATTTCATTAGGGGGTATAGTTGTAAGAGCTTCTTTAAAAGTAGCAGGAGACAAGTTTGATGAGGCAATTGTAAGGTATATAAGAAAGCAACATAAACTTATGATTGGAGAGAGAACTTCAGAAGATATTAAAATAAATATAGGTTCTGCTTTCCAAAGGGAAGAAGAAGTGAGTATGGAAATAAGAGGAAGAGATTTGATTACAGGTCTTCCTAAAAACATAACTGTTTCTTCAGATGAAATGAGATTTGCTTTAAAAGAAACTGTTAATGCTATTGCTGAAAATACTCATGGTGTATTAGAAAAAACTCCACCTGAGTTAGCAGCAGATATAGCGGACAAAGGTATAGTAATGACTGGTGGAGGAGCTATGCTAAATGGATTAGACAAGCTGATACAAGAAGTTACAAATGTTCCAGTATATATAGCAGAAGATCCAGTTTCTTGTGTTGCAAAAGGAACTGGGCAAGTTTTAGAATATCTTGATAAAATGAATATAAACTTAATTGGAGATGACATAAGTTTAATAGAATAATTAAATAATTTGTATTGTAATTTATTATGTTGTTGAATAAAAAATGATTGAAATAATTTGTATATAAAAAATAATTAAAAATAAGCTATATAAAATAATAAGGCAGTCTTATAAAGAGAGTTTGTAAATAATTTGAATGAATTTTAGACACTCTTAGAATAAAAAATAAAAAAACTCCGTAATTCATCACAGGACGTGATGAGCCAATTTCCGCCCCAAGGACGGGGCATAAATTGGGTAGGAGTTTTTTTATTTTTTATTCTTAGAGTGTCTTAATGAAATGATTTATTTACAAACTCTCTTTATAAGACTGCCTTATTATTTTATATAGCTTATTTTTAATTATTTTTTATATACAAATTATTTCAATCATTTTTTATTCAACAACATAATAAATAGTTTATATTAAATG
>NZ_LZFO01000047.1 GCF_001758365.1 Clostridium acetireducens DSM 10703
AAGTATTCACTCCTCTTTGTTGTGTATTTTTGGTGGTACTTAAATATTCGACATTTTGGGGTGAATTTCCTTTTTGAATAATAAAAAAGTTAGTAAAATCAATGATTATAAAATATGAAATTTACTCATAGATATATAATAAAATTAAAAATGGTTATTTTGATATAATTATACATTGTTAGTGGTATTATATAAAATAAATAGAAATGAGGAGTTTATAATGGACGATTTCAAGAATTGTACAAATGAAGAATTAATAGAAAACCATAACAGAGTAAAAAAGCTTTGCAAAGAAAAAGAACAACTTTTAATGTATTTATCTAACTGTGTAGCACAGGAAGTTAAAATGCAATTAGAGAGTCTTAGAAGTGAAAAATCTGAAATAGAAAATGAAATGTCTAAAAGAGGCATGGAATATAAAGAATAAATACAAGCTAGCTTGCTATAAGCGACACAGTTCAAAGTTGTGTCGCTTTTTTAATTATCCTTCAATAACTCTCAAAATCACTCCTTTCATAGTTATATTATACAATATAAAGGAATTTCTAAACAATTTGTAGAAGTGTGACTAATGTAATTAATTGAACTTAAAAATTATAATATTAAAGCGAGGTATTCATATGGAACGTAGAATTATTGTTATTGAAGATGACTTTTCAATAAATGATATATTAACTTTTGCACTACAAGAAGAAGGATATAAAGTTAAAAGTGCTTTTTCTTCAAAAGAAGGAAGAAATATAATAGAGGAATTTAATCCTGATTTAGTACTATTAGATATAAATTTACCAGATGAAAGTGGATTTGAACTTTGTAAATTTATAACATATACATATAAAATACCTATTCTCATGATTACTGCTAGGAATGATATGATGGATAAAATATTAGGTTTAGAACTTGGAGCAGATGATTACATAACTAAGCCTTTTCATATAAAAGAAGTAATGACTAGGGTAAAAGTTGCTTTGAGAAGGGTTAAAAAGTATAGTTCTATTGAAAAGGATAAAAATTTTATAGAAATAAATAAAGAAATAAAAATTAATTTAGAAAGTAGAATAGTTTTAAAAAATAATAAAGAAGTAAAATTAAAACCAAAAGAATATGATTTACTTGTATTTTTAGCTAAAAATAGAGATATAGTTTTTTCTAGAGAAAGTATATTAGATAAGGTTTGGGGAATGGATTATGATGGAGAAATGAGAACAGTTGATATACATGTAAGAAGACTTAGAGCAAAATTAGATTCTAATAATGGACAATCTATTATAGAAACAGTATTTGGTATAGGATATGTAATGAGGTGATATATTGAAAAATAGTATAAAGTTTAAATTTTCTTTAGGGTTGCTAATTATATATTTCATATCAGCAATAGGATTAAATATTTTAATTAGATTAGTATTTAAATCAAATATAGAAAATATCATTAAAAATTCAACTAAAGATATTATGAAAAATTCTAGAGAACATATAGAATATAAATTCACCATGGCAGAGTTACCTCTTAATGAAAATAGTTTAATAATAGAGTCTAACACTATATTAGATTATCTTCAGAAAGATTATAATTGTGATGGAGAAATAAGAAATAAAAATGGCGAAATTATTTGTAGAAATGTAGAAGGAAAATTTAAAAATATAGCAGATGAAAGTGTTAAAGAAGCTTTAAAGGGACAAGCATTAGCAAAGCTTAATTATATAAATAATGAGCTTTATGTTGTGTTTTCATTTCCTTTATATTATGAAAATAAGTCTATTGGAATTATCACTATAGTTAAAGATTATAGTGAATTATATAAATATAATAAAATTGCAATAAACTTAATTACTCTTATAGAAATACTAATTTTTATAATGATTTTTATAGTTTCTCTTATATTTACTAATAAAATAACAACTCCTATAACCAATTTAACTAAGGCAGTAAAAAATGTTTCTCAAGGTAATTATGAAAGCTATTTTGAGGTAAAAAGCAATGATGAAATAGGATTATTATCAATGGAATTTATAAATATGAGAAATAAAATAAAACATCAAATAGATACCATAAATAAAGAAAAGGAAAAGGTAATAAAATTAGAAAAAGGAAGGCGAGAATTTTTTAATAATGTAACACATGAATTAAAAACTCCTTTAACTGCTATTTCGGGATATGCTCAAATATTATTGGATGAAAATGTTAAGGATGAAAAATTCAAAATAAGGGCTTCAAATAGAATATATATGGAAAGTGAAAGGCTTCATGAATTAGTTTTAGATTTAATTAGTGTTTCTAAAGGATTATCTAATATAGAAGAAAACAAAGAAATTTTGGATATGAAAAAGCTTTTAACAGAAATTTGTGAAGACATGAAAATAAAAGCCAATAAATATAATTTAAAATTAATAAGTAATATAAATGAAGGTTATATCTATGGTCAAAGCAATAAAATAAGGCAACTGGTTATAAATATTTTAGATAATGCAATAAAATATTCTTGGGAAGGCGAAAAGATTTTTGTGAAGTCTCTTAATGAAGAAGGATTTTTTATATTGGAAGTATGTAATAAAGGCAATAAAATTCCAGAAGATATCTATAATAATATTTTTAATCCTTTTGTAAAATCTCCAGTATCTATGGAAAAGCATAGTAGGGGATTAGGATTATATATATGTACTGAGATATTAAAAGAACATAATGGAGAAATAAAAATAGAAAATGATAATTTAATTAAAATAACAATAAAAATACCCTACCATGGAAACAATTTGGAAACAACTTAGTTAAAAACAGAAATAATTAAAGTGTATATTAATAGTAATATAATTTTAGGAGGTAGGGACTATGAATATAAAAAGTCTAAAAAAATTTACTATTATAACTATGATGCTTTTTCTTATTTTTAATTTATCTGCATGTGGAAAGACTAAAAAAGATATAGTTATAAGTAAAGACGTAAAGGAAGAATTTAAAAGTCAAGATAAGGAAGATATAAGAATATCTAAAATTAATGATTTAAATACAGATGGCAAAAATCATGAACCGCTTTGTTGGAAAGACGATGAAAATTTTATAGCAATAGACATTTATAATAAATTTAAAAACTTTGATATTTATAATATAAACATAAAAACTTCTAAAGTAACCAAAGTAGACACACTTAAAGATATAGTATTATATACTCCAATGGCTTATGAAATAAATAATAATAAGCTTATATATTCAAATAATAATAAATTATATATTTATGATTTATTAAACAATAAGTCAAAAGAAATATGGGATTTAACTGAGGTAAAAGATGAAATAAGTAAGTATGGAGCTAGTATAAATTTCGTAAAAGGCAGTGATAAATATGTAAGTATAATTACCATGAAAAAGCAGGGTAAGGAATATTTTAGAAATATAAGAATATTAGATATGAGTACAGGAAAGGTAGTTAAAAGTAATGATTTGAAGATACCATTAGTGTATACATTTATGTATAGTAAAATAAAAGATGTTTTTTATACAGTAAAAATGAGAAATATATATGAGTATAAACTTAGTAATCCCAATGAACTAAAAAAAGTAGAGATTACAGATAAACATTGTTATGATGATTTTACAAATATATCTTCTGATGGACGATATATTTATTGTATAGTTATGAAAGATGCTAAAAATAAAACAAATGGCACCGATGAAATTTTTAAATATGATTTGGTGAATGATAAGTTTACTAGTATGCTTTCTGAAGAAGGAAAATATTCTTCTTTGGTAATTAATTCAAATACCAATAATATAGCTTATAGATATTCTAATGTAGATAATGACAAAAGCCATGTTTGTATTGGTAAAATTAAAGAAAATGGTATAAAAAATATTAAAAGAATACCTTCTGAAAAGGTAAAAGATTTAAGCTACGTTTTTGAAGACATTATGATGAATGAAGAAGGTAATAAATTTATATATAGACAAGTAAATAAAGATAAAAATGATTCAAGAAGTACTTTATTAAAAGCATATAAAATTGAATAATTGTAGATGAACTTAATTCATGGTGATTTTATTATCAAAATGTATTTTAATTATTATAATAGGATACAAACATCTAACTAAAAATTTAGAATACTCTTTCATTAGTGTGCTGTTAAGAGTAAAATGTATATAGATACATGTTATAAAAGGAGGTTTACCATGGACAAGAAAATTAATACACTGTATTTTAGTGCAACAAATACAACTAAAAAAGTAGTGTCTGGAATAGCAAATAAGCTTTCAGAGAATATGAAAAGTGAAATAACTAATAATATTGATTTTACATTACCAAAAGTCAGAGAAAATTCTGTGGCATTTACAGAAGAAGATATTGTTATTGTAGGGGTTCCTGTTTATGCAGGTAGAGTTCCTAATGTATTATTAAAATATTTAAATTCCATTGAAGGTAATGGTGCATTAGCAGTTGCAGTGGTACTTTACGGAAATAGAAATTATGATGACGCCTTAATAGAATTAAAAGATATTCTTGAAGATAGAGGATTTAATGTAATTTCTGCAGGAGCATTTATAGGAGAACATTCCTTCTCTAAAATACTTGCTCAAAATAGACCAGACGATAAAGACATGGCTATAGTAGAAGAATTTGCAGATAAAATTTATAACAAATTATCAAAAGGAGACAAGCTTTATCCAATAGAAGTAAAAGGCTGCAAACCCTATAGAAATTATTATAGACCTAAAAACAAAGAGGGTATTCCTGTTGATATTAGAAAGGTTAAACCAAAGACAAATAGCAATTGTAATGATTGCAAAATTTGTGCAAGGGTCTGTCCTATGGGATCAATTGACTTTGAAGATGTAACAAGGTTTAATGGAATTTGCATTAAATGTGGTGCTTGTATAAAGAAATGTCCAAACAATGCAAAATATTATGATGATGAAAACTATTTAAGACATAAACATGAATTAGAAGATGAACTTACTTATAGAAGGGAACCAGAATTGTTTATTTAGTTCAAATAATTTTATAAACAAAAGTAAAGGGAAGGTAGAATAATCTATCTTCCCTATTTTTTGCTTAAAAGTAAATAGTGTTTATCATGTGTAAATGTATTAGTTACTGCTATAAAAAACATAAATCTATAAATTAAAAACATAAAGTAAGGTTTTTAAAGATAAGTATAATACTTATATACTTATCTTTAAAAAATGATGTTTACGTGTAATCCAAGATTTTTCATAAGGAATATTTAAAGCTTCAAAAGAATGTTGGGAAACCAAAGGTTCTCCATTAAAAAAAGAAGTTATAATAGCTGAGTGAAAAACAACTCCATCATTACCTTCGTAACATATTAAATCTCCTACGTCTAATAAGCTTTTATCGTAAACTTCCAATCCCTTTACATAAGGGGATTTTTTTTCTTGATTAGTTTTTAAGTAATAATATAGAGAATTTGCTACAGCCCAAGGTATAGACCAGGTATCATCCATTACATTGGGGGTACCTTTATTGTTGTACCACCAAGGATGTGAATTGTTATATTGCATTTTAGCACCACCTGCTAATAAACATTGTGATATAAAATTAGTACAATCACCACTAGAATTATTAATTACAGGAAAATATCTAAAAGCAGGATTAGGGCTTAAAGCATAGGTTGTAGCATATCTTACTGCATCAACTCTTGAGTAACCATTTTGTCGCCAACGCATTTTATCTAGCTCCTTTAATTATTTATATTTAATATAATATGATACTTGGCATATAATTGTTATATTGTTAATGTTTTTCGTGATTTACTTTTAAACTTTAAACAATCTATTATATAATGAGTGTATATTAGTCAAAGATTTGATACATAAGTAACTGATTTATGAAAGAAATATAAATTAGGAGTAGGTGACTGTATGAAAAAAATTTTATTAGTAGAGGACAATGAATCTTTAAATAGGGGTATTTCTTTTAAGTTATCAAGAGAAGGAATGAAGGTATTTTGTGCTAAAAACATAAAAGAAGCTAAAGATATATTAGATAAAGAACAAATTCATCTTATTTTGCTAGATGTAGGTCTTCCAGATGGAAATGGATTTGATTTTTGCAAAGAAATTAGGAAGAAAAGTGATGTACTTATTATATTTTTAACTGCTTGTGATGAAGAAGTAGATATAGTTACAGGTCTTGATATGGGAGGAGATGACTATATTACAAAGCCTTTTAGTCTTATGATACTTTTGTCAAAGATAAATGCATTATTTAGAAGAAATTTAAAAGATAAAGAAAAGGATAAATTGATTTCAGGTGATATTATATTTTATCAAGGAGAGATGAAAATAACAAAAAATAATGAGGAAATATCTTTAAGTAAAACAGAATTAAAATTATTAAGATGTTTAATGATTAATGCAAAACAAGTTATAAGTAAAGAACAATTTCTAAATAAGTTATGGGATATAGATGGAGATTTTATAGATTCTAATACTGTAGCGGTAAATATAAAAAGGCTGAGAGAAAAAATTGAGGATGTACCTTCTAGTCCTAAATATATTAAAACCGTAAGAGGTATAGGATATACTTGGACAGAAGGATGTGTTAACCAATGATTCAATGTATAAAAACAGAACCTTTATTTAAGAAAATGTTAGCTTTACTATTAAGTAGTTTAGTTTTTATTACATTAATGTTTTTGTGTGTACAATATTATTTTTTAAATGAAATACATAAAAGTCAAATTGAATTAAATCAAAATATGGTAGGTAAATTAGTAAATATTTATCCAGAAAAAGAAATTGATATTGTAAAAAATGTATTAAATAAGAGAGATAAATCTTTTACAAAGTCTGGAGAAAATATATTAATAAAGTATGGATATGATAAACATACTAATGCTTTTGAAGATGATATTTTTCAAAAGCATATTTATAAATTTATAGGTTATAGTCTTGTATTTTTTGTAATAATTATAGGTATTAATTTACTTTTGTTTATCTATGGTATAAATCACTTTGAAAAAAGATTAGAAGTTTTTTCAAAGGCTTTAGATAATATAATGGATGGAAATTTTTCTAATGACATATTTGAAAATGAAGAAGGGTTAATTGCAAGATTGAAAACCCAGTTTCAACAAATGGAAAGAAGATTGCAATTGAGCATTGAAAACTTGGAAAAAGAAAAGGAAAGCATAAAGTCTTTAGTAACAGACATTTCACATCAATTAAAGACTCCTATAGCCTCGATAAAATTATTCAATTCTATTTTATTAGAAGATGATGTTACTTATGAAGAAAACAGAGAGTTTTTAAATAGAATAAAAGTAGATGTAAATAATCTTGAATGGTTGGTAAGTTCCCTAATAAAAATATCTAGATTGGAAATAGGAATAATACAAATAAAAATGGAACAGGAAAACATAAAGGAAACAATTATTAAGGCTGTAAATGCTGTACAAGCTAAAGCTAATGAGAAAAATATTTGTGTAACTATAGAAAATATTAGGGATTGTTATATTTATCATGATATTAAATGGACAAAAGAAGCTATATTTAATGTTTTAGAAAACGGGGTAAAGTATACAGAAAAAGGTGGACAAGTATCTATTAGTATGATTGAAATGGAATCTTGTATAAGGATAGATATTAAAGATAACGGCATAGGTATTCCAGAGGATGATGTAAATAATATTTTTAAAAGATTTTATAGAGGAAGTTTAAGTAAAGTAAAAGAATCAGAAGGATCAGGTATAGGTTTGTATCTTACAAGAAAAATATTTGAAAATCAAGGTGGAAGCATAATTGTAAGTTCTTCAAATGAAAAAGGAACGGAGTTTAGTCTATTCTTACAAAAGTGTTATAAAAGTTGAAAGAATTATGAAAGATAATAATGTTATCCTACAAATATAAAAGTAGGAGGTAGAATATATGGAAATATTAAAAACTAAATCATTAAAAAAGTACTATGGAGCAGGTGAAAGTTTAGTAAAAGCCTTAGATTCTATAGATTTATCAATAAATGAAGGAGAATTTACAGCTATAGTTGGAACTTCTGGTTCAGGTAAAAGTACTCTTTTGCATTTATTAGGGGGACTAGATAGACCAACAGAAGGAGAAGTAATTATTGAGGGAAAATCTATTTTTTCTATGAAAGATGATGAATTAGCTATTTTCAGAAGAAGAAAAATAGGCTTTGTATTTCAATCTTATAATTTAATTCCAGTACTAAATGTATGGGAAAATATAGTGCTTCCTATAGGATTAGATAATAAAAAAGTTGATGAAGATTATGTAAAAGAACTAATGGAAACATTGAATATTTATAACAAAAAAGATAATTTGCCTAACACTTTATCTGGAGGACAACAGCAAAGGGTAGCTATAGCAAGAGCATTATCTACCAGACCATCCATTGTATTAGCAGATGAACCTACAGGAAATTTGGATTCTAAAACTGGACAAGAAGTAATGAATTTATTAAAGGTATCTGTTAAAAAATATCATCAAACTTTAGTTATGATAACTCACAATGAAAAAATAGCTCAAATGGCAGATAGAATAATCAGAATAGAGGATGGAAAATTAATTGGAGGGTTTAAGAATGAATAGTTTAGCAAACCTTTCAAGGAAAAATTTAAAAGTTAATAAATCTAAAAATATATTAATTATAATAGCTATAATATTATCTACAGCATTGATAACCACAATAGGTATTTTATCTTATAGTATTCAACAAATGAATTTAAGACAGGTTATAGAGCAAACAGGAGTGGGACATGTAAGTTACAGAAATATAACCAATAAACAACTTGAAATACTTAAAAATAATAAGAAAGTTGATGTAGTACAAGAATATTTGTATTTAGGAGAAAACTATAATTATCCACCTTATTCTTTGGAACTTTGCTATTCAAATGAAGAAGCAGGCAATTATATAAGTTGTTTTAAATTAAAAAAAGGAAAGTGGCCTAAACATGAAAATGATATTGCTATGCCTAAATGGGTATTAGAAAAGATAGGAGTAAAACCTGAAATTGGACAAAAAGTTAATTTATCTTATATTAATGATAGAAATAAGCAATCAAAAGAAGGAAAAGGCGAGTTTGTAGTTTCTGGAATTTTAGATGATGGCGAGCTTGGAAAAAATGAATATTATAATGGTATTGCTATAGTTTCTAAAGATTATATTTTAAAAAATTTAAGCAATGATAATATTTTTAGACAAGCTTACGTACTAATAAAAGGTTTTAATGTTTCAAAAACTGCTTATGAAGTAGGACATAATATAGGAATTAATGATAAAAACATAAAATTGAATAAACAATACATTGCTGCTTCAGGTTTAGATATGGAATTTATGTTGCCAGGAATTATTGCAGCAGCTGTTGTAATATTTGCAACAATACTTGTAATATATAACATTTTTTATATTTCTATAAGTGAAAGGATAAAGCTATTTGGATTGCTTGCAGCTTTAGGAGCAACAAAAAAACAAATTAGAAAAGTGATATTTAAAGAAGGATTAATATTATCTTTAATAGGTATACCGGTGGGAATACTTTTAGGGCATATTTTAAGCTTTTCTATAATTCCTCTCATACATTTAAATGGAAAGTTAAAAATAGAATTTTCTCCTTATATAGTGGTTATATCAATAATAGTGAGCTTAATTACAGTAATAATTTCTCTTAGAAAACCTAGTAAAATTGCATCAAAAATAGCTCCTATAGAAGCAGTTAAATATACTGGTGTAAAAATTAACTCAAATAAAAAAGAAAGAAAGAGTAATGGAAAGGTAAAATTAAGCAAATTAGCATATTTAAATTTATGGCGAAATAAAAAAAGAACTATAATTACAATAATTTCAATGTCTCTTACAGGTATTTTATTTATGACGTTTTCAGTGTTATTTTCTAATATACAATCTTCACAAGATGATCATATAAGAGGAGATTTTGAATTGACTTCTAGCCACTTGAGAAAAGATGATGGAAGTGATCCATTAAATATTAATTTAATAAATAATATAAAGAATTTAAAAGGTATAAATAAAGTAGACGAGCTTAAGTACTTAACAGTTTGGATGGAAGATAAAAACATTATAAATAAATACAAAAGTAAATATAAAGATTTAGAATTAGGTAATGCAATAAATTGTGATTTTTTTGGATATACAGATTCCATGCTTAATGAATTAAATAAGTATGTTATAAAGGGTAAAATTATACCTAAAGATATTAAAGATAATAAAGTTATAATAGTATCTTCTTCAAGAGCAAGGGAATTAGGTATTAATTATAATATAGGAGATAAAATTCAATTAACATTTAAAAGTGGAAATAATGTACTAAAAAAAGAATTTACTGTAGCGGCTATAGTAAGGCAAAATACAAGATGGCTTGGATATTCTAATATTGGTCCTGAAATTATAACCCATGAAACTGTATTATCAAGAAATTTTAAAGATACTAGAATAGGAAGACTTTATATTAATGTAGATAGTAACAACTATGATGCAGTAAATACTAAATTAAAGAAATTAACAAAGGGCAATGATAAAATATCTTATTTTGAAGCCAAGGAATATAACCAAAAACAAGAAAGTGAACTAAGAGATATGAAAATTGTTTCTATAACTGCCTTATTTATTATAGGTTTAATAGGTATTTTAAATTCTATAAATACTATGGCAACTAGTATATTTTCTAGGAAAAAAGAATTAGGAATTATGCAAGCTGTGGGGCTTTCAAATTATCAATTAAGAAAACTTCTACAAATAGAAGGAATATATTACGCTATTATTAGCATAGTAATATCAGTTATAGGAGGAAATTTATTTAGTTATGTTTATTATTTAAATCAAAAAAGTAATTTCAACAGCACTATTCAATATAATTTTTTAATAAAAGAATCCTTAATGATAACAATAATTTTTTTATTAGTTCAAATAGGAATAACTTATGTTGCTGAAAAAAAGCTTAAACAGGATTATATAGTAGATAGAATTCGATTTAATGAATAATTTATAAAAATAAATTAACAAAATCTACGTAGATAACATTTGCAGATATCTAACTTTGAAAATATTTGTGGCAATATAATTGAATTTTATTTAGAATATAATAATTATCATTGATAAAGGAATTATATTCTAAAATGTAGAATACTACTTAGAATATATTTATAGGAGAGAGAGGAGATTTGCAAATGATAAAAGTAGTAGCAAAAAAATTTGTTAAACAAGATAAACTTGATGAGGTTATAAAATTATATGAAGAGTTAGTTGAAGCTTCAAGAAAAGAAGAAGG
>NZ_LZFO01000048.1 GCF_001758365.1 Clostridium acetireducens DSM 10703
AAGTTATCCACAGGTGCAATAGCACCTTAGCTTTGCTATTATCTTTTTCTGAACAAAATAGTTAATTATTAACAAAAAGTAATGATTTTTAAATATAATTGAGGAAGTTTAATTGTGCAATTTCCTCATATATTTATTATATTTATAGCAATTGGATTAATAGAAATTTATAAAAAATTTATTATAGTAAGAAGGTAGTCTATAATGAAAGTAGATATTTCATTTATTATGCAATTAACATTAGTTTTAAGTTGTATTTTAAGTATTTTTACTTATATAAAAAATTTATATAGAAACAATAGTAAAAAATTAAACAAATTTGTAAAAGTTATTTTTAAATGTGCATTGGAGTATTCAAAAAAATTAATTATAAAATATTATATGTCTTATGAAAAATATGAAATTTGGAGGTATTGTGTACACTTTAAATTAAGATGGTGTTTTTAAATTCAACCTAAAATAAATTAAATAAGGAGTAGAATGTATGAACATCATTTTAAGTGGGTTAAACAATATATTGAATTGCATTTTCAAAATTACAGGGGATTGGGGTATAAGTATAATTTTATTAACTATTTTAATAAGAATTTTGTTATTGCCAATTTCAATAAAACAGAAAAAAAGTATTGCTCAACAGCAGAAATTCTCTAAAAAAATAGAAGAATTGAAAGTAATATATAAAGATAATAAGAAAAAGCTTGAAGAAGAAATGCAAAGATGCTATGAGCAAAGTGCTAAAAGTATGATGGGATGTTTGGTTAGTTTATTACAATTGCCTATAATATCTTCATTATATATTTTATTTAATAAAATGCCTGTAGAGGTTGGAACAATAATTGTTCCATGGATATCTAATATAAAGATGTCAGATAAGTATTTTATAATACCAATGATATATACATTAATTTCATTAAGTCCATATTTAATTTCATATATACCATTTTTAAATATAGTTAAGAATGCTAAAGTGGAAAAAATTAATATAATTATGACAGTTTTTTTTAGTATATTAATAACAATTAAAACACCTATAACTGTAGGAATTTACTTTATTACTACAGGACTATTTTCTTTATTTGAAGAAATATTATATAGGTTATATTGTAAAAAATATTTAATAAAATCCAGATAATTATTAATAACTAGTATAATATAATAAAAATAAAAAGCACCTAATTTTAAAATTAGGTGCTTTATTTTTATAAATTAATTTAACTCTAGTAATAAGTAAAATATTATGTAATACAATAAGATTTACTTGTATATTCTTATCTATTTTTTATAGAAAGTAATTACTAACACTGAAAATAATTACTTTTTTTGATCTTGAATTTTCTGTGCTAGTTCATTTAAATATTCCCATCTTTCATAAAGATGTTCTAGTTTTTCTTCAACTTCTTTTTTGTTTTGTAAAAGTTCTTCAAGTTTTACATAATCAGTAGTACATTTGCTTATTTCTTCGTCTAATTTGCAAATTTCATCTTCTGTGTTTTGAATTATATCATCTATTTGTTCATATTCTCTTTTTTCTTTATAAGAAAATTTTAAGGTATTATTTTTGTTTTTACATTTATTTTCTTCTTTAGGTGCTTTAGATTTTTCTTTTTTAACAGAAGGTTCAGGAGTGTCTTTTAATCTTTGATTTTCCTTTTCCATGTATTCAGAATAATTACCTACATGGTAGTCAATTAATCCTTTGCCTTTGAATACTAAAAGCTTATCAGCTATTTTATCTAAGAAATATCTATCGTGTGATACGGCTATTATTGTGCCATTAAAACTTTGAATGTAATCTTCAAGAATAGTTAATGTTTCTATGTCTAAGTCGTTAGTAGGTTCGTCAAGTATTAATACATTTGGAGCTTCCATCAATATTCTTAAAAGATAAAGCCTTCTTTTTTCTCCACCAGATAATTTTGAAATAGGAGTCCATTGCATTTCAGGAGTAAATAAAAACATTTCTAACATTTTACTAGCACTTATAAGTTCTCCATTTTCTGATTTAATGAATTCTGCGCCTTCTTTTATATATTCAATTACTCTTAAATTTTTATTAATTTCTTTATTACCTTGTGCAAAATATCCAAATTTAACTGTTTCTCCGATTATTACTTCACCATTATCTGGAGCAATTTTCTTAGTACATATATTTAAAAGAGTAGATTTCCCCATACCATTTGGTCCAATAATTCCAACTCTATCATTTTTAGAAAATATGTAACTAAAATCATTTATAACTACTTTATCCTTATATTTTTTATTTATATTATGAAGTTCTAAAACTTTTTTACCTAAACGAGTACTAGCAGCGGAAATTTCTATTTTGTCGTCTACTTGTTCTATGCCACTGTCTCTAAGTTCTTCAAATCGTTGAATTCTTGCCTTTTGTTTTGTGCTTCTTGCCTTTGCACCTCTTTTAATCCAAGCTAATTCTCTTCTTAATAAATTTTGTCTTTTTTCTTCAGAACTTTTTTCTAATTCTTGTCTTTCTAATTTTTTTTCTAAAAATACACTGTAATTTCCAGCATAGCTATAAATATTACCTCTATTAATTTCTAATATTCTATTTGTTACTCTGTCTAAGAAATATCTATCGTGGGTTATCATAAGCAAAGCGCCTTTTCTTTTATTTAAATATTCTTCTAGCCAAGCAACAGTTTCGTTATCGATGTGATTTGTAGGCTCATCTAAAATAAGTAAATCGGAAGGTTTAATAAGAGCAGATGCAAGAGCTATTCTCTTCTTTTGTCCTCCAGATAAAGAATTAACTTTAGCATCAAAATTGTTTATTCCAAGTTTACCTAATATTATTTTAGCTTCTCCTTCTAAATCCCAACCATTAAAACTATCAATTTTTGATATAATAGCAACAAGCTTTTGTTGAAGAATATCATCTTCAGGATTTTTATTTATTTCATTTAGAGTACTTTCATAATCTCTTAAAACTTTCATGAAAGGGGAATTACCGTTAAATATTTGTTCAATAACAGTAGCGTTATCATCAAAATAGGTATTTTGAGAAAGATAACTTATAGTAAGTTTATTTGCAGTTATTATATTTCCACTATCATAAGTAGAAATACCTGCTACAATTTTCAAAAGAGTAGATTTACCAGTACCATTTATACCTATAACTCCAATTTTTTCTCCTTCATTTATGCCAAGACTTATATTATTTAAAAGAATTTTTTCACTATAACTTTTACATATATTTTCTAAAGATATTAAATTCATAATTTCACGTATCCTTTCTATTGTACATGGAACTATTATATCATAAAAATAAATAATTCTAAAAAAGCCCTTGATTTTTTTTGTATATAGTGTATACTAATATAGAACCTTAATTCAGAAGTAAATGATCCATTATAGAATATTTTTGAAATTATCTAAAATTAAGAATAACTTAAGTGTATATATTTCGAGATTTTTATTAATGATTTATTTTTACTAAGAATTAAAGGAATGAAAATTTCGGAGGTAATAAGATATGACAGGAACAGTAAAATGGTTTAACGGAGAAAAAGGATTTGGATTCATCACTACAGAAGAAGGAAATGATGTTTTTGCACATTTCTCACAAATCAACAAAGAAGGATTCAAAACTTTAGAAGAAGGTCAAAAGGTATCTTTTGACGTTGTTGAAGCAGCTAAAGGTCCACAAGCTGAAAACATAACAATACTTTAATTTTAGTTAATCGACTAAAAACCTAAGGAATTATTTCTTTAGGTTTTTTAATTTTTTGTAAAAAAATAAATAGGTGCTATTTTACTAGCAACCTAAAGAAAATATGAAGTTTGTTATTATATAAATTCCATTTAAAATAGATTCATCAGAGACGTTGAAATTTGGAGAGTGTAGAGCATTCATACCTTTATATTTATCCGCAATACCCAGTCTAAAATGTACTGATGGAACATTTTGTGCAAAACATGCAAAATCCTCTGCAGCAAATGTTTTTTCTAAAGGTAAAACATTATTACTTCCAATTAATGATTTAGTAGCTTTTACAAATTTTTTAGTTAGTAAAGCATCACTTATTAAAGGAGGATATTGAAAATCGTATTCTACATTAACAGCACATCCATACTTTTCTGAACTTAAATGAGAAATTTTTAATATATCTTCATGTATTTTATTTCTAATATTGTTGTCAAAAGTTCTAACAGTGCCTAATACTTTACATTTATCAGAAATTACATTAGGTACACTGCCACATTGTATAGAAGAAAAAGTAATTACATGAGGATTTAAAGGATTATTTTCTATTTTACACTTTGTATTCATACTTTGAATAAATTCCATAGCAGGGTATATTGGATTTTTACAAAGGTGAGGCATAGCTGCATGACCGCCTTTACCTTTAAAAGTTATATAAAAGTCATCTACAGATGCCATAGATGCACCGCTAGATACTTCTATAGTACCTACTTTTACATTAGGCCATACATGAAATCCTATCATATATTTTACATTTGGATTTTTAAGCACACCTTCTTTTATCATAGGGATAGCTCCTCCCACATCTTCTTCAGCAGGCTGAAATATAAACTTTACACATTTTTTAAAATTTAATTTTTTAAGTATTAAAGCAGTGCCTAATACAATAGCCATATGATAGTCATGACCACAAACATGGGATACACCATTTACAGGTAAAGCATCCATATCAGCTCTAAGGGCAATGCAACTATTTCCATTATTTAAAGTGGCAGTAACTCCTGTTTTAGCTAGTATTTTAGTTTCTATATGCAAATCTTTAAAAAAATTAAGTATGATATTTTGAGTTTTGTATTCTTCAAAAGCTAATTCCGCATTATCATGTAGTTGTTTTCTAATTTTATTTATAGTTTCTATATTTTCTTCTATTAATTTTTTAATATTCAAATTACCACCACCTATAAAAATATAAATTAGTATTAGCTAAATTTATTTATTACTATTTCAAGAATATTTAATGCTTCATCAATTTCTGCCTTTGATACATTAAGAGGAGGAAGTAGTCTTACTACATTAGTTCCAGCAGATACAACTAGCAAACCATTTTTAAAGCATAAATTAATAAAATCTTTTACATCAACTTTAATACTTATGCCTATAAGAAGACCCATTCCTTTTACTTCATCTATAACATTATATTTATCTTTTAAATTATTAAGTTTTTCTTTTAAGTATGTGCTTTTTTCTTCTATTTTATTAATAATTCCTTTGTCTACTAGTTCGGTTAAAACTGCCAAAGAAACAGCACAAGCAAGAGGATTTCCTCCAAATGTACTTCCGTGGTCGCCAGGTACAAAAGCTTGGGAAGCTGTTTCGTTAGCAAGTACAGCACCTATTGGAAAACCTCCTCCTAAAGCTTTAGCTATGCAAATTACATCAGGAATAACTCCAAATTTTTTGTAAGCAAATAAACTTCCTAATCTACCTATACCGCATTGAACTTCGTCAAATATTAGTAAAGCATTAAATTTATCACATAATTTTCTAGATTCTTTTAAAAATTCAGTATGGGCAATATTAATTCCGCCTTCTCCTTGAATTGGCTCTATTATTATTCCACATACATTTTCGTTAAAATTTTTATTTAGGTCTTCAATACTATTAAATTTTACTTTTTTTACTCCATCCATTAAAGGAAGAAAGTCCTTTTGATATTTTTCTTGTCCAGTAACAGTAAGAGCACCTATGGTTCTACCGTGAAAAGAATTATCCATGTAAAGCAGTATGTTTTTATTTTTATTTGATTTTAATTTGCCATATTTTCTGGCAATTTTTAATGCTGCTTCTACTGCTTCAGTACCACTATTGCAAAAGAATACTTTGTTGTGATGGCAGTTATTTGAAAGTTTTTCTGCAAGAGCAGTGTGTTCTGTATTCCAGTAGTAATTTGAAACGTGAATTAGATTTTTGCTTTGTTTTTCTATAGCATTAATTATAGCAGCAGGGCTATGTCCTAAACAATTTACAGCTACTCCAGAAACAAAATCTAAATATTCTTTTCCATTTACGTCATAAAGCTTGGTGCCAATTCCTTTTTCAAAAGTAACATCAAATCTTCCATAAGTATTCATTAAATTATTTTTTGACATGGCGTTTCTCCCTTCATTTTTATAATTTTAGTTCCGCAATTAGTAGTTATACTTAATAATAAGCTATGTTTTTTTCTTCCATCTACTAAGTGAACATTTTTAGTTCCTTTGTTAATAGCATTAATGCAACATTCCATTTTAGGAATCATGCCTCCATTAATTATTCCTAATTTCGTAAATTCTTTAATTTCATTTATATTTATTGATGGTAATAAAGTGGAGTAGTCATTTATATTTTTATAAACTCCTTCTACATCTGTCATAACTAATAATTTTTCAGATTTTAGTGTACCGCTAATAAAAGCTGCAGCGTGGTCTGCGTTAATATTATAACTATTGCCTTCTTCATCACAACCTATAGGAGATATAACAGGTATGTAATTATTATTAATCATAGTTACTAAAAGCTCCTTATTTATACTTACTATTTCCCCTACAAATCCTAAATCAAGCACATTGCCGTTATCATAAACAATCTTCTTTTTAGATTTAATTAAATTGTTATCTTTACCACTTATGCCTACAGATTTTAAACCTTTTTGACTTAATTTAAATGAAAGATTTTTATTTATTTTTCCAGACAGCACCATTTCTACAATTTCCATAGTATTGCTATCGGTAACTCTTAAACCTTTCACAAATTTATTTTCAATTCCAGTTTTTTTAAGCCATTTAGAAATCTCAGGACCTCCCCCATGCACTATAACTATTTTAATTCCTGTGCTTGCTAGAAATAATATATCTTCTATAAAAGCCTTTTGGGCTATTTCATTATTCATTATACTTCCACCATATTTTATAACAAAAATTTTATCTTTGAATTTATTAAATTGTAAAACAGTTTCTTTGTTTAAGTAATTAAGAGTATTTTTCACCTGTTTATCTCCTCCTTATGTGCAATGTATGAATAATTATACCTTAATACATATAAATATTCAATATATTATTGATTTTTTTAGAATTTTGTTGCATAATAATTTTTATATACAAATTAAAATTTATTGAGGTGATATTAATGATTAATGCTGGTATAATAGGGTCTACAGGATATGCAGGTGAGCAGTTAGTGTGGATTTTACACAACCATTCAAAAGTAAATGTAAAATTTTACAGTTCTTATAGTTATGCAAATACTAATTTTAGTGAAATTTATGGTAATTACTATGGAGTTATAGAAGATATTTGCGTTGATATGGAAGAAGCAATAAATAAATTTAATGAAATAGATGTGTTATTTATTGCACTGCCTCAAGGTAAATCATTTGAAATAACTAAAAAAGCATTGAATTTAGGTGTAAAAGTAATAGATTTAGGTGCAGATTTTAGATTGAACTCAAAAAATATATATGAAAATTGGTATGGCATTGAACATCAATGTGATGAACTTTTAGAAAAAGCAGTTTATGGATTAACAGAATTAAATAGAGAAAAAATAAAACAAAGTAATTTGTTAGCTAATCCAGGTTGTTATCCTACAGCAACTATATTGGCATTAGCTCCTATTTTAAAAAACAATTTAGTAGATATAAATTCTATTATAATCGATGCAAAATCAGGAGTATCTGGCTCTGGCAGAAATGCAAATATTAGTTCGCTTTTTACAGAATGCAATGAGTCTATAAAACCTTATGGTGTTGCAGCACATAGACATACTCCAGAAATTGAGCAAGAGCTAGGAAAAATTTCAGGAAAAAATATAAAAGTATCTTTTACTCCTCATTTAATTCCAATGAATAGGGGAATACTATCAACTTGTTATGCTTCTTTAAAATTAGATTTAACTACAGAATATATTAGAGAATTATATAAAGATTTTTATAAAAATGACTATTTTATTAAAGTAATTAATGGAATACCAGAAACAAGATGGGTAAGAGGCTCTAATTTATGTCACATTGGAGTAAAAGTAGACAAACGTACTAATAGAATAATTGTAATGTCTGTTATAGACAATTTAATAAAGGGAGCCTCTGGTCAAGCTGTTCAAAATATGAATACTATGTTTGGATTAGAAGAAAAAACTGGTTTAGAATTTATAGCAATGGCACCATAAAAAATATAAGGGGGCAGATACATGAAGAAAATGGAGTTTATAGTTAGAAAAGCTATAGAAAATGATATATTTGAAATAGAAAAAATAAATAAGAAAGCTTTTGAAGCCTATGTAAAAAATGCAGTAATACTAAAAAAAATTGATGCTCTTAATGAAAGTTATGAAGATATAAAAAAAGATATAGAAACTAAAGAATTTTTTGTAATACTTTTAAACAAATTAGTTGTAGGTAGTGTAAGAGTTGAAGTGAAATCTGATAAAACTGCTTATTTAAGTAGATTTGCAGTGGATTTGGATTATCAAAATAAAGGTGTAGGAAAATTATTAATGAATGCAGTGGATAATAGAATGAGAGAGTTAGGAGTTTTAAATTTATATCTTCATACTGCATCTAGAATGTTATCTCTTGTTAGATTTTATTATGGAAGAGGATTTTATATTGAATCAACAACTAAAGATAGGGGATATATTAGAGCATTATTATGTAAAGAATATGAAAATGAAAAAGTTGAAACTTCTTTAGATGGTTTTAAGAAAAATACAGAAGTAGTTTGATGGTTTTTAAAATTTTAAATATAATTAGTTATTTGTGTTAAAATTTAAAATGGTATATAATAAAATGAAAAAGCTAGGGGTGCCTTGGTGCTGAGATAGATTCAATTCTAACCCTTGTACCTGAACTGGATAATACCAGCGTAGGAAAGCAGTGTATAAATGTAATTAAGAAATACTGTTTTTCTGCAGTATTTCTTTTTTTATGTAATTATATTTAAAAGTAAAATAATAAAGGAGGACTAGTATTGAATTGGTTTAATTTTAAGTTTAAAGCTCCAAAAATTGGAGAAGCTCTAACTACTGTTTTTTCAAATCCTATAATATATTTAACTTTAATAGCTATTTTAGTTTTAATTTTAATATTTGTACATGCTAATAAAGGTAAATTAACTACAAAAATAATGCTTCATATATCTATGGCAGTAGCCTTAGCTAGTATATTAAAAATGTTTAGAATATTAAAAATGCCTATGGGAGGATCTGTAACTTTAGGTTCTATGATTCCTATTATATTTATAGCTTATATTTATGGTACAAGAACAGGATGTTTAGCAGGAATAATATTTGGAATAGTTGATTTGATTTTGGGACCTGAAGTAATACATCCTGTACAGCTTATAATAGACTATATTTTAGCTTTTGGAGTTTTAGGATTTGCAGGATATTTTAAAAATAATATTTCTTTAGGAGCTTTATTTGCCATAATTTTAAGATTTATATGCCATGTTATATCAGGAGTGGTTTTCTTTGCTTCTTATGCAGGAGATCAAAATGTATGGATTTATTCTATATTATATAACGGAACTTATTTACTTCCTGAAGCTATTATAGCTATGGTAATATTATTTGTAATTCCTGTAAATAGGATAAAAACACAGATATTAAGATCAACATATTAGATTTATATTCTGTGTTAATATATGGTTATTTAGAAAGTAAATCTATGTATTATTGCATTGAAGTTGATATGATACATTTTTTATAAAAGTTATTGCAAATATATTCTCCACACTGTAAAATAAGTTGAAAGATGTAACGTATTTCACAGATATGGAGGTAAAAAAATGTTTCAAAGTATGTTTGGAAACATAGTAAATGCTTTTGCTATTATAGTGGGAAGTTTAATAGGAATTTTTATAAAGAAGGAAATACCAGAGAACATTAAAGATACAATTATGAATGGGTTAGCATTATGCTCTTTTTTGGTAGGAGTTTTAGGAATAACGAAAGCTTCAAATGTAATGCTTATAATATTTTCAATAGTTATAGGAGCTGTTATAGGTGAAGTTATTGGTATAGAAAACTTTCTTGACAGATTTGGAAAAAGTATAGAAAATAAATTTAAAAGTAAGGGAAGTAATATAGCTCAAGCTTTTGTAGCTTCAACTCTTATTACATGTGTAGGTTCTATGGCAATAGTTGGAGCCCTTGAAAGTGGACTTACAGGAAACCATACAACTTTGTTTACTAAGGCACTACTTGATTTTGTAACGACTATAATATTTAGTTCTTCTCTGGGAATTGGAGTTATATTTTCTTCAATATCTGTAATTGTATATCAAGGTACCATTACATTATTTGCATCACTATTAAAGGTATTACTTGTACCTAACATAATAAATGATATAACAGCAGTAGGAAGTTTAATTATAATTGGATTAAGCTTAAATATATTAAAAGCTACTAATATAAAAGTAGCAAATTTACTTCCAGCGGTGCTTGTACCTGTAATTTATCAAAGTATATTATCTATAATTATCAAATTATAGATAATATACTTTATAAAATAGGATGATATTTGTCAAATTAAGAGTATTATTTATAAACAAATTTTAATATTAAATTTCGTAAATTTAAAATAGAAAAATAAGTTGTTAAATTATACTTGACACAGTTTAATTTATAGACTAAAATTAAGTATGAAAAATTCAAGTAAAAAATACACTTTAATTTGGTCCTGTGAGGCCAGAAAGAGGTATGATGAGTATGAAAATATTTTTTTGTAATGCAAATAAAAATTTAATAAAAGTGGTTTTAAACATTAGAAATATAGTGGGTAATAGGGAGATTATTTTTTAAAATAGTAATCTTCTTATTACCCTTTTGTTTTAAAAATGCAAGGCCTTCACAAAGTGTATTTTTACTTAAGTGGTTCTGTTAATTAATTATGAAAATATAGCTTTGAAAATCACAAAATTACTATATGACTTACTTTAAATAATAAAAATTATAAAATTAATATTTTGTGGCATGACAAAAAAGCCTATCTATTTATAG
>NZ_LZFO01000049.1 GCF_001758365.1 Clostridium acetireducens DSM 10703
AATGAATTACTGTATTTTTTTTCATTATCTATTTTTTTTAAATTTTCTTCAAAGGAATCTAAAGTTATGGCTTCAATTGTAATACTTCTTGAAAGATCATTTATTAAAGATATTTTTTCTAAATCTACAGTTCTAACTTTTATACGTTTAATTAATGAAATAGTTTGACCATAGTTATTAGCTACAGATACCATTATTCCAGTGGGAGTAACAAAACTATCGGCTTCATTTATATTATAAGCATTGCAAATTCTATATATAGTTTCTTCTACTCTATAAGTTTCAGCTCCATTTTCTAGCATAATTCTTCCGGCTTCTACAGCTATATGAATTACTCTATTTATATCCAAAGTATCACCCCTTTCGTCCTATTTAGTTTCTATTATGTTATTAATTATACTAGTACTAATTCTAATAATCAATTTATATAAAATTAATTTAACAATTTTTATAATTAAGAAAATTTATTAATAGTTATTTAAATACTATGAATTTTAAAAATTATATGTTATAATATATACGAACGTTTAAATAATGACAGTGAAAAATATTCGTAAAAAATATTTTTAAAAGGAGAAAAAGGTATGAAAAGTGATGTAAAAAGAATATACGTTGAAAAAAAACCGAATTTTAATGTAGAGGCAAAGAATCTTTTTAACGATATAAAAATTACATTAAACATAAAAAATTTAAAAGGATTAAGGATTTTAAATAGATATGATGTATCTGGTATATCTGAAGAAGAATTAAATAAAGCTAAAAATACTATTTTTTCTGAGCCTACTGTAGATTTTGTTTATAATGAAGATTTAAAGTTTAGTTCCCAAGATAGGGTATTTGCAGTAGAGTATTTACCAGGACAATACGATCAAAGAGCGGATTCTGCTGCTCAATGTATGCAAATATTAACACAAGGTAATAGACCTAATATAGCTTCATCTAAAGTTTATATTTTAGAAGGAAATTTAAAAGATGAGGAATTTAATAAAATAAAAAGCTATTGTATAAATCCTGTAGATTCAAGAGAAGCTATTTTAGAAAAGCCTAAAACATTAGATATGGAATTTGACACACCAAATTCTGTTAAAGTTTTAAAAGATTTTAATAATTATAGCTTAGATAAGTTAAAAGAGTTTATAGAATTAGAAGGATTGGCTATGAGCTTAGAAGATCTTAAATTTTGCCAAGATTATTTTAAGAACACAGAAAAAAGAAATCCTACTGTTACAGAAATAAAAGTTATAGATACGTATTGGTCAGACCACTGTAGGCATACTACTTTTATGACTTGTATACAAGATGTAGATATAGAAAATAGTTTATATACTGAACCTATCAAAAATGCTTATCAAGAGTATTTATCATCCAGAGAATTTGTGTATACTGATAAGCAAAAAGATATATGTCTTATGGATATTGCTACTTTAAGTATGAAAGAATTAAGAAAAAAAGGATTATTAGATGATTTAGATAAATCTGATGAAATTAATGCATGTAGCATAGAAATTGATGCAAAAATAAATGGTAAAGATGAAAAATGGCTTGTAATGTTTAAAAATGAGACTCACAATCATCCTACTGAAATAGAACCTTTTGGAGGAGCAGCAACTTGTCTTGGAGGAGCTATAAGAGATCCTTTATCTGGAAGGTCTTATGTTTATCAGGCTATGAGAGTTACTGGAAGCGGAGATCCAAGAACTAATATAGAAGATACATTAGAAGGAAAACTTCCTCAAAGAAAAATAACAATGGAAGCCGCTCAAGGATATAGCTCTTATGGAAATCAAATAGGACTTGCAACTGGACAAGTATCTGAAATATATGATGAAGATTACATAGCTAAAAGAATGGAAGTAGGAGCTGTAATAGCAGCAGCACCAAAAGAAAATGTAGTAAGAGAAAAACCTGTAGAAGGGGATATAGTTATATTAGTTGGTGGAAGAACAGGAAGAGATGGATGTGGTGGAGCAACAGGTTCATCAAAAGAACATGATGAAAAGTCTATTTTTACTTGTGGTTCAGAAGTACAAAAGGGCAATCCTCCTACAGAGAGAAAGATTCAAAGATTATTTAGAAATAGTGAAGTAAGCAAAATGATTAAAAGATGTAATGACTTTGGTGCAGGAGGAGTATCTGTAGCTATTGGAGAATTAACTGATGGCTTAGATATAAATTTAGATTTAGTACCTAAAAAATATGAGGGATTAGATGGAACAGAATTGGCAATATCAGAATCACAAGAACGTATGGCTGTAGTTATTTCTATGAATAATGCTGATAAATTTATAGAATTTGCTAAAAAAGAAAATTTAGAAGCTACAATAGTAGCTAAAGTTACAAATACTAATAGATTAAAAATGAATTGGAAAGGCAATAGCATAGTTAATATAAGTAGAGATTTTTTAAATACTAATGGAGTTAAGCAGTTTACAAGTATAAAAGTAAAGTCTCCCAAAGAAAGTAGTTATTTCCATAATACTTCAATAGAAAATTTAAAAAACTATTGGTTAAAAAATTTAAAAGATTTAAATGTATGCAGTAAAAGAGGTTTAGTTGAAAGATTTGATAGCACAATAGGAGCAGGAACTGTTATTATGCCTTTTGGTGGAAAATATCAATTAACACCTGAAGAAGGTATGGTTGCTAAACTTCCAATAGAATCAGGGGACACTAAAACAGGAACTATAATGACTTATGGTTTTAATCCTATTATAGCTAAATGGAGTCCTTTCCATGGAGCATTATATGCAGTATTAGAATCTATAACTAAGGTAGTGGCTCTTGGAGGAAATTACAAGAATATAAGATTGAGTTTACAAGAATATTTTGAAAAACTAGGACAAGACTCTACAAAATGGGGAAAACCATTTGCAGCTTTATTGGGAGCATTTTATGTTCAAAAGAAATTTAATATACCAGCAATAGGTGGAAAAGATAGTATGTCAGGAACATTTAAAGATATGAATGTTCCACCTACATTAGTATCTTTTGCTGTAAATGTAGTAGATGTTACAAAAGTAGTATCTTGTGAATTTAAAAATGAAAATAGCAAAGTTATATTAATTCCTTCAATTATAGGTAAAGATGGATTGCCAAATTTAGATTTACTAAAGAAAAATTTTGATAAAATTAATAAATTAATTGAAGATAAAAAGGTTAAATCTGCTTCTAGCGTAGGATTTGGAGGAATAGCTGCTACTATTAGCAAAATGGCATTTGGAAATAAAATAGGAATAAAATTAGAAAAAGAAATAGCACAAGAAGAATTATTTGTACCTAAGTATGGTTCTATAATAATAGAAGTTGATAAAGATTTAAATTTAAATGAATACTTTGAGAATAAAGATTTTAAATTACTAGGATATACTCAAATTGAAGAAAGTATTTGTATAAATGATGTAAAAATAAGTATAGAAGAAGCAATAAAGGCTTGGGAAGAACCATTAGAAAATATATTTGCAACTAAAGCAGAAGAACCTAAAGGAAATATAATTACAGATATATTTAGTAAAAAAGATTTTAAAATAGCATCTATAAAAGTTCCTAAGCCAAGAGTATTAATACCAGTATTTCCTGGTACAAATTGTGAATATGATTCTAAAAAAGCTTTTGAAAAAGCAGGAGCAGAAGCTAATATTTTAGTATTTAGAAATTTATCTGCATTAGATATAGAAAATTCAATAAGTGAGTTGGTAAAAGAAATAAAAAAATCTCAAATAATAATGATTCCTGGTGGATTTAGTGCTGGGGATGAACCAGAAGGATCTGGAAAATTTATAGCTACAGTATTTAGAAATCCAAAAATTAAAGAAGCAGTTATGGAATTCTTAAATAATAAAGATGGTCTTATGTTAGGAATATGCAATGGATTTCAAGCACTTATAAAATTAGGTCTTTTACCTTTTGGAGAAATAAGAGATATAGAAGAGGATTATCCTACTTTAACTTATAATAATATAGGACGCCATGTTTCAAAAATGGTGCATACTAAAGTTATTTCTAATAAGTCACCTTGGTTTAGTAATGTAACATTAGGAGAAACATATACTGTACCTATTTCTCATGGTGAGGGCAGATTTGTAGCTAGTGAAGATTTAATAAATAAGCTTATGAAAAATGGACAAATAGCTACACAATATGTAGACGTTCATGGAAATCCTTCATATAATATAGAGTTTAATCCAAATGGATCTATATCTGCAGTAGAAGCTATAACAAGTCCAGATGGAAGAATACTGGGTAAAATGGCTCATTCTGAAAGAGCAGGAGAAAATGTTCATATAAATATACCAGGCAATAAGGAACAGAAAATATTTGAATCTGGTGTAAATTACTTTAGATAATTAACAATGGAAATAAGTATAAATTTGTATTAAAATAAGAGTATCTAGTTTATGATACTCTTATTTTAATACAATAGGCAGGTGTATAAAATGAACAAAAAAAGCATATGCGTATTTAAAAAGTATTTAAACTTTTTATTAATTTTGATAATTTTCTCATTTGCTCCAAACAATGTTTTTGCAAAAGATGATTTTGAAATTTGGCCTTCAAAATACGATATACCCCCAGATAAAGTATGGAATATAAGACTTAATGATAAAATTAATATAGATTCAATAAATAAAAAAAATATATGGGTTTTAGATGAAGAAAATAAATTTGTAGATATTAATGTTTCAAGTAATTATAAAGGTAATTCAATTTTAGTATCACCTAAAGATAAATATAAAGAAGGAAAAACCTATTCTCTAATAATAAATAAAAGTATAGAATCTCAATCTAATTCTAATTTAGAAAAAAATTTAAAAATGAATTTTACTATCTATGATTTAAATAAAGAAGAATATATAGATAATAAATCTATATATCAAAATGTTGAAAGTAAAAAATATGAAATTATAGATATAATAAATGTAAATTGTAATGGTGAATCTGAAAGTAAAACAGATTTTGATTTACAATTTAACATAGGAAATTTAAGCAAATCTCCTTATCAAAAAGATTTGGATTTAAAAGCCTATGGATCAGGAATAAGAATAAGTACAGATGCTTACGGAAATAAGAGAGCTATTATAAAGAATTTTGCTTATAAGGGACAATCTTTAGAATATAAAGTGGTTAGAAATATAGAGAATAGTGGAATTAAGTATAAAGTAGATTTATCAAAAACACTTGGAGATTATAGCAAATTTAAATATTATAGTAAATATACTAAACCAGAAGAAAAAATAGAGAGTAATAATACCTTAATTTTAAAAAAATCTAAAGAAATAACAAAAGGGTCAACTAATCCTTTTGATAAAGCTAAAAAAATATATGCTTTTGTAAATACTTATATAAAATATGATCCTTTGCAAGCAAATAAAGGAGCATTAAATGCCTTAAAAACTGGCAAAGGAGTATGTGAAGATTATGCTGATTTATTTATTGCTATGTGTAGAAGTGTTGGTGTGCCTGCTAGAATTGTAAGTGGATATGGATTAGAGCCATTACAAATTAATAATAAAAACATTAATTTAGATTATAATAGACATGCTTGGGCTGAATTTTATTTGCCAGAGTATGGTTGGATAGTAGTTGAACCTACATACCAATTGTATAATAAGGGAAAGATAATACCTAACTATAATTGTTTTGCTAATTTAAGCAGTTCAGGACATATAATTGCAGGATATAATGCTAGTGGTCCTTTAGTAGAAGGAAGTATTATTTGGAATTATAAAGGAGATAATAAAATAAATTGCAATCATACTACATATTTAAGACCAATACAGTAATGAAGTAGAAAGTTAATAATAAATAGTGTTAAAATTTTTTGTTGAAAATATAAAGATTACTAATAATTTTATGATATTATATAATATAAATAAATTTACAAGGAGTGAAGAAAATGAAAGCAATTGTTACAGTTTTAGGTAAAGATAAAATAGGAATTACAGCTAATGTAACTGGTATATTGGCTAATCATGGAGTTAATATCTTAGACATAAGTCAAACAATTGTACAAGGATATTTTACTATGATTATGTTAGTAGATTTAGAAAAATTAAATGTTACTTTTGATGAACTTAGAGATATTTTGGATAAGAAAGGAAAAGAAATAGGACTTTCTATAAAAATTCAGCTTGAGGAAGTATTTAATTCTATGCATCATGTATAAGGAGTGATTTATGTGATAAGTTCTTTTGATATTTTAGACACTATAAAAATGGTAGAAAAAGAAAAACTAGATATAAGAACTATAACTATGGGTATTTCATTATTAGATTGTTGTGATTCTGATGGAAAAAAGTCCAGACAAAAAATTTATGATAAAATAACTAAATATGCTGAAAATTTAGTAAAAGTAGGAGAACAATTAGAAAGAGAATGTGGTATACCTATTATAAACAAAAGAATATCTGTTACACCTATGTCAATTGTGGCTTCTTCATCAAATGATAATGACTATGTTGAATTTGCAAAAACTTTAGATAAAGCAGCTAAAGCTGTTGGAGTAAACTTTATTGGAGGCTTTTCTGCATTAGTACATAAAGGGTATACTAATGGAGATATAAAGTTAATAAAATCTATACCAGAAGCATTGACTGTTACTGATTTAGTATGTTCTTCTGTAAATGTAGGTTCAACTAGAGCAGGTATAAATATGGATGCTGTTAAAGATATGGGACAAATTATTATGAAAACTGCAGAGCTAACAGCAGATAAGGATGGCATAGGATGTGCTAAATTAGTGGTTTTTGCAAATGCTGTTGAAGATAATCCTTTTATGGCTGGAGCATTTCATGGAGTAGGAGAAGCTGAGTGTATAATTAATGTAGGAATAAGTGGACCTGGCGTTGTAAAATCAGCATTGGAAAGTAAAAAAGGAGCTAAGTTTGACGAAGTAGCAGAAACAATAAAAAGAACTACTTTTAAAATAACTAGAATGGGTCAGCTTATAGCTAATGAAGCTTCAAAGAGACTTAATGTGCCTTTTGGTATAGTAGACTTATCTTTAGCACCAACACCTGCAGTAGGTGATAGCGTAGCTAATATATTAGAGGAAATAGGATTAGAAAGTTGTGGAGCACCTGGAACAACTGCTGCATTAGCTATGTTAAATGATGCAGTAAAAAAGGGAGGAATAATGGCATGTGAACATGTAGGAGGTCTTAGTGGAGCTTTTATACCAGTTAGTGAAGATGCTGGTATGATAGAAGCAGTAAATAAAGGTTCTTTGACTTTTGAAAAGCTAGAAGCTATGACTTGTGTATGTTCTGTTGGTTTGGATATGATAGCTGTACCAGGAGATATTACAAAAGAAACTATATCTGCTATAATTGCAGATGAAGCAGCTATAGGTGTTATAAATAACAAAACTACAGCGGTGAGAATAATACCAGCTATAGGTAAAAAAGAGGGGGACTATGTAGAGTTTGGTGGACTTTTAGGAGGAGCTCCTGTAATGAAAATAAATAAATTTTCCAGTAAAAGATTTGTAGATAGAGGTGGAAGAATACCGGCTCCAGTGCATAGTTTCAAAAATTAAAAAAATAAAAATGTTCTTATGATAAATTTATCATAAGAACATTTTTATTTTTTAATTTTTTTTATTTGCAAATTATATCAATGATTTTTTGTTTAACAACTTAACTATATTTAAATATTATTATGATTGACACTTAAAAATATAGTATTTATAATGTAATTATAGGTTTGTTTATACCTTATAATATAATTGGGTTTAATTTACATATAAGTTGTTGTTACAAAATTTATGAAAGGTGGTGAATAAAATAAATAAATTTATTTATATTATTTTTGTACTTATTTTGTATTTTATTATTGTTATGATATACATAATATACGAAGCATGCTGTGAATATAAGTATGGTAAAGCTATGCTGAAAGTAAACTCCAATGATTATAAAAAATTCTTAAAAATTAATAAAGATAATAATGTTAAAGTTAAACCTTTTAAAAAAGATAATCAGATATATTTACCTTTAATGCATGTTGCTAGTACTATAGGAGCTGTAGAAGTAAAAAATAATGAAGAAAATTATAATAAAATATTAAATTATATGGGAAATCTTATAAAAATAAAAAAAAATAATATTGTTATATTAAAAAGAAAAAATATTATACATTATAATAAAATAAGTAATATTAAATTAATAAATGGTGAAATAATGATGCCCATAAATTATGTAAACCATTTATTTGATTTGAATTCAGAATATAATGAAATTACTAATGAAGTAGTTATAAAATAAAAAGGTATCTCAATTTTTTAGAGATACCTTTTTTTACCAATCTCCAGAGGAGCCTCCACCAGAAGAAGAACCTCCGCCAAAACCACCAAAACCACCAGAATCACCAAAACCACCAGAGCCACTACCGAAACCTCCGCCCCCAGGTCTATTGTTATTAAAAAATGAACTATAAAATATAAGTTCTAATATGGATTTAATAATTCTACCTTTATTAAATATAATGTCTAAAAATACTAAAAATACAATTATTTTAATAGGAAATTTACTAGAATTACTTTCTTTTGATTCTTTTGGTAAGGATATATTTTTACTTTTTTCTAAATTAACATTATATTCTTTTGCTATTTTAGTAGCAAATACTTGATAACTTTCATCAATTCCTTTATTATAGTCTCCAGATTGAAAAGAAGGCTTAAAAATATCTTCCATTACTTTATTAGAATAGATATCGGGAATGGCGCCTTCTAATCCTCTACCAACTTCCACACGTCTTTTTCTATCATTCATGGATACTAATATTAAAAGACCATTATCTTTGTCTTTTTGACCAATTCCCCATTTTCTGAATAATTTATTTGCATAAGATTGAATATCATATCCTTCTAGAGAATTTATTATAACTACTACAGCTTGAGCACCAGTTTTATCTTCTAATTCTTTACCCACAGATACTATAGATTCTTTTGTATTATTATCTAATATATTAGCATAGTCATTTACATATTTTAAATTTGTAGGATTAGGTATGTTAGGTTCTGCGGTTACTTTATTAAAAGGTAATAAAAATAATAAAAGTAATGCAAATATTAAAAAAAAGCGAAGGCAATTTTTTTTATAAGTTTTCATAGTATATAAACCTACTCACTAAAATTTACTTTTGGAACTTCTTTTGCACCTTCGCTAGCTTTATAATAAGGTTTTTTCTCAAAACCTGCTATACCAGATACTATAGAATTAGGGAATTTTCTAATTTTAATATTATAATTGTCTACAGCCTTATTATAATCTTGTCTTGCTATATTTATTCTGTTTTCTGTACCTTCTAGAGCTATAGTTAAATCTTTAAAGTTTTCGTTAGATTTAAGTTCGGGATATCTTTCTACTACAACTAAAAGTCTTGAAAGAGCAGAAGATAGTTCATTATCTGCTTCAGCTTTATCTGCAACAGTTTGTGCACCACCCAGTTTTGCTCTAGCATTTGCTATATCAGTAAATATATCTTTTTCTTGTTTAGCATATCCTTTTACTGTTTCAACTAAATTTGGAATTAAGTCATTTCTTCTCTGAAGTTGAGTATCTATATCTGATTGAGACTTTTGAACATTTTGATCTAAAGTTACCATTTTATTATACGTTGTTATAAAGGGGATTGTTATTATAATAAGTATTCCTACTATTATAGATATAGTTTTTAAAGTCTTATTCATAGTATTTACCTCCTAAAATTTTAATATATTCATGTCTATTATATAAAACATTTATATAAAAAGTCTACATGGGTTTACAAAATATAAATTATATTTTAATTTTTTAAAAATTAAAGTATATATAAATTTAAAAAATTGAACATTATAACATTGTAATGGTAAAATATATTTAAATTAGTAAAATAAAAAACTTCAATTAGTAGTATTTTAGATAAATTGGAAAAAAGCTTGAACATTAATTATAATTATTGTATAATAATTATAATTAAAAAATAATAATTAACAAAACATAAATTTTTTATAAATTAGGAGGAGTTTATAATGAAAAAATTTGTATGTACAGTATGTGGATATATTCATGAAGGAGATTCAGCACCAGATAAGTGCCCTCAATGCGGTGTTCCAAAGGAAAAGTTTATAGAAAAAGTTGAAGGAGAAATGGCTTGGGCTGATGAACATAAAATAGGAGTTGCAAAAGATGTAGATAAAGAAGTTTTAGAAGGATTAAGAGCTAACTTTACAGGAGAATGTACAGAAGTAGGTATGTATCTTGCAATGAGTAGACAAGCTGATAGAGAAGGTTTCCCAGAAATTGCAGAAGCTTATAAAAGAATAGCTTTTGAAGAAGCAGAACATGCTGCTAAATTTGCAGAATTATTAGGAGAAGTAGTAGAAGCTGATACAAAGAAAAACTTAGAAGTTAGAGTAGAAGCTGAACATGGAGCTTGCCAAGGAAAGAAAGACTTAGCAACTTTAGCTAAAAAATTAAACTACGATGCAATTCATGATACAGTACATGAAATGTGCAAAGATGAAGCTAGACACGGTTCAGCTTTTAGAGGATTGCTAAATAGATATTTTAAATAGTAAATTAATTATAAAAAACCTATACGATATTAACGTATAGGTTTTTTAATTAAATAAATATTTCATTTTAAAAGTAGATATTTATTTAATTGAGTAAATTTCATATTTTATAATCATTGATTTTACTAACTTTTTTATTATTCAAAAAGGAAATTCACCCCAAAATGTCGAATATTTAAGTACCACCAAAAATACACAACAAAGAGGAGTGAATACTT
>NZ_LZFO01000050.1 GCF_001758365.1 Clostridium acetireducens DSM 10703
TTATTTCCAAACTCTCTTTATGAGGCTTAGCTTATTATTTTTATACAGATTATTTTTAATTATTTTTTATCTGCAAAGTATATTAATTATTTTATTTGTTCTTTTTTAGGTTTAATCATATAAAAATATTATTACATTGGTTGAAGAAAAAAATATATGTTGTATACTTTTTATATAGCTATATAAAAAGTATTTTTGAAAATTTAAATTGCCATAAGGGGAATGGTTAGGAGGGTTTCATGAAAATTTCGCAAGCTAATATATTATTAACTAATAAAGACATATTTAATATATTAAAAGAATTTGTAAATGTAGAGGGATTAAGATTTAGTGATATAGAAATAAATGAATTAATTACTGTTTTAGGTAGTTATACTAAGGGAATGAAAATAAATTTTGAAGTTAAAATTGGAGTAGGAAGTGTTTGTAATAACGTATTAAATTTAAAAATATTTAGTGCTAAAGTAGCCAAGCTATCTATATTCGAAGTTGTTAAAAATGCAACTTTAAAAGGATTTTTAAAATATTTTGAAGACTATGGAATAAATGTTGATAAAGATACTATTCAAATAGATTTAAGCATTTTATCGAAAACTATACCTTATGTATATTTTAAGTTAAATAGTATAAATATAGTTAAAGATAGTTTAGAATTAGATGTAGAAAATATAATATATACTAAAGAAAAAGAAGGTATTGCTTTTGAAAGAAAGAAAAATTTTAAAAAGAAATTTATGAATAATGGTTGTTATGGAAAAATTAGAAATAAAATTGAAGAAAAAATACCATATAAATGTGAAAAAATTTCTAAATATGCATTGCTTATACCGGATGTGGTAGTGCTTTTATATAGAATATTTAGAGATGAAAGAGTGGATTTTAAAACTAAAGCTCAAGTAGCAGCTATTACTGCTTATTTGGCAAGTCCTTTAGATATTATACCAGATTTTATTCCATTTATAGGTAATATAGATGATGTAGCTATAGCCTTTTACGGATTAAATAAAATTATAAATGAAGTACCTAAGGAAGTTATTTTGGAAAATTGGGAAGGCGAAGAAGATATAATTTTAAAGGTAAAAGAAGTTGTGGATTATATTTCTCAGGTTGTAGGAAGCAGTAATGTAAGTAAATTAATATCTTATGTAGAGAAAATGGGCAAAAAGGCATAAATTATTTATTTTGGAGGGTTTTTTTATGAAAGAAGTTACAATATATACTGATGGGGCTTGTAGGGGAAATGGAAAAGAAAATACTATAGGTGCTTATGGAATTGTATTTATGTATAAGAATTTTAAAAAGGAAGAAAAAAAGGCTTTTAAAAATACTACTAATAATATAATGGAATTAAAAGCAGTGGTAACAGCTCTTTCCAGGTTAAAAGAACCTTGTAGTGTAACTTTATATAGTGATTCTGCTTATGTTGTAAATGCTATAAATCAAAAATGGATAGATAAATGGCAAAAAAATAATTGGAAAACATCTTCAAAAGAACCAGTGAAAAATAGAGAAATATGGGAGGATTTAATTAAGCTTATAAATTATCATAAAGTTAAATTTGTTAAAGTAAAGGGACATTCTGACAATGAATTTAATAATAGATGTGATAAGTTGGCAAATGAAGCTATGGATGATTTAATAAAAGGCATTGATTAAAGTTTCTATTATTTTCTTTGTTTATTATATAAAAAAATGCATATTCTATATATATAGGAAATTAAAATATTAATGTTAGAGAGGTGTGTAGAATATGAATAAATTTATTAGAGGTATTACTGCTGGTGCTGTAGTAGGAGCAGTAGCTGGTATGATGTTTGCTCCTAGATTAGATAGAGGAACAAGAAGAAGATTAAGAAGGTCTGCTAAATATATGAAAGGATTTGCACAAGATGCTTATGGTGGAATGAGAGACATGATGAGATAATTATTACATACAATAAATTGTTGATTTTTTAAATGTGCTATACAAAATCAACAATTTATTGTTTTATAAGGTATAAATTAAAATATTTTTTATTATTTTTAAAAAATATGCTATAATAAAATAAATAATTTTCAAAATAATTTAATTTAGTTAAAAATATAAAAATTATAGATAGAAAGAGTGTGGAGTATGGAGATATTATCATTAGGGGAAAAAATAAAACGTAGAAGAAAAAAATTAAATATGACTCTAAAAGACTTGGCAGGAAATAGAATTACTCCAGGGCAAATAAGTTTAGTAGAATCTGGTAAATCTAATCCTAGTATGGATTTGTTAGAGTATTTAGCAGAAGCTTTACATACTTCTATTGAATATTTAATGGAGTCAGAAGAAACTCAAGCAGAAAAAATTTGTACTTATTTTGAAAATATAGCAGAATCTTACATATTGAATGAAAGTTTAAATCAAGCAGAAAAATATATAGAAAAATCTTTGTATTATGCGGAAAAATATAATTTAGAATATAGAAAGGCAAAGAATTTATATTTAAGAGGAATTATATCTATGTATAAAGATGAAAAAGCTTTAGCACAACAATTTTTCCTTTCAGCTAATGTAATATTTATAAAGAATAATAATTATGAGGAAATTGTAAATTGCTTTGTTAATTTAGGAAAAATCACATTAACTTTAAAAGCATATCATTCATCTTGTAGTTATTTTGGACAAGCAGAAGAAGTTTATAGTGAAAATGAAATAGGAGATGATTTTTTACTAGGAAAAATATATTATTATAGGGCATTTACATATTTTAAATTAGAAGAATTAGATAAATCAATAGATTATTCTTATTTAGCTAAAGAAAAGTTTAGGCAATTGGATAGTAAAAAAGAATATGCTAATTCACTTTTGTTAATGGCAGAGCAATATAGTAAAAAAGGTGATATGGATAATGCTATAAAATATTCTAAGAAGACGCTAGAAGTTTTTCAAGAAATAAATGATATTTCCTATGTATCTGAAATAGAAAATAATTTAGGAAAGCTATTTTCAGAATTTGAAAATTTAGATGAGTCTTTTATACATTTAAATAAGGCAAAAGCTATTAGAGAAAAAAATAAAGATGCTAAAATAGTAGACACATTGACAAATATATGTGAAAATTATATTAAGTTAAAAAATATAGAAAAATGTAGAGAAATACTTGATGAAATCGAAAATATAGTGCAAGATAAAAGTGATAAGGAATTAATAAAGTATTATTTATTGAAATATAGAGTGGATATTTTAGATGAAAAATTAAGAGAGGCGGAAAATACTCTTCTTGTTGCTTTGAATTTTGTAAAAAACATGGATTATATGAAAGAAGTAGCAGAAATATCTATTATGTTAGGGAAATTTTATATAGATAACGGAAATGAAAAAGAAGCTGCTAAGTATTTAAATGAAGGTGTGGATATGTTTAAGCAATTAGGAGTTTTAAAAGAGTCTTGATGGATGGGTGGAAGATTTTATGGAAATACTTTCTATAGGAGAAAAAATAAAAAGATGCAGAATATACAAAGGGTGTACCTTAAAGGACGTTTGTGGTAGTAAAATATCTGTTTCTAAGATGAGTTGTATTGAAAATGGAAAAATAAAACCAGAAGAATGGATTTTAGATCATGTAGCAAAAAAATTAGAAATGGATGTAAAATATTTAAAGGAAGATATAAGACAACAAATAGAAAAAAATGTAAAAGAGTTAAAAAATAATGATTTTTCTAAAAGCTATGAAAAAGATTTGGAGTATAATTTAGTTTTTGCAGAAGAAAATAATTATTATGATTTAGCTTTTGAAATACTACATTTAATGTTCAATTATTATTTAAATGAAAATAAATTAGAAAAAAACCAATTAACTATATCTAAATACTATACATTGTGCAAAAATTCAAGAAACGAAGATAATTTAGCTATATATTATTTGGATATAGGACAGTATTTTTTTAATATAAAAGAATATGCTCAAGCATCTAATTATTATAATAATGTTAAGAAATTTAGTGGAGATGCAAATAAAAAATCCATGTTAATTGAAGCTACTTATAAAGAAGCTGCATGTTATATAATGTTAAAGAAATATAATAAAGCTTATGAAATAGCTTTAGAATTAAAAAAATTACTAAAATATGTAGAAGATAATGTTAAAAAAGCAGAAATATATCATATGTTAGCTTTACTTTCACTTAGAATGGGCAAAGATAATTTTAAAAAATATGAAAAAGAGTCTTATAAGTTATATGAAGATAATAATTTTTATAAATCTCAAGCTATGTTTAATTATGCTACGGTTATGTTTGAAATTAGTATGAAAGATGAAGGAATAAATTATGTAAAATGTTCTCTTCAATGTTTTCCTAAAGATGACAAGCATAAATTAGTTAAATTTATGGTAAAAAATATTAATAAGTTAATTGAAAATAGTCACTTAGATGAAGCGGGAAAAATTTGCGAAGAGGCTTTGGATTATGCTATTGTTCTAGATGATTTAAAATATATAGAAAAGACTTATTATTATAAGTCTATAATAATGGAGCGAAAAGGTGATTTAGAAAATGCAGAAATTTATATGAATTTAGCATTAGGATTATTAACTAAGTTTGGAACAAAGAAAGACATATATTTCAGGTATATGGAGTTAGGAAATATATATCATAAATTAGATAATATAAAAGAATCCATTAAGTATTTTAATTTAGCTATAAATTTAAAAAAATATATATAATTTTTCTATGAAAATATTTAAAAGTTCTAAGAATTAAGGTTTGTTGATTTTAATTTTTAGAACTTTTTTATTATAGTGCTATTATAGGCTTTATTTTAGTTAAAAGTTCTATATTGATTAAATAGTGTTGAAAATCTATTATTATTATTATTTTTCTTTTATTTATTGCATGCATTAGACTTTGACTATCTTTGACTTATGTATTAATATAATTATAAAATATGAAGAAAATAATTGTAATTGTAAATAATAAATTAATTTGGTTTTGGAGGGAAATGTATGAACATAGATAAATTAACAATAAAAGTTCAAGAAAGTATAAATGAAGCTCAATTAATAGCTGTTAGACATAATCATCAGCAAATTGATGCAGTGCATTTATTTTCAGCACTAATTAATCAAGATGATGGTCTTATTCCTAATATATTTTCTAAGATGGAAGTTAATATAAAGGTATTAAAAGATGATATAGAAGATGTATTAAATAAAATGCCTAGAGTTTTAGGTGAAGGGGCTCAAAATTCAGGGGTATATGCTACTAGAAGATTTGAAGAAATATTTGTTAAAGCAGAAGAAATAGCTAAAAATTTTAAAGATTCTTATGTAAGTGTGGAACATGTAATGCTTGCAATTATGGATATAGATAAAAAAGGTGAAGTAGGTAAAATATTAGATAAATTCAATGTTAAAAAATCTGAATTTTTAAATGTATTATCTGAAGTTAGAGGAAGTCAAAGAGTAGATACACAGGATCCAGAAGGAACTTATGATGCTTTATCTAAATATGGAAGAAATTTAGTAGAAGATGCTAAAAAGCACAAGTTAGATCCTGTTATAGGTAGAGATGATGAAATAAGAAGAGTTGTAAGAATATTATCTAGAAGAACTAAAAATAATCCTGTTCTAATAGGAGAACCTGGAGTAGGTAAAACTGCTATAGTAGAAGGATTAGCAGAGAGAATAGTAAAAGGAGATGTGCCAGAAGGCCTTAAAGATAGAATAATATTTTCATTAGATATGGGGGCTTTAATTGCTGGAGCTAAATATAGAGGAGAATTTGAGGAAAGACTTAAAGCAGTATTAAAGGAAGTTCAAAATAGTGATGGAAGAATAATTTTGTTTATAGATGAAATTCATACTATAGTAGGAGCAGGAAAAACAGAAGGTTCTATGGATGCAGGAAATTTAATAAAGCCAATGCTTGCAAGAGGGGAACTTCACTGTATAGGTGCCACTACTTTTGATGAATATAGAAAATATATAGAAAAAGATAAAGCCTTAGAGAGAAGATTTCAGCCAGTTATAGTAGATGAGCCTACACTAGAAGATAGTATATCCATATTAAGAGGGCTTAAAGAAAGATTTGAAATACATCATGGAGTTAGAATTCACGATTTGGCAATTGTAGCAGCAGCAAAGCTTTCTTCTAGATATATAACAGATAGATTTTTGCCAGATAAAGCTATAGATTTAATTGATGAAGCAGGGGCTATGATAAGAACAGAAATAGATAGTATGCCTACAGAATTAGATGCGGTAAGAAGAAAGATATTTCAATTAGAAATAGAAAAAGAAGCATTATCCAAAGAAAAAGACACAGCTTCAATGGAAAGACTTAAATCTATTGAAAAAGATATTAGTAATTTAAAAGATAAAAATAATGCATTAACAGCTAAATATGAAAAGGAAAAAGAAAAAATTATAAAAGTCAGAAATTTAAAAGAAAAATTAGATGAAGTAAAAGGAGAAATAGAAAAGGCAGAAAGGGAATATGATTTAAATAAAGTGGCAGAACTTAGATATGGAGTTATTCCTCAAATAGAAGCACAAATAAAGGAAATGGAAGAAAAAATAAAGGATAATTATGAAGGAGCATTGCTTAAAGAAGAAGTTACAGAAGATGAAATAGCACAAATAGTTTCTAAATGGACTGGAATACCTGTGGCAAAATTAGTAGAAGGTGAAAGAAAGAAACTTTTAAGGTTAGAAGAGGAGTTATCTAAAAAAGTTATTGGACAAGAAGAAGCAGTTAAAGCAGTATCAGATGCAGTAATTAGAGCTAGAGCAGGAATGAAAGATCCTAAAAGACCAATAGGTTCATTTATATTTTTAGGTCCTACAGGAGTTGGTAAAACAGAGCTTGCTAAAACTTTAGCTAAAACTCTTTTTGATAGCGAAGAAAATATAATAAGAATTGATATGTCAGAGTATATGGAAAAATACTCTGTATCTAGATTAATAGGAGCGCCTCCTGGATATGTAGGATACGAAGAAGGAGGTCAACTTACAGAAGCAGTAAGGAGAAATCCTTATAGCGTAATATTGTTTGACGAAATTGAAAAAGCACATGAAGATGTATTTAATATATTTCTTCAAATATTTGATGATGGAAGGCTTACTGATAATCAGGGAAAAACAGTAGATTTTAAAAATTGTATAATTATAATGACTTCTAATATAGGAAGTGAACATTTATTAGAAAATAAGAATTTGAAAATAGTAGAAAAACAAATAAGAGAAAAAGTTATGAATGAAATGAAAATTAGATTTAAACCAGAATTTTTAAATAGACTAGATGATGTAATAATGTTTAAACCATTAACTATAGATGACATTGGAAAAATTATAGATATATTTGTAGATGAAATTAGAAAAAGACTTAAGGATAGGCATATTTCTCTAGAAATTACAGACTCTGCCAAGGGTTTAATGGCTAAAGAAGGTTATGATCCAGTGTATGGAGCTAGACCTTTAAAGAGATATATAGAAAATACTTTAGAAACTCAAATAGCTAAGAAAATAATAAAGGGAGAAATATATGAGGGTATAACTGTAAAAGTAGATGTAGAAGGAGATAATATAGTAATAAAGAATAATTAGTTTATATTATAAATAGAGAAGCTATTTGCTAGCTTCTCTATTCTTATGTTATAAGATATATTTATATAAATATCTTATAAATTAAAGAGAGTGTTTATGTGAAAGAAAGACCCTATAATAGTATATGTATTTTTTTAATTTTTATTTTTTTGTTTCTCTATTTATTATAAATTCTTTTGCTTTTATTTCTAAAGTATCATCTAAAGGTTCTAGAGATATTTCTCCATATTTGTTATTTAAAGCTAGTGTTAAAAGTCTATCAGCTAGTTCTGGGTTTTTAGATAAAAGTGAACCATGAAAATATGTACAGAAAGTATTTTTATATATACAGCCTTCATAACCATCTTCACCATTATTACCATAACCAGCTATAACTTTTCCTAAAGGTTTTAAATTTCCTATGTAAGTTCTTCCAGAGTGATTTTCAAAGCCTACATAAGTTTGATTTAAATCTTCATTGTATATAACAGTATTTCCAATAAATCTAGTATTACCACTTTTAGTGTATATATCTAATATTTTTAATCCTTCTAATTTCTCACCTTCAGGAGTAGTATAATATTGACCTAATAGTTGATAACCACCGCATATTGCTAAAAATACTTTATTGCTTTCTATATATTCTTTTATAGCATATTTTTTATTTCCTAATAAATCTTTAGAAACTATAGATTGTTCATAATCTTGTCCGCCACCAAAAAATACTATATCATATTTGGTGGTATCAAATTTATCTTTTAAGGAAACATTGTGTATATTAACTTTAATTTTTCTTTGTTCTGCTCTATATTTTAAAATTAATATATTTCCCACATCACCGTATACATTTAATAGGTCTGGATATAGGTGACATATATTTAGTTCCATTAAATTCACATCCTTTTTATTACCAAAGTTTTTTAATATATCCATTTGAGTTTAAAAATTTTCTGAAATTAATCATAGCTGTGTAAGTAGCTAATATATAAACTATATTTGTATCACATTGTTTTATTTCTTTTAATAGATTTTCATCATTTTCACAAAGCACAAAATTATTAGCATTTAAATTAGCTATTTTTAATCTTATAGCCATGTCATATAATCTAATGCCGGAAATCATTATTTTATTTATGTTAAGATAAGATAATTTTTCAAAATTAACATCCCATATCCAAGATACATCTCTACCATCGGCATAATTATCATTTAATAAAACAGCTAAGTTTATATTTCTTTTATCTAGACTTATTGTATTTACTGCTTGGTCATAACCAGCAGGATTTTTTACAAGAATTATTTTTACTTCTTTTCCATCTATATCTATAGTTTCTTGTCTACCGAAACTGCTTTTTTGACTTTTTAAAGAATTAAATATAATGGAATTATCCACACCTAATGTTTTAGCTATAGAAAATGCACATAAACCATTGTAAATATTGTATAATCCTGGTTGATTTATATAATATTCATTGCCATTTATTTGTATGTAAGACCCATCTGGTGTTAATTCTTTAATTTCATCCACAAAGTAGTTTAAATCTGGTCTATGATATCCACAGTTTTCACAATAAAAATCCCCTAAATGGTTATAAGTTACGAAATTATATTTATAAGCACTTTTGCATACTTTGCAAAATTTAGAATCTGCATTTAATGATATTTTCTTATTTTTATTTATATCACAATTAAATCCATAGTATATAGTTTTGTTAGGTAAGGATAAATCTCCTAAAAGAGATTCGTCTCCATTTAAAACTAGTGTAGATTCTGGAACTTTTTTTACACCTTCTATTATTTTTCTTAAAGTAGTATAAACTTCTCCATATCTATCTAATTGATCTCTAAATAAATTTGTTATAGTTATTGCTTCAGGCGTTATATATTCTGTTATAAATTTTACATTGGCTTCATCTACTTCTATAACAGCAAATTTTTCGCTGCAATCATCATTAAATTTATAGTTTTCCACAAAACAAGATATTATACCAGTGTACATATTAGCACCAGTATTATTTGTAATTACTTTTTTGCCACTGTCTTTTATCATATTATAAATCATACTTGTAGTTGTTGTTTTACCATTAGTTCCTGTTACAAGTATTACTTTGTAGCCCTTAGATATGGTTTTTAATATGTGTTTATCAAACTTTAAAGCTACTTTTCCTGGAAAATTGGTACCTCCTTTAAATAGGGTTTTAGATACTTTTAGTACTATTTTAGAAATAAATATACTGAAAAAAGATTTTATATTAATTTTTAATACACCCCTTTACTATATTTTATTTTACATAATATCTACAATTATAACACCTATAATAAAAAGGTGAAATAAATAACGGGTTTATGACATTTTAAATATGTAAGTAAATTCTACTTAAATATTATAATACAACTTTTATCCTTTTACACTATTAAATTATCTTATATTTTACTAATTTAGTTTATTGAATAAAAAAAAGCTTGATATAATTTGCACATATAAAATAACTATAAATAATCTATATAAAAATTATAAGAGCAGTAGGCATAAAGAGAGTTTTAAAATAAGTCATTTCATTAAGACACTCTAAGAATAAAAAATAAAAAAACTCCTACCCAATTTATGCCCCGTCCTTGGGGCGGAAATTGGCTCATCACGTCCTGTGATGAATTACGGAGTTTTTTTATTTTTTCTTCTAAGAGT
>NZ_LZFO01000051.1 GCF_001758365.1 Clostridium acetireducens DSM 10703
TTATTTCCAAACTCTCTTTATGCCACTGTCTTATTATTTTTGTACAGCTTATTTTTAATTATTTTCTATTTGCAAATTATATCATTATTTTTTATTCAACCTGTAAACTAAGATGTTACCACTATTTTTAGAAAACACCTTTTAAAAGGTGTAGATTCATGACAACGCAATACTCCAATTGTTACTATGCCATTGATTTCTCCATTTTCTGGTTTGAAGTTAAAGTTTCCTTGTGAGATATTTACAAACTCTATATTGCCTTCTTTTTTAAAAGCCACTAATCTTCCTAAGTAAATATCTTCTTCTGGATTGTAGTTGTAATAATCATGTCCTATGTTGGTTTCTATATAAATTATACCTTCCTTTGAAATTTTAACATTGCCATCTCCTGAAAGCTTGTCTATTATTATGTTTTCACAATCTATAATAGAATGTATAGGAATAGTAGCACTATTTCCTTCTACTCCATTTTTTAAATTTGATTCTATTATTTTAGGAGAAGAATCTTTAATAGTTATAGTTTTAAAATCTCTAATAACACCTTTTTCAATAATTTCAACTACTATTTCACACTCTTCTATATTAGAAATATACTGCCTATTTAACTTAATAGAAATTACACCTTCTTTTAAATTTAATATATAAGGTATAGTTTTTCCTTGAGTATTTACTTTTAAATTAAAAATATGTGCTCCATCTTTTGTTTTTAGTTCTTTTTCTGTTCCTTCACAAGTTCCAATAAAAGAATTGTCTTCAGCATACTCATTTAATTTAAGCTTAATTTCTTCTTGATTATTATCTCTTGCAGATTCTGGATTTATATCTAAAATTAAAGCATTTTCATATTTTTCACTTTCTAATTTAATATGATGAAATAAAATTTTTTCACTTACTTCTATAAAAATACTATATATTACTGCTCCATTAGAATTGTAAATATATAAATCACCGCTACCATCTATAGTATCTGTAGATTGTATTTTTACATAAGTATCATACTCTTTATTTATTACTTCAATATTAGCCAATGAATTGTCTCTATTATCTTGTATAAAATCCTTTATATAAAAATCTTTGTATATACCATTTTCTGCTGCTAAAAAATCCTCTCCATATTGATCTTTGAATTTTAATTTAAAAGTTTTGCTGCCTCCTTTAGCCAATTTTATAGAATGTATTTCTGGCTCAACTTTAAAAATTTTTCTTTTATTTTCTTCATTATTATCTAAAACCGTTAATGTAAACTTTTTTTCAGCAACTCCAGATTTTATAGTTATAATAGCTTCTCCTGGACACAATGCCTTTATATTTTTTCCTTCTATGGAAATTACAAATGAATTGGAAGACTCCAATGTAACATAATCTGTTACATTGGCATTTATCCTTCCATTTACTGTATCACATATTACATTGTTTAATTTTAAAACCTCTCCCACTAGAACTTTTCCACTTTTTATTTCTGGTTCTCCTGATTTATCCACAAGTTTTAAACAATACCCTTTTATATCTATAGCTGTAAACTCCCCGTCTATAATATTTACCTCTGTAATTGAAGATTCAGCTACTATGGACTTATTTTTTGTAATAACTACTTTATAACTAAAATCTTCTATTTTGTTTTTATCTTTATTGTAAATTTGCATTAAATTGCTTTTTGAAAGTTCCCCGTTTTTACTTATACTTTCATCATAAAATACACTTTTATCACTTTGAAATTCCGCACTATAACCATATTTATTTAAATCTTCAATACTTACTTCTATACCATTAATTTTAACTTTTACCCTCAAAATTCCATACTCTTTAAAATCTACTAATTTAGTAACAGCTTCTACTTCCTTTATTTCTTGCAAATCTGGATTATTTATTTTATAAACTATGTTTTTTATAGATTCCTCTATGCTCTTACTTACAGAAGCTTCCCCTCCAACTATGCTAATAATAGATTTTCTACTTATGTTATCTTCAATATACTTTAAAGTCCCTTGTATATGATATTCATTAGCTCCTAATCCACTTAATAGCAAAGGAGCATAATTTTTTGCCGCTGCAGAAGCTGCCACTAACCCATCGGCAAACTCCTTGTCCCCTCTTCCTCCAGCAGCTACATATATATTAGAAAAATCTCTTGCTTTCCACCAATTTAACAAACTTAAATTAGTTTCAAATCTATCTTTTCCAAAAGCTATTCTTTCTCCCCTAACTAAATCCAGTATTTCATCTGATAATACTGCTTTTCCCCCTACAGCTAGTATTTTCAAATTGTACTTTTCTATAATATTATTAATCGAATTTGGTAATTCCTTAGATTTAGTAAATAAAACAGGATAACCTTTTGATGCAGCTATAGAAGATACAGTTAATGCATCAGCATAACCATCTTGTCCATTTACTAATATAGCCGTATTTACATAACTATCTTTAAGCACTTCATAAGCTACAGCTGCATTTGTTCCCATTCTAGTAGTATCTACAGTTCCGCAAATTCTCTCTACCTTATATTTAGTTTTTAAATTTTTTTCTATTTCCTCAGAAATAACACCTTTTCCACCTATTATAATTACACTTTTAGCTTGTAATTTTTCTATAGTATATTTTATATCTTCTTCTAAAGGTCCTACATTTTGTGTTAATAAAATTGGAGCCTGTAATTTTTTAGATAAGGGCACTGCACTTACTGCGTCAGCATAACCCCAACCATTTACAAGTATTATTGTATCTGCTTTAACAAATTCCTTACTAGCTAAATAATTAGCTGTTTCTATTCTAGTTTTTCCACCTATTCTAACAACTTCGGCTGCCTTTGTATTTAGTGAAAATATATTTAATAAAATAGCTATAAAAACTATTATATTTAGTCAACTTATTTTTCTATTCATAGACCATTCCCCCTATTATAGAAAAATTCTCTATTTAATTATAGCATTTATTTATTAATTAAAACTTAATAATAACTATAAATAAATTTCTATAATTAGGAAAATAGTTTCAATTTATAATTTAACTAATTTATAAAATTATATGGACTTTCTTGATAAACATAATAGTTAAGCCAATTAGAAAAAAGTAAATTTCCATGTCCTCTCCATAAAACCACAATTTCATTTTTAGGATTATCATTTAAAAAATAATTTTTTGGCACAGAAATTTTTAATCCCTTATCTATATCTCTTTTATATTCTTTTTCTAAAGTATCCTCATCATATTCACAATGTCCCATTACAAATATTTGTTTCCCAGAATTTGCTCCACATATATACACACCAGAAGTATCTGACTCAGCTAAAATTTTAATATTCTTATTTTTTAATACATCTTCTTTTCTCACTTCTGTGTGCCTTGAATGAGGAGCATAAAATTTATCGTCAAATCCTCTTAGTAACTTGCATTTTTTATTATTAACTTTATGAGGAAATACTCCAAACATTTTTTCTTTTAAATCATGTTTAGGAATACCATAATGATAATAAAGTGCAGCTTGTGCTCCCCAACAAATATGAAGTGTAGATGTTACATTGGTTTTAGTATATTCCATTATTTCTTTTAATTCTTCCCAATACTCTACTTCTTCAAAATCAATTTTTTCTACAGGAGCTCCTGTTATAACCATACCATCAAATTTTTCATTTTTTACATCTCTAAAGTTTTTATAAAAAGTTACTAAATGTTCTTTAGAAGTATTTTTACTTTCATGACTTTCTGTATGAAGCAATGTTATTTCTACTTGCAAAGGTATATTTCCAAGAAGTCTAAGAAGTTGAGTTTCAGTTTCAATTTTAGTAGGCATTAAATTTAAAATAGCTATTTTAAGAGGTCTTATATCTTGAGTTAATGCCCTTTTTCTATGCATTACAAATATATTTTCATTTGTAAGTATTTTAGAAGCTGGAAGATTTTTTTCTATAATTATAGGCATAACCAATCCTCCTTAATCTATTTTATCTAAAGCTTGCTTAAAATCTTCAATTATATCCTCTATATCTTCTATACCTACAGATACTCTTATTAAATCTGGTGCTACTCCTGCTTTTATTTGCTCTTTTTCTGAAAGTTGTCTATGTGTAGTAGTAGCTGGATGAAGTACAGAAGTTCTAGCATCTCCTAAATGTACAACTAAAGCAGTAATTTTAAGATTTTTAGTAAATTTTTTAGCTGCTTCTATTCCGCCTTTAATTCCAAATGTCAATATGCCGCTTCCACCTTTTTTTAAATATTTATTTCCTAATTCATATCCTTCGCTACCATTAAGTAGTGGATAATTAACCCAATTTACTTTTTCATTTTTTTCAAGCCAATTTGCTAAGTCTAATGCATTTTCGCTATGCTTTTTCATTCTTAAGTGAAGAGTTTCTAATCCTAAGTGATTTAAAAAAGCATTAAATGGACTCATGCAATTTCCTAAATCTCTTAATAACTGTACCCTTGCTTTAACAATATAGGCTTTTTCTTTAAATGTTTCCCAATATTTTATGCCATGATAACTTTCATCTGGCTCTGTAAATTCATTAAATTTTCCATTATCCCAATTAAAATTTCCTCCATCTACTACTACCCCACCTACACTAGTAGCATGACCATCTGTGTATTTTGTAGTAGAATGTATTACTATATTTGCTCCTAATTCAAAAGGTCTGCAAAGATATGGTGTAGCTAAAGTATTATCCACAATAAAAGGTATTTTAAACTCTTTAGCTATTTTAGAAAATTTATGAAAGTCCAATATATTTAATCCTGGATTTCCTATAGTTTCTCCAAAAATTGCCTTAGTGTTTTCTTTTATTTTTGATTTTATTTCATCTTCGCTAGCATTTGGATCTATAAGAGTTACATCTATACCTAATTTTTTTAAAGTAACATTTAAAAGATTATAAGTTCCTCCATATATGGTAGAAGAAGAAACTATATGGTCTCCACTTTTACATATATTCAAAAATGCTAAAAGACTTGCTGATTGTCCTGAAGCTGTAGCAACTGCTCCCACTCCTCCTTCTAAATTATTTATTTTTTCCTCAAAAGCTTCTACTGTAGGATTGCTAATTCTTGTGTACATATGTCCTTCTTCCTGTAAGTCAAATAATCTTGTAACTTGATCTGGATCCTCATATTTATATGTGGTACTTTGTATTATAGGAAGCACTCTTGCCTCTCCTGATTTTGGATTATATCCTCCTTGTACACATATAGTTCCTAACCCCCATTTACCTCTCATAAAAATAACCTCCTTAAAATTTTTGTAATAAAAAAACTGCTTCTTAGAAATAAGAAGCAGTTATAAACTTAGTTATAAATTTGTATATATACAAACCTCTTATCTCTCAGGAATATTCCTGCTGGAATTAGCACCTTGAATAAAATATTCAGGTTGCTTGGTGTCATAGGGCCAGTCCCTCAACCAATCTTGATAAGAAAAAATATTAAATTTTAAAATACTTTATTTTCCACGCAATTAAGCATTGAACTTATTTTAATACATAAAAATAAAATTGTCAACTATATTAAACAAAAATATTGTAAAACCCTATGTAGATAAAAATGTAATTTTAATAATTACACTTAAAAACATAGGGTTTTACTTACCTAATAAAACTTATTGTATATTGTATAAACCTTTACTTTCCATGTACTTATAAATAGCTTCTCCGTGTTCCTGTTCTTCCTTTTGTATATGATTTAGCACACTTCTTACATTTGGATCTCTAAATTCAAAAATTGCTGTATCATAAGTACCTGATACATATTTTTCTGTCATTAACAAGTCTGAACACATATCTTTATCACTTACATTTTCCATACCAGATGGCTGAGCATTTTGATTCATATTATTAGCTAAATTTTGTGTAGCTTGTGCATTTACACTTTGTTGCTGACCACCTTGTTGTTGATTCATTTGTGGAATTTGACCACTTAACAATTGATTAATACTGTTTAAATGTTCCTGCTCTGTTTGACGGTTAGCATTAAAAATTTGCTTTAATTGTGCATCATTAGTTTGACTTGCATAATTTGAATACTTTTCTATACATAGTTGCTCGTGACTTTTTTGGTCTTCTAATAACATTCTTTCTTTTTGTGATAATGTAATACTCATTAAAAACACCTCCAAATCTAGTTTGGTATTATACTATTAATTTTATTCAAAAATTCATCTAAAAAAGATAGTAACTAAACTTAGTTTAAATACTACTTTTTTACAAATTTATGTAGGTTGTTGAATAAAAAATCATTAATATAATTTGCAGATAGGAAATAATTAAAAATAATAAGACAGGCAATAATAAGACAGACTTATAAAGAGAGTTTGGAAATAATTTGAATAAATTTTAGACACTCTTAGAATAAAAAATAAAAAAACTCCGTAATTCATCACAGGACGTGATGAGCCAATTTCCGCCCCAAGGACGGGGCATAAATTGGGTAGGAGTTTTTTTATTTTTTATTCTTAGAGTGTCTTAATGAAATGATTTATTTCCAAACTCTCTTTATAAGTCTGTCTTATTATTGCCTGTCTTATTATTTTTAATTATTTCCTATCTGCAAATTATATTAATGATTTTTTATTCAACAACCTATTGCGATAATAAGCCTTTTTATTTTTGCTTAACTTTTACATCTACCATTTTAAATGGAGTAGTTTCATGTTGTCTTATAACACCTATAGTTACAGTGCCATTGATATCTTTTCCGCTAATTCTATCAAGTTTAAATTCATGGTTAGATATTCTATCTTCTTCTTTATCTGCTAATTCTAAATCTCCATCTTTGTAAGCTATAGATAATCTACCAAGATATATATCATAAGCATCAAAATCATCATCATCTTGGCTATCATCTACATCAGTGTTTATATATATTATACCATCATCATTAATTTTTATTTTACCATCTCCAGCAGAACCTTCAAGTTGTATAGAATTATTAATAATTTTATGGTCTGAATCCATACTAATTATAGAACTAATTGGAATATAATCACTGCTTATTTCTACATTTCTAACATAATCTACACGTTTAATTTTTGGTGAAGAATCTACTATTTTTATTTTTTTGTGGTCTCTAATTATTCCGCCTTCTTTAACTACTACACTTACAGTTCCTAAATTTACTTTCTTTAAATTTTCTTCTGTTCTCTTAAATTTAACAGTAATTGTATCATTATCTTCTAAATCAACTTCAAATAAATCATCATCGTCATCCTCATCAATACTATTGTTATTATCTGGTTGTACTTCTACTTTAAAAGTATGTTTTCCATCTTTAGATTGAAGACTGTCTAAACTTCCATCACAAGAACTTATAAGCACATTATTTTTAGTGTATTCATTTAATTTTAGTTCTACTACGTCCTGAGAGTTTTTATCTGCAGCTTCTGCATTTATATCTAAAGTTAAATCCTTTGATTTTGAATCTTTAGCTTCTAAGGAAACATGATCGTATAGCACTTCCCCACTTATTTCTACTGGTATTGAAGCAACTCTTGCACCATTTTTCTTGTAAATCTCTAACTTTCCATTGTCTGTTTTATTGCCTGTGGATTCAATTTCCACATCAAATCTTCCCTTTTCATCAGTTCCTGTAAATCCTTCTTTGTATTTTACATCTACCCTTGCTATTTCACTATTATCTCTATTACTCTTTATAGTATCTTTTACTGTAAAATCTTCTCTTTCTTCTGCTTCTCTAATTGGATCTCCATATTGGTCAAATAATGACACTTCAAAAGTAGCTTTTCCTCCTTGTGCCATTTTTATATTAGGTACATCTAATGCTGCCTTACTTACTTTACGTTTAGTATCATCGTTTTTCTTAAGCACTTTTATATTAATTTGTTTTCTGAAATTTCCTGATTTTATTGTAATTGTAGTATTTCCATCTGCTACAGCTTTTATAACTTTATAATCTTCTCCATCTATAGTATCTTCTCCTACAGTAGCTATAAATGGGTTAGAAGATTCTAAAGTAAAGTCTGTTATTTTAGCATTTTCTTTACCATCTACTGTATTTGCCTTTACATCTGTAATAAATACTTTTTCTCCTGCAATTAAAGTATTACTATATATAGTTATTTGATCTTCATCCATCTTATCTTCATCTACATCTTCATAAAGTTTTAATACATAGTCATTTATTTTTGTAGCAGTATTTTCTCCATTTATAACATCTACAAATACTTCTTTAGATTCTGCTACTATAGATCCATTTTTACTAATTACTACTTTGTAGGAAAAGTCATCTGTTTTACTTGGATTATAAGTATAAAGACCAGCTAAGCCTGTACCATTTTTAACGTCTTTGTCTCCTTCTTTTCCTTTTAGCAATTCACCTGTTTTGCTAGTTTTTCTTTCATCTTCAAAAATTTCTTCTGAAGATTGAAATTCTATTTCATATCCTGCATTTCTTATTTCATCTAAATCAAAATTGCGGTTATTTACTTTTAAATCTAAACATAATTTTCCTGACTTAGTATAGTCTATTAAATCTGTTACTCCTTCTACAGATTTAATTTCAGATAAATTATTATTATTGCTATTATCTTCTTCTTTTTTTACTTTGGATTTTATATCTTCTGCTACATCTCTATCAATAGAAGCTTCTCCTCCAACTAAAACTACTTTTGTTTTGTCTTTTTTATTATTTTTTATAAAATTAGCTGCATTGGATTTTTGATTATAATTTGCTCCTATGCCAGTTAAAACTACTGGTGCTCCATTTTTAGCTGCTGCTGAAGAAGCCACTAAAGCATCTGCAAATTCATAGGAAGTTTTTCCTCCTGCAGCTACATACATATTTTCAAAATCCAATGAATCTTTAAAGTAATCTAATACCTTTAAATTAGTTTCAAATCTGTCTGCACCAGAGGCTATTCTATTTCCACTAACGGAATTTATAACTTTATGTGGTAAAACTCCACTTCCACCTACTACTAAAACTTTTAATCCTTTTTGTTTTATTACATTTTTAACAGAATCTGCTACATTTTTAGAACTAGCAAATAATACAGGATATCCTTTTCCTGCTGCAATAGAAGCTACAGATAAAGCATCAGCATAGCCATCTTGTCCATTTACTAATATAGCTGTATCTACACTACTTCCCTTTAATATTTCTTCTGCAACCTTTGCATTTGTTCCCATTCTAGTTTTATCTTTTACTCCAGCAATACGTTCTACTGAATATTTATTAGATAATTCATTTTTAATTTTATCGGAAATAACTCCATTTCCACCTACTATTACTATTTTTTTAGCTCCTAAATCTTTTATTGCATCCTTTACTTCTTTTTCTAAATATCCTTGGTTTTTTGTTAAAAGAATTGGAGCATTTAATTTTTTTGATAAAGGTGCAGCACTTACTGCATCTGCATAGCCCCATCCATTTACAAGTATTACTGTATTTGCACTTTTAAAAGTGGATTTTGCCAAATTATTAGCTGTTTCTATTCTGTTTTGTCCACCTACTCTATCTACTTCTGCTGCTTTAGCATTAAAATTGGTAGTATTTAAGGCAGCAGCCATTACTAGCATAGTTACTGCAGTACTAGCAAGAGCTTTTCCTGTTTTCTTATTCATACTATAAACCTCCTTGAAATCAGTTATATGATAAATTTTCTATTGATTTCATAATTTAGTTTTTATTTTATTCATTACATAAACATTCTAATTCTATTATAACAAATTTTCGAATAATTTTCTTTTTTATTTAGGTATTTTATGTATGCGTTTTTGAATAAACAATATTTGAAATAATTTGCATATAGAAAATAATTAAAAATAATCTATATAAAAATAATAAGGCAGCCTCATAAAGAGAGTTTGTAAATAATTAGAATGAGTTTTAGACAATCTTAGAAGAAAAAATAAAAAAACTCCGTAATTCATCACAGGACGTGATGAGCCAATTTCCGCCCCAAGGACGGGGCATAAATTGGGTAGGAGTTTTTTTATTTTTTATTCTTAGAGTGTCTTAATGAAATGACTTATTT
>NZ_LZFO01000052.1 GCF_001758365.1 Clostridium acetireducens DSM 10703
CGTCCGCCGCTAATTCACTTCCCGAAGGAAGTTTCATCGCTCGACTTGCATGTGTTAGGCACGCCGCCAGCGTTCGTCCTGAGCCAGGATCAAACTCTTAATTTAAAAGTTTATCTTGCTCATTTATATTTCTGTGCTGGTTTCATTTATCTGTTTAATTTTCAAAGACCAACTTATTAGCTGTTTTATAACAGCTTTTACATGTTAACACAGATAATTTATATTGTCAACATGCATTTAAAATAATTTTTGTCAGTTACTCAACAGCAAGATACATTCTATCATAATAATTATTAAAAGCATTTAATCAATCATAAAACAACTGAATTTAAATGTATTATACTTCTTTATATTCACTTTATCTAAGATTTATTATATAGGATACTCTTGGGAAAGTTTATTAAAGTATTTTCAATCTTTTTAAATAGAAATACTGCTTTTAGCAGTATTTCTATTTATTTATTTAAATTATGATTATATAAAATCTTTAATTTTTTAATCATTATACTATCTTATAAATAAAAATTTGCTTAAAATTCAGATAAAAATATTTTTACCATATCATTTTTAAATGTAAATCCATGTTTTTCAAAAGACTTTTGAATAGCAAATAATGTATATGCAATTTTATGAATAACAGCATTTTCACCCATATGTCCTATTCTTATGACCTTACCCTCCAAATATCCAAAACTTCCGGCTATAAGAATATTATATTTATCTAACATATACTTTCTAATTTGTTTTTCATTTATTTCTTTTGGTACTTTAAATACAGTAACCGTATTAGAATATCCACCTTTTGTATATAATTCTAATCCACCTAAAACTATAGCTTTCCTAGTAGCCTCTGCTATTTTTTTATGTCTTTCTAAAATTTTATTATCTTCTTTTATATTATCCATAGCAGTTCTTAATCCAATTATATCACTTATAGGTGGCGTATAAGGAAACCATTTTTTTTCATAGTAATCTTGCCAAACAAGTAAATTACAATAAAATGAAGATATCGGAGTTTTTCTTTTTTTCATTGATGTAAAAGCCTTATCACTAATACTTAAAAAAGTTAGTCCCGGTGGAGCAGAAACACACTTCTGAGTTGCTCCAATTGCTATATCTATTTTCCAATCATCTACCCTTATATCTTCTCCTCCCATAGCAGCTACACTATCTACTACAGTTAATATTCCATATTTATTAAGCATAGGGCATATCTTATCTATGTCATTAAGAATACCTGAAGGAGTATCACAATGAACTACAGTAGCATATTTAAAATCATTATTTTCTTTTAAGTAGTTTTCTAATTTATCTATATCTATTTTCTTCTCTCTAGGAAAACTTAAAATTGTTACATCTCCTCCATACATACTAACAAAATCAGCAAATCCTTCACCAAATATACCATTTTCTATTACTAAAACTTTATCCCCTTTTTCCGTTAAAGAAGCACAAGCTGCTTCTAATCCTAATATTCCTTCTCCGCTTAATATTCTAACCTGATTTTTAGTTTTTAAAAACTCTCCTATTTTTTCACAAGTTTCTTTATAAAAATCATAAAACTGTAGATCTAAATCTGGGTTAGTTGTTCTCTTAGCCCTAGCTAATCTAACATTTTCTCGTACTTCCGTAGGTCCTGGAGTAACTATATATGGAACCTTCATTTAAAATCTACCCCCTTAATATTTTATAAATATATTATATACATTAAAATTTTTAAAACAAAATGTATGGATACATTTTATAATTTCTATCATATTTACAATCAATAAAAAGTTTATTATGCGTAAATATGAGCAATATATATATGGAGGAGATATTATTATGAAAATGGATTTTAGTTCTTTTTTTTCTTTATTAATTTCTATAAATGCTATAATATTTATATCTATAATTATATTAGAAAGAAAAAAACCAGAAAAAACTATTGCCTGGCTTTTAGTTATAATAATTTTTCCGCCTATAGGATTACTACTTTACATATTTTTAGGTCGAAATTGGAAAGTAAATAGACTAAATGACAATTTTTCTCCTTATTTAAAAGAATTAATATGGAAAGTATTAAATAAAGTTAACAAAACTGAATATATACCTTTAATAAAACTTTTAGCTAAAAATAATGATTCACCTCTTTTTGTAGATAATGAAATTAAAATTTTTAAAAATGGTAAAGAAAAATTTCAACATTTAAAAAAAGAATTAGAAAAAGCAAAACATCACATTCATATAGAATACTTCATTGTAAAAGATGATTCCATAGGAAATACTATTAAAGATATATTAATAAAAAAAGCTAAAGAAGGTGTAGAAGTAAGATTTATAATTGATAGAGTAGGCTCTATTAGGTTAAAAAAATCCTATATAAGAGAATTAAAAAAATACGGAGTAGATGTTATAATGTATTCTTACTTTTTAGCACCTTTATTAAAATTTATAAATACACAAATAAATTATAGAAATCACAGAAAAATAGTTATAATAGATGGTTCCGTTGGATTTATAGGCGGCATGAATATAGGAGATGAATATCTAGGAAAAGGTAAACTAGGATTTTGGAGAGATATTCATATAATGGTTAAGGGAGATTTTGTCCTTGGTATACAAGGTGTATTTTTTGATGATTTTTTAACTATAAAAAAAGCAAATGAGGGCAGTTTTCCTTATGAAAAAAAGCTAAAAAAATACTTCCCAAAGCCTAATAAATCTAAAGGCAAATTAATGCAATTAGTTAAAAGCGGTCCTAATTCACAATTTCCAGCTATAATGCAAACAATTTTAAAAATAATTAACATGGCAAAAAATCACATATATATATCTACACCTTATTTTGTTCCTACAGAAAGCATTATGGACTGTTTAAAAATAGCTGCTTTAAGTGGAATAGATATAAAGATTTTATTTCCTGGTAAATATGATCATTTTTTAGTTTATCATGCTTCTAAAACCTACCTTGCAGAACTTGCTAAATGTGGCGTAAAAATTTATTATTATAAAGAAGATTCTTTTATTCATTCAAAAGTTATAACCGTAGACGGTAAACTTTGCTGTTTAGGTACTGCCAATATGGATATTAGAAGCTTTGAACTTAATTATGAAATAAATACAGTTATTTATAATGAAGAAGTTACTACAAAATTAGAAAAAATATTTTTAGAAGATTTAAATAATAGTAAATTAATAACAAAAGAAGATTATGATAATTCTCCAAAAATTATAAAATATATAGAATGTATAGCAAGAATATTTTCTTCTTTGCTTTAAATACTTAAGGAGGAAGCAATATGATTAAGGAGTTAGAAAACTTAAAAAACAAAATAGAAAATATATGCCATAATTACAAAGATGATAACATAGGTGGTTGGATTACAGGAGATGGGCCTGTACCTTGTAATTTACTTTTTATAGGGGAAGCCCCAGGAAAAACAGAAGTTGAAGAAAGAAAACCTTTTGTGGGAAAAGCTGGTGAATCCTTCGAAAAATATTTGAAATATATAGGTTTAAATAGGAAAAATGTTAGAATAACAAATACCTGCTTTTTTAGACCTATAAAAATAAAAACTAATAAATTCGGTAAAAAAACTGTAAGTAATAGAACTCCTAAAGTTAAAGAAATAAATTTATTTAAAAACATATTAAATGAAGAAATAGAGCTAGTTAATCCTAAAATAATAGTTACTTTAGGAAATATTCCTTTAAAACAAATGACAAACTTTAAAAGCATAGGAGAATGTCATGGTAATTTATATTTTAATGAAATTTTAAATGTAAATATATTTCCAATGTATCATCCTTCTTCTCTAAACTATAATAATAATGAAACCTTTATTAAAACTTATAAAGAAGATTGGATAAAATTAAAAAAGGTATTAGATAAAATTATCTAATACCTTATAGTATTCCTTTTATAAGTTTAATTGTATCTTCTATATCTTTAAATGAAACCATTTCAGAAGCAGAATTAATATACTTACATGGTATTGAAACTTCTCCTGATTTTATACCAGACATCTCTTTATGAACTTCAGCTCCTTCTGCTATATCATTAGATATACTATACTGTAAATCTATATTTAATCTTTTTGAAGATTGTTCTAATATTTCTTTTACTTCCTCATGCATTATAAGTTTTTTATCTAATAATCTTAATATAGGACCACATCCTAGTTTTACTTTATCATTAAAATCCTTTACCTCTTTTAAATTAACAATAATACAATAGTCTGGATTAATATTATGTACTGCTGTTTTTAATCCTCTTGCATTTAATTTTCCTTGAGTAGAAAACACAAAATATACTTCTTTATTATTTACATTTTTTATTTGTTTTAATATTTCTAATAATATATAACAACCTATTCTATTTTCAAGATTAGGACTTACTACATTATTATCTCCTATATTTAAAGATGGTCCAATTAAACAAGCAATATCACCTTTTTTTATATTTTCTAATACCTTTTCTTTATTATAAATTCCTATATCTATATATATTTTTTCATTATCATAGCATATTAATTTTCCTATTAATCCATTTTCAAATCTAACAAAACTATGTTTTATATCATTTATATCTAAATGACCTATATTTTTTACTTTTATAAGCCCGTTTTTTTCCACATCTAATACTATAAATCCTATTTGATCTATATTACAGCATATCATAAACTTGCTTCCAGGTTCTCCTAACTTAATTATAATATTTTCTATGCTATCTTCTTGAATATCATAATTAAAATCATTTAATTCTTTTTTTATAATGTTGCTTACTTCTTTTTCATTTCCGCTTACTCCAAAAGCATTTATAAGTTTTCTAAGCATAATATCCACTTCTATTCCCCCTTTGAAAAGGTATTTAAAAACTCTTCTATTAACACTTTTGTATTTTCTATATCTTCAATACTAGCCACTGAAATAGAAGAGCTAGCATATTTACAAGGCACTAATATACTTATAGCATTTTTTCTAAAATACGATTCTACATCTTTTACTTCTTCTATATATGTTTTTACTTGATAAGGTATTCTTTTTTTATCTGCCAATTTTAAAATACTTGTATGTAATTTTTTATCAAATATAGATTCTTTACTAATAATAGGTATAATAGGTCCAGAACCTAATTTTATACCACTTTTATCATCATTTTTTATATCAATTACATCTATTATTATTACTAAATCTGGTTTTATTCTATAAGATGATATTTGTGCACCTCTTGCACCAATTTTCTCTTGACAATTAAATACACCATATAAATTTAGATTATAATTATTCTTTAATAAATCTAATAAAATAAAGCAACCTATTCTATTATCTAATGCTTTTCCTTTTATAAATTTGCCTCCAAATGCACTAAACTTAGTATCAAATACTACTGAATCTCCTAACTTTATTAGGTTTTTTGCTTGATTTTTATTATTACATCCTATATCTATACAACAATCTTTATAAGATATTTTATTAGATTTTTCTTTTTGAATATGAATTGGTTTAAACCCAATTACTCCTGGTATTTTATCTTCTCCTACAAATACAGTTTGACAAGGTATAATATTTGTATCTATTTTACCTAAAGAATTAAATCTAAAAGTTCCATCTTCATTATATCCTGTAATTATAAGCCCCACTTCATCTATATGAACATCTAAAATTATTTTTTTATTGCCACATTCTTTATGAGCTATTATATTTCCTATATTATCTACAGATACATTTTCCACATATTCTTTTGCTTCCTTTTTAATAAAATCTCTAATATCATACTCATATCCTGAAACTCCAAAAGAATTACAAAGTTTACTTAAAAGCATAAAAGTCCCTCCAAATCCTCTTGTTTTAAATTTTCTATAAATCTTGCTATTAATATTCCTAAATATTTTACATCATTCATATTAACAATCTCTACAGAAGTATGCATATATTTTATAGGTATAGAAATTAATATTGTAGGCACTCCTTCATAAGCCGTTTGAATATCCCAGGCATCTGTTCCAGTATTTCCTGATTCTACTTCTAATTGATAAGGAATATTATAATTTTCACCTAAATTAATAAATTTCTGTACTAATTTAGGATGTATATTAGGACCTATACATATTACAGGACCTAATCCTAATTTATTTTCTCTTTCATTATCTCCTAAATTTCCTCCATCAAAAGTAACGTCTACAACAACAGCTAATTTAGGTTTAATATCATAACAAGCACTTTTAGCACCCCTATGACCTAACTCCTCTTGAGAAGAACACACAAAATAAGCATTAAAATCATGTTTACTATTTTTTAATTCATTAATACATTCATACATAGCCATAATACCTGCTCTATTATCTATAGATTTACAAGTAATATTATTGTTTTTTAATGTATAAAACTCTTTTTTTAATGTTACATAGTCTCCAATACTAATAATATTTTCTAAATAATCTTTGTCATATCCAGTATCTATGAATAATGTACTTTCTTTTAAATTTTCATTTTTATCCTCATAATTTATTATTCCTAAAACATCTTTTTTTCCATGAACTTTAACTTCTTTAGAAATTAAAGTTTTAATATCTATGCCATAAGATTTAAATTTTAAAAGTCCATTATCTAAAATTTCTGTAATTATTAAAAACACTTCATCTATATGAGCCATAACTAATAAGCTGTCATCTCTTTGTCCCTTCTTGTGTACATATAAATTATTAAGCTTAGATATAGAAATGCTTCCATACTCTCCAAAAATATTTTTTATTAAAGGATAAGCCCAATTTTCCCTTCCGCTTGGTACACTATACAAACATAATTTTTTAAATATATCTATATTATTCAACATATCACCTTCTTAATAAGTCTTTTTTATATAGGATTTTTCTATAATATTTTCTTTTCTTATAGGACAATTTCCATAATAAGAAAAAGAATAAGAAGCATCATTAATACTTTCTATGAAATGATCTCCTTTTTCATTATTTGCAAAATAATCAAAATTAGGAATTATATTTCCGTAACAATCCCTTTTCTTTAAAGTAGGGTCTGCTATAATCCATCCATACTCAGGTAAATAAAATTCACACCAAGCATGTTTATACCATAATGTATCCATATAGTTATTAGATATATCCTCATGAGGAATATGGTATCCAAAAACTACTCTAGCAGGAATGCCAACAGACCTACACATTGCAGTAAATAATCTAGCAAAGCCTCCACAAACTCCTTTTCCTGAAGTTATTGTGTTTAATGCTCCTTGACTATCTTCTGAATAATCATAATTATATTCGTATTCATAATCATACTGTATTTTAGTATTAATAAACTCAAATATTTTTTTTGCTTTTATGTAAGGATTTTTTTCACTTCCAACAATCTCTTTAGATTTACTTATTATTAAAGGATTGTTACTTTCTATTTTATCTTCTGAGGAAGTGTATTTATCATATTCACTAAAATAACTATAATCACTAGATGTATTAGAAAGATCTGTTTTATACTTTACTTCGCTATTAGTAAACATTCTATATATCTTATAGTTAACAGTTTGTCCACTAGCTATATAAGATATATTTATCATAACTTTATAATTATTATTAGAATCTTTAACTATAGAAGCACCCGGTCCATATACTTCAACTCTTTCATTCTTTTGATATACAGATTGACTTATAGGTCCTAAATTTATTTGCAATTCTAATTTATTTATAGTTTCACAATTATCATTTTTAATATTTATATCCTTTTCAATAATATAATTATTTTCATTTAGAGTATCATAATAATTAATATTATTATATATGCTCTTCAATACATTATCTGAAACTACACCTTTTCCTCCTAAAACCACTATTTCTCTAATATTATTAATATTAGAAGATATAAAATCTAAAGAACTTTTTAAAGGACTATTGCTAATAAGTAGTATAGAACTTTTGTTATGTGATGCTAATGCTGCTCCTGATAAAGCATCAGGAAAATTTTCTGCTGATGCTATATACAAATTAGTAAAATCTAATTCATTAGAAAATTCATTTAAAATAGATAAATTAGTTTCATATCTATTTTTTCCACTTAATCTTTTGTAATTTCTAAAATCTTTTAATATTCCATCTCCTAATACCGCCTCTCCACCTATTACATATATTTTATTAAAAAACTCTTTAGTTACATACATTTTTGTACTTTTAGGTAAACATGAACTTTTAGTAAGTATAATAGGACTTTCATATTTAGCTGCAATAGGTGCTATAGATAAGGCATCAGGAAAATTTTCTCCTGAAACTAAAAATAAATTTGATTTGTTATTCAACTTTTCAGCCACTTTTATACATGTTTCATATCTATCTTGTCCATATAATCTTTCTGTTGTTATTCCAATTTTATTTATTTCATTTTTTATAGATTCCGAAACCACTCCTGGTCCACCTATTATAAAAACTTTTTCAATTTCAAAATTTTTAATTTGATTAATAATATTTGATTTAATATTACACTTATCTACTAAAAAGATTGGGGCATCATATTTTTTAGATAAAGGAGCCGCACATAATGCATCTGCAAAATCTTCTCCAGAAGCTATTATTGCATATTTACTTTTATTCCAACCATATTTATTAATTTCTAAGTTAGTTTTATATCTATTTTCTCCATATAATCTTTTTACATAAGGAATAGTAAATGCATTAACTTTAAAGTTAAGTGTTAATATTAAAAAAATAGTTATACTAACAGTTTTAAACACATTATTTTTATACATAACTTCAACTCTTTCTTATATAAAATCCTTAGACTTATTATAACATAATTAGTATATATAAATATAATTTATATATTATTTACTATAAAATAAAAAAGCGTATCTCTAAGAGATACGCTTTGGTGATCTACCGGGGAATCGAACCCCGGACACCATGATTAAAAGTCATGTGCTCTACCGACTGAGCTAGTAAATCATACTTACCTGGCAGCGACCTACTCTTCCACAGGGTCTCCCCTGCAGTACCATCAGCGCTTTAAAGCTTAACCTTCGTGTTCGGCATGGGAACGGGTGTTACCTTTAAGCTATAACCACCAGATTTTTATTTTAAATAAGTACTACTCAGCTTTAACTAAGTAAATTACTTTTATTTGAAAGAAAATTATTCTTTCAAAATTGCACAGTATATTTAAGGTCAAGCCCTCGACCTATTAGTATCAGTCAGCTAAACATGTTACCACGCTTGCACCTCTGACCTATCAACCTGATGTT
>NZ_LZFO01000053.1 GCF_001758365.1 Clostridium acetireducens DSM 10703
CAATTTATGCCCCGTCCTTGGGGCGGAAATTGGCTCATCACGTCCTGTGATGAATTACGGAGTTTTTTTATTTTTTCTTCTAAGATTGTCTAAAATTCATTCAAATTATTTACAAACTTTCTTTATGGGACTGTATTATTATTTTTATACAGCTTATTTTTAATGGTTTTTTATTCAATAACCTAATTTTATTTCATTACTTTTTTGAATTTCACAATTACTTTAAAAAGGTCTCCATCAATTTGGATATTTAAGGTGCCACCTTGAAGTTCTACAATGCTTTTTGCAATGGCAAGTCCTAATCCAGAACCATCAGTGTTTCTAGATTTATCTCCTCTTTTAAATCTTTCAAAAAGTTCATCTGAATTAAAATTCATTTCATAATTAGATATATTTTTCATAGTAACTACTATATTATTATCTTTTTCAATTAAGTCAATATACACTCTAGTGTTAGGTTGAGAATATTTAATAATATTATTTATTAAATTTTCAAATACTCTCCAGGTCCTTTTTCCGTCTAAGTTTGCATAAATTTTTTTATTATTATATTTAAATCTAAGTATTAATGAAGCTTCTTTAATTTTTTCTTCTAATTCTCCTATAGATTGCTGTAATAAGGAGTTTACATCAACTTTTTCAATATTTAAATCTACAGAACCACTAGACATTTTAGATGCTTCGAATAAGTCATCAATAAGAATTTTAAGTCTATCTGATTTTCTACTTAAAATTTCTATATATGCGTTAGTATCTTCTTTAGTTAAATCATTGTCTCTTAATAAATTTACATAATTTATAATAGAAGTAAGAGGAGTTTTTAAATCATGAGATACATTGGTTATAAGTTCTGTTTTTAATCTCTCACTTTTTATTTGTTGCTCTAGAGATTTTTTATAACCTTGTTTCATGCTGTTAATATTAGAAGCTATTTTAGATAAAGTTTCTTCTCCTTTTTCTTCTATAACATAGTCTAGATTTCCTGAAGCAATTTCTTCTGTTGCTTTTAATATTTCATTTAAGTAATCTGCTTTTTTAAATAAATAACGTATAATTAAAAATACATAACCTATAGTTATAACAGCAGCTATGAATATATTGCGTATTCCAAGTACTAATACTAAAAGTATGAACATGCCTAATAGTGCTGAAAATGCTATGAAAAATATTATTTTAAATTTAATATTCTTATTTAAATTGCTTTTTTTAAATTTATTTAATAATTTAATTATTAAACTATTTTTATATTCAGCTGATAAAATGTCTTTATTTTGTTTAAGCTTTATAGCATATTTTATATTAAATATAAGATAGAGTATATAAATACTTACAAAACTAAGTTTTGTAAAGTGTGCAATACCTAAAGGTTTATAAAAAAAACTAATGTTTATTAAATAAGTGCTCATTAAAACAGTATATATAACAAATATAAATATTTTTAAATCTAAAGGAAGATTAAAATATACTTTTTTTATTTTATCTAAAATAGTAATAGAAGTAATTTTACGATTTTTTAGTAATATTAACATAGAAATTCCTAATATTAAAGATAACGACCCTATTATACATTCTTTTAAAAGTCTATCTCTAACAGAATTATAATAGTGATAGTTTTTTAGTATATAGGAATCTGAATTTAAGTTTTTAGGAATTATAATATAGCCTTTCCATGAAGAACTACTAAAAATCCAATGCGATTGTTTAAATCTAATATTATTAGAAAGATTATTTAATGGTAAACTTATGTTATAAAGAGATTTACTTTTTAAATATTCATTTATATTTGTCCCTTTAGGCAAATTAGTATATATTTTTTTATTTTTTGTATCGTTAATATAATATTTTATATCTTTTCTAGTTTCCATAACTTTTTTTATATCTTCATAGTCTTTAGTATATCTTAATGCTACTTCTTTTTTTAATTGATCTTCAGTTTTTAAGTTTTCTTTTCTTAGAGAATCGAGTTTTTCATTTTTTTCATTAGTTAATGCAGTTACTCTATTTTTATCTCCAGATTTTTCAGCATTTAATATATATTCATTGTATTTATTTTGAATTTCTGTTTCTGAAGTTTTTAATTGATCTTCATAATAGACTCTTAATCCATCTAAGTCCTCTTTAGTAACTTTACTTTCTCCAACTTTTTCATTATAGTCTTTGTAATATATATATAAATTACATAAGTTTTGAGAAAAAGAAGTAATTTCTTCGTCAAATTCAAAACTATTAAAGTAAGGATCTTTTGCAACTATATAGTTTCTATTTTTTATTAAATCATAGCTAATTAAACATGAAAGAGAGAGTGAGTAAATTGCTATAATAAAAATAATAATATACAAAAATTTATTTTTCGATTTTATATCCAATTCCCCATACCACCTTTAAATACCTAGGTTCCCTAGGATTAATTTCAATTTTTTCGCGAATTCTTCTTATATGAACAGCTACAGTATTTTCACCCTTATAATAAGGTTCTTTCCAAGCTTTTTCATATATTTCTTCAATGGAAAAAACTCTTCCCTTATTTTCCATTAAAAGTTCTAATATCCTATACTCAATAGGAGTAACCCTTATTTCTTTATCTTCAACTGTTACCATTTTTCTTTTTTTATCTAATATAAGAGTTCCTACTACAATTTTATCTTTAGTTTCTTTGTATTTTCCTAAATCCATATATCTTCTAAGTTGAGATTTAACTCTAGCTACTAGTTCTAACATATTAAAGGGTTTTGTAATATAATCATCTGCACCTATAGTAAGACCTAATATTTTATCCGTATCTTCTGATTTAGCAGAAAGCATTATTATAGGAATGTTTTTATTTTCCCTAATTTTAAATGTAGCTTTAATTCCATCCATTTTAGGCATCATAATATCCATTATAATAAGATGTATTTCTTTTTCTTCTAAAACCATTAATGCATCTATACCATTATGAGCTTTAAAAACGTTTATATTTTCATTTTTTAAATATATTTCTATAGCTTCTGTTATTTCTTTTTCATCATCTACTACTAAAACATTATATTTCATAATTATCCCATCCCTTCTATTAATAAATTATATCATTTTTTAACACCTCCTTAGGCAATCTATATTTTTAATTATATATCAGAATTTTTACAAACAACTTACTAAATTTCTTACGAATTTCTTAACAAAAAATAAACATATTAATTCTATAAAAAACTGCATTTAGATAAAATTTGCAATTGTAAAAATGTATTTATTATAAAATTAAAATTAATATCAAATTTAAGAAAATATTTTATAAACAGTAATAAATTTTCTTTGTTTATAAAATAAATGAATAATAGGAAAATTTTATAAAGAATTAAGAGGATATTTGGTTAATGATGTAGAAGTATATAAGTGACAAAATAAAAGGAAGGTGATTGTTATGAAAAAAATATTACTACCTATAGACGGAAGTGATAGAGATTTAATGACTATTGAATTTGTGAAAGACAATTTTGATCCTAAGAAAACAGAAATAGCATTAATAAATGTAGGATAAGTAGTTTTTGTTCATGGAATGCCATTTGCAGAAGTAATGGATGATAAAAAAAGAATAGGAAACGAAATATTAGATAAAGCTAGTAAAAAATTAGGAGAATTTAACTGTACAAAAGAAATATTATTCGGATATGCTGATAAAGAAATACTAGGCTATTCTTCAAAGAATAATATTGATACTATTATTATGGCTAAGAATACTAAGAAAAAGTTTTCAGGAATAGTTGGATCTGTAACTTCTCAAGTATTAAAAAAGACAAATTGTGTAATGATAATACTTCCACAAGCTTAAAATAAGTTAAAGAGATTACTTAGTGTAATCTCTTTTAATTTGTTTAAGTATATAATAAACTAAGCATTTTAATGTAGCTTTTCTATTTTAATAACTCAAAAGGACTGGGCGAAATCCTTTAAGAATGGTATAATGTTTATTAGTTAAATAAAAAATGAATGTAGCATTTTTTGTTAAATACATTATATCAAGAGGAGGAAGACAAATTGAATAAGAGAATATTATCTTTTATTGTAATGCTAGCATTAGTTATAACCACCAGTAATAACGTTTTTGCAGCACCTAATACATTAAAAGAAACTCAAGATAATAAAAAAGAATTACAGTTAAAAATTGAAAAGTTGGACAATGAGATAAATGATGTAATAAAAAAAGTTGAAAGTAATAAGAATGACATGAATAGAATTAATCAAGATATTAAAAAAACTCAGGACAAGCTAAAATCTGTAGAAAAAAATGTTGAATCACAAGAAGATATGTTTGGAAAAAGAGCAAGAGCTATGTATATAAGTGGAAGTGGTAGCTATCTTGAAGTAATTTTAGGAGCACAAGATTTAGAAGATTTAATATCAAGGGTAGATATGATTTCAAAAGTAATGCAGTTTGATAAAAATGTTATTAATAAGTTAAAGATAGAAAAAGAAAACATAGCAAAACAGAAAGAAAGATTAGATGCTGAGAATAATAAATTAAAAGATATAAGAGAAAAAAATAGAATTATTTTAGCGAAATTGAATAAAGATGTAGCAGAACAAAAGGCAATGCTTAGTAAAGTTAATGAAAAAGAAAAAGAATTAATAGCTATGGAAAATGCAAAAGCAGCTAGAAGTAGAGCATCAAGTAATAGAAGTGTTACTTTATCTCGTGGTATGTCAAAATCAACTTCCTATTCTAGAGTATTAAGCATGGAAGCAACTGCATATTCAGGGGATGGTTATACAGCATCAGGAACTAAAACAATGAGAAATTCAAGTGGATATAGTACTATAGCTGTAGATCCAAGAGTTATTCCACTAGGAACTAGAGTTTATGTAGAAGGATACGGATATGCTGTTGCAGAGGATACTGGTGGAGCTATTAAAGGAAATATAATAGATATATTTGTAAATTCAGAATCTGAAGCAAGAAGCTGGGGAAGAAGACAAGTTAATGTTTATATAATAGGTGACTAATTTATTAATATTATAGTATTTTAATGTAGGATAATTTCAGAGAAAAAATAATCTGTATAAAAATAATAAGACAGCAGCATAAAGAGAGATTGTAAATAATTTGAATGAATTTTAGACAATCTTAGAAGAAAAAATAAAAAAACTCCGTAATTCATCACAGGACGTGATGAGCCAATTTCCGCCCCAAGGACGGGGCATAAATTGGGTAGGAGTTTTTTTATTTTTTATTCTTAGAGTGTCTTAATGAAATGACTTATTTACAAACTCTCTTTATGCTGCTGTCTTATTATTTTTATACAGATTATTTTTTCTCTGAAATTATCCTACATTAAAAATTGCATGATTTTTTATATTTAGGAAAGCGTAAAATTACTTATTGTTATTAATGTAATCTTTTAATACACTTACTTCATTTTCTGTACAATGCTCTTGTAGTATAACTTTTATATCTTGAAGTTCTCTTAAAATTTTTTCTAAAATTTCTTTTTCGTTATTATTCATGTGTAAACCCTCCTAAAATTTTATTTAGTTTAATTATACTACCTAGTATAAAAAATATATATAGATGATAAAAGGTTTATATTCAATTAAATGTTACATGTAATAAAACATTTACATATAATGTAGTTTTTGAAAATATAACAGTAATTTACTTATAAAATTTCGCTAATTTGTTGTACAATGTATATATAAATTTTTATTATTTCAAGGGGTCATAGTTATGAAAAGATTTGTCAAGATTTTAAAAATTATTTTAATTGCAGTAGTTATTTTTATTTCATGCTTTACTTTTATATATAGAAATAGAATTAAGCTATATATAAATATAGGGAAAAAATATGTATATTTGCAAAAGAAATTGCATTCTGATATTCATATTAAAGATATAAATGCTATGAATACTATTTATGCTGAAAATATTGTTTATAAGAATACAAATAACGTTCCATTAACATTAGACATATATAAATCTAAGAAGAAACTTTCTAAAGGTTCACCAGTAATTTTATATGTCCATGGAGGTTCTTGGGTTTATGGAGATAAAAGTATTCCTAGTGCTCTTTCACCATTATTAGATGTTTTTCGTGAAGAAGGATTTACTATAATTAGCGTGGAATATCAACTTATGAAGCCAGGAGTAGGCTTTGATAAACTTGTTTCTGATATTAAAGATGCTGTAAGATGGGTTTATAAAAACCAGTATGAGTATAATTTTAATACAAATGAAATAGGCATTTTAGGTATTTCATCAGGAGCTCATTTATCCTTACTTGCTGCATATACTGGGGATAATGAATTTAAAGATGACTCTAATTTGGAAGTATACCCTTCTAAAGTTAAATATGTTATTGACATTTTAGGACCTACAGATTTAAATAGTTTGAATTTTTCAAAGGCTACTTGGGATATTAATAATATTTTAAAATCCATTCCTAATATAAAATATGTAGTTTCTAAATATAGTCCTATAAATTATGTCCATGAAAATGCTCCAAAAACTTTAATGGTATATAGTAAAAAAGACACACTAGTTTCTTATAAAAATTCTACTGAGCTATATAATAAATGTGTGGAAAATGGAGTTTTTGTAAAGCTTGTAACACTTGAAAATAGCAGTCATGATTTTTCAAATTTAAGCAAACAAGATATACTTTTATTGTCTAAAGAAGTACTTAAATTTATTGTTCAAAACTCACCTTTGTAAAAAATTGTTATGCAATTTTTTTTAGTTAAGAGGGAAGAGAGATTTGTATTATAAAGTATTATAAAGTATTATAAAGTATTATATATATTAAAATTTGCTTTAGTTAAACAAATTTTTGCTAAAAAAACTATTGTGAAATTTAATAGAAAATAATAAAATAAATTTAATAAAAAATAAAAGGAGGATATTATGAAAGATAAAATTAGAATAGCAGTTATAGGTTATGGAAATCTAGGAAAAGGAGTAGAAAAAGCAGTTAAACAAAATCCAGATATAGAGTTACAAGCTATATTTACAAGAAGAAATCCAGCGGATATAGATTCAAATAACTCAAATTTGGTACATATATCAAAAGTTAATGAGTACAAAGAAAAAATAGATGTAATGATATTATGCGGAGGTTCTGCTACAGATTTAGGAGAACAAGGACCAATTATGGCTGCACACTTTAACACTATTGATAGTTTTGATACTCATGCAAAAATTCCTCAGTATTTTAATAAAATGGATAGCGTATCAAAATCTGCAAAAACAGTAAGTCTTATATCTACAGGTTGGGATCCAGGTTTATTTTCATTAAATCGTCTTCTTGGGCAAGTAGTATTGCCAAAAGGTAAAGATTATACTTTTTGGGGGAAAGGTGTAAGTCAAGGACATTCTGATGCTATTAGAAGAATAAAAGGTGTAAAGGGCGGAATTCAATATACAGTTCCAATAAAAGAAACTCTTGAAAAAGTTAGAAATGGAGAAAATGCTGATTTTACAACAAGAGAAAAACATGAGCGTGTTTGCTATGTAGTACCAGAAGAAGGTGCAGATTTAAATAAAATAGAACAGGAAATAAAAAATATGCCTAACTATTTTGTAGACTACAATACTACTGTTAACTTTATTTCCGAAGAAGAACTAAAAGAAAAACACTCCGGTATGCCTCATGGAGGATTTGTTATACGTTCAGGAAAAACAGAAGGTGGAGTAAATCAAATGATGGAATTTAGTTTGAAGCTAGAGAGTAATCCTGAGTTTACTTCCAGTGTATTAGTGGCTTATGCTAGAGCAGTAAATAGATTTGCAAAAGAAGGAAGAACAGGAGCTATTACAGTGCTTGATGTACCTTTTGCATATCTTTCACCTAAATCAGGAAGTGAATTAAGAAAAGAATTATTATAATATTTTATGATTTTATGTTCAATTAGGGATCTATTAGAAGATGCAATGATATTAGATCATCATACTAAACCAGGATGTTTTGTTTATCTTAGAATGTATTAATGAAAAAATGTATAAGTATAATTTTTAAATTATAAAAAATCTCTATGTAAAAGTAGAGATTTTTTATGTGTGATAAAACAAATACTACTTGACAATACCTAATAGTAAGTATAATATGTAATTACATACTATTGTGTAATACAAGGCAGGTGATTAAATGGCTAATACTACACAAATGTTAAAAGGATTATTAGAAGGTAGCATTTTAGATATAGTAAGTAAAAATGAAACGTACGGTTATGAAGTATGTGAAAAATTAGTAGAATTTGGATTTGAAGGTGTCTCAGAAGGTAGTGTATACCCCATACTAATAAGATTAGAAAAGAAAAAATTATTATATTCCACTATGAAAAAATCACCTTTAGGACCTATGAGAAAGTATTATTATATCACAGAAGAAGGATTTAAAGAATTAAAGGATTTTATAGTATCTTGGAAAAAAATTAAAAGAAATATTGATAATGTATTGGAGGGTTAAGGTATGATATCGGCAATTAGGTTAAGAAAAATTAGATTAAAAGAACAGAAAAAATTAAATGACTCGAATTTATGTTTATATAAAAATATAACTACTTATATTCAAAATAGCACTTTAACAATGGATGAAAAAGAAGAGATTTTGCAACAAATAATAGATATGATGTTGCAAGCTGACATAGAGGGTAAATCTGTAGATTTGTTTATTGGAAAAGACTATGAAGAGTTTTGTAAATCAATTATTAAAGAATATAATAATAGTAAAAGCACTACTTATAAAATAATTAATTATATACAAAAATATTTAATGTGGATGATATCAATTGCAATTTTAATGAGTATTTTTAATGTATTTAATGGTGATTTGGCTAATTTAAGTATTACTTTAAATCAATTTATATTTGCAAATGAATTAGCTATATTTATGATTTTTGTTTTAAAAATTAAAAATCAAGAGAATATAGATGTTATTCCTATACAGGTGCCTTTTTATAAACAAATTAATTTTAAAAAATATACAAATCAAAAAAGTAGTGAAGTTTCTTTTTTTATTTTTATTTTTATTACAATTATAATAAATTTTTTCATGAAAAAGTTTTTAGGAACTAATATTATGAATTATAACATTAATTTTAATAATAATATTTATTATATATTGAGTAAATTTCATATTTTATAATCATTGATTTTACTAACTTTTTTATTATTCAAAAAGGAAATTCACCCCAAAATGTCGAATATTTAAGTACCACCAAAAATACACAACAAAGAGGAGTGAATACTT
>NZ_LZFO01000054.1 GCF_001758365.1 Clostridium acetireducens DSM 10703
TTATTTACCCCATTACTTAAGGACACAGCAACACTAATTTTTTAATGTAAATTTTATGCTGCAACTATTATTAATGCTTAAATAAAATTGCCCAAGTATCAAGTATTAATTAGGCAAGAGTTTGTTCCGATATATATCCTATTATGTTATATTTTAGTATACTCTTTCCTGATTAGGGTATACTTGAAAAATAAGTGGTTTAGTATTATTATTTTATGTGTACATATTATAATTTTCATATAAAAATAAATTTAGGATGGTGATGCAATTGGATAAATTAATTTTAACAGAGTCTGGTAAGAAGAAAATTGAAGAAGAATTAAACTATCTAAAGACTGTAAAAAGATCAGAAATCAAAGAAGCACTAAAAGCTGCTCGTGCTCAAGGGGATTTAAGTGAAAATGCAGATTATAGTGCTGCTAAAGATGACCAATCTCTAACTGAAACCAGAATATTAGAACTAGAAGCTCAATTGAGAAATGCAGTAATAGTTGAAGAAACTTCTGAAAAACATGTATTTGATATTAATAAAAAAGCTTTAGTTAAATTTTACGATACTGATGAAAGCTTTGAAATAACTTTAGTAAGTTCTGTAGAATCTGATTTTAAAAATATGAAAATAAGTATAGAATCACCTTTAGGAAAATCTTTATATAAACTTCCAATAGGTGAAAAAGTTACTGTAAATTCTCCAGATGGAGACTATGAAATAGAAGTAATTAAGATATTGGATTAAAAAGAAGCCTTAGGGCTTTTTTTATTTTATCATTAAAAAGTAGTGTATTTTTCAGCATAAAATTTACAATAAAAAATTAGTGCTGCTAGTGTTATTAAGTAATGGGGTAAATAATTTGAATGAATTTTAGAGACTCTTAGAATAAAAAATAAAAAAACTCCGTAATTCATCACAGGACGTGATGAGCCAATTTCCGCCCCAAGGACGGGGCATAAATTGGGTAGGAGTTTTTTAATTTTTTATTATTAGAGTCTCTTAATGAAATGACTTATTTACCCCATTACTTAATAACACTAGCAGCACTAATTTTTTATTGTAAATTTTATGCTGAAAAATACACTACTTTTTAATGATAAAATAAAATTAGCCACTAGAAATTGGGATAAAATTAAAAATAAATTAAGTTGACAAAATATTCTAAAATGATGTAATCTATACATGTATTTAGGAAAGTACTATGAATCAGGGGTGTATTACATAATATGGATAATTTAAAGGAAGTATTAATAAAAAAAGTATACGGAGCACTTGTTGGAGTAGCTATAGGGGATACAATGGGGATGCCTGCAGAGTGGTTTACAAGAGAAGAAATAAAAACTAACCTTGTGTGTGTAGAAGATTTTGTAGAACCACCTAAACAAAATTTGGTAACATATTACCTTAAAATGGGACAAGTTACAGATGATACTATACAAACTTTTTTATTAGCTGAATCAATAGTAGAGAATGGTGGAAAAGTTGTTTCTGAAGATATAATGGAAAAGTTAATAAAATGGATTGATGGAATGAGTGAAGAATTAAAAGAAGAATTTATTGGACCTAGTGTTAAGGAAGCATTTAAAAATTATAAAAAAGGTGTTACTTTAAGAGAAGTAGGTATTAACGGTACAACTAATGGAGCGGCTATGAGAATAGTTCCCGTAGGAATAATAAGTAGCTTTCAAGAAGTAGAAAAATTAATAGACAATGTAGAATTAGCAAGTCTTCCTACTCATAATACTAATGTAGCTATTTCAGGAGCTTGTGCTATAGCTTCTGCAGTAGCCTGTGGAATATGTGGAATGGAGGATTTAAATGAAATAATAGAAACTGCATCAAAAACTGCTATAAAGGCTTTAAAAAAAGGCTTTGATGTACCAGCACCATCAGTAGGAAAGAGAATAAAAATAGCTATTGATATTGTAAAGAAAGCTTATAGCGAAGAAGATGCACTTCAAAATCTTTATGATATAATAGGTACTGGTTTTTCAGCTTCAGAATCTGTTCCCTGTGCTTTAGCATTGGTTTATTTATCTAAGGCAAATACAATAAAGTGTGCCAAGCTTGCAGCTAATATAGGCGGTGATACAGACACTATAGGAGCCATGGCTTGTGGCATTTGTGGTGCTATAAAAGGAATAGACTCCATTCCTTCAAAATACATAGATTTAATCTACACTGTAAACAATTTAGATTTTAAAGGTATGGCAGAAAAGTTAACAGATATTTTAATTAAATCTATGTAAATGTTAGCATTTAAGAAGTTTTATTTAAATTTATATTATTGAAAAAAATAATTAAAAATAATGTGTATAAAAACAATAATACTAGCACCATAAAGAGATTTTGGAAATAATTTGAATGAATTTTAGAGACTCTTAGAATAAAAAATAAAAAAACTCCTACCCAATTTATGCCCCGTCCTTGGGGCGGAAATTGGCTCATCACGTCCTGTGATGAATTACGGAGTTTTTTTATTTTTTATTCTAAGAGTCTCTAAAATTCATTCAAATTATTTCCAAAATCTCTTTATGGTGCTAATATTATTGTTTTTATACACATTATTTTTAATTATTTTTTTCAATAATCTAAATTTAGCTAAGCTATTTTAATTGAGTCCGTATATTTAATAATTTTTTTTGTATATTTTTTATCACTACTTAATCTTATGAGGCTATCTATAAAATATTTGCTTTTGCTCCTTGGTATTTGCTTTCTTTCTAGCAGTTTTATCATTACCATGCAAGTACTATATTTTTTTACATGAGTATGACCATTTTTAAAATTTTTATGCTTATTATGCACTATAAAACCATCACCAGCCTTATAAATTTTAAAATCTCGGTTTTGATATATTTGTATACTCATATAACAATCACCTCAATATTATAATATCACACTATTATTATAAAGTTATTAAATGCTAGTAAAATTTATGAGTAATGTTTTGTGATATTTGTATAATTTATCCAAGGGGTAATTAATACTATATTTGATTAATAAAATTATACTCTAAGTAAAAAACTTTTAATTCTTTAAAGTAATCTAGTATAATATCAGAGAAAAAATAATTTAAAATAATAATACTATAACCATAAAGAGATTTTGGAAATAATTTGAATGAATTTTAGACAGTCTTAGAATAAAAAAACAAAAAACTCCGTAATTCATCACAGGACGTGATGAGCCAATTTCCGCCCCAAGGATGGGGCATAAATTGGGTAGGAGTTTTTTGTTTTTTTTATTCTTAGAGTGTCTTAATGAAATGACTTATTTCCAAAATCTCTTTATGGTTATAGTATTATTATTTTAAATTATTTTTTCTCTGATATTATACTAGATTACTTTAAAGAATTAAAAGTTTTTTATAAGCTTTTTCTTTTTAGATGAGATTTTATTCTTGTGCATTGTTAAAAGTAGTTTAAGTTTATGTAATAATATAGAAAAAGGGAAAATATAGCTATATAATTTAGTATAGAGTGTATTAGAAAATTAAAATAAGAATAAAATTATAGATAGATACCTAAGGAAAATCTTTTTTCATACAATACAAAAAATAATTTTAATTTTATATCTAAAATTACTGGAAATTAAAACAAATATATAGAAAAATGACGAATAGTAATATATAATATATTATAGAATATAATGGATAAAATTTAAAATAATAGGGGAATTAAAGTGAGGAAGATAAGAAGTAAAATAATAGTCTCTATAGTTTTATGTTCTGTTTTATCAATTTTATTAGTAGGATTAATAACCTCATTTAACTACTTAAAAGTAATACAAGGCAATTCAAAGGATGAGCTAAAATTAAAATCTTCTAATACTGCAGCAGAACTAAATGTAACTATAAAAGAAATTGAAAGTTCTGTTAATGCACTGGCTTTTTCTTGCATTGAAATGTTAGATAATGAAGATAAATTTTTTAGTGATGAACAGTATTTAAAAAGCTATCAGGAAAAAATTGAACCTGTAGCAAAAAAAATTGCTGAAAATACTGGTGCTATGGCTTTTTACATAAGATTTAATCCGGAAAAAACTCCAGCTACTTCAGGACTTTTTTATGCGGATGAAAAAGGTGCAGGAAGTCTTGAAAAACTTGTACCTACAGATTTTAGTAAATATGACACTGAGGATATAGAACATGTAGGTTGGTACTATGTACCTGTAAAAGCAGGAAAGGCTGTATGGCTTAATCCTTATTTTAATGCTAATATAAATGTAAATATGATATCCTATGTAGTACCTTTATATAAAAACGGCAAAACCATAGGTGTTGTAGGTATGGATGTGAATTTTGAAAGAATTGAAAGTTATGTAAAAAACACAAAAGCTTATGAAACAGGTTATGGATTTCTTGTAAATGAAAAAAATGATTTTTTATCTCATCCTACTTATAAAATAAAAGATAATCTTGAAAGAGTAGATAATGGATATTATATTCCTGTTACAAAAGAAATAAAAAACAATAAATCTGGTTTTAAACAATACAAGAAAAATGATGTGGAAAAAATAGTAAGTTATGCAAAATTAAATAATGATTGGACATTTTGTATTGCTGTACCTTCAAAAGAAGTATATAAAGGAGTATATAATCTTATAAAGTTAATCATTAGTGTAACTATAATTTCTATAGCTGCTTCAACTATGGTAGCTTGTTATTTAGGAAATGTAATTTCTAAACCTATTGTAAATATTACAAAAATTATAAATTCTACTGCAGATTTTAATTTTGCTGATAATAAAGATTATAATTTTTTATTGGATAATAAAGATGAAACTGGTATAATGGCAAAGTCTGTAGGAAAAATGAGGGAAGCTATTAGAAATTTGGTAGGAAATATTAAGGTAACTTCTGAAAATTCTTATAAAAATTCAAATAAGCTAGCAGATATTGTTTCTGATAATTTAAAGTCTATAAATGAAACCTCTGAAGTAATAGAAGAAATTGCAGCAGGTACAACAAATCAAGCCAAACAAGCAGAAACGGCAACTAAAGTTCTTTTCAATCTTGCAGAAAATATAAATTCTGTAGTGAATGTTTCTAATATTTTAAAAGAATATGCAGAAAATTCTGAATCTGTTACAAAGGAAGGCATAAATACAGTTTTAGATTTAAAAAATAAATTTGAAAACAATAAGGAAGTTACCCACAAGGTTTCTCAAAATGTAATAATACTTAATAATAAATCTGATGATGTGGCTAAAATATTAACTACAATTCAAGGCATTGCAGATCAAACAAATTTATTAGCATTAAATGCATCTATTGAAGCTGCAAGAGCTGGAGAAGCAGGAAAAGGCTTTACAGTAGTAGCACATGAAATACAAAAACTAGCAGAGCAAACATCTTATTCTGCTAAAGAAATAGAGGATATAATAAAAGAAATTCAAAGAGAAATTCAAATTACAAAAGACAGTATAGATATGGCTGGTGTAACTATTAATGACTCTAAATATTCCATAGAAAAAACTAATGAAACTTTTGAAAGTATAATTAAAGTAGTAAAAGAAACTATAAATAATATTAATATACTTATGAAAAATGTAAATGTAATAAATAGTGAAAAGGAGGATGCACTAAATTCTATAGTTTCTATAAAAGATATATCTGAAAAGTTTGCTGCAGCTACAGAAGAATTGTCTGCTACTGTACAAGATCAGGTAAACACTTTTGATAATATATCTGAATCAGCAGATGAATTAAGAGATGTATCTAAAAATCTTAAAGAATCTATAAATTATTTTGAAATTTAAAATAAGCAGGAACTATTATTAATGAAAACATAAAATAGGTTGGTGTAGAATTTGAATAACAAAACAGTTTTAATAACAGGAGCATCTTCAGGAATAGGATATGAATTGGCAAAAGTATTTGCTGAAAAGGGGTATAATATTGTATTAGTAGCTAGAAGAGAAAATATACTAAATGAAATGGCAGAAAAAATATTAAAATGCTACGGAGTAAAAACTAAAGTTATACAAAAAGATTTAACTAAAATAAATGCAGCTAAAGAAGTTTTTAATGAAGTAAAAAAATCAAATATTAATATAGATATACTTGTAAACAATGCAGGTATAGGTAGTTGCGGTTTTTTTCATGAAATAGAATTAAAAAAGCATATAGATACCATAAACATTAACATAACAGCTTTAACGGAATTAACAAGATTATTTGTAAAAGATATGATAGAAAGAAAACAAGGTAAAATATTAAATGTAGCTTCAACAGGAGCATACCAACCAGGTCCTATAATAGCTGTATACTATGCTACAAAAGCTTATGTTTTATCTTTTTCAGAAGCTATATGTAATGAGCTTAAACATTACAATATAACAGTAACAGCTCTTTGCCCTGGAACTACTAGCACAGAATTTAGCAAAAATGCAGGTAAATGTGATTTAAAAAATGCTATGAATCCTAGAAAAGTAGCTGAAATAGCCTATGATGGATTAATGAAAGGAAAAAAAGTAGTTGTACCTGGTATTTTAAATAAATTCTTAGTATTTTTATCAAAAATAACACCTAGAAGTATTTTAGCAAACATAGTAAAAAAAATTCAAAGCAATGCAATTTTTAAAAGTTAAGAGTTAATAGAAAAAAGTTAAGAGTTGTGGTTCAATTTCAGTAAAAATTTTATTTTTACTGAAATTGTATTATTAATATAATTTTAAATTTTTCGTAATGCTAATGGAGAAAAATTCTCCAAAACTCTTAACTTTTCTCTCTTAACTCTTAACTCCAAAAACTCTAGCTATTTTTCAACAAAGTATTTTATCATGGCAATTATTTCAAAAGATATTCCAGATGCAATCATTGGACCTACAGGTATTCCGCCTAAAAATGCTACTCCAATGATGGAGCCTAAAATTACCCCACCTAGTACAGAAACATTTCCAGTTAAGAAATTTAATCCTTTACTAGCAATTATAGCTACAAATATACCACAGGCAATTGATACAAAGCCATTTAAATTTAAATAATTTTTTACATCTAAAATAGATTCTTTGTTTTTGTCTATTAAAGGTATAAGCATCCATATCATTAAAAAACACAGACCAGTTTCTAAAAAATATTTCCTAGAAAATTTTATGATATTATCATTGTTTATAAAAGAAAAAATAAGTACTATTATAGATGCTAATACCATAGGTTTATTTTTGGTAAAAATACAAGCTAAAATTAATGTTATTAATATAATTTTTTCAATCATTTTATAACCTCAAATATAATAATAAGAATTTAATATTATTATATTAATAAAATAAATGTTAGTGATGTTTAAAATATTTTAATTTTTAATATTAGACACACAACCGTCTATTAAATCTACTAAGCCACCTACTTCTGGTTTGCTTAGCTGAGCATCTGCACCTACAGCCTCACCTTTATGTCTTAAATTATCTGTAATAAGTGAAGAAAATATTATAACAGGAAGCTTTTTTAAAATAGGATGTTCCTTTATTTTTCTTGTAAGAGTATGTCCATCCATTTGAGGCATTTCAATATCTGTTATAAGAGCTTGAATGTAATCAGTAAAGTTTTCACCTTTTTCTTCTAAAATGGCATGTAAAAAATCCAAAGTTTCTTTTCCATCATTAAAAATTTTTAAGTTTTTAAATCCAGCTTTAGTCAAAGTATCTTTTAATAACTTTCTTATTAAAGCTGAATCATCTGCTAATGCAATTTTAATATTAGACCTATCCTTATAACTTATTTTATCAAGTCTATCCTCGCTAATACCAGTACTTGGGCTAATATCTGTAACTATTTTTTCAAAATCCAAAAGCAAAAGTATTCTATCTTTTAAAATGATATTTCCTATAACTAGTGAATTAATGGATAAATCATCTGGTTTCATTATTTCAGACCATTTAATACGGTGAACACCTATAATGTCATCAATATTAAATGCCACTTTTATTTTATTAAATTCACATATAATAGTTTTAGAATTACTTAAATTTTGTTTTGTACCATCTAAAACGTATTTTAAATCTACTAATGTTATTATTTCTTCTCTGCATAATATTAATCCAGCTATAGCAGGATGAGTTTGTGGAAGTTTTGTTAAATTGTTTACATCTAAAACTTCTTTAACTTTTATAACATTAATGGCGTAATGTTTATTGCTTACTACAAACTCTAAAATTTCTAATTCTCCTGTACCGGATTCTAGCAGTATATTATTATTCATAGTTTCACTTCTTTTATATTACTTTTATATATACTAATTTTAGCATATATCTTATTGAATATTTCGAATAAAAACCAAATGACTATACACTATTTAGATAACTTGTGTGAAAAAGTTAAAAATAAAATGTAAATAAGTATTTGATTTTTGTAGAATTAAATATATAATATAATTGATATTAAAATTCATTATCAGTTATATTATATAACTTTTACTATTATTTTAGAAGTTATAGAATTACCAAGTATTAGTTTACATCCTCTAACATAAACCACAAAAGAACCATTCATATTATTTGACAGTATAGTTATTTTTGTACCAGGAGTTAAACCTAAAGCTTCTAATTTTTGTTTTGCTATTCCTGAATCTTTTATGTATTTAATAATTGCTTCATCACCAATATTTACAAAATACAATGTTTTTAATGCCTATATTATACATATATATGATGTTTCAATCTTTAAGATTTCCAAATAAAAGTGCCTTTGTTTTTCCTACAATTATAACTTTAATTTATATTTTTATAAAAATTAATATTTGTAATGATAAAGTGTTAAAAGGAGAAACTATAGCTAATGTAATATTTATATACATTTTGGGATTTGTATTAAATTCACTTTCTAAAT
>NZ_LZFO01000055.1 GCF_001758365.1 Clostridium acetireducens DSM 10703
AAATAAGTCATTTCATTAAGACACTCTAAGAATAAAAAATAAAAAAACTCCTACCCAATTTATGCCCCGTCCTTGGGGCGGAAATTGGCTCATCACGTCCTGTGATGAATTACGGAGTTTTTTTATTTTTTCTTCTAAGATTGTCTAAAATTTATTCAAATTATTTCCAAAATCTCTTTATGAGGCTGCCTTATTATTTTTATATAGATTATTTTTAATTATTTTATATCTGCAAATTATCTTAGGCATTTTTTATTCAATAATCTAAAATTACTTAAAAATCTTTCGTACTTCTTCTAAATTAACTCCAAGAGTATCTTTTGCTTTATCACCAAGTGTTTCAAGAATCTTAGCGGTATAGGCATCGTGTATAATATATTCTTTTGCTAAGAATACCATATCATTATTTTGTGTCCATACAACATCAGCGGTATTCTTATTGGTAATAGAACCAAACATTATTTCATTGGAATCTACCACTATGGAAATCCAGCGACTTCCCATTTCGTTCAATTTTGCTTCTTCAAAACCATGCTTATAGTATTTTTTTAACGGGAGATCATATAAATGATCTTTACAAAATAAAATAAGTATGAAATTTTCAAATTTTCTTTCAGCTTTTAGTAAGAGATTCAGCAGCTCATCATCAATATCTTCTTTCCAAATTTGCATGTACACTTCATTTTTAGCATTCTTTAAGAGATATTTACATTTATTCATAACTTTATCATATCCAGTTATATGCCAAAGAGGACCTGACTCAACACGAGCATCAAATTGTTGAAGTAAGTTTTTGATTTTATCTAAGTCATTAGTTTTTTCACGGTCCAAGTTTGATATGAATTCATCCACAGGAAGTGCATGATAAATAACGTTAGTGGTTTTAGTGGATAAAACTACTCCCTTTTGGGTTAATGTTTCTAAAATGTTATAAATTTTAGATCTGGGTACACCAGATTGTTTACTAACCTCGTAACCAGTCATTTTACCATTAATAAGTAGAGCTACATATGCTTTAGTTTCATATTCTGTAAAATCAAATCTTTTCATTAGTTGAATAAGATAGTCCATAAAATCACCTAACTTTCAAATGTTTTTATTATAGCATAATTTAATTTTAGGTTCAATGTGTAAAAAAAACAAGTACTTTACAATAAAAATGTTTATAAATTAACAAAGTTTATAAATAATAGTTACTTTATGTAACTATTATAATAAGGTTTACATATTCTTTGATTTACCAAAATTACAAATAAAATACATAAGATATATGTTTTTATATATAAAATATTTATAAAATAATTATTTTATTTAAATTTTAGTGTTTACAAATTAACAAAGCTATTATATAATAGTTACAGAAGGTAGCTACTATATAATTTCTATTTTATTAAGAAGTTTAATAAAGACCTTATAGGGTATATATTTTGTTTTTAAAAGTTTAAAATGAAACTATTAAGTTTCAAAGAATACAGACAAGTTTTTTAATACAACAATAGAGAGGAAGAGTATTAATGTTATTTTTAAGCAAAGAAGATATAAAAAATGTTATAGATTTTAAAGAAATGGTTGAAGTTATTGAAAAATCAATGTTAATTTATGAAGAAGGCAATTATGTTATGCCGGATCGTATTAGCGTTTTAAATGAAGATGAAACATACTTATATATGCCATGTTTTTGCGGTGATATAAAAGGAACAAAATTTCTTACACTTTATCCAGAAAACCGTAAACATGGTGAAGCAGTAATTCAAGGTGTTATGGTAATGAATAGTCCCAAAACAGGTAAAGTTGATTGTGTAATGGATGGAGCTGCTATTACATCATTTAGAACAGGTGCTGTTGGAGCTATGGGAATTAAATACACTACTCCAGAATCTGTAGAAACACTTGGAGTTATAGGAACAGGAGTACAAGGTTTTTCTCAATGTCTTTATGCTTGCACAATGCGTAATATAAAGAAAATTCATGTATTTGATATTGCTAAAGAACGTGCAGAAAAATTCAAAAAAGATCTTGAAGATGAATTAAAAAATGTGGAAGTAGTTGTTTGCGAAAATACAGAAGACCTTGTAAAAAAATCAGAATTAATTATTACAGTTACAACATCACCTAAGCCTGTAATGCCAGATGATGTAGAGTTGTTTAAAGGTAAACACTTTATAGGTATTGGATCATATAAGCCTCATATGAGAGAATATCCTAAAGCAATTTTTGAAAATTTAAAGTCTGTATATATTGATGTGGAATTTGCAAAAGAAGAAACAGGGGATTTAGCAACTCCATTAAAAGAAGGATGGATTAAAGATGAACAGATACACTCAATTGGAAAACTTATAAAAGATAAATCTATTTTAGAAGAAGAAACAACATTCTTTAAATCAGTTGGTATGGCTTTGTTTGACACAACTATTGCAAATTACGTTTTAAGAAAGGCAAAAGAAAAGAAAATTGGTAAAGAAGTCAAATTTTAAAGCGGAGGAATAAAAAATGGTAACTATAATACAATATTCGTTAATAGCTATAGGGATTGTATATTTAACTGTATTCTTTAATGATGTTAGAAAACATAAAGATCAAGTTAAGAGTTTTGGAACAACAAAATCAATAATTACCGCAATAATTGGTGTAATTACTAATTTTTTCGATACTTTAGGAATAGGAAGTTATGCACCTCAAGCAATATTGTACAAGTTAGTTAAAATCGTTGAAGATGATTCTTATACACCAGGAACATTAAATGTTGCCAATACAATACCAGTTATGTGTGAAGCACTTATTTTTATTACAATTGTAGAAGTAGACTCACTTACTTTAATAGCTATGGTTATTGCAGCAGTTGTGGGTAGTTTGGTTGCAGCAAGATTAGTATCTAAATTACCAGTTAAAAAAGTACAAGTTGTAATAGGAATTTCTTTAGGAATAACATGTGTTATGATGGCTCTTCGTCAACTTGGATTATTAGATATGTTAGGACACGGAAATGAAGCAAATGGATTAAGAGGTATGAGTTTAGCTTTAGGTATTATAGGTAACTTTATCTGTGGAAGTTTATCTTCTGTAGGAGTTGGACTATATGCACCTTGTATGGCATTAGTATATTTCTTAGGATTAAATCCACTAGTAGCATTTCCAATTATGATGACATCTTGTGCTGCTTTAATGCCTGCATCAAGTATTGAATTTATACGTTTAGGAAAATATACAAAGATTACATCTATTATCATTATGTTAAGTGGTATTCCAGGAGTATATTTTGCTGCTAAAGTTGTAAAAAATTTATCATTAGATATTCTTGTATGGTTAGTTATTGTAGTTGTTGCATATGCAAGTATTAGTATGCTAAGAGATGGATTTAAAAAGACTGTGGAAGAAAATTAAAAAATGAGAACAAGCATAAATATAATGCTTTAGATAATAATTCAGCCGTTATATAATTTAATTAATGGCTAAAAAATTATAGGAGGTAAATTAATATGACAGTGAAAGATAGAAGTTATTGGAATCAAGATAATGCAGCTCATCGTCGTGTAATGTACAAGGCTAGTGGATTTACAGATAGGGAAATAAAAACAAAATATCACATAGGTGTTGTTAATACATTTATGGAAGGTTCACCAGGAAGTGCTCACCTTCGTCAAATAGCAGAGGCTGTAAAACAAGGTGTATGGGCAGGTGGAGGAATTCCTATAGAATTTGGAGCACCATCTACTTGTGGAAATGTTAGTAATGGAGCAGAAGAATTAAAATATGAATTAGTAGGACGTGACATAGTAGCAGCGTCTATAGAATTTGTTACTAAAGTACATCACTTTGATGCGTTAATTATGATTGCATCTTGTGATAATATTATAGCAGGTGCCTACTTAGCAGCTTGTAGACTAAATATTCCTACTATATTGGTTACAGGTGGTCCAATGCAACCAGGAGTATGCTATGGTAAAAAAGTATTAGCACCAGACCTAGATGTTGCTATTCTTTCTGGAAATAAACATGACTTAGAATACATGGAAGAAAGAGTTTGCCCATCTTATGGAGCTTGCCCATCAATGGGAACAGCAAATACTATGCAAATTTTAGGAGAAGCATTTAACCTTGTTATTCCAGGTACTGCTACAATTCCAGCATCAGATAATGCAAAAATCAGAAGTGCACGTGAAGCTGGTATGCACATTTTCGATTTAATAGAAAACGATGTAAAACCAAGTGATTTAATTACTAGAGAAACATTATTAAACTCTATTATAGTTGATATGGCAATTGCAGGTTCTACAAATGCTATATTACACATATTAGCTATGGCAAAAGAATTAAATTTAGATGTAACTATAGATGACTTTGATCGTATAAGCCATGAAATACCATGTATTGTAGGAGTAAAACCTAGTGGTCCATTCAATGTTGTTGACTTACATAATGCTGGCGGAGTTCCAGGTGTTATGAAAATGTTAGAAAGCAAATTATATACAGATATACCAACATTAAATGGAGTTTCTTTAAAAGAAGTATTAAGTAATGTATCAATTAAATCAACTGATGTTATTCGTTCATTAGAAGATCCATTATTTGATGAACCAGGATTAAAAGTATTACGTGGAAACTTATCACCAAATGGTTCAATTATACGTCCTACTGGAATTCCAGCAGACATGAAACGTTTCCAAGGAAAAGCTAAAACTTTCAGCAATGACTTTGATGCATTAAAAGCTATTCAAAGTGGTGAAATTGTAGAAGGTGATGTTATAGTATTACGTTATGAAGGTTGTAAAGGTGCTCCTGGCATGAAGGAAGTTATGCTTTCTACAGATGCGTTAGTTGCTAAAAATCTACAAAACAGCGTTGGATTAGTAACAGATGCAAGATTCTCTGGATTTAACCATGGTCCAATTGTAGGACACGTTTCACCAGAAGCATATGATGGTGGTCCAATTGCATTAGTAGAAGATGGAGACATTATTACAGTTGATACAATAAAAGGAACTGTTGATGTTGAAATAAGTGATGAAGAAATGGCAAGACGTAGAGCTAATTGGGTACGTCCTGAACCAAAAGTTAAATCTGGAATATTAGCTCTTTATGCAGATACATGCTTACCTCCAGAAGAAGGCGGAGCTATGCAATCTTGGGTAAATAAAAAATAATAGTTTTTTTAAGATGTCTATATTATATCACATTTTTCTCATGAATTAAGCAAATAAAACATACTAATTTTTGTAAATTTAGCATAAATTACACTTATTCAATTTATTAGTGTAGTTTATGCTAAATTTTAATGATATAAAAATATTATTGCTAATATAAAATAGCAATAAATTTATATTATTTCAATAAACTAAAGGCATATACAATATATACATACAAAATAAAGTTGTAAATGTATTATAATATTTACATAAGAATTAAAGGAATTACTTTATTTTTATATAAGGAGAAATTTAAATATTATAGAGGGAGGAAGAGTATTGATTCAAGTTAATTCTATTATTATATTAATGTTTGCACTATATTTAATTTTTATGTTACTTATAGGGGTTGTATTTTATTTTAGAACAAAAAATTTATCGGATTATGTACTAGGTGGAAGACAATTAGGTGGTTGGGTAACTTCTATGAGCGCTCAAGCCTCTGATATGAGCGGGTGGTTGCTTATGGGACTTCCAGGAGCTGCTTACTTATCAGGACTTAGTTCTGCATGGATTGCTTTTGGACTTGCTATAGGAACTTATCTAAATTGGAAGGTAATTGCAAAACGTCTTAGAGTTTATACAGAAGTTGCAGGGGATTCTCTTACAATACCAGATTACTTTGAGAATAGATTTAAAGACAACTCAAAAGTTTTGAGAATAATGTCAGCGGTATTTATTGTTATATTTTTCTTGTTTTATACTTCATCAGGTTTTGTAGCTGGTGCAAAATTATTTAGTACTGTTTTTGGAATACCATACAGTAAAGCATTAGTTATAGGAAGTTTTGTTATAGTTTCTTATACTTTTCTTGGCGGATTTATGGCAGTTTGTTGGACAGACTTTTTTCAGGGAATAATGATGTTTATTGCAGTTATAATGGTGCCAATAATAGGAATAAAAACTTTAGGAGGATGGAATGCTACTATTGGAGCAATAAGTTGTACAAATCCTCACTTGTTAAATCTTTTTACAAATGCTGATGGAACTTCTATTTCTTTAATTGGAACTATATCCTTATTAGCTTGGGGTTTAGGATATTTTGGACAACCACATATATTAGTACGTTTTATGGCAATAAAATCTTCTAAAGAAATAAAGAAAGCTAGAATCATTGCAATTGTATGGGTTATTTTATCTTTAACAGCTTCTGTACTAATAGGAATGGTGGGAATGATGTATTTAAAGACACCTTTAGTTGGAAGTGATAGTGAAAAAGTGTTTATGATATTAATACATAAAATGTTTCATCCTGCAGTAGCTGGATTCTTACTATCAGCAGCTTTAGCAGCTATAATGAGTACAGCAGATTCACAGTTACTAGTTACAGCATCATCAATTACGGAAGATTTTTACAAAGTATTGTTTAGAAAAAATGCTAGTGAAAAAGAACTTGTTTGGATAAGTAGATTAGCAGTTATGATAGTTGCAGTAATAGCTTATTTCTTAGCATTAGATGAAAATAGTTCTGTATTACAGCTTGTTGCCTATGCTTGGGCAGGATTTGGTGCAACCTTTGGACCAACAATAATTTTATCGTTATTTTGGAATAGAATTACTAAAAATGGAGCTTTAGCTGGAATGATTTCAGGAGGAGTTACAGTTATAATATGGAAAGCATTATCCGGTGGAATATTTGAACTTTATGAAATAGTACCTGGATTCATAATTTCAATAATAGCAATAGTTATTGTTAGTTTATTAGATAAAGAACCAAATAAAGAAATACAACAAGAATTTGAAACAATGATTTCAAAACTGTAAAATAATTAAATTTTAGTTAGTTAAATTTTATACATGAAATAATTTTAAAATAAACCAATAAACACTACATTTAAAAATCAGAAACATTATTGAGATTTTAATTTTTAAATGTAGTGTTTATTAATTTCTTAAAAGGTTGTTGAATAAAAAAATCATTGGAATAATTTGAATATATAAAATAATTAAAAATAATCTGTATAACAATAATAAGGCAGCCTCATAAAGAGAGTTTGTAAATAAGTCATTTCATTAAGAGACTCTTAGAAGAAAAAATAAAAAAACTCCTACCCAATTTATGCCCCGTCCTTGGGGCGGAAATTGGCTCATCACGTCCTGTGATGAATTACGGAGTTTTTTTATTTTTTCTTCTAAGATTGTCTAAAATTTATTCAAATTATTTCCAAACTCTCTTTATGAGGCTGCCTTATTATTGTTATACAGATTATTTTTAATTATTTTATATATTCAAATTATCCCAATGATTTTTTTATTCAACAACCTTTTAAGAAATTAATATAAATTTAAATAAAATTTTTAATAATTTTGTGAATTATGAACAAAATATATGTGATAATACAATTTTTTTAAGGAGGTTTTTTGTATGGCTGAAGAAAAAGAAAATAGATCTACTATAGGAGCTTATATAATAAGACTTATATTAATTGCAGTTATACTGGCAATTACAGCATTTTTTACACCTGGATTTAGTATTAATGGATTGTGGGCTGTACTATTGGCAGCAGTAGTAATAACTGTATTAGACTATTTAGCAGAAAGAATTATGAAAGTAGATGCATCTCCTTTTGGAAAGGGATTAAAAGGATTTATAATTGCTGCTATAATATTATATTTAACACAATTTCTAGTTCCTAATATGAGTGTATCTATAGTAGGTGCATTAATAGCAGCCTTAGTCATAGGAGTGCTTGATGCCATAATACCAGGCAGAGCTATGTAACTAAATAAATTTTAAAAGTGGATATACAAAAATAAGTGTATCCGCTTTTAATTAAAGTAAAGTTAATTTGTTGAATAAAAATCATTAATATAATTTGAATATATAAAATAATTAAAAATAATAAGCATAAAAATAATAATACAGCCTCATAAAGAGAGTTTGTAAATAAGTCATTTCATTAAGACACTCTAAGAATAAAAAATAAAAAAACTCCTACCCAATTTATGCCCCGTCCTTGGGGCGGAAATTGGCTCATCACGTCCTGTGATGAATTACGGAGTTTTTTTATTTTTTCTTCTAAGAGT
>NZ_LZFO01000056.1 GCF_001758365.1 Clostridium acetireducens DSM 10703
CGTCCGCCGCTAATCCACTTCCCGAAGGAAGTTTCATCGCTCGACTTGCATGTGTTAGGCACGCCGCCAGCGTTCGTCCTGAGCCAGGATCAAACTCTTAATTTAAAAGTTTATCTTGCTCATTTATTTCTGTGCTGGTTTCATTTATCTGTTTAATTTTCAAAGACCAATTTTTGCTGTCCCTGACAGCTATTAAATGTTACCACAAATTTTTACGTTTGTCAACATTTTTTATGAATTAAGATACTGATTAATTACTCAGTATTTATTTTGTCGCCTTATTGCCTGACGACATGTAGTATTCTATCACATACACATTTATTTTCCTAATAAAAAAACATATATAAATATATTTATATTAATATTACTCATAATTTCTTGATTTTTCTATGTTTTTTACATATAGATACACTAGGATAAGTTAATTTACATTCATCACTTCTAAAACCTCATAGTGAACATTTTTATAAATTTATAAAAATAATTATAAAAAATCATTGACATATGATTATCAACATAATATAATTAAATCTGTTAAATAACCTATGCTGGAGTGGCGGAACAGGCAGACGCACAGGACTTAAAATCCTGCGAGCCTTAAAAGCTCGTACCGGTTCGATTCCGGTCTTCAGCACCAAGAGCCTTAGGAAATTTCCTAAGGCTCTTTTTCATTTTAATCATACTACAAATTGAAATACCTATTAACTCTTTCAGTTTCTTCTTCATCATAATCTGACATCATACAGTTTTCTAAATTAATATGTGGTTGAACATAAAAGCCTTCTTTCTTATTAACTAAATCTTTTCTTTCTAATCTAGTTCCAGCATCTTCTCCAAATAAGAGCTCCCATTCTGATTTATCAATGTATTTATCATATTCTTTATAATCATTTCTGTGTAATCTTATTGGATATTGTCCATCATAAAATAGTATAGCTTCATCGTTACCTGATATTAATATCTTTTCTACACTTGTATATATAGGTTCCTCTAGAGAATTTGAAACTATAATAAGCTTTAATTTTTCTTTTACATTTAATAGTTTCCCATATTGTATTCTAAACATTCCTATATCATTTCTCACCCATTTACCTTCATTAATTAAATCCTTTAATTTTATTATAGAGTCCACAGACTTTACTAAACTCATAAATCTTCACCTCCTTAAAATTTAGTATCTCCAATTTCAAAAAAATTTTTCACTATTTAAATCATAATGATTTTTAAAAATAGATTGTTGAATAAAAACTTCTTAATATAATTTACATATAGAAAATAATTAAAAATAAGCTATACAAAAATAATAAGCTCAGCAGACATACAGAGAGTTTGGAAATAATTAGAATGAATTTTAGACACTCTTAGAATAAAAAATAAAAAAACTCCGTAATTCATCACAGGATGTGATGAGCCAATTTCCGCACCAAGGACGGTGCATAAATTGGGTAAGAGTTTTTTTATTTTTTATTCTTAGAGTATCTTAATGAAATGACTTATTTCCAAACTCTCTGTATGTCTGCTGAGCTTATTATTTTTGTATAGCTTATTTTTAATTATTTTCTATATGCAAATTATATCAAGAAGTTTTTATTCAACAATCTATTTAGAGTTAAAGATCAAAATTCACTTTAAGTACAAAGTTTTTACTATGGCCTCCTTTTATGGAAGGCTTGTTTATATATTTGATAATATGCCTTATATAAATTTTAAAACGCCTAATATTAAAACAATTACAGCCAAAAATATTCTATAAACTGCAAATACCCTCATAGGTTTTTTCTTTAAAAACTTTATAAACTTATCTACTACTATTAGTGCCACTATAAACGATATAATAAAGCCTACTGCTAAAGCTACTAATTGTGATGTACTGCAAAGTGCAAATATATTGTGCTTATAAATAGATACTGCTGATGCACCTACCATTACGGGAATAGCTAAAAAAAATGAAAATTCTGCTGCAGCTACAGTAGAAAGACCGCTTATCCAAGCTCCAATAATTGTAGAAGCAGAACGAGACATACCTGGCCAAAGGGATAAACATTGAAATACTCCTATTATTAAAGCTTGTTTTGCATTTACATCATCTATAGTAATACCTTTATAATTATTTCTATATTTATTTTCCGCATAAATCATCCATACACCACCTACTAATAAAGCTAATGCAACTGGTATAGGGAAAAACAATTTTTCCTGTATTTTATCATGTAGTGGAAGTCCTATAGCTGCTGCTGGAAAACAAGCTATAGCTATCATAATCCAAAACCTTAATCCAGATCTTCTAGCTGGCACTCTATTACTAGGAAAAAAGTTCTTTAGTGTACTTATTATTTTTTCTTTATACAACACAACAATAGCTAATATAGCTCCTAATTGTATTACCACTTCAAACATATCCGTATAAGATTTATCATAAACTCCGTTAAATCCTATTAGTTTTCCTATAATAATCATATGTCCTGTAGAAGACACTGGTAAAAATTCCGTTATACCTTCCACTATACCTACAATAATAGATTTTAAAATTAATATAAAATCCATTTTTATATACACCACTCTTTCTAATTTTATTTTCATAAATTATGCATATATGTACAATACACAACTTTGATTATATATATTTTATTTTAATAATTCAACCTAATGTATATATATAAGATTAAAAAATAGGTTAAAATATAAATTTGCTTTTTCTTTACTCTATAAGGAAATTACTTATTTATACGATAAAAGTATTAGAATAATATATTTTGCAAATTATAGAGAGGGGGGAACTATTCTAATACGCTTTAGAATAGAATATATGAAAAACAAAAAGTACTTAATTTTTATTATATGCTTTTTTATAACAATACTTGGTTTTAGTGCCTGCAAATCTTCTAAGAACACTAAAGGTATTTTCGTAATTAAATGGAATAACATATATTCAGGAAATAACATACAATTTCATTATGAAGATCCTGAAAATATAAGCATAAAAGAAATAAATAATAAATATAAACTAAGTAAAGAAGTAAGTGGATATAAAGACGATTTTGATAAAGCTTTAAAACTTATGTATTGGATTCATAATAATTATAAATTTAAAAAGAATATTGTTACTGATTATTATGATACTTTAAGCATATTAGAAAAAACAAAAAAAGGAGATTATTTATCTGATAAAGACTTATCCATAGTTTATAGCCAAGCTGCTTCTTCTTTAAATTTATATGTAAGAAGAGGAGAATTCAAAGTAAAAGACATACAAAATAATTTAGATGATTATTATTTTAAAGTATGTGAAGTATGGAGTAATAAATACAATAAATGGATACTTATGGATGTAGCCAATGGATGTTATATGGAGCTTAATGGTGAACCCTTAAGTGCTATGGAAGTACTAAATAAAGGTATAGAAAATGTAAAAGTAAATGCTTTTAAAGAAAATAAAAAGTATTCAGATAAAATAAAAAAATACATTTATTCTTATACCATAGAAATAGACAATAACATATACGCTGCTACAAAAAGTAATTCTTATATAACTTACATTAATGAAAAAGAAATTCCTGAAATAGCTTTAAAAGATTATGTAGTACCATCAACTATATTTGTAAATAAACCAGATTTATTTACAATATCTCCTGAAACAGATTATAAAAATGCTAAACCAGATGATATACCTACATTAATTTTTCTTAAGAAAAAAAGCGAAAAACAAGAAGATACTATTACTTTAAATGGAGGAGCTTTTAAAGACAGTGGCATGGTGTCCAATTATTATATAAGTATTGACAATAATCCTTGGCAAAAAACTAATTTATATTTTTCAGTAACACTAAAAAAAGAAAATACAAATATAAGACTTTCTTTAGATGGAAAAAAAGTACTAAGAGAAGTTACTCTAGTATACAAAAATTAAAATAAATTTATTTAAATTTCTAAGCACAATTTGTAGATAAATTTTCAAATTGTGCTTAGAAATCTAATTATACTAAATAAACATTTAAGTATAATTAGACTAGTAATTAACTAATCTTAATATTTCATTATTTACATCATCAATATTAGGTACATAACTTTTTATAAGTTTCATATTTCCTACAAATTCATACATTCCTAAAGATGCAGGAATAAATATGCTTTCTCCAAATCCTATATATTCTTTTCCATTACTATATAAAATATATCCTTTTCCTTGAACACAAGTATATATATAAAATCTTTCACTATTGCTAACATCCTGAAAATTTTTATATATGTGGTACAACTCTACAGCAATATTTTTAGATATGCAATAATAAGTTTTGCTATAATTTTTTTCTTGAAACTTTAATCCCAAACTTTTTTTACACTGATTTTTTAAATCAATAACTTGAAGTGCCTTTTCTATTTGAAGTTCTCTATTTCTATTATAATCATATATCCTATATGTAATATCACTATTTTGCTGTATTTCTAAAATCATTACATCTTTTCCTATAGCATGCACTAACCCTTCTTTAACAAAAAAAACTTCTCCTTTATTTACATTTATATTATTTAAATATTTATCTATATTTCCATCATATAAAGCTTTTTCAAAATCTTTTTTTGTACAATTTTTAGTTCCTAAAATTATTTCTGAATCTTTTTTACAATCCAATACATACCAAATTTCATTTTTACCTATATCATTTTCAACATCTCTAGCATACTCACTATTAGGATGCACTTGAACTGAAAGATTATCTTCTGCATTTATTATTTTTATTAAAATAGGAAAATAATTTAGAGGAATATCTGTACCTAATAGTTTACTTCCATACTTGCTTATAAGTTTTTCTAAGCTTACACCTTTAAATACTCCATTTTTAACATTGCTTATTACATTTTTATGAAAACATACATCCCAACTTTCACCTATTTTACCTTTAGGAACATTATTTCTAAAAGAATTAAAATTTTTTCCTCCCCATATTTTCTCAAAATATATATTTTCTAATTTTAAAGGATACAAAGTTTTACCTCCAAAAAATACTAAACCCTTTATAGTATATTAAAATAAAATGTATTATATTACTCGGTTGTTGAATAAAAAAATGCTTGATATAATTTGCACATATAAAATAATTAAAAATAATCTGTACAAAAATAATAAGCTCAGCAGGCATATAGAGAGTTTGGAAATAAGTCATTTCATTAAGACACTCTAAGAATAAAAAATAAAAAAACTCCTACCCAATTTATGCCCCGTCCTTGGGGCGGAAATTGGCTCATCACGTCCTGTGATGAATTACGGAGTTTTTTTATTTTTTCTTCTAAGATTGTCTAAAATTCATTCTAATTATTTCCAAACTCTCTATATGCCTGCTGAGCTTATTATTTTTGTACAGATTATTTTTAATTATTTTATATGTGCAAATTATATCAAGCATTTTTTTATTCAACAACCTAATTATATTTTAAGAAAATGTAATTATCCTAAAAAAGCCATATTCTATTCAATTTATTAGCAATTTTATATGAAAACGAATCCTTCAGCTTATATATCTTATATATCACTATTTGCTGCGATTTTTAGATTTGTATTAAGAATTTTTTTATGCTAAGATTTATTAAAATGAAATTTTTCCTTCAATAAATCCATAGGAGGCTATATTTAATGAATAAAACTTTAAAAGATTATGCTTTGTTGCTATTAGGAAGTATTTTATTTTCTGTTTACACTTGTGTATTTTTAATACCAGCTGAGATAGGCACTGGTGGAATTACTGGTATAGCGTTGTGTTTAAATAAATTATTTGGTTTTAAAATTGGTTTTTTAACAATTGTTTTAAATATTCCTTTGTTTATATTTGGTTATAAATTAATAGGTAGAAAATTTGCTTTTAGAAGTGGATTAGTAGTTATAATTTCTTCAATAATAATAGATTACTCTCATGAATTTGTAAAAATTCAACCTTTAGGTGACACTTTACTTTCAGCTATATTTTGTGGTGTAACTTCTGGTATTGCCATGTCACTTCTTTTTGTATCTGGCGGCTCTACTGGAGGACTTGATATATCCGGTAAAATTATAAATCACTCTTTTAAATCATTAGAGCTTCCAAAAATACTTTTAGCACAAGATATTTTAGTATACACTCTTGTAGCTTTTGTATTTGGTCCCAAAGCAATAATGTACACATTAATAATGAGTTTTATAAGATCAAAAACTATGGATGCTTTTCAAAGAGGATTTGCCTCCTCTATGCAATGTATAATAATATGCGAAAACTCTGAGTTAATAATGAATGCTATTAAAAGTAAATTATTAAGAGGGGCAACTATACTAGATGCAATGGGTGGTTACTCCAGCACTAATAAGAAGTTTATATATGTAGTAATACAAAAAAATCAATTAGGACTATTAAGAAAATTAGTAAGTGAAATAGAGCCCCATGCTTTCGTAGCAATATCTCCAGTAAACAATATACTAGGAAATTACAAAAATTTTGCTCTATCTTTCTATCAAAATTAATTATAGAGTATATCTAATAAAAAAATAATAAAACAAATAAAAAATAATTCATATAATTAGCACATAGAAAATAATTAAAAATAATCTGTACAAAAATAATAAGCCCAGCAGGCATACAGAGAGTTTGGAAATAATTAGAATGAATTTTAGAGACTCTAAGAAGAAAAAATAAAAAAACTCCGTAATTCATCACAGGACGTGATGAGCCAATTTCCGCCCCAAGGACGGGGCATAAATTGGGTAGGAGTTTTTTTATTTTTTATTCTTAGAGTCTCTTAATGAAATGACTTATTTCCAAACTCTCTGTATGCCTGCTGGGCTTATTATTTTTGTACAGATTATTTTTAATTATTTTCTATGTGCTAATTATATGAATTATTTTTATTTGTTTTATTATTTTTTTATTATTTTTTTATTAGATATACTCCCCCTATCACTAAAAATGCTCCTATTATTTGCATTATAGTTACTGATTCTTTTAAAAATATAATAGAAGTAATCATAGCAGTAGGTATTTCTAAATTTCCTATTATAGATACTTTTAAAGCTCCTATTTTATTTATAGCAGCATATAAAAGTGTTAAGGGAATTATTTCACAAAATATTGCTAATATAAATATATAAAATAAACTTTCTAATGATAAATGGGTTTTAAATATAAATAATGGAGATTTATAAATAATTAAAGTTATTAAAGAAAATAAAGTGGAATAAGCATTTACGGTTAATGGATTAATATTAATTAACTTTTCTTCTGCATAAACATTCATAAATGCATAAAATACTGCACATAGTAAGCCTATAATTATACCTTTAATAGGATATCTTATACTTTCAGATAAAACATTTAATGTTAGTATAGCTCCAATAAAAGCTAATATTAAAGCCACTACTCTTTTTTTATTTACTTTCCCTTTTTTAAACAAAACAGTATATATAAATACCATTATAGGATATGTATATAAAAGCATAGTTACTACTGCTACGGGTAAATATTCAAAAGCAGTATAATAAGAAATAGTCATAAAAGTATTTCCAACTAACCCTAACACAACTAATGAAAAAATTTGTTTTTTAGTTACTTTTAACATTTCTTTATTTTGTATTAATATAATTAAAAACATAATAGTAACTGCTACTGCATATTGCATTATAAGCAATGATATAGAATCTAATCCAGACTTATATGCAAGCTTAACAAATATTCCCGCACTACCAAATAAAATAGCAGATATTATTGCATAAATATAGCCTTTCTTCATTTTTTACCTTCCTTATATTATAATTTTACACTTTAATATATTATTAACCTTTTTATTCTACTATATTTATATTTTATTAATCTAGTTTATTGAATAAAAAAAAGCTTGATATAATTTGCACATATAAAATAACTATAAATAATCTATATAAAAATTATAAGAGCAGTAGGCATACAGAGAGTTTTAAAATAATTAGAATGAATTTTAGAGACTCTTAGAAGAAAAAATAAAAAAACTCCGTAATTCATCACAGGACGTGATGAGCCAATTTCCGCCCCAAGGACGGGGCATAAATTGGGTAGGAGTTTTTTTATTTTTTATTCTTAGAGTGTCTTAA
>NZ_LZFO01000057.1 GCF_001758365.1 Clostridium acetireducens DSM 10703
AAACTCCGTAATTCATCACAGGACGTGATGAGCCAATTTCCGCCCCAAGGACGGGGCATAAATTGGGTAGGAGTTTTTTTATTTTTTATTCTTAGAGTGTCTTAATGAAATGACTTATTTACAAACTCTATTTATGAGGCTGTATTATTATTTTTATATAAATTATTTTTAATTATTTTTTTATGAAATTATACTACCTTTATTTACCAGGGCAACCACACTATAATCAGTTTGTATGTTATGATTAGGAATATTGGTTTAGAGATATAGAGGCTGTTTAGATTTGTTTTGAAGAATGTGTGAGTATTAAAGTGAGAAAGATAAATATATTTTAAATTCTGAATTTTAAAAATATGGAATTTGTTGAGAAATTTAATAAAAGTTGTTGAAAATTTCTATAAAGATAACTATAATGGAATTAATGTAAAAAAGGCTTAGGAGGATTTAAAATGTTAAATGATTTAAAAGTCAAATTTAAAATTTTTTTGCTATCTTTTTTATTAATAGCACAATGCTTAATTATAGGAGTTATGGGAAATAAATATATTTTGAACTCCAACAAAAACATAGATTTTATGTATAAAAATAACTTATTGGCTATAGAATGGTTAAATGCTAATAGAGCTGAAGCCAGAGGGATAGAAGCAGATATTTATTATATAATATTAAATCCAGAAAATAAAGAAAAACAAAATGAAAAGATAGCAGATATGGAAAATAGATCTAAAATGTTCAGTCAAAACTGGGAAAATTACAAAAAAACTCAAATTAATGAAGAAGAAAAAGAAATTATAGCTAATTTAGAAAAAAATCTTGAAAAGTATAGAAATGGAAGAAGTGAAGTTATAAATTTGGCTTTACAAGGTAAAACCAAAGAAGCATTAGATAGTTATAGCAAAATTGAAGCTTATGGAGATAAATTTAGAGATGATTTAAGAAGTTTATCTGATTACAATACTGAAGCTGCAGAAAAACGCAATATAAAATATACTAATGAAGGTATTAGAGTAACTAAAATATTTATAACAATAATTTTATTAAGCATAGTTTTGGGAATTATTTTAACTTTAGTTATTTCAAAATCTATTTCAGATCCTTTGGCATTAGCTGTGGAACATTTAGGAATTTTAGCTAAAGGCGATTTTTCAAAACAGGTTCCAGAAGAATATAAAAAGAGAAAAGATGAAATTGGCGATATAACAAGGGCTATAGAGGCAATGAGTAATTCATTAAGGGTATTGGTTGAAAATGTAAAAAACCAATCTCATAATATTGAATCTGCCTTTGCTACTATTTCAAATAATATAAATGAATTAAATGGCAGCATAGAAGAAGTTTCTGCTGCAGCTGAAGAGTTATCAGCAGGTATGGAAGAAACTTCTGCATCTTCTGAGGAAATGAGTGCGTCTTCTATGGAAATAGAAAAAGCTGTACAATCTATTTCTAAAAAGGCTGAAGAAGGTTCTACTGCTGCTGGGGAAATAAATGAAAAAGCTTTGAAGATTAGAGATAATTTTGCAAAAGCACAGCAAAAATCAATTGATGTAATGGATGAATCTAAAGGTGTTTTAAAAAAGGCAATTGAAGAATCAAAAGTAGTAGAGCAAATTAATGTATTGTCTGAAGCAATTATGGAAATAACTTCTCAAACAAATTTATTAGCATTAAATGCAGCTATAGAAGCAGCAAGAGCTGGTGAGGCAGGAAAGGGTTTTGCTGTGGTAGCTGAAGAAATAAGACAATTAGCAGAGCAATCAAAAGATGCAGTAGAGGAAATTCAAACTGTAACAGAAAAAGTTAACTCATCAGTAAGTAATTTAGCTAATAGTTCAAATAAATTGCTTAACTTTATGGTTACAGATGTGCACAAAGATTATCAAGAAGCCCTTAATACAGCAGATAGCTATAGGCAAGATACAGACTTTATGAATGGAATTATAGAAGAATTTAGTGCTACATCTGAAGAACTTTTAGCTTCTATTGAAGAGCTTTTAAAAACTATAGACCAAGTAGCTCAAGCTGCTAACGAAGGAGCAGACAGCACTACAAATATTGCCCAAAATGTAGTATCTGTAACAGAAAAATCTAATGATGTAATTGAAAGAATAAAATCTTCAAATGAAAGTATAAATAATTTAAAAGAAGAAATGGATAATTTTAAAATGTAATAAGTATTTATAATAGTAATGTAATAATAATAATGGACAGGCTTTTTTGATTATAGTTTATATCTATGGTAAATAAAGGTAGTATAATTTCAGAAAAAATAATCTATATAAAAATAATAAGGCAGACTCATAAATAGAGTTTGTAAATAATTAGAATGAATTCTAGACAATCTTAGAATAAAAAATAAAAAAACTCCGTAATTCATCACAGGACGTGATGAGCCAATTTCCGCCCCAAGGACGGGGCATAAATTGGGTAGGAGTTTTTTTATTTTTTATTCTTAGACTGTCTTAATGAAATGACTTATTTACAAACTCTATTTATGAGTCTGCCTTATTAGTTTTATATAGATTATTTTTTTCTGAAATTATACTACCTTTATTTACCATAGATATAAACTATAATCAAAGAAGCCTGTCCATTATTATTCTTGTGTAGAGAAAAGAGTATTTATTGGAATTTAAGTGATTAATATGTTATAATAAAAGTTACGTAGCAGAATAAAGGAGAGAGTTTTATGAAAGAGATGGTAAGTGAATTTGTGTCTACGCTAAAGAGCATTTTGCCTATTACAGTGGCATTATTCTTATTTAAAGTAATTGTATTAAAATCTTCTTTTAATGAAATGAAGGAAATATTCTTTGGAATACTTTTAAGTATAGTAGGACTTTTTTTATTTTTGCAAGGATTAAAGCATGGTCTTATGCCTCTTGGCAATGCTGTAGGTTCTGAACTTTATAAAGTAAAATATCCTATTTTTATTGTGCTTATATTCTTTTGCATAGGGTATTTTTCTACTTTAGCAGAGCCAGCAGTAACAGCTTTAGCTGGACAAGTAGAAGAGGTATCTGTAGGTGTAATTAAAAACAAAGTTATGACTCATACTATTGCCATTGGAGCTGCACTGGGTATGATGTTAGGTGCAATTAAAATTTTATACAAAGTTCCAGCAAAAACCGTACTTTTACCTATTATAGCTTTGATTTTAATTTTTGGATTTTTTGCATCAAACTCTATGGTAGCCATTGCTTTTGATGCATCTGGAACTACTACAGGTCCTGTAAACATTCCACTAAATTTAGCGTTAGGTATTGGATTATCTTCTATGCTAGAAGGCAGTGACACTTTGGTAGATGGATTTGGGTTAATAGGATTATCTTTATTAGGTACTATTTTAGCTGTATTAATGCTAGGAGTAGTTACAAAAATGTAAGGAGGGTTTTTTATGACAGCTAAAGAAGCTATTGTAATTATTGTAGATAGAGGAAAAGCAGACAGTATTGTAAAGGAAGCAAAAAAAGCAGGAGCTAGGGGAGCTACTGTATTTTACGGAAGAGGTACAGGTCAGCACGAAGCAAAAAAGTTTTGGAATATAAATGTAGAATCCAGTAAGGAAGCTATTTTAATTTTATGCAAAACTAGTGAAACTAAAAATATAATATCCACTGTAGTGGAGGCAGGAAATTTAAAAGAACCGGGAAAAGGTATAGTATTTACTATGCCTGTTAATGGAATTATTGGATTTACAGATCAATATATAATAAAGAATAATAAATAAAGAAGCAGGTGTTATTATGCTATTAAAAATAAAAGAGGGTCTCCTGGGAATAGCTCTAGGTGATGCCCTAGGAGTACCTGTAGAAAATCAAACTAGAGAACAATTAAAGGAAAATCCAGTAAAAAACATGATGAGTTTAGAAAAACACAATAATAAACCAGGTATTTGGTCTGATGATACTAGCATGACACTTTGTTTAGCAGAAAGTCTTTGTTATGGTTTTGATACTGAAAATATGGGAAAATTATTTTTAAAATGGCTTAGAGAAGCCTATTGGACACCTTATGGAAAATCCTTTGACATAGGAGACATTACACTTAAATCTTTAGAAAGAATAGAAAAAGGCGTGAAAGCAGAAGAAGCAGGGGGAAAAAGTCAAAGAGATAATGGAAATGGAGCTTTAATGAGAATACTTCCTATAAGTTTTTATATAAAAGGAAATAACATAAAGCACCCTAGTAGATTTGAAATAATTCATAAAGTTTCTTCTATTACTCATGCTCATCCCATTTCTTTAATAAGTTGCAGTATATACATAGAAATTGCATTAAATATATTAGAAGGATTTGATTTAGAAATTTCAATAAAAAATACAGAAAAATCCATATTTAATTATTATAAAAATAAAATAGGTTTTAAAGGAGAGTTGTATAAATTTAAAAGAATATTTAGTGATGATTTTAAATATTTAAAAGAAGAAGAAATAAAGAGCAATTCCTATGTGATTAATACATTAGAAGCTTCTATTTGGTGTATTTTAAATACAAATTCTTTTAAAGAATCTCTATTAAAAGGAGTTAACTTAGGAGGAGATACTGATACTACTGCTGCTGTTATAGGCGGAATTGCTGGAATTTATTATGGAATGGATTCTATGCCTTATGAATGGGTAAACAAAATTGTAAGACTTAATGACATTGAAAAATTAGCAGAAAAATTAAATAAAGCATTATGTAATTAAATTGATATAATTTCAGAAAAAGCAAAAAAACTCCTACCCAATATGATATCTGTTGTAATTTAAATTGAGATATTTGCATAAAAAAAATAAATTAAAAATAAGCTGTGTAAAAATAATAAGCAAAGCAGTATAAAGAAAGTTTGTAAATAAATCATTTCATTAAGATACTCTAAGAATAAAAAATAAAAAACTCCTACCCAATTTATGCCCCGTCCTTGGGGTGGAAATTGGCTCATCACGTCCTGTGATGAATTACGGAGTTTTTTATTTTTTCTTCTAAGAGTATCTAAAATTCATTCAAATTATTTACAAACTTTCTTTATACTGCTTTGCTTATTATTTTTACACAGCTTATTTTTAATTTATTTTTTTTATGCAAATATCTCAATTTAAATTACAACAGATATCATATTGGGTAGGAGTTTTTTTGTTTTTTCTGAAATTATACTACATTATAGCTTATTAATTATAATTTCTTGATTTTCTAAATGAATGTATTGTAATAGGAGTTTGTAAAAGTATCAATGAAGAAACAATTAAAAGTCCGCCAATAACCATATTGAATGTTATAATTTCCTTTAAAAAAATTACTCCTAAAATACATACAAAAACAGGTTCAAAACTGCTTAATATAACTGAATTTCCTACACCTATTTTTTTAACACCTTCATACAAAGTAATTGTAGGTACAATGCTGCAAACTATTCCTATAATTACTGCATAAAAAAGACTTTCATAATTTGGTGCAAATAAAGCATGCTTAGTTATGCTACATTGTAGAAGATAAACTATACTACAAAATGTCATAACATAAGCTGATATAACTATAGAATTTATAGACTGAGTTTCTTTTTCTTCCAGTCCAATGCAAAAAAAGGCATATCCTAAAGCACTAATAAAAGCAAGTATTACACCTATTAAATTTGCCTTAACAGGACCTGTACAAACAATTAAAATCAATCCAAAAGAAGTTGTTAAAAGGCAAAATAATTTTTTGAAATCTGCATTTTTAGAATTAATCATTTCGTGTACCACTACAATAATTGGATAACAATAAATTATCATAGTAGCTAGGGAACCAGATATATATTTATAAGAATAAAAAAGTCCAGAAGAAGAAGCCGTATAACCTACTATGCTTATTAAAGCTAAATGAATAAAAGCGTGTTTTGAAATTTTAAAATTAATATTCTTTATAAAAATATAAGTCCATAAAATAATACTTGCTGAAAAAAATCTTAAAAAAAGCAAAGTACTTACTGGAATACCTTCTCCATAAGCTAAATTAGAGAACAAAGGCAAGCTTCCAAATGTTACAGCTGACACAATAACAAGTAATGTTCCCATAGTTTTATTTTTACCCATAACACATCCCTCCAAAAGTTATTTTCTGCGTCCTATAGGATTATATAACCACTTAAAACTAAATTAAAGCCCTAATTTTTTTACTTTTAAGGCTTTAATTTACTTTAAGATTAAATTTCAAAGGGTTTTGAGTTTTATCATTAAAATGCTCGATAATCACAATGTAATATTGGTTCATATAATACTAGTTTGATTGAGAAGTTATGGAGTGTTCTTATAGATAAAAATTGAGATAAAAAAATAAAAAAGAACAAAAAAAAGAATACCCTTAAGAGTAATCAATAATTTATTCTTAACAGTATTGAAATTTTAGATAGATATTAAATAAATTCTTTCAAATGTTATTAATCTAAACATTCGGAAAGACACTCTTCAATAACATCAATAGTTATTACAAATATTTCTTCTTTATTCATTAAAACACCTCCTACATATAGAATATTTATATTATAAATAATATAATTGGTACAAATTTAAAACAAAAATGTAAGAAAATTAGAGAATAAATTAGAAATTAAGAGTTTATAAAGATTAGCTACTTTAATACTTTAATAATTCTTTAATTTTTATCAGTTAATTGTGACTGACTTATATTTTGTATATTGCACTTTCTACATTAGATTAGTATATCATGTGTAGAGTTAAATTGCAATGATTTTTTAAAAGTATTAAAATATATTGAAATATAATTGTAAAATATAACTAAAAACGGAATGGTATACATTTGATTTATTATTTATTATATTAAATTTGTAGAATAGTCTAAAAAAATGTATATTTTAAATAAAAAATAGTCTTAAGAATAATAAATTAAACTTATTCTTAAGGCTATTTAAAGTTTTTTGATATTCATTAATTACATCCTTTCAATGCTATTAATCTAAACATTCTGAAAGACATTCTTCAATAACATCACCAGTTAGTACTAATATTTCTTCTTTATTCATTGCAACCCCCCCTTGTATAATTTACCATTTTAGCTGCTTGCAAAACCCTAAACCCGTTAGGGTTTTGCAAGCTTTATCAAAAAGGATTTCCCCCACTTAATGTCGAATATATATAATAATCACAAAATATAAATTCTTGGAGGTATCCTTATGATCAATATTAAAAACCAAATTCATCTCTGTGACGTTTATGAA
>NZ_LZFO01000058.1 GCF_001758365.1 Clostridium acetireducens DSM 10703
GAACAAACTCTTGCCTAATTAATACTTGATACTTGGGCAATTTTATTTAAGCATTAATAATAGTTGCAGCATAAAATTTACATTAAAAAATTAGTGTTGCTGTGTCCTTAAGTAATGGGGTAAATAATTTGAATGAATTTTAGAGACTCTTAGAATAAAAAATAAAAAAACTCCGTAATTCATCACAGGACGTGATGAGCCAATTTCCGCCCCAAGGACGGGGCATAAATTGGGTAGGAGTTTTTTAATTTTTTATTCTTAGAGTCTCTTAATGAAATGACTTATTTACCCCATTACTTAAGGACACAGCAACACTAATTTTTTAATGTAAATTTTATGCTGCAACTATTATTAATGCTTAAATAAAATTGGTACTTTCCTATGTGTTTGTTGAAATTTTAACTTGACACAAACCTATTTCTTACTTTAGTAGAATATAGTTGTAAAACATGATATAATAAATTTGTATAGATACTTAATCTAGTTTGGAGGAGTACCATGGTAGATGATAAAATTTTAATAAATGAGAAAACCATTAATCAAATTAAATCAAAAGCTAAAATAATAAAAGTAATAACTAAAGAAAAACAATTAATAGATATTGCAGATGAAATATTAAACTTATTAGAATTAGATTTTAAAGAAAATAATTCTTCTTCTCTTAAAGAAAAAATCAAAAAGAAAATGCACGAAACCAAAATAACTGACCCTGATATGAACGCTAGTTTATACATACTTTATAGAAAACTTTCAGATGGTATTATTTCAGAAGAAGAAGCAGCTAAACTATTGGATATTTATGAAAGCATAGAACCTTTTGATAAAAAAGTATATTAAAAAGAGTTAGAATTAATATCTAACTCTTTTCTTTTTGTTCTCTTACTATTAATTTTATAAGAAAATCTCTATATTGAATATTTAAGTTTATGGATTTATTACTTTTAAATATTAGATAAAATACTACAATTCCAGTAAGAAAACCCATTACATATAAAATATCACATTTAATCCCCTCCTTTAACTTTATATATGCTAAGTTAAAATAAAAATCCTAAATAAAATTTTTATTTTTGGCAACAATTATTAAATATATAAATTTTTTATAGAATTTTTTTAATATTGTGAATAAAGCCTAATATGCTACTTTCATAGTTATAATATAAAAGCAGGATTATTTTATAAAGGGGAGATATAATTGAAAATAAGTAATTTTATATTATCTAAATGGGGAAAGGAAAAAAAAATAATATATGGTGTGGAATTTATTCCTAATAAGACTTTAAATAAAACTACTGATAATATGAGTGTAGTTTTGATAAAAACTTTGGATAAAAGCTTACATTATAAGGTTTTATTTAAGAAAAACAAAAGTTTAAATGTAATAAATAATGAATTTTATTTTAGCATTAAAAGATTTAAAGGCTATATAAATTTTCTTTCAAAATTTATGAAATTAATGTATAAAGAATACCATAAAAATATTAGAAAACAATTTTTTATAAATTATAAAAATAAAATAGTAGTTTCTTCTTTAAATAATAAATATATTAAAATATGTGCTTTAAAGAAAAATAAATCCGTATTCTTTATTTTATCTATTGAAGAACTTAATTCTTATATTGAAAGTTTAAAGGAAATTTATTTGATGAAAGCTATAGTTAAATATTTAAATTATAAAAACAATAATACTGATGTTAACTTATTATCTAAAGAAGATAAAAATAATTTATATGAAGAAACATTAAAAATTTTAATTGATGATGCACTAGATAGAAAAGACAAAATAGCCTTTACACTACTTTCGAAAGAACTATATTCAATATGCACATAGTTTTTTTAGTTTAAAGTGAATATGAAAGAGTTAAGAGTTATGGAGGATTTCTTTCGTTCCTCAAGAAATCTTAAAATGTTAGTAGTAAAAATTTTTACTACTAACATTCTATATTTAGATATAAATTTATTGAAACACAAAATAAACTCTACTTCACTATCCTCTTTCTTTACCTTATTAATACAATCAAAAATTTTTCGTAATGTCAATGGAGAAAAATTCTCCTAAACTCTTAACTCTTCCATCTTAACTCTAAACTAAAAATGCTCTATACTAAAACTTTTCTTTTCCTATTTCTGTAGCAGCTTGTGATATTTCTTCTCCTTTTGCTGCTATTTCTTGTATTATAGCAAATATATTGTCTATAGATTCATTCATAATATCCATTTTACCTTGAAGACTTTGAGAAACGTTTACAATATTTTCTATAACTACTCCTAAATTCTTTTCATCAGACTTGGTAGAAGATGCTACTTCTTTAGATAAAGCTGCTAAATTTCTAACTTCTGTGGCAACTACTGCAAAGCCTTTTCCTGCTTCTCCTGCTCTCGCTGCTTCTATAGCTGCATTTAAAGAAATCATATTTGTTCTATTGGCAATGCTTACTATTTCATTAGAAGTTTCTACAAATTTATTTATACTATTTTCCATAGTTAGTATACTGTGTTCTAAATCATTAAAAGTATTTACTACTTCTGAAATTTGTTTTGATATTTTGTCCATTTCATTAACACTACTTTGGTTAACATCACTTATTTCATTTATAGAAGAAATAATTGTAGCAACTCTTTCTTTAAATTCTTTAGCTTTAATTAATCTTGTTTCTCCTTCATGCTTTTCTTCATTTAATGACCTTACTTCTTCTAACATTTTTTCTATTTCTTCATTTTTTCTTTCTAATTCCTTCATTTCTTCTGTAACCTTTTGTTTGTTATAGTATATGCAATTATGAACTGTATTATAATCATTTACTACGGATTTAACCATATCTTTGCAAGTTCTGTATCCACAAGCATAGCAATCCAACTTTTTATCTTCTTCAGTGTATTTAAACATATCTTTAAATATTTTATCATATTGCTGACTTGTAGGTTCTATATCTTTTTTTATATCTTTTTTAGTATAACTTCTTAAAAACATTTTATAATCTAGCTCTTTATCAAAAATAGTATAATTACTGCCTTTTTTTCTTTTAAAAAGTCCAGATGAATTGGGATTTATTTTTTCTCCTTTTATTTTATTAAATTTATAATCTATGTAATCTAAATTATAATCTCTATATTCATCTTTATATATTCCAGAGCCTATATTACATCCATATTTACAATTTAAGGCATCTACAAAATCTGGTATAGGTTTGTTTTCTTTAATATTTCTGCCATATTTATTTAAGTATTTATATACTTCATCTTGACCTTCCACTTGTTTTATCCACATATCTTCTTTTTTTATAATCTGCTTTAAATTTTCTTTTAATCCTCCTGGCCTACTATATAAAAATCCTAATTCGCAACCCCTATCATCAAAATCCACTTTATTATATTTATTTAGTTCTATATTATTATTTTTTAAATATTCAAATAGCTTCTTATAGGTTACATTGTATTTTACATAAGCCTTTGTATTATCATCATCTATTTCATTTTTTTTAGCTACACAAGGAGATAAAAAAGCTATGTTATCTCTCACACCCTTGTACTCTTTTAAATAAATAGCTGTACAGACCATAGGACTTTGTATAGGAGCTAATTTCTCTAATAATTCATGATTATACAGTTCTATGTAATTAACTATAGCTGAACAAGGCTGAGATATTATAGAGTCTTGTCCACTTTCTTTTATATATTTTCCATAAGCCCAAGTACATATATCTGCTCCAAAAGAAACATCGTATATTATATTTACACCTTTAGACTTTAAGTATCCAAATAAATTTTTATAATTTTCTATATTTACTCTTATGGAAGGAGCTGCCATAACACTTATACTTTTATTAGAATTTAAATCCTTAAAAAATCTCTCTGTATCATCATAGTAATCTCTAGCATCATGATCACATACCTCTATACATTCACCACAATTTATACATTTATCTGGATTTACTGCTACTTTATTTTCTCCATTTACTACATAAGATTTATTAGCACCAAATACAGGGCAACACCTTATACACTTATTGCAACCTTTGCATTTTTCTTCTATAGTAAAAACTAATCCTTCTATATTACTCAAGTCAAAACCCCCTTTTAAAAAATTACATAGATATTTACATTATACTATATATATGTATAAATATAATCTACATTTTTATAAAATTTGCATATTTTCTAAAAATAATTGCACTTCAACCAAAATTTTATATTAATTAATAAAACAACTCTTAAAAATAAATAAATTATTTTCATGAAAAAACTCACAATAAAAATTAGTGCTGTTAGTATCAGTAAGTAATAGGATAAATAATTTGAATAAATTTTAGAGACTCTTAGAATAAAAAATAAAAAAACTCCGTAATTCATCACAGGACGTGATGAGCCAATTTCCGCCCCAAGGACGGGGCATAAATTGGGTAGGAGTTTTTTTATTTTTTATTCTTAGAGCCTCTTAATGAAATGACTTATTTATCCCATTACTTACTGATACTAACAGCACTAATTTTTATTGTGAATTTTTTCATGAAAATAATTTATTTATTTTTGCGCAAAGCAAATTGTTTTTTGCACAAAGCAAATTGTTTTTTGCACAAAGCAAGATTATTTTTTACGCAAAATACATTAATTTGTTATGAAAAGTATATTATTATTTTTATGCAAAATATATTATTGTTTTTAATCATTTGCATAGCTATCGAAGTAGCCTTGTATTAATACTACTGGAGTTCCCTTGTCCCCACTTCCACTAGTCAAATCACATAAACTTCCTAATAAATCTGTTAACTGCCTTGGAGTAGTACCTTGTGATTCCATAGTACCTAATAAATTTTCACCTTTTTCCTTTATTAACTTTTTCATTTCCTCTTCCATAGATTTTTTATCTAAACTTTTTAATTTATTATCTGCTATATATTTAAGTTTTATTTCATTTGGTCTTCCTACTAATCCTTCAGTAAAAGCTGGTGAAACTACTGGGTCAGCTAACTCCCATATCTTACCTACTGGATCTTTAAAAGCCCCATCTCCATATACCATTACTTCAATGTTTTTTCCTGTAGCTTCTTTTAATTTATTTTGAACACTTTTTACAAATATATCACAATCTTTTGGGAACAATTTTAATTTATCTTCTGTAGCTTTATTAGAACCCAATAAACCGTACTGAGGATTATATCCATTGCCATTTATTGATTTATTGCATATATCATCTAATCCATAAACTTTTTCTGCTCCTGCTTCTTTTAATATTCTCTTAGTTCTTTTTCTTGAATGAATATCTGCTGCTATAACTTCTTTTGTGTACTTTAGTATAGTTCTTGGATTATTTGAAAAATATACTTCTATATTATTATTAGCTAATTCTTTGTACATTTGTACATAATCAACACCAGTAAATTTGTGTTCAACTTCTCCAAAATACTTTCTGTAATCTTCTTCACTTAATACATCAGTATAGGGATTAATGCCTGCTTTATCCATTTCATCTATATCCATTAGATGATTTCCCACTTCATCAGAAGGATAACTTAAAAGCATGTAAATTTTCTTTTTACTTTCAGCAATTCCCTTTAATATCATTGAAAATCTATTTCTACTCAATATAGGAAATACAATTCCTATATCTCCAGTAAATTTTTCATTTATATCTTTTGCTATATCATAAATAGTTACATAATTTCCCTGAGCTCTAGCTAGTACAGATTCAGTTATACCTATAACATCTCTATCTCTAAATTGAAAGCCTTCCTCTTTAGCTGCTTCTAGTAATGAATTAACTACTATTTGAGCTAAATCATCTCCCTCTTTTATTATTGGAATTCTAATTCCTCTTACAGTGGTACCTATAGTTCTTGCCATATTTATTTCCTCCTATTTAAAGCAATTTTGTACACGAATATTATATCATATTTTTTTAACATTATACACATTTAATCCTTAATATAATGTAATTTTTTTGAACAATTCTTATTTTATTCGTAATTTTCAAAAAATTCCTGTGAATTATGCTTTCGACAAGAAAACTCATTTTTAATAATTTTATACTGATATAGAATAAATATTATGTTATACTATAAATATAATTTATGCAAAATAGGAGCAGTAAAATGAAAAAATACAAAGATTTAAAAATAAAATATAAACTATTATTAAATGTTTTCATAGTACTTTTTATATTAATATGTTCAGAAACATTTGTTATAAAAAATTTCAAGAAACTACATTATAAAAATAAAAATATACATGATACAAACTTACTTTCAATATATTGAGGAAATTGCACAATTAAACTTCCTCAATTATATTTAAAAATCATTACTTTTTGTTAATAATTAACTATTTTGTTCAGAAAAAGATAATAGCAAAGCTAAGGTGCTATTGCACCTGTGGATAACTT
>NZ_LZFO01000059.1 GCF_001758365.1 Clostridium acetireducens DSM 10703
GTTATAATCAGTATCATGAACCATAGTGAAAACCTCCTGTATGTTTATACTCAACACCTATATCATACATGATTTTCACTATGGTTTTAATATTTTTTATCTGTTGCATTTAATTTTACAATGAACCTTTAATATTCAGTATTTAATTAAGCTGTATAAGGTGTATTATTAATTTAAAATATATGTTATAATATTATGGTTAATATAAGGATTTATCGGATTAGGAGGAATATATAATGAACGCAAGTGTAGAAAAATTAGAAAATAATATTGTGAAATTAGAAATAACAGTAGAGGCAAAAAAATTTAATGAAGCTATGAAAGAAGCATTCAAAAAAAATGCAAAGAGATTTAATGTACCTGGATTTAGAAAAGGTAAAGCTCCAATGAATGTAGTAAAAAGATATTATGGAGAAGGAGTTTTATATGAAGATGCAATAAATATTTGTTGTGATAATACATATCCTGAAGTAGTAGAAGAAAATAAATTAAAACCAGTTGATTATCCAGAAATAGATATAGTAAAAATAGGCGAAGGGGAAGATTTTGTATATACTGCTAAGGTAACAGTTACTCCAGAAGTAAAACTTGGAAATTATAAAGGAGTAGAAGTTAAAAAAGTTACCTATGAGTTAAATGATGAAGATGTAGAAGAACAATTAAAAATGATGCAAGAAAAAAATGCAAGAATTCAAGCAAAAGAAGATGATGGAGTTATAGAAAAATCAAATATAGCTGTAATAGACTTTGAAGGATACATAGATGGAAAAAAATTTGAAGGAGGAGAAGGAAAAGATTTTCCTCTAGAAATAGGTTCAGGTACATTTATAGATAATTTCGAAGATCAATTAATAGGAGCAAAAAAAGGCGAAAATAAAGATATTATAGTAACATTTCCAGAAGAATATGGAAGAGAAGATTTAAATGGAAAAAAAGCTACTTTCAAAGTTACAGTTAAAGAAATTAGAATAAAAGAACTACCAAATATAGACGATGAATTTGCAAAAGAAGTTTCAGAATTTGACACAATAGATGAACTTAAGAAAGATATTAAGAAAAAAATCGAAGAATCAAATAAATTAAGAGAAGAAAGAGAATTAGAAGAAGCAATAATAAATGCAGTATGCGACAACTGTGAAGTAGATATTCCAGAAGTTATGATAAACAAAGAAATAGATTCAATGATAAAAGATTTAGAAATGAAATTAAGATATCAAGGATTGGATCTTGAAACATATTATAAATATGCAAATACTACAGAAGACAAATTAAGAGAATATATGAAAGAATCAGCAGAAAGAAAAGTAAAAATGGAATTAGTATTAGAAGCAATAGCTAAAGTAGAAGAAATTGAAGCTTCAGAAGAAGAACTTTTAGAAAAAGCTAAAGAATTAACTAAAAAATATAGTTCAGGAGATAAAGCTGATAAGATTGATGAAACAGCTAAAATGATACTTGATGCTCAAAAAGAATACTTCAAGATTGATGTAGTTAATGAAAAAGTTATAAAAATGTTGGTTGACAGTAGTAAAATTGTAGCATAATATAATAAAATGAAGTTAGTTGCCAGGAAAATAGTTCTGGCAACTAATTTTAACTAAATATAATTTTAAGAATACTAAAAAGGAGGAGAGAATTATGAGTTTAGTACCTGTTGTAGTTGAGCAAACTGGTAGAGGAGAAAGATCTTATGACATTTATTCTAGACTTTTAAAAGATAGAATAATAATGTTAAGTGAAGAAGTTAATGATGTTACAGCAAGCTTGGTGGTTGCACAATTATTATTTCTTGAGGCAGAAGATCCAGATAAGGATATATTCTTGTATATAAATAGTCCAGGAGGATCTATAACTTCAGGTATGGCTATTTATGATACAATGCAATATATAAAGCCAGATGTTTCAACTATATGTGTTGGTATGGCTGCTTCAATGGGAGCTTTTCTTCTTACAGCCGGTGCAAAAGGAAAAAGATTTGCTCTTCCAAATAGTGAAATAATGATACATCAGCCATTAGGAGGATTCCAAGGTCAGGCAACTGATATAGGAATTCATGCTAAAAGAATACTTGATATGAAGAAAAAATTAAATCAAATATTAAGTGAAAGAACAGGTCAGCCATTAGAAATAGTACAAAGAGATACAGAAAGAGATAACTTTATGACACCAGAAGAAGCTAAAGAATATGGCTTAATAGACGAAATTATGATAAAAAAGAAATAAAGCCTAGAGAGGTGTAATGATGTCCAAAAGTGATGAAAAAAAACAATTAAAATGTTCATTTTGTGGTAAAACACAAGATCAAGTTAGAAGACTTATTGCAGGACCAGGCGTATATATATGTGATGAATGTATAGAATTATGTTCTGAAATAATTAGCGATGAATTTGAAGATGATATACAAATAGATATTAGTTCATTACCAAAGCCTGAAGAAATAAAACAGTATCTTGATCAATATGTTGTAGGTCAAGACGAAGCAAAAAAATCATTATCAGTAGCAGTCTATAATCACTATAAGAGAATAAATTCAAATAATATGACTACTGATGATGATGTAGAATTACAAAAAAGTAATATACTATTATTAGGACCTACAGGATCAGGAAAGACTTTATTAGCTCAGACATTAGCAAAATTTTTAAATGTTCCTTTTGCTATAGCAGATGCTACTACATTAACAGAGGCAGGTTATGTAGGAGAAGATGTGGAAAACATACTTTTAAAGTTAATACAAAATTCAGATTATGATATAGAAAAAGCAGAAAGAGGAATAATATATATAGACGAAATAGATAAAATAGCAAGAAAGTCAGAAAATCCATCAATAACTAGAGATGTATCAGGAGAAGGAGTACAACAAGCATTATTAAAAATACTTGAAGGAACTGTAGCTTCTGTGCCACCTCAAGGTGGAAGAAAGCATCCTCATCAAGAATTTATACAAATAAACACAACAAATATATTATTTATATGTGGTGGAGCTTTCGATGGTATAGATAAAATAATAGAAAAGAGAACAAAAGATAGTTCTATAGGTTTTGGAGCTCAAGTTCAATCTAAGAAAGAAATAGATATAGGAGAAATATTAAAACAAATAATGCCTGGAGATTTATTAAAATTTGGTCTTATTCCAGAGTTTATAGGAAGAATTCCTATTATAGTAACTCTTGAGGCTTTAGATAAGAGTTCATTAATTCGTATTTTAACTGAACCAAAGAATGCTTTAGTAAAACAATACAAAAAATTATTTGAATTAGACAATGTTGAGTTAGAATTTGAGGAAAGTGCTTTAGAAGAAATAGCAAAAGAAGCTATTGAAAGGAGCACAGGTGCAAGAGGTCTTAGAGCTATAATAGAAGAAATTATGAAGGATATAATGTTTGAAATACCTTCAAGAGAAGACATAGTAAAAGTAATAGTTACAGATGAAACACTAAAGACTAAACAGTCAAAATTAATAACTACAGAAAATGGAGCAAAAAGGACACCTTTAAAAGTAAAAAAATCTAAAACTAGAAAAGACCCTGAAACAGCATAAAAAGAGCAATTTTTATTGCTCTTTTTTATTTAGGAAGAATATAGAATAAAGTAATAGTTCATACTAAAAATATACTTAAAATATAAAGGGGTTGATTTAGTATGATAAATATTATATTAATAATACAAATGTTTTTTAATATAGTTATTGGAATTTATTTTCTAAATGCATTGAAAAAACAGCAATCAAATAAGATAATAATTGATAAAGAAAGCAAAAAAGAGATGGAGAAATTAAATAAATTAAGAAAAATAAAATTAACAGAACCACTTTCAGAAAAAAGTAGACCAACTTCTTTTAAAGAAGTTATTGGTCAAAATAAAGGAATAAAAACATTAAAAGCTGCCTTATGTAGTCCAAATCCACAACATGTTATAATATACGGTCCTCCAGGTGTGGGAAAAACTGCAGCAGCTAGACTTATTTTGGAAGAAGCTAAAAAACAGAAAAATTGTCCTTTCAATAAGAATTCAAAATTTATAGAAATAGATGCTACTACTGTACGATTTGATGAAAGAGGAATAGCAGATCCTTTAATAGGCTCAGTACATGATCCTATATATCAAGGTGCAGGAAAATTTGGTAAAGCAGGAATACCTCAACCTAAACCAGGAGCAGTTACTAAGGCTCATGGAGGTATTTTATTTATAGATGAAATAGGAGAATTACATCCTAATGAAATGAACAGATTATTAAAGGTATTAGAAGATAGAAAAGTATTTTTAGATAGTTCTTATTATAGTTCATCAGATAACAATATGCCTTTATATATTAAAGAAATTTTTGAAAAGGGACTTCCAGCAGATTTTAGACTTGTAGGTGCTACTACTAAAGGTCCTGAAGAAATACCATCTGCATTGAGGTCAAGATGTATGGAAGTTTTTTTTAGAGCATTAACTCCAGAAGAAATAAGAAAAATAGTTAAAAATTCTTGTAAAAAGATAAATTATAAAATAGATGATAAAGCTTGCAATATGATAGTAAGGTATTGTGATAGTGGAAGAGAAGCTATAAATTTAGTTCAAATTGCTTCTGGAATTGCTTTAAATGAGCATAGAGACTATATATTATTAGAAGATGTGGAACTAGTTATAGAAAATGGACAGTATTCATTAAAATTAGATAAAAAAGTGGGTAAAAAACCTAAAATAGGATATGTAAATGGATTAGCAGTTAATGGAATTAATGTAGGTACTATTATGGAAATAGAGGCTATTGCAATTAAAACTTCAGTAAAAAAAGAATTAAAAGTAACAGGTATAATAGAAGAAGAGGAATTAAATAGTCAAAATAGAAAACTTAAAAGAAAAAGTACTGCAATATGTTCTATAGAAAATGTTATAACTGTTTTGGAAAAAAAGTTTAATATAGATTTTAATAACTATAATATACATGTGAATTTTCCAGGAGGTATACCTGTAGATGGACCTTCTGCAGGAATTAGCATTGCTACAGCTATATACAGTGCTATAACAGGTTTGTATGTAGATAATAGTACAGTAATGACTGGAGAATTGTCGCTTCATGGAGAAGTAAAGCCTATAGGCGGAATAAATGCAAAAATACAGGCTGGTATTAGAGGAGGAGCTAAAAAAATAATAATTCCTATGGAAAATTGGAGCAATAAATTTTCTTGTATAAAGGAAGCTAAAGTTATACCAGTTAGCAATATAGATGAGGTTATTAAACAAAGTTTAATGATTGATAATATAAATAATAATTTAAATGATATAAAATTAAATGCAGATATTTTATCAGCAGAATCCTTAAATATTAATTGAAAAATAAGGATTTTATGGTTATAATATATTAGTCTAATTATATATTTAGTTTAATTATAAAAGTGAGGGGAGAAGTATGAATAAGAAAATAAAGATCCTTCCGTTAATTCCGCTAAGAGGTTTAACAATATTTCCATATATGGTTTTACATTTTGATGTAGGAAGAACAAAGTCAATAAATGCTTTAGAAGAAGCTATGTTAAATGGACAAAAAATATTTTTAGCTGCACAAAAAGAAGCTAAGATAGATGATCCAGAAGAAAAAGATATAGCCGAAATAGGAGTTATATCTAATATAAAACAAATATTAAAATTGCCAGGAGATACTGTTAGAGTACTAGTGGAAGGTGAAAATAGAGCTAAAATAATAAATTATGTTGAGAAAGATTCATTTTTAAAAGTAGAAATAGAATTATTAGAAGATGAAAAAGAATACGACAAAGAAAGCGAAGCTTTAGTAAGAACAGTAAAGAAAGTATTTTATGATTATGTAAAGTTAGCAGGAAATATACCGCCAGAAATAATAATGAATTTAGATGATATAGATGACCTTGGAAGATTGTGTGATGTTATTAGTTCATATTTAATTTTAGAACAAGAAAAAAAGCAAAAACTATTAGATGCTTATGAAATAAATGAAAGATTAGAACAGCTAATTATTATTTTAAAAAATGAAGTTGAAATATTAAAATTAGAAAAAAAAATAGGATTAAAAGTAAAAAGTCAAATAGATAAAGTGCAAAAGGAATATTTTTTAAAAGAACTTAAATTGCAATATTAAATGCAACACCCCTGTGAAAAAATCATGTAGAATAGGACTGACAATAGTCAAAATCAGCCTTAAGCCCATCTTAATAATAACAGGAGATGGAGTGCATGGGTTTGTCAAG
>NZ_LZFO01000060.1 GCF_001758365.1 Clostridium acetireducens DSM 10703
AAAAAAACTCCTACCCAATTTATGCCCCGTCCTTGGGGCGGAAATTGGCTCATCACGTCCTGTGATGAATTACGGAGTTTTTTTATTTTTTCTTCTAAGATTGTCTAAAATTCATTCTAATTATTTACAAACTTTCTTTATGCTACTGTCTTATTATTTTTATACAGATTATTTTTAATTATTTTCTATTTGCAAATTATATAAATGATTTTTTATTTGTATTTTATTTTTCTTTTTTATGTCTTATTAATAAATATACGCTATTTATAAATGTTATTATGCCTGAGAAAAATATTACTATGAACCATTGTGATGATTTTAAAGCTACTGTGTGAAATATTTTTTGTAAAAATGGTAAGTATATTATTAAAAGCAACAATATTAAGGATATAAATACTGATCCTATTAAGTACCAATTAGTAAATATATTTATTTCAAATAAAGAGTGCTTTTCTGACTTACATTCAAAAACATGTATAAGTTGTGAAATTATTAAAGTACTTAATGCTAAAGTTCTGCAAGTAGTTAAGTTCATGCCCCACCACTTTCCTACAATAAAAGCTAGTATAGTGCATATTCCTATAAGAGAGCCTCTTATTAATATTTTTTCTTTAAGCCCTCTTGCAAATATACTCTCTTTTTTGTATCTAGGCTTATCTAACATAACATTTTCACTAGCAGGGTCTACTCCTAAAGCTATAGCTGGCAATCCGTCAGTGGCTAAATTTACAAATAAAATTTGAATTGGAAGCATAGGTGGTTCTAAATACAATAAAGATGCTAAAAACATAGTTAACACTTCTCCTAAGTTGCAAGAAAGAAGATATCTTATAAATTTTCTTATATTATTGTAAATTACTCTTCCTTCTTCTACAGCTGAAACTATAGTGGTAAAGTTGTCATCTAAAAGTATCATGGAAGAAGCTTCTTTAGTCACATCTGTACCAGATACTCCCATAGATATGCCTATATCTGATTCTTTAACTGCAGGAGCATCATTTACTCCATCACCAGTCATAGCTACTACATTGCCTTTTTCCTTAAAAGCTTTGACTATTCTAAGTTTATGTTTTGGGCTTACCCTAGCAAATATAGAAACATCATCTATAATTCTAAGTAATCTCTTATCTGTTAAATTATCTAATTCCTCTCCACTTATAACTTGAGATTGTTTTTCGCATATTTCTAATTCTTTTCCTATGGCATAAGCAGTATTTTTATGATCACCTGTTATCATTACTGGTCTTATACCAGCAATTTTGCATTTTAATACTGCATCTTTTACTTCTCTTCTTGGAGGGTCTATTATACCTGCTACTCCTAAAAACACTAAGTTTTCTTCCATATTATTTTTTGTTATATTTCTAGGCTTATATGCTGCTGCTATACATCTTAATGCTTTGTAAGACATATTTTCTACTGCTCTTTCTACTTTTCTTTTATAATAATCATTAAATTCTTTTAATTCTCCTCTTAATAATATATATTTGCACTTTGCTATAATTTTTTCAGGAGCTCCTTTAACGTATACTGTTTCTTTTACTCCTTCTTTCATTATAACTGACATCATTTTTCTATCAGAATTAAAAGGCTTATCATATACCCTTTTAGATTTACTTAAAAAATCTTTTAATTGGCTAGATTTATTAAAAAAAGCTTTAATTAAAGCTGTTTCTGTAGGATCTCCAAAAAGGGATTTTTCTATATTCATTTCTTTAAAGTCAAAATTACAATCATTGCAATATACAAAAGCCTTTTTCAGTAAAGTATTTTCTGGTATTTCCTTTTTTCCATCTAATTCATATGTATTATTTTCAAAATATAATACCTTTACTGTCATTTTATTTTGTGTAAGAGTTCCTGTTTTATCAGAGCATATTATAGATGTACAGCCCAATGTTTCCACTGCAGGAAGCTTTCTTATAAGTGCATTTCTCTTTAACATTTTAGATACACCAAGGGCTAAAGATACTGTTACAATAGCTGGTAATCCTTCTGGTATAGCTGCTACTGCTAAACTTACTCCTAAAAGAAACATTTCATATTTACCTTGTCCACGAGCTATTCCTGTTAAAGTCACTATAAAGCATATAGCTATACAAATTATAACTAATATTTTACCTAAAAAAGCTAGTTTTTCTTTTAAAGGAGACTTTTCTTCTTGTATACTTTGAAGCATACCTGCTATTTTTCCCATTTCTGTGCTCATTCCTGTTTGTACCACTTGAGCTTTTCCTCTACCTGTTAAAACTATAGTTCCCATATATATATTACAATCTTTAGAATAAGTATTTTTTTCAACACCTATAGATTCTCCTGTTAGTAAAGACTCATCTACCATTAAATTACTATTTTCTATAACTACGCAATCTGCTGGAACTCTATCTCCACTCTCTAAAACTACTATATCATCTAATACTAAATCTTCTGCATTTATTACTTTAATAGTATTGTCTCTTATGACTTTAGCTGTAGGTGCTGCTAACTCTTTCAAAGCTTCCAGCGACTTTTCTGTTTTAAACTCTTGTATAAATCCTAATACAGCATTCATTACTACAATAATTAATATAGTAATAGCATCTGCCTTTTCCCCTATAAATCCTGATATTATAGTTGCTATTATCAATACCCATACAATAAAATCATTAAATTGGGATAAAAATATTTTTAAAGCAGATATTTTCTTCTTTTTTTCTAATATATTGTGACCATATTTTTTTAGCCTTCTTTCTGCTTCTCTTGATGAAAGACCTATTCTTTCAATTCTCTCATTTAACAAAGACTTTACCTCCCTTGTACAATGTATCTACTTTTAGATTTAAATCTATTTATAATTTTTATTTTCTATAAGTAAATATATGAATGTACATATTAATCTTATGATTAATTTCATAAAATTAGTAAAAAAAATAATACAGCACCATAAAAAAAGCTGCTTTTCAATTTTTTATGTTATTATTTTTTAAATTTTAGCTTATTATATAAAATTTGTGGTAAAATATATAATAAATATGTTTAATGTGCTATAATATTCTAGATATATTAAACACTATATAGGAGGTTAAAAATTTATGAATGACGTATTATACATAACAGGGCATAGGAATCCAGATACAGACTCTATATGTTCTGCTATAGCTTATGCTGATTTTAAAAATAAAACTAGTTCTATTCCTGCTATTCCTATTAGACTTGGATCTATAAATAGGGAAACAGAATTTATATTAAATTATTTTGGAGTAGAAGCACCTAAACTGCTTCCAAATGTAAAAACTCAAATATTAGATTTAGATATAGATAAAGTACCTTCTCTTTCACCAAACATATCCATAAAAATGGCTTGGTCTATAATGAAAAAGAACAATATAAAAACTTTACCAGTTAGTGATGAAGACAACAAGCTTTTAGGTCTTGCTTCCTTATCTAATATTACTTCAAGTTATATGGATATATGGGACAATAATGTACTATCAAAAAGTGGTACTAAATTAGAACATATAATAGATACTTTATCTGGTAAATGTATTTATTATTCTGAAGAAAGCGAAAAGAATTTTGCAAAAATCGTTGTTGCTGCAATGCAACCAGAAGGAATTAAAGAAATCATTGAGGAAGGCGACATTGTAATATGCGGTAATAGAAAAGACGCTCAAGAAATGATTCTTAATTCAAAAGCATCTCTTATGATAGTAACTGGAAACTATCAAATTAGTGAAGATATATTAGAACAAGCTAAAAATACTGGATGTTCTATTGTACAAACTCCTTACGATACATTTACTGCAGCAAGATTACTTCCACAAAGTATTCCTGTAAGCTATATAATGGCAAAGGATGATTTAATTAAATTTAAACCTACAGATTTTGTAGATGATATAAAAGATATAATGCTTGAAACTAGATATAGAACATACCCTGTAGTAGATGAAGAAGATAAAGTAGTTGGAAGTATTTCAAGATATCATTTAATATCACAAAATAAGAAAAAAGTAATACTTGTAGACCATAATGAAAAAACTCAATCTGTTTTAGGTCTCGATGATGCAGAAATATTAGAAATTATCGACCACCACAGATTAGGAGATATACAAACAGGTACACCTATTTACTTTAGAAATGAACCTGTAGGAAGTACTGCAACTATAGTAGCTTCTATATTCTTTGAAAATGGAGTTAGACCTTCTAGAAAAATTGCTGGAATATTAGCTGGAGGTATAATTTCCGATACACTATTATTTAAGTCTCCTACATCCACTGTTATGGATAAATTGATGCTTAAGAGATTATCACAAATTGCAAATATAAATCCTGAAGAATTTGCAATGGAAATGTTTAAAGCTGGTTCATCTTTAAAGGGTAAAAGTGTAGATGAAGTATTTTATGGCGATTTTAAAGAGTTCTTTATAAACAATACAAAAATTGCTGTAACTCAAGTATCCACTATAGATGATGAAAGCTTTAATCCAATTGAAAAAGATATTATGAATTTAATGGAAAAGAAAGCTAAAGAAGAAAAATACTCTTTAATAGTATTAATGCTTACAAATATATTTAAAGGCGGTTCCAAATTAATTGTTGCTGGTAAGCATAAGGAATTTGTTTCACAAGCATTTAATGTTCAATTAGATGAAAATAGTGCTTATGTTCCTGGAGTAGTTTCTAGAAAGAAACAAGTTATTCCTCCTCTAACTAATGTTATATCTTCTGCAGTTATTGATGAAGAAGAGGAAGAAGAATCTCAAGAATAATCATATAAGCATTTGAAAAAGTTGCATTAAAAAATGCAACTTTTTTTAATGTTTGAATAAATGTAATTTCATATACATATTGTTTAAGGAAAAATCATGGATATAATTTGCAAATAAAAAATAATTTTAAATAATCTGTACAAAATAATAAGCCAGCCTCATAAAGAGAGTTTGTAAATAAGTCATTTCATTAAGACACTCTAAGAATAAAAAATAAAAAAACTCCTACCCAATTTATGCCCCGTCCTTGGGGCGGAAATTGGCTCATCACGTCCTGTGATGAATTACGGAGTTTTTTTATTTTTTCTTCTAAGAGT
>NZ_LZFO01000061.1 GCF_001758365.1 Clostridium acetireducens DSM 10703
AAATAAGTCATTTCATTAAGACACTCTAAGAATAAAAAATAAAAAAACTCCTACCCAATTTATGCCCCGTCCTTGGGGCGGAAATTGGCTCATCACGTCCTGTGATGAATTACGGAGTTTTTTTATTTTTTCTTCTAAGATTGTCTAAAATTCATTCAAATTATTTACAAACCACTTTATGCTACTGTGTTATTATTTTTATACAGATTATTTTTATTGGTTTTTTATTCAATAACCTAATTTTATTTTTAGCCATAAGTAAACTGAATATCCATTAATATATTTTTAATTTTTAACTAAATTATGTAAAAAATAACTAAATAATTTAAAATATCATTCAATTTTTTATATTGATATAATTACAAAAATTGACTTGTACATAAATTATTATTGCATTTTTTTACTTGCAAGCCGAAACATTGCTTTTATATTGACAAGAATCATTGTAAACATTAATATACTCAATATAAATTCATATAAAGTAATATTTTCACATTATAATCTGTTTTTTGTATATTGATAAAGTATTTACTTTTTACTAATATATGCTATGGACGTATTCTACATATTTATACAATATTCTAGAAATTAAGGAGGTTATTTTCATGAAAAAGTTTCTACAATTTTTTTGTCTACTATGTATATTAATTAGTTTTTTAAACATTTTTGGTCCTAATCCCTTTCAAAACAAAACAAAAAATATAGTTTTACAAGGAGATTTAAAAATTAATCAAGAAGGTGTGCCTTTTAGTGGCTGCTGGGTTATAACTGATTATAAAATGAGTGATTTATATTCTTTAGATACTAGAGAATTAAAGAAAACCCTAGGCACCACTGCTATAGTTAATAAAAACAATGTTTTACTACTTGGCAACGTGTATAAAAATCCATATTTTAAAACTAAAATAGTAAAACCTGAGGAATATTTTAACAAATACAATATATCTCCTTCTGATTTAGGCATAGATAATAACAAAAAAGTAAAAGTTATTGATATTATAGGTAAAAATAATTCCTCTACCCAAGTAGTAAAAATTGATGAAAATACTTTAATAACTCAATTAGGCGGTACATTTTTTATATACAATAAAAAATAATATGCACTTTAACTTTCCCCCCCATTATCCTCCCTTTCTATAATTCCCAACAAATTTTAAATAAAAAAATTTAATAACAATTTATGATTATTTTATGATTTTATGTAAATAATAACTATATATAATATTATGGGAGGAGTATACATGAGAATTCCAAATCATATAGGATTAATACCAGATGGAAATAGACGTTGGGCTGTTTCTAAAGGTTATTCAAAAGAAAAAGGTTACCAATATGGTTTAATGCCAGGATTAATTATGTTTAAACTTTGTGAAAAAGAAGGTGTAAAAGAATTAACTTATTATGGATTTACTACAGATAATACTAAAAGACCAGCTTTTCAAAGAAAATCTTTTACAGAGGCTTGTGTTAAAGCAGTAGAAATGCTCTCAAAAGAAAATGCTTCTTTACTAGTAGTAGGCAATACAAAATCTCCTATGTTTCCAAAATCTCTACTTCCTTATACTAAAACTAGAACTGATTTTGGAAAAGGAGGTATAAAAGTAAACTTTTTAGTAAACTACGGCTGGGAATGGGATTTAGGTAATTTATCTGAAAATAGCAGCACCAATAGAAAAACCATAACTAGTTTTCTTAAATCTTCAGATATATCTAGAGTAGATTTAATTATAAGATGGGGAGGAAGAAGAAGATTAAGTGGATTTCTTCCAGTACAGTCTATTTACTCAGATTTTTATGTTATAGACAGATATTGGCCTGACTTTAAACCAGAAGATTTTTACAATGCCCTTCAATGGTACGACACTCAAGACATAACTTTAGGAGGCTAAAACACCATTAAAATCAAAAAAAACAATTCCAGTAAAAATAAAATTTTTACTGGAATCACAAACTCTCAACTCTTCACTCCTAAATACCCTCCATAAATCCCAACAAAACCAAAAATTTTTCGTTAATGTCAATGGAGAAAAATTCCCCTCAACCCTTCATTCTTAACTCTCAACTCTTCACTCTAAAAGCTCTTCACTAAAAAAAATTGCATCACAATTTTTTATAACCTTTTTAAATTTTTCATACTTAAATCTAAGGCTTTGTGAGAATGAGTAGTAGCTCCAGTAGATATATAGTCTACGCCCGATTCTGCTTTTTCTTTTATATTGTCTAAAGTTATATTTCCTGAAGCTTCTGTTATAGCTCTTCCATTTATAATACTTACTGCTTTTTTCATATTTTCTGCAGTCATATTATCTAGCATTATTATATCTGCTTTTGCTTCCAAAGCTTCTTGTAATTGCTGAAAATTTTCCACTTCTACTTCTATTTTTCTTACAAAAGAAGCATTTTTTCTAACTAATTCTATAGCATTTTTAATTCCCCCAGCAGCATCTATATGATTATCTTTAATAAGCACACCATCTGAAAGATTGTATCTATGATTAACTCCTCCACCTATTTTAACTGCATATTTTTCAAACACTCTCATATTTGGAGTAGTTTTTCTTGTATCTAAAAGTTTAGCATTAGTTCCTTGTAATTCATCTACAAATTTTTTTGTAAGTGTAGCTATTCCGCTCATTCTTTGAAGGTAATTAAGAGCTGTTCTCTCCCCAGTAAGAATTGCTCTAGTACTACCTTTTATATGACCTATAACTTCTCCCTTTTTAACTTTATCTCCATCTTGTACTAAAAAATCTACATCTACTTCTCCAACAAAATGAAATACTCTTTCAAACACATTAATTCCTGCAATAATACCTTCTTCTTTTGCTATTAAATCTACTATGGACTTATCTTTTTCATTTACTATACTATTTGTAGTAACATCTCCATAAGGTATATCTTCTTTTAAAGCACTTTTTATAAATTCATCAATTAAAAGCCAATTCATTTTCAATATCTCTCCTTAGCTCTTTTATTTTTTTAGTTACAATTTCTATGGAATTTTCTCTGTAAAATTTAATATCTTTATTTAATTTATCCACTTCTACAGATAAAACTTCAGTAGAATCTACATTGTCATTTATAACTTTTGCTGCTCTTTTAGAAAATACTAAAGCTTCTAATAAAGAGTTACTAGCTAATCTGTTTTTGCCATGAACTCCTGTGCAGCTAACTTCTCCACAAGCAAACAAATTTTCCATAGAAGTTCTAGAATAATTATCTACTTTTATGCCCCCCATAAAATAGTGTTGAGCAGGAGTAATGGGAATAAATTCTTTAGAAATATCTATTCCTCTTTCTTTGCATTTATTATATATAGTAGGAAATCTGTTTTTCAAAAAAAATTTTTCCATAAAAGTTACATCTAAATAAACACAATTGCTATTTGTTCTTTTTTCTTCTTCATATATATATTTTGTAACTATATCTCTTGGTAAAAGTTCTTCTACAAACCTATTACCATATTTATTTAAAATTTTTCCACCTTCTCCTCTAACGGCTTCTGATATTAAAAATCTTCTTTCTTCTTTTTGATTTTCATATAAAGAAGTAGGATGAAACTGAATATAATCTAAATTAGCAACTTCAATATTATTTTTAATAGCTGTAGCTATTCCATCACCTGTTAATATTCTCTCATTAGTAGAGTTTTTAAAAACCCCTCCTATACCACCACAAGCTAATATTACAAAACGGCTGTGAATATTAATTTGCTTTTGGTCTTTAAAAGCAACTACACCACTACATACATTATTATATTTTATTAAATCTACCATATATGTATTTTCATATATAGTTATATTTCTCTTTTCTCTTGCATTTTTGATTAGTGTTTCTTCAAGTTCTTCTCCTGTTTTATCCTTATAATGAACAATTCTATTTATACTGTGTGCTCCTTCTTTGGTATAGCGTATATTTCCCTTATCGTCTTTATCTAAATTCATACCTAATTTATAAATATTTTCTATATTTTCTATAGATTCTTTTACTAAAATTTCCACTGATTTTTTATCATTTTCATATTTTCCTGCTTTCATGGTATCTTCTATGAAGCTTTCTATATCCTCTTCTCCTCTAAGACAACATATTCCACCTTGAGCAAGATTAGTGTTACATTCATTTATTTTACCTTTGGAAATCATTAAAATATCTACATTATCCTTAATATTAAGTGCAGCATAAAGCCCTGCTGCTCCTGTACCCACTATAACAACATCAGTATATAAGTCCATATTAACACTTCCTAAAATTTATTTAGTTATTTAGATAATAAAAGCATGTTATTTAAAGCATCATATGCCTTTTTTCTTACATTTTCATTTATATTAATTTGGTGTTTACCTGTGCATAAAGCATTATAAACATGCTCCAAAGTAATTTTTTTCATATCATGGCAGACAATATTTTTAAAAGTGATAAACTCTTTATCAGGATTTTTTTTCTTTAAAACATGCATTATACCTTCTTCAGTACCAATAAAGAACCTTTTATTAGAACTATTAGTAGCATATTTTATAATATCTCCAGTACTTCCTATAAAATCCGCCTGATCCCTTACTACCTTTTCAGCTTCAGGATGAACTAAAAACTCTATATCTGGAGAAGATTTTTTAAGTTCTCTTATTTTTTCTTCATTTATTTGTCTATGTACAGGACAAAAACCTTGCCACAAAATTATATTTTTATTACTTACTTTTTCTTTTATGTACTCTCCTAAATTTTTATCTGGTAAAAATATAATTTCATCACTATCAATATTTTCAATT
>NZ_LZFO01000062.1 GCF_001758365.1 Clostridium acetireducens DSM 10703
CTAATAAATTTCTGATAAATATGGTAGCAAAGCAATTTGTAAATAAAATCATTTTATTTACAAATTGCTTTGCTACCATATTTATCAGAAATTTATTAGAGATTTTTTATTACACTATTATAAATTATTTTTTATTTAGCTACTAAGCCATTTATTTAAAACCACATTGATTCTTTCGTTGCTTTGTCTTGTGGAAGCCAACATAAAATTATTTGAATTATATAAAATTCCGTCTTTTACAGATTTCATAACAGCAGTAGCCATGTCTATATCCTCTATTTTAGATAGAGAACTTGTAGTGTTTATTACAGAATTTTGTGCATCGTTTACAGCAGATTGAAGATTATTTAAATCTCCCCCAAATGCTGAACGATTGCTTATGATTTTATTAAGAGATGCATCAATTTTTTTTAAACACTTAGTAGCATTATCGAATGTGGTTACAGAAACTTCTGAAAGCCCCAAACTGGACAACTTATTATCAAATAAGTTTATAGTGTAAAATGTATCAGGGTTATCTTTTATTTGTAGTGTAAGGCTTTTATCAGAATCTAAAAGTTTTATTCCATTAAAATGTGTATTTTCTGCAATGGTTTCTATAGAATTTTTTATAGATTGAATTTCTTTATCAGAAGCTTGTCTATCATCATTTGTCAATGTTCCATTACAAGCTTGTACTGTTATTTCTTTCATTCTATGTAAATGCTCTGAAATATCTCCTAAAGCTCCATCAGCTACTTGAAGCATGGAAATTCCATCTTGAGCATTTTTTTCAGCTACAGATAATCCTCTTACTTGAGCTTTAAAACTTTGGCTTATAGAAAGACCTGCTGCATCATCTGCTGCTCTATTTATTTTTTTACCAGAAGATATTTTTTCAATTACATTATCTTTTTTTGATTTATTATCAGTTACTTTTCCAAAGGAATGTAACAAAGAAGTTACTTGTACAAACAAAATTTTCACCTCCAAAAACAAGCTTTTCATTTATTTTATCGTGGAAGTTTAAGTGAACTTTAATAATATTTATCTAGGTTATTGAATAAAAAATAATTTTTCATAAAAACTTTTATAAAAATTATAACTTTTTAAACAAAATATGATATAATTAAAAAAATTACGAATATTTTTTAATTTATGGTTCATACTAACTATATGGATTATAAGAAAGGAGATTTCTTTATGATACTTACTACAACCAATTTCGTTGAAGGAAGAAAGATAATGGAATATAGAGGAATAGTGTCTGGAGAAGTTATAACAGGTATAAATTTTGTAAAAGATTTTATGGCAGGTTTAAGGGACATAGTAGGTGGAAGATCTGGATCTTATGAAAGAGAGTTAATAAATGCAAGAGAAGAAGCTATGGCAGAAATGGAATCTAGAGCTGCTAGTATAGGAGCTAATGCTGTTGTTGGCATAGACATAGATTATGAAGTATTAGGACAAACTATGCTTATGGTTACTGTTTCTGGCACAGCAGTAGTTTTAGAGTAATTTTAAATATGCCCTTTTTTTATTATTTTATATATATCAATTAAAAGTAGGTCTTGTTTAAGACCTATTTATTTTTTGCAATTACAATAATACTATTTTAATAAAATACTATAAAAAAGAGTTTTTAGAATAAACAATACAATATTTTTTTTAGTTTTATATTTAAAAATTGCAGTTTAAATTGAAGTAAACTCAGAGAAAATATAATTTAAAATAATATATATAAAAATAATAAGACTATACCTATAAATAGAGTTTGTAAATAATTTGAATAAATTTTAGACAGACTTAGAAGAAAAAATAAAAAAACTCCGTAATTCATCACAGGACGTGATGAGCCAATTTCCGCACCAAGGACGGTGCATAAATTGGGTAGGAGTTTTTTTATTTTTTATTCTTAGTCTGTCTTAATGAAATGACTTATTTACAAACTCTATTTATAGGTATAGTCTTATTATTTTTATATATATTATTTTAAATTATATTTTCTCTGAATTTATTTCAATTATTACCCATCTAAAATTACCACATAATTCACAACAATTCCAAATTGCTATTTTTTTAACAAAATTTATTATAAAAAAACAAAATATTAAAAAAGATAAAACTTTTTTAATACTATATATTACGGTAATTACTACGATTTATTATTTTTAATAACAATTGGCATTGTTAATAACTTAACTAATGTAGAAATTTTTTAAAAAATGTGATAATATAAAAACGTGGTAATACCACTATACCCTTAAACCATCATACCATTATTGGGAAGAGAAGTATGTATCAATTTAAATAAAAAAACATAAAAATGCAAAAAATAGGAGGGATAAAATTGTCTATAGAGTTTTTAGTAGATTTAGTAATTGTTTTACTAAGCACTGAACTTTTAGGGGCATTAACTAAAAGATTTAAAATGCCTAGAGTAGTGGGAGCACTTATAGCGGGACTTTTAATTGGACCTTCAGTTTTAGGAATAGTTCACCCTAGTGATTTTTTAAGACAAATGGCTAAAGTAGGCGTAATTTTGTTAATGTTTACAGCAGGATTGGAATCAGATTTAACTGAATTGAAAAAGTCTGGAAAAGCATCTAGTGTTATTGCGGTAATTGGAGTTTTTCTTCCTTTAATAGGGGGATATTTAGTAGGTGGATTCTTTAACAATGCAGGAACACCTTTTTCTGGCGGATTTGAAATTACACTTCAAAACATTTTTATTGGTATAATTTTAACAGCTACATCTGTAAGTATAACTGTTGAAACTCTTCAAGAAATGGGAAAATTAAAAACTCGTTCAGGAACAGCTATACTTGGTGCAGCAGTTATAGACGACATTTTAGGAATAGTACTTTTAGCAATTATAACTGGAATGTCTAATTCTAAAGTAAGTATACAAGTTGTAATAATGAAAATATTAGCATTTTTTGTAGTTTCTCTAATAATAGGATTATTATTCAAGAAGGCTTCTGGCAGCGGAAAAGCTAAGTTTGATAAACATAGAGTGATTATTTATGCATTAGCCTTTTGTTTTGTAATGTCTTTTGGAGCAGAACATTTCTTTGGAGTAGCAGATATAACAGGAGCTTATATAACAGGATTAATATTATCTATGTCTAAGGGTTCTGAACATATAAAAGAATCTGTAGAAACTATATCCACTGCAATTTTCTCACCAATATTCTTTGCAAATATAGGAATATGCACTGTAATGACTAAAATGAACACTACTATGGTTATATTTACAGTTTTACTTTTAGCAGTAGCTATTTTAACTAAACTTTATGGATGTAAATTAGGAGCAGTAGCCTGTGGATTTAGTAAAGAAGAAGGAACTCAAATTGGTGTAGGAATGATATCAAGAGGAGAAGTAGCATTAATTGTTGCAGATATAGGTATAGCTGCTGGATTTATGAAAGAAGCTTATTTTGCACCAATAATTTTAGTAGTTATAGTAACAACATTAATAACTCCTATACTATTAAAAGTTGTATACTCTAATAAAGATAGTAAAAATACAAAAGTTACAGAACAATTTTCTGAGGAAACTGCAATGTAATAATTATATAACAAAATATACTTTATAATATTTCTATTTAACTTGAAATATTAGATTATTAAAATTAATATAAAAATCTATGCAAATATTATATATATATATTGCACTTAGAAAATTTGTATATTAAAAGCTAAATATTAAAAGAAACTTTTAAATGAAGAAATTTTAACTAAATGTAGTATAATTTCAGAGAAAAAAATAACTAATAATACATTAACATAAAGAAAGTTTGTAAATAAAATAACTTATTTACAAACTTTTTTTATGTTAATGTATTATTTTTTTCTCTGAAATTATCTCGATTTAAATTACAATAATGTATTATATAATGCCTTACAACAAGTTTTTGTAAAAAAATTCATGGCATTTTATTAATTTTTATATTTATTTTATAAAAAATATAAGGTAAAATATAATAGTTAACACAAATAATTATATTTTATTTAAAGTTTATTAATACACCCTAAAAGGATATTATAAACCTTATTACCCAAAAAAACAATAAAATTTACAAATAATATATAAATAATTTCATTAAAGTTAATGTATTGTACACATTTATATAATATAATATGATTAAATAGAAAATATTTCTTGAGATTCAATGATTTACACTAAATTCCAAAGGATGTATGTTTAG
>NZ_LZFO01000063.1 GCF_001758365.1 Clostridium acetireducens DSM 10703
TTAAGACACTCTAAGAATAAAAAATAAAAAAACTCCTACCCAATTTATGCCCCGTCCTTGGGGCGGAAATTGGCTCATCACGTCCTGTGATGAATTACGGAGTTTTTTTATTTTTTCTTCTAAGAGTGTCTAAAATTCATTCTAATTATTTACAAACTCTCTTTATGAGGCTGGCTTATTATTTTGTACAGATTATTTAAAATTATTTTTTATTTGCAAATTATATCCATGATTTTTCCTTAAACAATATGTATATGAAATTACATTTAAAAATATTTTTGTAAACATATTTAGCTTAATCTCATATACTATTATTGATTTAAAATTTAAAGGAGGAATTTTATTGTACTCTCAAATGAATATGCCAATGATGCCTTATTATATGAGGGATTGCTGTTGTCCTATAATTTTAAAAAATATGATGGATATGCAAAAATCTACTTATTCTAATGAATTCCAGTCAATGATGCCTATGTGCATGATGATGTCTGATATGGTGCCTGCTGGTATGTATCCTGGATGTATGATGGGTTCAGGTGGTATGCCTGGTATGCATTCTGGATGTATGTTAGGACCTGGAGCAGGTGTAATGCCTAGTATGTATTCCGAATGTACACCTATGCTAGAAAATATGCCTTATGTAAAGACTAGAGAAGTAAATTTAGAGGACATAAAAAAATAATTTGTTTTAATTTTAAGAATGAGCATAAATAATACTTTCTTTGTATTATTTATGTTCATTAGGTTTTTGAATAAAAAATCATTAATATAATTTGCATATGGAAAATAATTTCAAATAATCTATACAAAAATAATAAGACCATAGCATAAAGAAAATTTGTAAATAATTAGAATGAATTTTAGACAATCTTAGAAGAAAAAATAAAAAAACTCCGTAATTCATCACAGGACGTGATGAGCCAATTTCCGCCCCAAGGACGGGGCATAAATTGGGTAGGAGTTTTTTTATTTTTTATTCTTAGAGTGTCTTAATGAAATGACTTATTTACAAAATTTCTTTATGCTATGGTCTTATTATTTTTGTATAGATTATTTGAAATTATTTTCCATATGCAAATTATATTAATGATTTTTTATTCAAAATTATATCAATGATTTTTTATTCAAAAACCCACATTTAACAAATTACTATCTTGATTTTAAATTGTTAGCCATGCCCCACATTTCGTCTGCTGTTCTTATAGCTCTAGAATTTAATTCAAAAGCTCTTTGAGTAACTAACATATCTGTCATTTCTTTTCCCATATCTACATTAGATCTTTCTAAATGTCCTTGCAGTATATTAGATTTTGTTACTGTATATAAATTGGTACCTTCTTTAGGAATGTATAAGTCACTTCCTACAGACATTAAAGAATCGTTTCCTACTACATCATATAATTGTATATTTCCCACATTATCATATACATTATTATACATACTATCCACTTTAATATGTACAGTACCGTCACTATTTACATAAAAATTATTTTCAGTAAACCTTACTTTATTGGGATTATTAGCTGGTAGTGCATTTATTTCTGCTCCGTTATTATTTAATATACTTAATTTATTTCCACTTTTATCTACAATGCTTCCATCTACATCTACAATAAAATTACCTGATCTTATATAAGCTTCTGCTCCATTATTAGTTATAACTTTAAAGTAACCTTTTCCGTCTATTGCCATATCTGTTTTACTACCAGTTTCTTTTAAACTTCCTTGAACATTATCTCTAATCCAATTGCCAGTTTTTACTCCTGAGCCAGTAAAAGGTTCTTTAGGTCTATTTTCACTTACAGGATATCCTCTTCTTTCCAATGTTTCATATACTAAATCTTGAAAACTTAAATCTTCTCTTTTATATCCATCTGTATTTACATTAGCTATATTATTAGATATGCAATCTAACTTGTTTTGCTGTGCTGTCATTCCGCTTTTACTGTTCCATAAGGCTCTAAGCATAAAATACCACCTCTAAAAAATATTTTTATCTAACACTACCTACTTCGTTAGCTGATTTTGATAAAGTTTCATCTATAGATTGTACTATTTTCTGATTGGTTTCAAAACTTCTCATTGTTGTAATCATATTTACCATTTCATTTATTGCATTTATATTAGATTTTTCTAAAGAACTTTGTATTACTGTTATATTGTTATTTTCAACTACTCTTATAGGAACTTCTTGATTTTCAGGTAATCTATATAAATTATCCCCTACTTTTTTTAATCCTCTATAATCATTTTGGTTTCCATTTCCTTGAAAATCTACTAATTTTAATTTAAATCTTCCTACAACTCTTTTATTATCATTTAAAATACTTATATTACCATTGTTATCACAGGTAATTTTATTTCTTCCTATCATTATTCTTTGATTATTAGTGTCCATAACATAATTTCCTGTATCTGTTACAAGGTATCCTTGTAAATTTACATGAAAATGACCATCTCTTGTGTAATATTCATTATTATCTATACCATCACTTGTTCTAACTGCAAAAAATCCTCTTCCTTCTAAGGCAAAATCTGTTTCTTTATCTGTTTTTTCTATTACTCCCTGAGAAAAATTTGTAGCAACTTCATCTATTTTACTTCCTAAACTATGGTGACCTAAATTTTGCCTTACATTTTTTCCACCAACTCTTTTACTATAATTAGCAATTAATACATCTTCAAATTTTTTAACAGCTATTTCATCACCTTTAAAACCTACTGTATTTATATTAGCTAAATTACTGCTTATTACATCTTGTTTAGCTTCTTGAGTTATCATACCAGACACTGCTGTATAAAGACTTCTTATCATTTTTTCACCCCTTTGTTTATAATAACTTTTGTTTCATTAGGATATTCCATACCCATAGACCTTGCTTTTTTTTCTATTTCATATTTACTCATGCTAATATTTATTTTAACTGTAGTCATTATAAATGTAGATATAATTATTCCTATACCCATACCTATTAATATTTTTCTATTGCTTAAAAAATCTATAGCATTTTTTATTTTAGAAATAATTCTTTTACTAATAAAACTTCCCCCTTACCTATTTTTAATTTTTTAGCTATTTCATCTACTGTAATACCTTCTTTAAGCATTTTATTTATTTCATTTACTTTAATGCTATTAATTTCAGATTTTTCGTTACTACTTACATTTTCACTGCTGCTTACTTCCTCATTGTCTTCTATTTTACTTTCACTGTAAATTTTATTATATATTTTTATTGCTTTATTATAATCTTTTTTTAAATCATTTTTAATATAATTATCATTTATATTATAATTCAATTTAATATATTCTATTTCCTGCTGAATCTCTAAAATAGTTTCTGCAAACTCTCTTCTGACATTACCTATTTTAAAATCTACTTCATCCATATACTGGCTTTTGTATTCAAGAGTATCCTGAAAATTATGTTTTTCCTTATTAATTGCTTTCATATTTAAAAATATTAATAATATGCCTATTATAATTAATATTAATGCTGTAAACATAATACCATCCTATCCTTTTATTCATACTTTAATTTTTTTAGCATTTTTCTAAGATGAACTATAGCTCTGCCATGAAGTTGGCATACTCTAGATTCAGATACACCTAAAACTTTTCCGATTTCCTTTAAAGTTAGTTCTTCATAATAATATAGTGAAAGTACTGTTTTATCTTTTTCATTAAGTAAATTTAATGCTTTTTCTAAATATTCTAATTGCTCTTTATGTTCTAAATTTTTTTCAGGACTTGGACTATTTTTATCTTCAATAGTGTTTATAAGAGGTATCTCATCTTCCTCTGAAAAAATTAAATTTTCTAAAGATATTATTGAAATATAATTTATATAATTTTCTATTTCAGATAATTCCTCTATTTCTATATTTAATTCTTTTGACACTTCTAAAAAAGTAGGTTCTCTCAAAAACTTACTTTGTAGTTTTTCAACAGCTCTATTGTATTTGAGTAAATTTCATATTTTATAATCATTGATTTTACTAACTTTTTTATTATTCAAAAAGGAAATTCACCCCAAAATGTCGAATATTTAAGTACCACCAAAAATACACAACAAAGAGGAGTGAATACTT
>NZ_LZFO01000064.1 GCF_001758365.1 Clostridium acetireducens DSM 10703
AATTTTACTTCCTTTATATATTGTTTAGCTCCTGATTTAACATTTGTTACTATTACATCATCTTTAGCTAACTTTTCAACAGCGTTGTTAAATGTTACTTTAACTGTATTAGCATTAATAGCACTTATCCATACTAAAATTAAAAATATTATTTTATTTTTATTAATCTTTCTATTTCTTTCTCATAACCATATTTCCTAAAAAGTTCAATTAAAGCTATTGTAAAAATTTCTTTTTCAGATATATTATTTTCTTTTGAAAAATCTATAATCATTTTATCAAGTGGTTCTAATATATGTATAGACCTTGTTATAAATGTTTTTGGAAGTACATATTTAGGAATAGTTTTTGTTTTAAAAGAGTTAAGAATGTCTAAAAGTTTATGTTTATTTTCTTGCAATGTTATTAGCAGTGTTATAAATTCATTGAAATCTATTTTATATTCAGAGTTTTCTTTGAGTTTTTTAATGTTTTTCATATAGTTATTTTTATATATAGAATTTACAGCTGATTTTAATTTATTTATATTTGAGTGAGTGTATATGCTTGTTACTTTTAAATTGCTGTGTCCTAAAAGTTTTTGTATTTGAACTAAATTTATATCTTTTTCTACCAGACGAGTGGCAAAGCTATGGCGTAAAGTATGACAAGTTACTTTTTTACTCCAACCCAGTTTTTTTGTAACTTCTGCAAGGGTTTTGTTAATGTATTGAGATGATAATTTTCCTGTGTTTTTTGTAGCGAAAAATATATTTGAATTTACGCTTGGCCTATCTTTTTCTATATATTTTTTTAAGTATAAATATAGTTTGTCTGAAATTGGAATAATTCTGTCTTTGTTTCCTTTGCCGGATATTACATGAATAACTTTTTTGTTTAAGTCTACAGTGTTTAGGGTAAGGTTTAAACATTCTGATACTCTAAGACCTGTCATATAAAGAGTTCTTACTACTAAATTAATAAGAGGGTGTTTTATTGATTTGAGAAGTTTTTCTATTTCGTTGTGTGTAAGATATATTCTTTCTTTTTGTTGAAGTTTTATACTTTCAACAGATAGAGATATATTTCTAGTAATTATATTTTTTTTATATGCCCAAGAAAAGAAAGAACGAATAGTATAAAGATTTCTGCTTCTGGAGGCTGGTGCATAATTTTTTTCTTTTTTTAAGTATACTAAGTAATCTTCAATGTCTTGTGAAGTGATGTTTTGTATATGAGTTTTACAATTGTATTTTTTAATAATGTATTTATTAAATTGAGTTAAGTCTTTATTATAACCAGTAATAGTTTGAGGACTTCTATCAATAGTATCCATGTATTGAAGAAATTTAATTTTTCCTTGTTCAAGTAGCATTTATGTCATCCTTTCTTTTTGATAGTTTTATGTAGATTTTATTATTTAATAGTACTAAACTTAATTTAAATAATTTACCATGTAATAGAATATGAATATAAAAACTTAAAGGCATATTTATGTATTATGAAAATTACCTTTAAGTTTTTATTATTTTAGTTTTTCTATTTTTACGAAATGAGGAAACTCAGCAGAGGAATATGAGTGATGGGTTGGCGGTGGAAAGGTTTATGTTTATTAGTTAAAATATAATGTTTTTACAAATTCCCCTAAGCGTTCAGCTTCTTCTTTTGTTATATCTTTTGGTATTTTTATAGTGCAATTTAAATCAGTTCTTAATGGATAGGAAACATCCATGTAATCTGGTGTAGTTTGTAGTAATTCTGAGCTATCATAGTTTATAACACTTTCAATAATGTTGGTATAATGGCTTAAATCAGCGGCTGTTCTAGGTGCTCTAAGTGAGTTTCTTAAATCATTAGGAAGTTGATCTCTAGATATAGGACCTTTTAGCCATTCAATTTTTCTTTGATGTGGGTAACCATCGGTAATTTTAGTAGGTTCAAAAAAGTAGTTACTTGTAACTTTTGCAAAATAGATATCATCTTCATAAGGAACTACAATGAAATCTTTTTTAGATATTTCATTAACGAATATGTTTACAGTTGCTAATGCAGCACCTAATTGACTAGGGGAGTATTTCTTAGGATGATTCCTGAGAATTTCTCTTATTTCGTTTTTATCTTTTCCAACAAGGGAAGAAACTTCAGGCCATCCAATAGCGATGATATTATCAGATTTAAAATTTGAAAGTCTGTCAGTATCATGTGGGAAAGGTCTAATTAGCCATGCTTTTGCCATAATAAAACCTCCTATTATTTATTTAAATATACTATAACATAATTGGTTAGAGTTGTCTAGTAGTAACTAGTAAGTAACTAGTAGATGTACCAAAAAAATAGATAAAGAATACAGCCAAAGTAGTAGAGCATATAAAAACCCATTAAATTTGACGAAGAACTAGTTTTAATTATAGTATAATTAATATTAAAAATATGTTTAAATTTATAGGTGGAGATTAATATGAATAAAAAAAGATTAATTTTAAATTTTTTACCTTCAATAATATTACTATTTATAATTTTTATTTTTTCCTCTCAAAAAGCAAATGTATCTAATTCTAATAGTTTTCAAGTTTTATATTTATTAAAAAATATAGGTATTGATTTACAAAGTTCACTTGGACTCCATACAGCTAATTTTATAGTTAGAAAAATAGCTCACGTAATGGAATATTTTATGCTTTCTTGTTTTATATATAGAGGATATAAGAAAAGTGAATTTAATAATCCTTTAATTTATACTTTTGTTACCATATTTATTTTAGCTTGTTTAGATGAAATTCATCAAACTTTTGTACCTGGTAGGGATGGGAGATTTAAAGATGTTTTAGTAGACAGTATAGGGGTAGTTTTATTAGTTGCTATTTTAAAAGTAAAGAAGTATTTTAAAATATAATTATAATTTAGCTAATTAAATTATAGACTTGATTAAGTACCAGCTATAATATTAGATATACCAAAGTTAAATTAGTTTTTATGTTTAAAATTAAATTAAATAATATTTAAATATGTCCTATAAAATAAGAAAAGGATAGCCTTATGGTATCCTTTAAATATACAATATTATTTATTTTTTTATTTCTATTTTTATAGAATTTTGTACATCTTCTAAATTTAATTCTCTTTTTATTGCTGATACAAAAACTAATTTTCCTTCTTTATTTTTCTTTTGTTTTAATTCAGTATTTGAAACAGTAATTTTATAATTTTCAGGATGAGGAGTTTCTAATTCTACTAAAACTATAGTTGTAAAAGGAATTGCTTTTCCTAGTTTAATAGAATAATTAGGAATATCTTTTGAGTTACTAATTATTTTATTACTACTATCATTATTTGAATTATTTTTAACATCTGCATTTTTTTGTTCAGTTTTTTTAGTAGTTCTATTATTAGAATTACTATTTTTATTATATGAGTAAGGAAGATTTAAAGATAGATTGCCTTTTATATTATTTGAATATTTATCTTTTAAGTTTTTAGATATTTCTAATTTATGTGGTGAATTTACTCCTTTTAAATATCCATCTGGAAGTTTTATAATAATTTCATTTATAAATTTTTTTGATATTGCACTACCTTTTGGTAGTTCCTTATTATCTAATTTATAGTTTTTAATATCTAAAACTGTTTTATTATCACTTTTTTTATCATCAAATATTTGCGATGAAAATGTGATAAATATGTAATCACCATTTTTATCTGAATCTTTAGTAGCTTTATCTTCTATAATCATATCTAAATCTACATCTGCAAAAGCTGATTTTACATAAAAGTCTTTTTTTAGCTTAGTTTTTATTTCATTATTAATAGTGTTTTTATTTAAGGAAGTATTTTTAGAAGCTTTCTTAGAATTATAGAAGGATATTCCTAGTATAGTAAAAATGACTGCTAAACCTATTGATATAATTTTTTTATTCATTATAATGCCTCCTAAGTAATTGTACAGTTCTGTTAAGTTATATGAACATTGCTTCCCCTCAACCTATGAAATATAATAGATTTACCATAAAAATATTACCTCCCAGAAAGGAGAGAGGAAACAATGAACAAAGCTAATAAAAAAATCACCTG
>NZ_LZFO01000065.1 GCF_001758365.1 Clostridium acetireducens DSM 10703
AAACTCCGTAATTCATCACAGGACGTGATGAGCCAATTTCCGCCCCAAGGACGGGGCATAAATTGGGTAGGAGTTTTTTTATTTTTTATTCTTAGAGTGTCTTAATGAAATGACTTATTTACAAACTTTCTTTATGCTACTTTACTTATTATTTTTATATAATTTATTTTTAATTATTTTATATTTGCAAATTATCTCAATCATTTTTTATTAAGCATACTAATTTTTATTTTACAAGAGTTACTTTTTACATAATGAAATTAACATATTTTCTAGTTCTTTTGTTTTTTCTTTATTCATAGATTCTGTGTTTTCTAATTTATACTTAATTTTTAACTTATCATATTTATATTTGCCCAGTGTATGATAAGGTAAAAGCTCTATTTTTTCTACATTTTTTAACTTTTTAATAATTTCCGCTAATTTTTCTATATGCTTTATTGAATCTGTATAGCCTGGAACTACTACATGTCTAATCCAAAGTTTATTGCCTAATTTTTGTACTGTATCTAAAAATTCATCAAATTGATATTTAGAACATCCTGTGATTTTTATATATCCATCATTATCTACATTTTTTACATCTAGTATAACCAAGTCTGTATATTTTAATATTTCACAATAATTTCCTTTGCCATAACCTGCAGTATCTATAGCTGTATGAATACCATTTAATTTACATAACTTTAGCATTTCCAATAAAAATTCTGGTTGCATAAGAGGTTCTCCCCCTGAAAATGTAACTCCACCTTTATTTTTAAAATAAGGTTTAAACCTTAATATTTTATTTATTAGGTCTTCTGAACTTATTTCTTCTCCGCCCTTTATATTCCAAGTATCTGGGTTATGACAAAACAAACATCTTAGTTTACATCCTTGTAAAAACACTACATTTCTAATACCAGGTCCATCTACAAGTCCCATACTTTCAAATGAATGAATTCTTCCTTTAATCATTTTTTACCACCTTCACATTTAAATATGAATTATAAAGCCCCATGCATTGCATAGGGCCATAATATCTTTAGTGTAATATAATTACATTTTTTCGTGAAATGTTCTTTTTATAACTTCTAATTGTTGGTCTTTTGATAATCTATTAAAGTGTACTGCATATCCTGAAACTCTTATTGTAAGTGTAGGATACTTTTCTGGGTTTTTCATTGCATCTATTAAAGTTTCTCTTCTTAAAACATTAACATTTAAGTGGAAAGCACTTTGTGAAAAATAACCATCTAATAAACTCACAAGATTTTCTATTTGATTTTCTATACTCTTTCCTAAAGCTTCTGGTACTATGGAGAAAGTATTAGACACACCATCTTGGCACCAATATCTATATGGAATTTTAGCTACAGTATTAAGTGATGCTAAAGCTCCATTAACATCTCTTCCATGCATTGGATTTGCTCCTGGTGCCAAAGGTTCTCCTGCTTTTCTTCCATCTGGTGTTGCTCCTGTTTTCTTTCCATAAACCACATTGGATGTAATAGTTAATGCTGAAAGAGTATGTTCTGCATTTCTATATGTTTGATTTTTCTTTAATCCAGATGAAAAGTTTTTAACTATTTGTACAGCTATATCATCTACTCTATCATCGTCATTTCCATATTTAGGGAAATCTCCTTCTATTTCAAAGTCTACAGCTATTCCATTTTCATCTCTTATAGGCTTAACTTTTGCATATTTCATAGCACTTAATGAGTCTGCTGCACAAGATAATCCTGCTATACCAAAAGCCATAAATATGTGAACTTTAGTATCATGTAATGCCATTTGTGCAGATTCATAAGCATATTTATCATGCATATAATGAATTGTATTCATAGTATTTACATATAGTTCTGTAACATAATCTAGTACCTTCCAATAATTTTTTCTAACTTTTTCAAAATCTAAAACTTCATCTTCTATTTTATCTATTCCTGGTACAACTTTAATTAAATTTCCTTGTTTATCCTTTAATCTTTCATCTATACCACCATTTATAGCATATAAAAGTGACTTAGCAACATTTGCTCTTGCTCCAAAAAACTGCATTTGTTTACCTACTTGCATAGCAGATACACAACATGCTATAGCATAATCATCACCATATATAGGTCTCATCAAGTCATCATTTTCATATTGTATTGAATCTGTTTTTATAGACATTTCAGCACAATATTTCTTAAAGCTTTCTGGTAATTTTTCTGACCATAATACTGTCATATTTGGTTCTGGTGCTGGTCCTAAATTAGTTAATGTGTGTAAAAATCTATAAGATGTTTTAGTAACTAATGGTTTACCATTTAAACTTACTCCACCTATAGCTTCTGTTATCCAGTTTGGATCTCCACCAAATAATTCATTATATTCAGGTGTTCTTAAATGTCTAACTAATCTTAGTTTTATAACAAATTGATCTATTAATTCTTGTGCTTCTTCTTCTGTAATTATGCCTTCTTTTAAATCTCTTTCTATATAAATATCTAAAAATGTGCTAACTCTTCCAAGGGACATAGCTGCACCATTATCTTCTTTAACTCCTGCTAAATATCCCATATATAAAAACTGTACTGCTTCTTTAGCATTTTTAGCTGGTTTAGATAAATCTATATCATAAACCTTTGCCATATTTTTTATTTTATGCATTGCTTTTATTTGTTCGCTAACTTCTTCTCTTAATCTTATCATTTCTTCAGTAGCAGAACCTTTTAAATTTTTAAAGTCTTCTTTTTTCTTTTCTATTAAATAATCTATTCCATATAAGGCTATTCTTCTGTAATCTCCTATTATTCTTCCTCTTCCATATGCATCAGGAAGTCCTGTCAAAAGTCCTACATGTCTAGCAACTTTTGTTTCTTCTGTATAAGCATCAAAAACACCTTCATTATGAGTCTTTCTAAACTCTTTAAAATATTTTTCTAAATCACTATTCATTTTGTATCCATATTCTTCTAAGGATTGTTCAACCATTCTCATTCCGCCATAAGGATTCATTATTCTCTTCAACGGTTCATCTGTTTGAAATCCTACTATAACTTCATTATCTTTATCTATATATCCTGCTTCAAATTTATCTACTCCTGAAAATTTTTCAGTTTCAATATCCATAATTCCTTGTTTTATTTCTTTTATTATAAGCTTATAGGCTTTATCCCATACCTTTTTAGTTTTTTCTGTTATTCCTACAAGAAAGCTATTATCTCCTTCATATAATTTATAATTTTTTTGTATAAAGTCTCTCACATCGATATCTTCTAACCAATGTCCTTCTCTAAATCCTTGCCATAGATGTGTCATAATTATCCCCTCCTAATTTATATTACATATATATTATATTACGAATATTATTATTAATCAAGATATTAATGTTCTTACACATAAGTAATATATCTATTTTTTTTACTATAATATTCATAAAAAGAGGCTAGATTGAAACTTCTAGCCTCTTTTATAAAACTAATCCTGATATTTTTCTATAAAGTAACTAATTAAATCTTCTACTGAAACAATGCCAATTACTTTATTTTCTTTATTTTCTATTGGTATTGCTATAATATCATTTTCTCTAATTCTTTTAGCTACTTCCATAATACTTTCATCTTCTTTAGCAGTTATAACTTTCTTAGTCATAACCCAATCCACTGGACAAGTATCATAATGACCTTCTTCCATTAAAAATCTATAAATATCTGCTTTAACCAACATTCCAACTAATTTTCTTTCATCATTTACTACAGGAGTACCATTTATTTTCTTTTTATTCATTATATCTAGTGCTTTTTTTATGGTATCTTCTAATTTTATGGTTACAACACCTGAATTCATTATACTTTTAATCATTACTAACCCCCCTTTTTTTAATAAATTTTAGCCGCTTGCAAAACCCTAAACCCGTTAGGGTTCAAGGATTTTTAAGCTTTATCAAAAAGGATTTCCCCCACTTAATGTCGAATATATATAATAATCACAAAATATAAATTCTTGGAGGTATCCTTATGATCAATATTAAAAACCAAATTCATCTCTGTGACGTTTATGAA
>NZ_LZFO01000066.1 GCF_001758365.1 Clostridium acetireducens DSM 10703
GCCTAATCGGCCGCAAAAACTGTTACCAATTTTTGTATTGTTCGTTCTTTGAGCAATGCCTTTTTGTCATACATTTTTTTAAAAATAAACTTTTAAAAATTTTTTATTGACTTTTACTAGCTGGTCTTAAAAAATTATTGATATAGTTTATTATATTAAGTGAACTTAGCAATGGTACTATATAAGTAAATAACTAATTGTAGTATATATAAGTTAATAGTAGTAAAAATTAATTTGTAGAATAAAATAAAAAGGAGTAAAGATTTATGAGGTTATGGCATGAAGATTTAATTTCCAAGTTACCAAGGCAACAACTTTTAGGTCAACATAGAGAAATAGCTGCATTAAGAGGAAATGCATGGGGAAAACCTCATTCTGTTGTTAATTATGTATTTAAATATAGTCCATATAGATTATATTTATATCACCTAAAGGTAATGGATGAAATGAAAAAAAGAGGGTATAAACCGGATAAATTATGGGAAAATCCCTATTATAGAGGGAAAAATTGTGAGGCTCATAGATATTTAGATTTAGAAAATATTATAGGTAAAATATATCCTGAACATGATGATAAATATTATAAAGAATGTATTGAAAATTTGAGAAATAAAGGAATACTATTATGAAATATTTTTAGCAAATTAAATTTATATTATATAAGTTATTGACATATACCCAAAATGTAGTATTATATAGATAAAGGGTAAATACCCAAAATAAAAAATAAAAAGGAGATGGGATTATGCCAAGAAGAGATGGTACAGGTCCTATGGGAATGGGAGAAAGAACTGGAAGAGGAGCAGGTTTTTGTAGTGCTGCAAAAATTGCAGGAACAATTGGAGGACTAGGTTTAGGTCTTGGATTAGGACTGAGAAGGGGCTGTAGAAGAGGATTAGGATTAAATAATTACAATGATGTAATTACTCCTGAAAATCAAAAAAAGTTACTTATGGAGCAAAAGTCTATTCTTGAAGAAAAGCTTAATTATGTGAAGGAACAATTAAATAATTTAGAAAAGGATAAATAAGGGATGATTTCAACATCCCTTATTTGTTATGAAAATCTGATTTGGAGGTGTTAGATAATGGCTAGACCAAGAAAATGGAGAAGGGTTTGTACTCTTCCACAGATTAATAAATTTGGTCCTGTAGATAAATCTGATATTGTAGATGAACTAATAATGACGGTAGACGAATATGAAACAATAAGACTTATGGATTTAGTAGGATTGAATCAAGAAGAATGTGCAAATACTATGGGGGTTGCACGTTCAACAGTGCAAAGAATATATAATGATGCTCGTAAAAAGTTAGCAGATAGTTTGGTAAATGGAAAGATATTAAAAATAGAAGGTGGAGATTACAAGATTTGTGGTGATTTTGAAAATAAAAAAAATTGCCAGGGTTGTATTGGTGGAAGGCATAGGCATGGTAGGATTTAGGTGGAATTTATAAAAAATTGTGATGCAATTTTTTTAGTTAAGAGTTAAGAGGGAAGAGTTAATAGTTGCGGAGAATTTTTCTTTATTGGCATTATGAAAAATTTTTGATTTGATTTCTAAAAATTATTATTATCTCAATCTATGGGTATGTGGTCTTATTAGACTTCAAACTTCAAAATAATATAATTTTAAATTTTTCGTAATATTAATGGAGAAAAATTATCCACAACTTTTAACTCTTACATTTTATTTCTTAACTAAAAAGTTATAATGCTAGTGTTAACTGGAAGTTAATATAAACTTTTCAAAATAATACATTGACAAATGTGAAATAATATGTTATATAAAAATAAGAGTTAGCACTCGATGAATAAGAGTGCTAATAAAAGTAAATATTATTTATTATGGAAGGAGAGATTTAATTGGAAAAAAAAGAATTTAAAGCAGAATCTAAAAGATTGTTGGATTTAATGATAAACTCTATTTACACAAATAAAGAAATTTTTTTAAGGGAACTTATTTCTAATGCCAGTGATGCCATTGATAAAATATATTATAAAACATTAAAAGATGAAAACCTTCAATTTAATAAAGATGATTATTACATAAATATAGTTTCAGATAAGGAAAATAGAATATTAAAAGTAATTGATACTGGCATAGGTATGACAAAGGAGGAACTTGAAGATAATCTTGGAACTATTGCTAAAAGTGGATCCTTAGCTTTTAAAAATGAAAATGAAATAAAAGATGGCTATGATATTATTGGTCAATTTGGAGTAGGATTTTATGCAGCTTTTATGGTAGCGGATACAGTTACAGTTATAAGTAAAGCTTTAGGTAGTGAAGAAGCTTATAAATGGGAATCAAATGGAGCAGACGGATATACTATTGAAAATTGCACAAAAGATTCAGTAGGTACAGAGATTATATTAAAAATAAAAGAAAATACAGAAGATGAAAATTATGATGAATATTTAGAAGAAAGTACATTAAAGAATATAATAAAGAAGTATTCTGATTTTATTAGATATCCAATAAAAATGTTTGTTACTAAAACAAAGCTTAAAGAAGGTACTGAAAATGAATATGAGGAATATAAAGAAGAAGAAACTATAAATAGTATGGTGCCAATTTGGAGAAAAAATAAAAATGAGCTTACAGAAGAAGACTATAATAATTTTTATTTAGAAAAGCATTATGGTTTTGATAATCCAGTTAAACATATTCATATAAGTGCAGAAGGTATTATAAGGTATAATGCTATTTTATTTATACCAGAGAGAATTCCTTTTGATTATTATACAAAGGAATATGAAAAAGGCTTAGGATTGTATTCTAATGGTGTACTTATTATGGATAAGTGCCCAGATTTATTACCAGATTACTTTAGTTTTGTTAAAGGAATGGTAGATTCAGAGGACTTATCATTGAATATTTCTAGGGAAATGTTACAACAAGATAGACAACTAAAATTAATAGCTAAGAACATTAAGAACAAAATAAAAAGTGAATTATTAGATTTATTAAAGAAAGATAGAGAAAAATATGAAAAGTTTTATGAATCCTTTGGCAGACAATTGAAATATGGGGTTTATAGTGATTTTGGAACTAATAAAGATGTACTACAGGATTTACTTATGTTCTATTCATCTAAAGAAAAGAAACTTGTAACTTTAGATGAATATGTTTCAAGAATGACTGAAGAACAAAAATATATCTATTATGCTTCTGGTGAGTCAAATGAGAGAATTGAAAAACTTCCTCAAACAGATTTACTTAAAGATAAAGGATTTGAAATACTATATTTTACTGATGATATAGATGAATTTGCAATTAAAATGCTTATGTCTTATAAAGACAAAGAATTTAAATCTGTTTCCAGCGGTGATTTAGGTATTGAAGAAAAAGATAATGAAAATAATAAAGATTCAAAAGATAATGCTAATAAAGAATTATTTGTTTCTATGAAAGAGTTACTATCAGGTAAGGTAAAGGATGTAAGAGAATCAAAGAGATTAAAAAATCATCCAGTATGCTTAGCAAACGATGGAGAAATTTCTATAGAAATGGAAAAAATATTAAATTCAATGCCAAATAATCAAGATATTAAAGCAGATAAAGTATTGGAAGTTAATGCTAATCATGATATATTTAAAGTGTTGAAAGATGCTTATGAAAATGATAAAGATAAACTAAAATTATATACAGAATTATTATATAATCAAGCTCTTCTTATTGAAGGATTACCTATTGAAGATCCTGTAGAGTTTACAAATAATATGTGCAAAATAATGAAATAAAATTAGGTTATTGAATAAAAAACCATTAAAAATAAGCTGTATAAAAATAATAATACAGTCCCATAAAGAAAGTTTGTAAATAAGTCATTTCATTAAGACACTCTAAGAATAAAAAATAAAAAAACTCCTACCCAATTTATGCCCCGTCCTTGGGGCGGAAATTGGCTCATCACGTCCTGTGATGAATTACGGAGTTT
>NZ_LZFO01000067.1 GCF_001758365.1 Clostridium acetireducens DSM 10703
AAGTATTCACTCCTCTTTGTTGTGTATTTTTGGTGGTACTTAAATATTCGACATTTTGGGGTGAATTTCCTTTTTGAATAATAAAAAAGTTAGTAAAATCAATGATTATAAAATATGAAATTTACTCATACAATAATTAGAATTTGCAATTAACCCCTAATATTATTTATATAAAGGATGTACAAGAATTTTAACTAAATCTTTACCATCTATTTCATTAAGTTCCACTAAAACAGCTTCTCTTACTGAAGTAGGTATATTTTTACCTACATAATCTGGTCTTATAGGAATTTCTCTATGTCCTCTATCTATTAAAACAGCTAATTGAATTTTGCCAGGTCTTCCAATATCAAATACAGCTTCTATAGCTGCTCTTGCAGTTCTTCCTGTATAAATTACATCATCTACTAAAATTATATTCTTATCTTTTACATCTATATTTATTTTACTATCTTTAACTACTGGATAATCTGCCAATTCTGATAAATCATCTCTGTACAATGATATATCCAAACTACAGACAGGAATATCTATTCCTTCAAATTTTTTTATATTTTCTGCAATTCTTTCAGCTATAGGCAATCCTCTTCTTTTTATGCCTAACAAAACTACATTTTCTACAGATTTATTTTTTTCTATTATTTCGTGAGAAATTCTAATTATAGTTCTTTTTATTTTTACATCGTCCATTATTACCGCCTTTAAATTCACCTAAATTCCACCCTTCATCTATATTTAAAATAAAAAAAATGTCTTGATCCTTAACCAAGACATTTGTATAGACTTATTGCATATCTGCCTTACAATCTCTCAGGATCATTTAAAGGACTCACGTATATAATTTTTACATATTTATACTAACATAAAATACTTAATATTTCAAGGATTTTTGTAAAAATATATACTAATTTCAGAATAATTATAAATATGCATTTAAATCTTGTTTTAGTTATTCCCAAATTAATATATATTATTACAAAATTCTATATTGTATACAAATATTTTTATGTTTTATGTTGCAAACGTTCGTATATTGTGGTATAAAATACTTATAAAACAAATTAATCATTCGTCCTCATATATTCTTGGTAATATGGTCCAAGAGTTTCTACCGGAAAGCCTTAAACTTTCTAGCTATGAGTTGAGAGTATTTTTCTCTTCTTGTACCAAGAGGACATACAAAAGAAGAAGGGAGATTTTTTATGGAACTATATTTAAAAGATTTACTAGCAATAATAAGTGTTATATTAAACGGCCTACCTCAAGGACTTTTAGCCCTTTCCTTTGGATTTGCATCAATTCCAACAGCTTTTGCTTTTGTTATAGGTGCAGTTGGAGCTTTCTTTTTTAATTCAGTAGCTCCTATATCTTTTCAAGCAGAAACAATAACTTTAGCCGGAACTATGGGTGATAATTTATCCGAAAGACTTTCTATGATATTTTACGGCGGATTTATTATGACTTTTATAGGAATATTTGGTTTACTAGAGCAAATTGTTACATTCATAGGTCCTTCAATAACTTCTGGAATGATGGCAGGAGTAGGAATAATGTTAGCTAAAGTATCTATTGATATGGTTAAGAAAAATAAAATAGTAGGTTTTACTTCCATAGCCAGTGGTGTTATAACTTACTTTTTTACTAAAGACTTAGTTTATACTATAACTGTTTCTGTTATTTTATCAAGTTTAACAATAAATATATTAAATAAAGATGTACATAATATTGAACTTCCTAAAGAAAAAATTCAATTTCAAAAACCTAATTTTTCTTTTAAAATACTTAGAGGCGCTATGGGAATGGTATGCTTAAATATTGGAGCTAACATAGCTTTTGGAAAAATAACTGGAAAAATAGCTAATTCAAATGTTAATATAGATCATTTATCTATTATAAGCAGTGTAGCTGATATGGCTTCTTCTGCTTTCGGTGGCGGTCCAGTAGAATCTATAATTTCTGCTACTGGCAGTGCTCCTCATCCTGTTATGGCGGGCATAGTTATGATGCTTTTAATGGCAGTAATTTTAATAGCAGGATTACTTCCTAAAATAGGTAAATACATTCCTGCTGAATCAATTTGTGGATTTTTATTTGTACTTGGAGTTATTGTAACAGTACCTGTTAATGCAGCTACTGCTCTTGCTTCAGATGGACAACTTATAGGTGGTGTAACTATGGCTGTTACTGCTATATCAGATCCTTTCTTAGGCATGATAGCTGGCCTTTTAGTTAGATTTTTTATGCCATTTTAATATTAATTAAATCATTATTTTAAATAAAATTACGTAAAAATTTTAAAAAGTATTAAAATTTATGGAGGTATTAATATGAAAAATACATATACATTAAAAATAGATAATTTAAAAAGAGAACTTCCTCTTATTAAAATTAGTGAAGATTTAACTATAGCTAGTTTTGTTATTTTAGGTGATACAGAACTTGTAAATTATGTAGCTCCTAAAATTGTAGAAAAACTTCCTAAAGTAGATGTAATTGTTACAGCAGAAGCAAAAGGAATTCCACTTGCCTATGAAGTATCCAAGCTTTTATGTATGAAAGAATTCATTGTGGCAAGAAAAAGTATAAAACCTTATATGGATTCTCCTATTGTAGATGAAGTAGTTTCTATTACCACTCAAAAGAAACAAATTTTATGTTTAGACGGAAAAGATAGTAATAAAATTAAAGGCAAAAAAGTTGCTATTATAGATGATGTTATAAGTACAGGAGAATCTATAGAAGCAATAGAAAGACTTGTAAAAAAAGCTGGGGGCATAATAGAAGCTAAAGCTGCTATATTAGCAGAAGGCGATGCTTCCAAAAGAGATGATATAATATTCTTGGAAAAACTACCTTTGTTTTAGAAAAACTCAATAACTTCATTTTACCAATTATATGTAATAGCCTTATAAAAATAATTTATTTTTATAAATAGTTTTTATCAATATAATGTCTGTGGTATATATTAAATTTTACATTGCTTATTGCACATTTTCCCTTAAAAGCAATTGTAAAATTTAATATATACATTTTATTTTTATAAAATCTCAATTCCATTTTATGCAATTCTTTCCTGACTTTTTAGCTTTATATAAAAGCTTGTCTACTTTTTCTATAAACTTACAGTGATCACAAGCATCAATACTACTAGCTTTTATAGCTGAAACTCCTCCGCTAATAGTTATTTTTATTTTATAACACCCTATTTCAAATAAATGCATTTCTATATTTTTTCTTATGTTTTCACATATTTCTATTGCTTCTTTTAAATCTTTACCAGGAAACAAAACAGCAAATTCTTCCCCTCCATATCTTGAAGCTATATCCTCATTGCTTATACTCTCCATTATTATAGAAGATACTTCTTTTAAAACATAGTCTCCTGTTAAGTGTCCATAGGTATCATTAACTCTTTTAAAATTATCTATATCAAACATAGCTACACAAAATGTAGAGTTATCAGAAAGTTTTTTTATAGTATCTACTAAATTATTATAAAAACTTCTGTGATTATACATATTAGTTAAATAATCTTTAGACGCCATTTTTTTTAATTCTAAATTTTTTTCTTTAATTTCTTTAAACATGTAATTTACTTGTATTGATAGTTTAAATACATATTTAGAAAGTGAATTTAATACAAATCCCAAAATGTATATAAATATTACATTAGCTATAGTTTCTCCTTTTAACACTTTATCATTACAAATATTAATTTTTATAAAAATATAAATTAAAGTTATAAT
>NZ_LZFO01000068.1 GCF_001758365.1 Clostridium acetireducens DSM 10703
AATTGTATATTTTTTTCACTAAATAGAAAAAATTGTAGTATTATTTCTTTAAATAGATTGTAGTCTATTTTGAAAATTTGTTCAATATGTTTTTCATTTATTATGATTTAAACACACTAATTTTCTTTTTCATTAAAAACTGTCATTTTTGTAAATACATTTATATTAATTTAAAAATCTAAAACTACACCTATTATTTTAATATTTTCGTATATTTTATAAAAAAATTAAGTCTATTTATAGGTTTTAGGATAAAATAAAATTAAGGCATATATAAAAATTCCTGCATACCTTAAAAAATCATTGAAATAATTTGAATATAAAAAATAAGCTGTATAAAAATAATAATGCAGACTTATAAATAAAGTTTGTAAATAATTAGAATGAATTTTAGACACTCTTAGAATAAAAAATAAAAAAACTCCGTAATTCATCACAGGACGTGATGAGCCAATTTCCGCCCCAAGAACGGGGCATAAATTGGGTAGGAGTTTTTTTATTTTTTATTCTTAGAGTGTCTTAATGAAATGACTTATTTACAAACTTTATTTATAAGTATGCATTATTATTTTTATACAGCTTATTTTTTATATTCAAATTATTTCAATGATTTTTCATTTAATTATAAAGTAAACTTTTCTAATGTGTTTTTTAGTTCTTCTGCTACAAAATTAAGTTCATTTGCAAATTTACACACTTCTTCTGAATTAGCTAAAAGTTCTTCGGAAGATGCAGAAACTTCTTCTGAAGATGCGGAATTTTCCTGAGATATATAAGATAAAGATTCAACTTTTTCAAAAACTATTTCTTTTGATTCATTAGTAATATTTAAAGCCTCATAAGTATCTTCTATCATAGGCACCACTAAAGCAATTGATTTTAGTATATTGTTAAAAGAATTTATAGAAACATTTACTATATCAATTTGCTCTTCTACTAATCCCTTAACTTGGGAAGTATTACTGGACACATCTTTAGTTTCATTACTTATAGAAGAAACTAATTTTTGTATTTCTACTGTAGAATGTCTGGATTTTTCTGCCAATTCCCTAATTTCCTCTGCCACCACAGAAAAACCTTTTCCTGCCTCTCCAGCTCTAGCTGCTTCTATAGCTGCATTTAAAGCCAAAAGATTTGTCTGCTCTGATATTCCATTTATTACTTCTGTTATATTTCCTACTTTTGACACACTTTCATTTAATATAACTATTTTTGACACTACATTTTCAAAAGATTCTTTAATACATTCTATAGAACCTAAAAGTAAATTAATTTTTTCTTTACCTTCATTAGCTTTTTCCATAGTATCATTAGAATTATATTTTATTTTATCAAGCCTTGAAATTATATTATCAATTTCTGATGTTAAAATAGTTACTTTATCTAAAACCACAGTTAAATCATTAGACTGTTCATAACTTCCTTTAGTTACACTTTGTATAGAAGATGCAACTTCATTAGTAGCACTAGTCATTTCCTCTGCATTAGCATTTAAACTTGATGCCATATCCTCTGTTTTATTTGCCTGACTCTTTACAGAAAACAAAGCTTGTCTTAAATTATCACACATAACTTTAAAGTTTTTAGCTAGTACTCCTACTTCATCTTCTCCATCTATATTTATAGTATTATTTAAATCTCCATTGCCTATTTTCTTAGAAACAACTACTATTTCCTTTAAAGGATTGGTTATATCCTTGGATATTGAGTAAAATATTAAAGCTGTAATTAAAAAAGAAATACTAGCTATAATTAATATTAAAGTAATACTTTCAATCATAGTACTATACACATTTGCCATAGACAATCCCACTTCTACAACTCCAATATTATCACCGCTTTTATAAAGTGGAACTATAACTCTACAGACATTATTTTTTTTACCATTATAGGAAGTTATATCTACAAAATCCTTTTGAGATAACATAATATCCTTTAAATTTTCATCCTTAATAGTTTTTCCTATATTAGTTTTATTGCTATCTGCAATAACTTTTAAATCCTCTCCTATAACTGATGCATATACTATATTTTTATCTTGAACTAATTCATCTATTATTCTTTCAGAACTTACACTTTGTATTAATTTATAAATTTGATTAGACAAAATACCTATTTGAATCATTCCGCCCTTGGGCTTTCTAACATAACCATATTTGTAATAATCTCCTGTTTCTCTACTTTTTCTTATATCTTCCATAAGAGTATTTTTATCTCCCTTAACTACAGAATAAGATATATGATCTGGTCCAAACACTGCATCTATAGCTGTATCTAAATTAGAATATATTACTTTTCCCTTTTCATCCGTAACATTAACTTCATCTACTTGAAAATACTTTGCCAATTGTTTTAAATAATCATTATTTACATTTTCGGAATTTTGAGCTAAAAAAGTTGCTAAAGTATGTATTCTAAGCTCTATATCATTATTAATCACTTTCATAGATTGAGAGTTTTTAGATACTTGCCTAGATATTTGAGTAGCTAAATTTATACCATCTATTTTCATTTGCTTTACTAATTTAGATTTAGCAATACTTATAGCAGTTAAAGATATTATACTTATAACTAAAAATAGTATACATAACGGTGTAGTTAGAACTTTAAATTTAATAGATTTGTTTTTTATAAACTTATTCCTCATAAAAATACATCCTCTTTTCAACTAAATATTTTGTAATAACTTTTTTTACTTTGTAAATCCATTAAAAATGGTTTTTTTACCCTTTGGAACACCAATAAAATTATAGTACATTTTGCATATATATTCAACATTTCCCAAGGAATATTATAGTTTGTTTTTGTATTAAATTAAACAAACTTTTTAAAATTACAGTAAAGCTTTTTAGTTAAGAGTTTAAATATAAAAAAAATACAATTCCAATAAAAATAAAATTTTTACTAGAATTGTACTACTACATTAATT
>NZ_LZFO01000069.1 GCF_001758365.1 Clostridium acetireducens DSM 10703
GTTATAATCAGTATCATGAACCATAGTGAAAACCTCCTGTATGTTTATACTCAACACCTATATCATACATGATTTTCACTATGGTTTTAATATTTTTTATCTGTTGCATTTAATTTTACAATGAACCATTTTTTAAAAGAACAATTAAGAGCTATAAAAGAAGAATTAGGTGAAGAAGATGAAGAAAAGAAAGAAATTAATTCTTATAAGTCAAAAATAAGAAAGGCTAAGCTTCCTAAGCAAGCAAAAGAAAAAGCTTTATATGAATTAGATAGATTAAAAAAATGTGGAACTTTTTCTTCAGAAGGAGGAGTTATAAGAACTTATTTAGATTGGGTTTTAGAACTTCCTTGGAGTAAAGAAACAAAAGATAATTTAAATATAAAAAGGGTTAGAGAAATATTGCAAGAAGAACATTATGGATTAGAAGATGTTAAAAATAGAATAATAGAATATTTAGCTCTTAAAAAGGTTAGCAAAACTTTAAAAGGTCCTATACTTTGTTTAGTAGGTCCTCCAGGTGTAGGAAAGACTTCTATAGCTGAGTCTATAGCTCATGCATTAAATAGAAATTTTGTTAGAATGTCTTTAGGAGGAGTTAGAGACGAAGCAGAAATAAGAGGTCATAGAAAAACTTATATTGGAGCTATACCTGGTAGAATAATTTATGGAATGAAACAAGCAAAATCAAAAAATGCTTTATTTTTGTTAGATGAAATAGATAAAATGAGTGGCGATTTTAGAGGGGATCCAGCAGATGCTCTTTTAGAAGTGTTAGATAGTGAACAAAATAATACTTTTAGAGATCATTATTTAGAAATAGATTTTGATTTATCAAAAGTATTATTTATAACTACTGCCAATACCCTTGATACAATACCAAGACCTTTACTTGATAGAATGGAAGTAATAGAGGTTTCCGGATATACTAGTGAAGAAAAGTTTCATATAGCTAAAGAACATTTAATACCTAAAAAATTAGATGAGTTAAGCATAGAATATAATAAAATTACTTTTTCAGATTCATCAATATATAATATAATTGATAATTATACTAGAGAATCTGGTGTTAGAAATTTAGAAAGAAAAATAGCTTCTATTATACGAAAGACTATTACAGAAATGTTAGAAAAGAATAAAAAGAAAATGAATATAACTGTAAATCATGTAAAGAAGTATTTAGGACCTGTACAATTTACCTATGATAAAGCAGATAAGGAAGATAAAGTAGGAGTTGTAATGGGTATGGCGTGGACGGCTTATGGAGGGGATACTTTACCTATAGAAGTTTCTACAATGAAAGGAAAAGGTAAATTAGAGATTACAGGACAATTAGGTGATGTTATGGTTGAGTCAGCTAAAGCAGGTTATAGCTATGTTAGAGCTAATGCAGAAAAGTACGGAATAGATTTTAAATTTTATCAGGATAAAGATTTGCATATTCATGTTCCAGAAGGAGCAGTACCAAAAGATGGTCCATCAGCAGGAGTTACAATGATTACTGCTATGATATCTGCTTTAAGTGGAAAAAAAGTAAAACACAATGTAGCTATGACTGGAGAAATAACTTTAACTGGAAGAGTTTTACCTATAGGAGGATTAAAGGAAAAAAGTCTTGCTGCTTATAGAGCTGGTATAGATACTGTAATTATTCCCAAAGATAATGAAAAAGATTTACTAAAGATACCTAAAACTATAAAAAATAAGCTAAAGTTTATATTGGCTGATAATATAGATGTAGTTTTAGAAAATTCCTTAATATAATTACATAGGCAGGAGAGAAATTTCATGAATATAAAACAAGCTGATTTTATTATATCTGCTGTAAATAAAGAACAATATCCTAAAGATAATAAAATAGAAATAGCTTTTGTTGGCAGATCTAATGTAGGAAAATCTTCATTAATTAATACTTTAACTAATAGAAGAAAGTTGGTCAAAGTTAGTGGCACTCCAGGAAAAACTAGACAAATTAATTTTTTCTTAATAAATAATGAGTTTTATTTTGTTGATTTACCCGGATATGGTTATGCCAAAGTATCCAAACAGGAAAAAGAAAAATGGGGTAAAATAATAAATACCTATCTATCTAATAGAAAACAATTGAAAAAAATATTATTGCTTTTAGATTGTAGAAGAAAACCTAGTGAAGATGATTTAGCAATGTATAATTGGATAAAATATTATAACTATGATTATATAATAGTTATGACAAAAATTGATAAATTAAAAAGAAGTGAAATAGCTAAGCATGAAAAATTAATTAGAGATACTCTTAATTTAAGTACTAGTGAAAAATTAATACAGTTTTCATCTACAAAAAAAATAGGCGTTGAAAGTTTATTAGATTCAATAGAAGAATCTCTAGACAAACTTAATTAGTAAACTAGCGTGTAAATATGTTTTAAGTATTTACATGCTAGTTTGCATTTAATATTGTTTTAAACATCAGTATTAATAAATACATAAAAATCCTATACTAAGTATGTATAGTTTGTTGAATAAAAAATAATTGGGATAACTTACAGGTAAAAAATAATTTTAAATAAGCTGTAAGTTATTCCAATTATTTTTTATTCAACAAACTATATATAATTTTATTTTTTAGTGTCAAAAAGTAATTACATGAATAGTATATAGTAGAAAACAAAAGAAATTAAAATCTTCTGAAAGACCAGCTAGTAAAAGTCAATAAAAAATTTTTAAAAGTTTATTTTTAAAAAAATGTATGACAAAAAGGCATTGCTCAAAGAACGAACAATACAAAAATTGGTAACAGTTTTTGCGGCCGATTAGGC
>NZ_LZFO01000070.1 GCF_001758365.1 Clostridium acetireducens DSM 10703
TTAAGACACTCTAAGAATAAAAAATAAAAAAACTCCTACCCAATTTATGCCCCGTCCTTGGGGCGGAAATTGGCTCATCACGTCCTGTGATGAATTACGGAGTTTTTTTATTTTTTCTTCTAAGAGTCTCTAAAATTCATTCAAATTATTTACAAACTCTCTTTATGAGGCTGTATTATTATTTTTATGCTTATTATTTTTAATTATTTTATATATTCAAATTATATTAATGATTTTTATTCAACAAATTAACTTTACTTTAATTAAAAGCATAAAATGTAAGTAGTGTGTTTAAAAAGTATTAAAATTTAATAACAGATGAAAGAGTCAATTCTCCTTAAATCCAATCCAAAATAAACCCATCTAAAGCCATTCCACCTAAAGCCTGAAATAGATCTTCTTCCTACAAAGGTGATAAAAGCCCAGTAGGATCTTCTATTTCTTTCCCATATATACACAAACCTATATAAGCAAGGTCTTATAGCACCTTGGTCTATAGACATTACTGCAGCACCACCAGGACCACCTTGAATTTGCTTTGTAGTTGCTTGAGGCTTTTCTGGTGTAAATGATGGCGGTGGACCAGAAGGCATTTGTCTAAACATTGTATTTGTGCCATACTGTAAATTATTATAATTATAAGGACAGTTTTGGCACATAGGCATTAATTCATAATAGTATTCATTTTCATCAGTATACATAAAAAACTCCTTTTAAATAATAATACAATTATAGAATATGCTATTTTAATAAAAGTGTTACAAATGTAGAGTATTCCAATGTAAATGGAGATAAATTCAGTGAAAAAATAATTAAAAATAATAAGCCTAGGCACATAAAGAGAGTTTGTAAATAATTAGAATGAATTTTAGAGACTCTTAGAAGAAAAAATAAAAAAACTCCGTAATTCATCACAGGACGTGATGAGCCAATTTCCGCACCAAGGACGGTGCATAAATTGGGTAGGAGTTTTTTTATTTTTTCTTCTTAGAGTGTCTTAATAAAATGACTTATTTACAAACTCTCTTTATGTGCCTAGGCTTATTATTTTTAATTATTTTTTCACTGAATTTATCTCCATTTACATTGGAATACTCTACATTTGTAATCCTTTTATTACTCCACAAGCTAATCTTTTACCAGCATTTCCTGCAGGTTGACTTCTATAGTCATCAGGACTTTGATGAATAATAATGGATTTTCCAATTATATCTTTTACTTTAAACTTGTTTGTAAAAAAGCACATAGCAGCAAAACCATTATTAGAAAATAATACAGGGAAATCTCCTGCATGATTGCCATGAGGCTGATTAGTAGGATTCCAGTGTTCTCCTGCGGCAGTAAAAGGATTATTAATATCACCTACTTGGCAATTGCCAAATTCATGTATATGAAAACCATGAGGTCCCACAGGAGGATTATTGCCAGAAGCAGGTTTGTAATTTGGAAGTCCTGTAATGGTAGTGCATACTTGCACACCACCAGGTACATCTATAAAATACACAATGCCATTTATAGATGGAGCAAGAGGTCCTCCTTCAATATTTGCATAGGCAACAGATTGTAGGGGTATATTCATATTATTTAAATTTGCTCTAAAATAAGGTATGGGCATGTATTCACTATCATAATAGTTATAGTAATTATAAAACATCTTTAAAACCCTTCTTAAACTTATTATACATTTCTATAATATGTTTGTTATTTTAAAACGTGAAAATAATAAAATATATATAAATTTAAATTTAAAAATAAATCTAAAAGTAATTATTAAAATGAAGTTTTTGTTGGTAGGATTTAATTTTAGTAATGTTAAAAAGTTCAGTACAAAATTGTACTGAACTTTTTAGAAGTAAATTATTTGTTTTTTAAGAATTTTATATAAAATATTTTTTTATTAATAGACACATTTTAAATAATATAATTTTAAGAAATTATATTATGATATGCTATCTTTTAAAGTTTTACCAAGTTCTTTGCAACTATCTTCATCTGCACCTGCAGGTTCTCCATTTACCATTAAGCCTTCGTCAGCAACTAATTTAGCCTTATATCCTTCCATTTTTTCATACCAATCTCTCATCCATTTTCCATCTCCCCAACCAAAGGAGCCAAAAATAACGCAAGGTTTTCCTTCTACAATTGAAGATATTGAGTCAACAAAAGGTTCCATTTCAGATTCTTCCAGCACTTCATCTCCCATAGCAGGGCAACCAAGAGCTACAGCATCAGCATTTTTTACATCATCTGTTGAAGTTTCAGATACATTTTTAAGTATTACTTCTATACCATCACCAGAAGCACCTTCTGCTACTAAGTTAGCCATTTGTTCAGTATTACCTGTACCACTCCAATAAGTTATTAATATTTTTTTCATACAAAAAACCTCCTTTACGAGAATGATAATCAATATCATTTACATATATCATAAGCCTTATTTTAGATTTTGTAAAGGGGAAATTTATAATTTTACATAGTTTGTTAAATAAAAAATCATTGAGATAATTTAAATATATAAAATGATTAAAAATAATAAGCACAGTAGGGCATAAAGAGAGTTTGTAAATAATTAGAATGAATTTTAGACAATCTTAGAATAAAAAATAAAAAAACTCCGTAATTCATCACAGGACGTGATGAGCCAATTTCCGCCCCAAGGACGGGGCATAAATTGGGTAGGAGTTTTTTTATTTTTTATTCTTAGAGTGTCTTAATG
>NZ_LZFO01000071.1 GCF_001758365.1 Clostridium acetireducens DSM 10703
AAGTATTCACTCCTCTTTGTTGTGTATTTTTGGTGGTACTTAAATATTCGACATTTTGGGGTGAATTTCCTTTTTGAATAATAAAAAAGTTAGTAAAATCAATGATTATAAAATATGAAATTTACTCAAATAATAATAAAGTACTATTTTTATATTCTAATTGTGCATTTGATTGTAATATCCAAAGCACTTTTTCTATTTCTTCATTAACAGAAAAATTAATTTCTCTATATCTATCTAATATAAATATTTTATCAAATTTTTTGCAAAAATCTTTAAATAAATTAAAATTATAACTCATATTTTTTACATAAACTAAATTTTTAATGTTTTTATTAGAACAAGAAAAAATTTTTTTAATACACTTATCAATTAATTCTATATTACCAATGCTCTTAACTATACTATTAAAATCCCAAATTACTCTTATATTAAAATTACTATTATTAATATAATTTAATAACTCTGTGAATTCTAATGAATTTTCATTAAAACTTAGAGAATTATATATTTCAAATTTTAACCTTTTTACTCTTAAACTATTATATATTAAATCTTTATATTCATAAGATACCTTTTCTAAATTTTCACATATAGCATCATCAGTAAATACTATTACTTCATATTCATTATTTAATCCCTCTAAAATAAATTTTTTTAAAACTTTAGGCAAGTTATTAAACTTAATATCTTCTGTACTTATACATAATAGTTTATCATCTTTTACATCACACTTAAAATTCATAATATACCTCTCAAAAAACAATTTATAACAATTTATATTCTTTATTTCGACATCATATTGAAATAATCCTTTTATTTACTTATAATAAATTAAAAAATTTATTAATTTATCAAAAATCCTTTTAACTTTAATTGATGTATTATTTTTTTCATTATATCTTCGTTTTCTGTTACAATAGTATGAAGATGAACTCCTCCAGTAAGAGCTGAAAGAGGTTCTGCTTTATATTCTTTAAATTTAACTATAAAATTTTTTACATCATATAATGTTTTTATCATTAACATGCATCTTATTTCACCATATAAAGAATGTTCTACAATCACATCTTTTACAATTCCACCATAGCTCACAATTATTTTTAACTCTTCTTCTATATTTTCTACAGTATGAAAAATTGCAACTACTCTAGTTACAACATTTTTTTCTTCTTTAGGAGACATATATCCTTCAGGAGTTGCTATTATAGCGTTTCCTGCTGCTCTTAATATTGCAATATCTTTAACTATAATTTGCCGTGTTACACCTAATTTTTCTGCTATATCATTGCCTTTTAAAGGAGATTCACTATAATTTAAAAGTTCTAATATATGTTTTCTTCTTTCCTTTGAATTCACATAAATACCCCCTTTTAGTTTTTAGAATCAAATATTTTTAATATATTTAATTCTTTATTACCTTCTATATTATTATGATGATTTTTAACTAAATATAAAAACTTATAACTATAATCATATTTTTTTAAAATATAGTATCCTTTTAAACCATGATTATAGTAAGTATCTATTATTTTGATTTTAGTAAATTTACTTAACTTTTTCGCAGTAATTTTATCTAATATGACCATAATACATTTTTGAACAACATTTAATGCATTGCATATTTTACCTATATCATGTAGCAATGCTAATTTTATCAAAAAGTTTTTATCATATTTTTTTTCTTTTTCACAAAATTTTTTAATATCATAAGCTACTTTTATAGAATGTTTTTTTTCATATACAGGCAATTTATTAAATAATTTTAACTCATAATCAGTTAAATAGTATTTAATAAACTCTTTATCTTGTAAATTTAAATTAGCAGTTATTGCCCAAATAAATTGTTTAATTCTATACAAAATCAAAACATTTACATCCTCCTAAATAATATATTAACACATATTAAAATAAACCACCATTAAATAAGTATAAAAAAAAGATGTCTATCTTAAATAGACATCTTTTTTGGTGGAGATAAGGAGATTCGAACTCCTGACCCCCTGCTTGCAAGGCAGGTGCTCTCCCAACTGAGCTATACCCCCATATGGTGGACCTTCAGGGACTCGAACCCCGGACCTACCGGTTATGAGCCGGTTGCTCTAACCAACTGAGCTAAAGATCCATAATATACCTGGCAGCGACCTACTCTTCCACAGGGTCTCCCCTGCAGTACCATCAGCGCTTTAAAGCTTAACCTTCGTGTTCGGCATGGGAACGGGTGTTACCTTTAAGCTATAACCACCAGATTTTTATTTTAAATAAGTACTACTCAGCTTTAACTAAGTAAATTACTTTTATTTGAAAGAAAATTATTCTTTCAAAATTGCACAGTATATTTAAGGTCAAGCCCTCGACCTATTAGTATCAGTCAGCTAAACATGTTACCACGCTTGCACCTCTGACCTATCAACCTGATGTT
>NZ_LZFO01000072.1 GCF_001758365.1 Clostridium acetireducens DSM 10703
AACATCAGGTTGATAGGTCAGAGGTGCAAGCGTGGTAACATGTTTAGCTGACTGATACTAATAGGTCGAGGGCTTGACCTTAAATATACTGTGCAATTTTGAAAGAATAATTTTCTTTCAAATAAAAGTAATTTACTTAGTTAAAGCTGAGTAGTACTTATTTAAAATAAAAATCTGGTGGTTATAGCTTAAAGGTAACACCCGTTCCCATGCCGAACACGAAGGTTAAGCTTTAAAGCGCTGATGGTACTGCAGGAGAGACCCTGTGGAAGAGTAGGTCGCTGCCAGGTAAGTATGATTTACTAGCTCAGTCGGTAGAGCACATGACTTTTAATCATGGTGTCCGGGGTTCGATTCCCCGGTAGATCACCAAAGCGTATCTCTTAGAGATACGCTTTTTTATTTTATAGTAAAAATAATATTTTTTATTATAATTATGTTATAATAAATTGAAAGTGTTATATAAATGTAAAACTAAAAAAAGATCAATTAAAAACTAATACTTTGGCTATCAAAATATTTAACTGTCAAACAATTAAAAAGGAGAGAATTAAATGAAATTACCTAATTTACAAATTGGAGATTTAATAGCTAAAATACCTATAATTCAAGGCGGAATGGGAATTGGTGTATCTGGATATAAATTAGCATCTAGTGTAGCAAATGAAGGAGGAATTGGTGTAATATCTGCTGTACAAATAGGATATAGAGAACCAGATTTTAAAATAGATACGAAAAATGCTAACATTAGAGCATTAAAAAAGGAAATAAGGAAAGCTAGAAAGTTAAGTCCTAAAGGAATAATAGGTGTTAATATTATGGTAGCTGTAAATTATTATGACGATATGATTAAAGCAATTTTAGAAGAAGATGTAGATTTAATAATTAGTGGAGCTGGACTTCCAATGTCTTTGCCTAAGTTAGTAGAAGGCAGTAATATTAAAATTGCACCTATAGTATCTTCAGCTAAAGCAGTTGCGATTATAATTAAATATTGGCTTAAAAAATATAATAGGCTACCAGATTTAGTTGTTGTTGAAGGTCCTGAGGCTGGCGGACATTTAGGATTTAACTATAATCAAATTAATAATAAAGAATATAAATTAGAGAATATCACAATAGATGTTTTAAAAACAATAAAATATTATGAAAACAAGTATAATAAAGTTATTCCTATAGTTGCTGCAGGAGGAATATATACAGGTAAGGATATTGCACAATTTATAAAACTTGGTGCAAGTGGAGTGCAAATGGCAAGTAGATTTGTAGCTACAAATGAATGTGATGCAAATATTGAATTTAAAAATATGTATGTAAATGCTAAAAAAGAAGAAATGATAATAGTTAAAAGTCCTGTAGGTCTTTTAGGTAGAGCTATTAAAAATACATTTATAGAAGATATTAAAAATAAAAAAATGCCTCCTGAAAAATGTTATAATTGCTTAAAAAAATGTAATCCTAAAGATACACTTTATTGTATATCTAATGCACTTATTAATGCGGTTAACGGAAATGTAGATAAAGGTTTGATTTTTGCAAGCAGTAATGTTCATAAAATTGATAAAATTTTATCTGTTAAGGAGCTTATGAAAGAATTAATTTTAGAATCAGAAAAATATTTATAAAATGAAAAGCACTTTAATTTTGTGCTTTTCACAATTTATAATTATATTTTTAGATAATAATATATAATGTAATTATAATAACTTATTTAATATGTAGTTTTAATTAATTTTACCTTATACTTTACCGTGTGTATCTTTAAGTGATTTTCGTAGATAAATTAATATATATTTAGAAAAATAAATATAATCTATTATATTTAATTTTAAACTTTAGGAACAAGATTAAAATTATGATAGAATAATCACTGTTGTCATAGTTAATGCATAGCAATTAATAAGTTGATGAGCAAAATTTGAATTAATTGTTGACAAATGTTTTATAAGATGTTAAAATAAAAAACGTCGTTTAAAGCGACAAAATAAATTGGTCTTTGAAAATTAAACAGATAAATGAAACCAGCACAGAAATAAATGAGCAAGATAAACTTTTAAATTAAGAGTTTGATCCTGGCTCAGGACGAACGCTGGCGGCGTGCCTAACACATGCAAGTCGAGCGATGAAACTTCCTTCGGGAAGTGAATTAGCGGCGGACG
>NZ_LZFO01000073.1 GCF_001758365.1 Clostridium acetireducens DSM 10703
AACATCAGGTTGATAGGTCAGAGGTGCAAGCGTGGTAACATGTTTAGCTGACTGATACTAATAGGTCGAGGGCTTGACCTTAAATATACTGTGCAATTTTGAAAGAATAATTTTCTTTCAAATAAAAGTAATTTACTTAGTTAAAGCTGAGTAGTACTTATTTAAAATAAAAATCTGGTGGTTATAGCTTAAAGGTAACACCCGTTCCCATGCCGAACACGAAGGTTAAGCTTTAAAGCGCTGATGGTACTGCAGGGGAGACCCTGTGGGAGAGTAGGTCGCTGCCAGGTAAAATATGGCTGGATAGCTCAGTCGGTAGAGCAGAGGACTGAAAATCCTCGTGTCCCTGGTTCGATTCCTGGTCCAGCCACCAAAATGTCCTTATCGAATTATAGATAAGGACATTTTTTTATAAAAATTAATAAATATATCAGTAATTATATGTATTGGTTTAAATGGTTACAAGTATTTGAAAATGACAAGGAAGTCGTAAAAATAAAAAACTTTATGGTTCAATGTAATTTAGCCCATGCTTATACAAAAATATCTAATTTTAAAGAAAGAAAGGCGCTATTTGTTTAACTGTATACAATATATTGTAATTAATATTATAATTAGCATATAAAATTCCATAATATAGTATACATTTAAAATTGAGAGGATGTGAATTTATATGAAAAAAACAATTATTATATAATGTCTTTATTAAGTTGTATGATATCAACACTGTACTAAAACATAGCATATAATTAAAGAATAGATAGTTTTTATTAATAAGCTTTAAATAATAATTTTTATGTGATATCATTATATGTATAAAAATTATTTGTTTTATTAATACATAATATTTTAATTCTTTCAGTATTTTGGAAGCAATTAAAAAATAAATATAAAAGGAGAAATATAATGGAAAGTAAAGTAGTGGCATTAGTTAATGGAGAAAAAATAACTGAAAACGATATTCAACAAACAATTTTAAGGTTTCCAAAGGAAAGACAGGCTTTTCTTAATACAGAAGAAGGTAAAAAACAATTATTAGATCAAATAATATCTTTTGAGTTATCTTATAATTATGGTAAAGAAATAGGTTTAGATAAAGATGAAATGTATGCTCTACAATTAGAAAGAGCTGCTAAGGAAATATTAACACAAATGGCAATAAATAAAATATTAGAAAAAGCAGAAGTAAGTGAAAATGAAGTAATAGAATATTATAATGCTAATAAAGAATCTTTTAAAAATGAAGAAAATATAACAGCTAAACATATACTTACTAAAACTCTTGAAGAAGCAGAAAAAGTTTTTAAAGAAATAGAGGAAGGAATGGATTTTGAAGAAGCTGCTAAACAATATTCTATGTGTCCTTCAAAAGCAGAAGGAGGAAATTTAGGAACTTTTATTAAAGGTCAAATGGTACCTGAATTTGAAAAAGCAGCTTTTGAACTTTCTGTAGGACGTGTAAGTGATCCTGTTAAGACTCAATTTGGATATCATTTAATTAAAGTAGAAGATAAAGAAGAATCTTCATATAAGAATTTAGAAGAAGTAAAAGACTTTATTAAAAGTAATTTATTGCAAAAAAAGCAAGCAGATAAGTATGTTGACTTTACTAATGAACTTAAAGAAAAATATCATGTAGAAATAAAATAGGCGTTAACGCCTATTTTATAAATTTATGTTGACATATAAATTTATATATGTTATTATGTAATAGCTGTCAAGGACAGCAAGTTGGTCTTTGAAAATTAAACAGATAAATGAAACCAGCACAGAAATAAATGAGCAAGATAAACTTTTAAATTAAGAGTTTGATCCTGGCTCAGGACGAACGCTGGCGGCGTGCCTAACACATGCAAGTCGAGCGATGAAACTTCCTTCGGGAAGTGAATTAGCGGCGGACG
>NZ_LZFO01000074.1 GCF_001758365.1 Clostridium acetireducens DSM 10703
ATAAATGAGCAAGATAAACTTTTAAATTAAGAGTTTGATCCTGGCTCAGGACGAACGCTGGCGGCGTGCCTAACACATGCAAGTCGAGCGATGAAACTTCCTTCGGGAAGTGAATTAGCGGCGGACGGGTGAGTATCACGTGGGCAACCTGCCTCAAAGAGGGGAATAGCCTTCCGAAAGGAAGATTAATACCGCATAATATTAGAAATTCGCATGAATTTCTAATCAAAGGAGTAATCCGCTTTGAGATGGGCCCGCGGCGCATTAGCTAGTTGGTGGGGTAATAGCCTACCAAGGCAACGATGCGTAGCCGACCTGAGAGGGTGAACGGCCACATTGGAACTGAGATACGGTCCAGACTCCTACGGGAGGCAGCAGTGGGGAATATTGCGCAATGGGGGAAACCCTGACGCAGCAACGCCGCGTGAGCGATGAAGGTCTTCGGATCGTAAAGCTCTGTCTTTTGGGACGATAATGACGGTACCAAAAGAGGAAGCCACGGCTAACTACGTGCCAGCAGCCGCGGTAATACGTAGGTGGCGAGCGTTGTCCGGAATTACTGGGCGTAAAGGGTGCGTAGGCGGATATTTAAGTCAGATGTGAAATACCCAGGCTTAACTTGGGAGTTGCATTTGAAACTGGATATCTAGAGTGCAGGAGAGGAAAGCGGAATTCCTAGTGTAGCGGTGAAATGCGTAGAGATTAGGAAGAACACCAGTGGCGAAGGCGGCTTTCTGGACTGTAACTGACGCTGAGGCACGAAAGCGTGGGTAGCAAACAGGATTAGATACCCTGGTAGTCCACGCTGTAAACGATGAATACTAGGTGTAGGAGGTATCATCCCTTCTGTGCCGCAGTTAACACAATAAGTATTCCGCCTGGGGAGTACGGTCGCAAGATTAAAACTCAAAGGAATTGACGGGGGCCCGCACAAGCAGCGGAGCATGTGGTTTAATTCGAAGCAACGCGAAGAACCTTACCTAGACTTGACATCCCCTGAATTACTCGTAATAGAGGAAATCCCTTCGGGGACAGGGAGACAGGTGGTGCATGGTTGTCGTCAGCTCGTGTCGTGAGATGTTGGGTTAAGTCCCGCAACGAGCGCAACCCTTGTTATTAGTTGCTACCATTAAGTTGAGCACTCTAATAAGACTGCCCGGGTCAACCGGGAGGAAGGTGGGGATGACGTCAAATCATCATGCCCCTTATGTCTAGGGCTACACACGTGCTACAATGGTAAGTACAGAGAGATGCAAATTCGCAAGGAAGAGCAAATCTCAAAAACTTATCCCAGTTCGGATTGCAGGCTGAAACTCGCCTGCATGAAGTCGGAGTTGCTAGTAATCGCAAATCAGAATGTTGCGGTGAATACGTTCCCGGGCCTTGTACACACCGCCCGTCACACCATGAGAGCTGGTAACACCCGAAGTCCGTGAGGTAACCGTAAGGAACCAGCGGCCGAAGGTGGGATTAGTGATTGGGGTGAAGTCGTAACAAGGTAGCCGTAGGAGAACCTGCGGCTGGATCACCTCCTTTCTAAGGAGAATTCAGGAAATAATATTTCCTGGAGGTTTCATT
>NZ_LZFO01000075.1 GCF_001758365.1 Clostridium acetireducens DSM 10703
ATCATTGTATAATATCTCCTGAATAGAGGTTAGATGGATTCCTCCAGGGCATCTCGGTAGAGATTATACCCGTAAATAAGCGTATCATTCCATCAGTGAGATTTCTATGGTTTAGCTGGTTGGGTTTCCCGTAGGGTGTTACCACTGGAATTACCCGTGTCACAAACGAGGATATAGGCTCATTGATAGAAGTGGATACTCTATTCTATCTCAAAATAACTAAAATAAAGGAGATATTAATTATGTCTAGATTTTTTTATAATCCAACAGTAGGTATTGATGTTTCAGCAGATTTTTCTATGGTTGCTATTCTTGCACCTAACGGTGATATTTATAGGAAGGCATTTAAGATTTATCATAATGTGGACGGCTTTAACCACTTAGTTAAAGAAATAAAGAAAGTGGAAAAAGAGTTTAACATGAAAACAGGCATTTTCATGGAGTCCACTGGCGTGTACCACTTATCTCTTTTCCACTTTCTTAAAACCAAAAACTTAGAGGCATATGTTATTAATCCTCTAGTTACTAATTCTAACAAAAATAAAGACATAAGAAAAGTGAAAAATGATAAAAAAGACGCCTTAGCTATAGCTAAAATAGGTAAATTTGAAAATATTAAAGCTTCTAGCTACTTTGATGTTTCTATTTTTACTTTAAAATCTTTATGCCGAGATTACTATAAACTTGTTGATACAAGATCAATATTCAAGAAAAAGTTATCTGCTGACTTGCGTGTAGTATTTCCAGGATATAATAGTGTATTTTCTAATATAACTGGAACAACTTCAATTGCTATTCTTAAGTGTTACCAAACACCTCAATCTATTCTTGATGCTCCTAGAGAAGATATTGTAAAAATTCTTAGAGAGTCATCTAAAAAGAATTTGATTTGGTGTAACAACACTTATGATAAATTAATTAAAGCTGCTTCTAATGCTAAAGACATTGCTATATCATCCATTGGATTATCAACAAAAATAATCATTAATATTGGAACTATTGAAAACTTTAATAAACAAATAGAACTAATATTAAAAGAAATAGAAAATGTCTTATATAGCAATGATGTTTCTTCAAAATTTAAACAAAATATCTTATTATTGATGTCCATACCTGGAGTTGGTTTTATTTCAGCTGTAACTATACTAACTGAAATCGGAGATTTTCAAGGTTTCTTAAAACCTAAACAATTAGTTGCATATTTTGGTGTTGATCCTTCTGTTAATGAATCTGGTAAGTTTAAAAGTGATAAAGACAAAATATCTAAAAGAGGTACTCGTTTTGGACGTAGAGCTTTATATGCAATAGCATTAGCTTCTATAAGAACTAAACGCACTGGCGAAGCCATCAATAAAATCTTACTAGACTACTATAAAAACAACCTAAACGGTAAAAAGAAGAAGGTCGCCTTAGTAGCTATTATGCATAAACTTGTTAACTATATTTTTGCTGTTCTACGTGATCAAAAAGAATACGAGCAGCGTTTACCAAAAATTCATCATAAAATGTATCTTGAAAACTCCAATAATCCGGCAGCCTAATCGGCC
>NZ_LZFO01000076.1 GCF_001758365.1 Clostridium acetireducens DSM 10703
GAGTAAATTTCATATTTTATAATCATTGATTTTACTAACTTTTTTATTATTCAAAAAGGAAATTCACCCCAAAATGTCGAATATTTAAGTACCACCAAAAATACACAACAAAGAGGAGTGAATACTTATGTATATTCGACAAGAATGCCTATTTTCCTTTGAAGAAATAATAAAATTACAACCTAAAACTAGGCTTGAATTAATTCTAGCCCAACTAGATTTTTCAAATGTATTAAATGGTTTAGCCCAGCTACACGCTACGCGTGGCCCGAAAGGGCATAATGAGCTAGCACTATTGTATGCTTTAGTTGCTATGCAAGTTGAAAAAATTAAATATTTTAATAAGTTAGTCGATAGACTTAAGACTGATCCTATATTTAGGTATAATTGTGGTTTTAACATTTTAGAGAAAACACCTTCAGCATCAACCTTTAGTAGATTTTTAACTAAGCTATCCAAAATACCTTCATTGGAATATGACTTCGAGTGTTTAGTTAAAAAGGCCATTAGTATAGGAATTGTTGATGGTTCAAATGTAGCAATCGATTCTACTAAAATTGATTCTTTTGAAAAAGCTAGACCTAAATCCAAACTTAAGAATGATGCTGTTTCTCCAAACTGGGGAGCTAAGAACGATACTGATGGTAATAAAATACGTTGGTTCGGATTTAAGCTTCACATACTGGCAGATTGCAAGAGTGAACTACCCTTAAGCATATTGCTATCTCCCGCTAGTTATAGTGATGGAGATTTAGCTATTCCGCTGATAAAAAAGTTCATCACCAAGTACTCTGGAGTTTTGAGTCCTAAGCATTTTATTATGGATAAAGGTTATGATTTTCAAAAGATTTATGATTATGTTACTCACGATGTTAAAGCACAACCAATTATAGCTTACAATCCTAGGGCACAGTATGCTCCACCAGAAGGATTTAATGAGAAGTTTGAACCCATATGCTCAATGGGATATCCATTAACTTACTGGGGAAAAGATGGTGACCACCTTAAATTTAGATGTCCCCAAGCAACCGGTAAGGTTAATTGTCCATTTGGAACAAAGCATTGTAGCAATTCAAACTATGGATTTTGCCTAAAGGTAAACTATAAAGAGAATAATAGGTATTACTCTTATCCTCTTAGGAGCAGTGAAGATTGGCAAAAACTCTATAATCAACGCACCTCTATCGAGAGGTGTAACTCAAGATTGAAAGAGTACCTAAATGTTAATAATCTGCGTTCAGCAGGTATTAGAAAAGCAAAAGTTGTAGCTCTACTAAACTGTATGGCTTTAGTAGCAGGCACTATTGCTGTTAATCAGAAGTCTAACGACTTAAATTTAAAGCAAGCAGGATAAATTTATTAGTTTTAAAAGTTATCCACAGGTGCAATAGCACCTTAGCTTTGCTATTATCTTTTTCTGAACAAAATAGTTAATTATTAACAAAAAGTAATGATTTTTAAATATAATTGAGGAAGTTTAATTGTGCAATTTCCTC
>NZ_LZFO01000077.1 GCF_001758365.1 Clostridium acetireducens DSM 10703
TGCTAATAATAATTCAGCTTTTAAAGAATCCGTCTTATTAATCTTTAAGGTCGATAGACCTAGTGGGTGTTTAATAATATTGTTGGTTCTTTCAGTAATAGTTCTGATTTTATATAAGTTATTCCATTTTTCTGTATTTCGAGGAATAGGACAATTAAGTCTAAAGTCTTTATTGATGGTTGGATGATATATTCTTCCACAAGGTGAAGATGTACATGGATTTTCACAGGAAAGTATATACTTAGTTTTACCATTAATTCTTACTTTTTTAGATTTAGGGCAAAGCCATTTAACTCGCATAGAACGTCCTTTTTCTCTTGTGACTCCATCAAATTTCATTGGAAGAGAAGAGTCCTTCGGACATAATGGAACTCCATTATCAGTAAAGCCGCTAGGCTGTGGTAAATCAGAAGAATTACGAGGATTAATTGGAATAATAGGTATTGTGTTGCAATCTTTAATTAGATATTTATAATTGTCATCACAATCATAAGCAGCATCACCTAGAAAATAATTATATTTGAAATCTTTATGCATAGCGAAATAACGTCTCATTATAGGAATTAAAGTTTTTGAATCATACTCATCTTTAGCTTGTTCACCAGAGCTATTGTTTTCAAAATCCATTGATTGAGTATCGTTAAAATCAATATGTCTTAAGATTCCAAGACCATTAACAAGAGTAGTTGCTTTAAGTGCATAACAATAATGACCATTAATATAAGAAAGTTTAATTTTAGGGTTAGCAAATGTTTGTTTAGGCATTTTACTACAAGCGAATTTATGAGGAACAATATTTGAATTTTTCTTTTTAGCAACTTTACCAGTATTTAAAAGAGATTCAAAATATTTAGGATTATTTTCTTTAACATAAGCTTCAATACCAGTAGTATCAGCAATTATTATTTTAGATAACTCAGAATTAAGTTTTCTACAAATAGGTTCAGTAATATCAACTAAATGATTGAAAAAACTATGAATATGTTGAATAAAGTTAGATTTAAATCTAGAGAACTGTGATTCATGAGGTACAGTACTGAACTCGCAGAGTGACCTTAGTTCACTAGATAAATTTAAGATATTAACAAGTAGTTCAATTTCAGATATACCAAGTATCTTTTGAACTATAAATGCGGTTAGCATTGAGGAAAGAGAGTATTCTCTAGGACGACCAGTTGAAGAATAGTATGCGTTATAAAAACTTTGAGGAATTAATATTTTTAAATTTATATGGTTTTCAAATAAATTTATAAACTTGGGTTTATTTTCCTCAAAACAGTCTACGACTTCTTCATAAACGTCACAGAGATGAATTTGGTTTTTAATATTGATCATAAGGATACCTCCAAGAATTTATATTTTGTGATTATTATATATATTCGACATTAAGTGGGGGAAATCCTTTTTGATAAAGCTT
>NZ_LZFO01000078.1 GCF_001758365.1 Clostridium acetireducens DSM 10703
CTTAAATTGCAATATTAAATGCAACACCCCTGTGAAAAAATCATGTAGAATAGGACTGACAATAGTCAAAATCAGCCTTAAGCCCATCTTAATAATAACAGGAGATGGAGTGCATGGGTTTGTCAAGGGCTGCGAAGCAGGCGGAGCTTTACCCTTGATAAACCACAAACGACATCTATAATATTCAAAATATGGGATTAAGCAATTTTCGATAATTCTTCATAAAAACATTTTTCTGGGGTTTTGTAATTTAGCAATTTACGTGGCAACCTATTCATCCAATTTTGAATCCTTTGAATTATATCAAAAGATAAGTCTTTGATGCTTTTGCCTTTAGGTATAAAACGACGTATAAGACCATTATGACGTTCATTAGTACCCCTTTCAAAGGAAGAATAAGGGTGAGTATAATATACATCTATACCATATCCTTTAAGCAAAGTTCCTAAATTACTAAATTCAACCCCATTATCAGCGGTGATACTTTTAAATACATGTTTAAAAGTATCTCTATACATCTCCATAAGCTTTTTTATTGAATCATCAACAGATTTACTATCTTTAGCATTTAAAGTTATCATTATTTCATAACGGGACTTACGCTCTGTTAGAGTCAAGAGAGCATTATCACCGGACTTTTTACCAATGACAGTATCTATTTCCCAATGTCCGAATTCTTCACGGGTATTTACTTCTTCTGGTCTTAAATCAATACTTTTACCTAAGATACGCTTATTTTGCTTAATTCTTTTATTCTTAGGTTTTAAGCGTAGTTTTAAAGGTAAATCTATATTGCGTACAGATAAAAAGCCTTTATCAATATAGTTGTACAATGTTTTAGTAGAAACAATATATTCATCCTTCCAAGCAGGGTCATTTTTACAATAACCTACTACAGCATCGACGGACCATTTGTCTTTAAGAATTTTTGTTTCTGCATACTTTATAAAAGCTTCGGCTGTAGCTATTTTAATTTTTGCTCCGCAATTTGAGCGATGATTTTCATATACAGCCTGACCTGTTTCAGGGAAATAACTTGTAAATGTAGATAAATCACTTTTAAGCTGTAAGGTAGTACCACGTTTAATTTCACGGGAGATAGTACTTGGACTGCGTCCTAATTTTTTAGCAATATAGCGAATACTTTTACCTTCTTTAAGCAATGCATAAATTTCCCCACGCTCATATAGCTTTAGGTGTTTAAAAGAACGTATAGGTGTGTTATAATCAGTATCATGAACCATAGTGAAAACCTCCTGTATGTTTATACTCAACACCTATATCATACATGATTTTCACTATGGTTTTAATATTTTTTATCTGTTGCATTTAATTTTACAATGAACC
>NZ_LZFO01000079.1 GCF_001758365.1 Clostridium acetireducens DSM 10703
TCATTTCATTAAGACACTCTAAGAATAAAAAATAAAAAAACTCCTACCCAATTTATGCCCCGTCCTTGGGGCGGAAATTGGCTCATCACGTCCTGTGATGAATTACGGAGTTTTTTTATTTTTTATTATAAGACTGTCTAAAATTCATTCAAATTATTTACAAACTCTATTTATGCTACTTTGCTTATTATTTTTATATAGCTTATTTTTAATTATTTTTTATTTGCAAATTATTTCAATCCTTTTTTATTCAATAAACTATTATACTGTATTATTTTTACTTTAAGAAGCCTTTTAATATTGTTTCCTCGGCTTCCTTTTCAGTAAGACCTAAAGACATAAGCTTCATAAGCTGATCTGAAGCTATTTTACCTATAGCTGCTTCATGTATTAATTCAGCATCTTCGTTATATGCAGAAAGAGAAGGTACAGATGTAACCTGAGCATTTCCCATGATTATAGAATCACATTCAATATGCCCTCTACACTTATTTTCACCTTTCATATTAAAATAAAATAACTGCTTAGAATTATCCTTTGATACAGAACGCGATATTACTTGAGCTGTTGAATCTTCTCCTACAAGTTCTATATTTATATGGGATTGGGCTTCTTGATCAAGTTCTGTAAATATTCTTTCTGTTATAATCAAATGAGCATTTTTATGTAAACGAATTTCTGTATCTTTTTTTGTAGAAGTAACTCCTTTTATTTGAATTAACTCCATTTCAAGCACTCCGTCTTCTTCTACTTCTAAAATAGTCTTTGTATTAAATATTTTTTGTGCTTCTCCGTCTCCTCCAGCATAATGTTTTTCTACATACTTTAAATGAGCTCCTTTACGTACTATAAAGTCATGTATTCCATCATGTTGAGTTGTTTTAGTTCCACAATTATGTATACCACATCCAGCTACTACCACTACATCTGAACCTTCTCCCACATCAAAAGTGTTATAAACTAAATCTTTAAAATTTTCATCAGAAAGTATTACAGGAACATGTACACTTTCTCCTATAGTATTAGGCTTTATTACAACATTTATTCCAGGTTTATCCTCTTTATTTATTATATCTATATTTTTAGATATGCTTCTGCTTATAGCTTTCCCATTACTTCTTACATTATGAGCACCACTAAATAAATCTTTAACATTATCTATTGTATCTAATATTTTTTCTTCAACTGAATTTAGCATTTTATTCCCTCCTCGTATAATATAGTTGTAACATTTGATAGAAAACATCTTTATTTTCTAACGAACATTACTAATCTAATTTAAAATATTATTCTTTATTTGATTAATAATCCTATCAGATAATTAGTCATTTCATT
>NZ_LZFO01000080.1 GCF_001758365.1 Clostridium acetireducens DSM 10703
GGTTCTGTTAATTAATTATGAAAATATAGCTTTGAAAATCACAAAATTACTATATGACTTACTTTAAATAATAAAAATTATAAAATTAATATTTTGTGGCATGACAAAAAAGCCTATCTATTTATAGATTTTTAAAAATAAATAGACCTAATTAAAAGCGATAGCGTTAGCCGTTAGGCAGTTAATAACCAATTGTTTTTAGCTTTAACTGAATAATTGATTCCTGATACTTCAGCTGGTGTTAAACCACGTAGTGAGGAATGATTACGAATAAAATTATAGTGAAATATAAATACCGATATTAAATTATTGGCACTATCAAAAGAGTTAAAGCCTTTTAAACCTTTATACCAAGACTTAAATGTTTTATTAAAAGATTCAATAATATTGTTTGAAATATCATCTTTAAAAGATTGTACTTTTATGTGTAATGTATCTTGGAATACTGATTTTATTGGAATATTGTAAGATGGTAATCTATCGGTAACTATGGCTCTAGGAGATCCTAATTTCTTAGCATCATTAAAAAGGCTAAAAGCTTGTTTAGCATCTCTATATGGGGATAGATGATAAGAAATAATTAATCGACTTTCCGAGTCTATAACAAGCCATAGATAATGACGTTTACCATTTATAAATACAACTGTTTCATCTGCATGCCATTCATCTGAATCTGATAAATCAATATTTTTTAATAAATTATCAGATTTTAATTTGAAATATGCAGCAAACTTTTTAGTCCAACTTGCAATAGTAACATGAGATACTTTTATATTAAACGTTCTAAACAAATATTGAGATATACATCTTGTAGAACTTTCATTAAGAAAATAAAGGTCTAAAGCCATTAAAATAATATGGATTGGGAAGCGCATACCTTTAAAATCAAGTTTACCTTGTATAGTTGTATTGCTTGATGGGGTTATAGCCGTAGGCTTCGCCACAAAAAAACTATGATTACATTTCTTATCGTTACAACGATAGTTAATATAATTTGAATAATTATGATGAATAAAGGTTCTTTTGTTACAGATGGGACAACGAGGATAATCCTTGAGCTGACGCTCTTTCGGCGTAGCCGATGGTGTAAATTGTCTTTTACACTCTTTGCATTGATATTTTTGATTTCCTTCTTTGTCTTTTCCAAACTTATATAGTCTATGGCTGTGACATCTAGGACAGGTGATTTTTTTATTAGCTTTGTTCATTGTTTCCTCTCTCCTTTCTGGGAGGTAATATTTTTATGGTAAATCTATTATATTTCATAGGTTGAGGGGAAGCAATGTTCATATAACTTAACAGAACT
>NZ_LZFO01000081.1 GCF_001758365.1 Clostridium acetireducens DSM 10703
TGGACTGTACAGGAGTGAGTATGCTGGCATAAGTAGCGAGAAATAAGTGAGAATCTTATTGGTCGAAAACCTAAGGTTTCCTGAGGAAGGTTCGTCCACTCAGGGTTAGTCGGGACCTAAGCCGAGGCCGAAAGGCGTAGGTGATGGACAATCGGTTGATATTCCGATACCACCAGTAACGTTATTAGAGATGGGGTGACGCAGAAGGATAAGATGTGCACACTATTGGATGTGTGTCTAAGCATTTAGGCAGATTAAATAGGCAAATCCGTTTAATCAATGCTAAGGTGTTATAGGGAGCGAAATTTTAGTAGCGAAGTATCTGATTTCATGCTGCCAAGAAAAGCCTCTATCGAGGAAACTGGTGCCCGTACCGCAAACCGACACAGGTAGGTGAGGAGAGAATCCTAAGACCAGCGGAAGAATTGTTGTCAAGGAACTAGGCAAATTGACCCCGTAACTTTGGGAGAAGGGGTGCCTACTTAACAGTAGGTCGCAGTGAATAGGCCCAAACAACTGTTTAGCAAAAACACAGGTCTCTGCTAAAGCGAAAGCTGAAGTATAGGGGCTGACGCCTGCCCGGTGCTGGAAGGTTAAGGGAATCACTTAGCGTAAGCAAAGGTGTGAACTTAAGCCCCAGTAAACGGCGGCCGTAACTATAACGGTCCTAAGGTAGCGAAATTCCTTGTCGGGTAAGTTCCGACCCGCACGAAAGGCGTAATGATTTGGGCACTGTCTCGACAACAAATCCGGCGAAATTGTAGTGCAAGTGAAGATGCTTGCTACCCGCGATAGGACGGAAAGACCCCGTAGAGCTTTACTGCAGCTTATCATTGAGTTTCGGTATTGTCTGTACAGGATAGGTGGGAGACTAAGAAATCTAGGCGTCAGCTTAGATGGAGTCATCCTTGGGATACCACCCTGATAGTACTGAGATTCTAACCGGAGGCCATGAAACTGGTCACGGGACATTGTTAGGCGGGCAGTTTGACTGGGGCGGTCGCCTCCTAAAAAGTAACGGAGGCGCCCAAAGGTTCCCTCAGTGCGGTTGGAAACCGCGCGTAGAGTGCAAAGGCAGAAGGGAGCCTGACTGCGACACATACAGGTGGAGCAGAGACGAAAGTCGGGCTTAGTGATCCGGTGGTA
>NZ_LZFO01000082.1 GCF_001758365.1 Clostridium acetireducens DSM 10703
AGTTCTAACCGAACTTAACTGGAAAGTTAGTCCGTAGAAGGTAATAGACCTGTAGGTGAAAGAATAAACCGTAAGATCTGATCCAGAGTACCACGAGACACGTGAAACCTTGTGGGAAGCAGGGAGGACCACCTCCCAAGGCTAAATACTAACTGGTGACCGATAGTGAAGCAGTACCGTGAGGGAAAGGTGAAAAGAACCCCGGGAGGGGAGTGAAATAGAATCTGAAACCGTGTGCCTACAAACAGTCGAAGCACATTAATGTGTAACGGCGTGCTTTTTGTAGAACGAGCCAGCGAGTTACGGTATGTAGCAAGGTTAAGTACTTTAGGTACGGAGCCGAAGGGAAACCAAGTCTGAATAGGGCGACTAGTTGCATACTGTAGACCCGAAACCGGGTGACCTATCCATGGACAGAGTGAAGCGAAAGTAAAATTTCGTGGAGGCTCGAACCACGTTGGTGTTGAAAAACCATGGGATGAGCTGTGGATAGCGGAGAAATTCCAATCGAACTCGGAGATAGCTGGTTCTCCTCGAAATAGCTTTAGGGCTAGCGTCGAGTAATTGAGTAATGGAGGTAGAGCACTGAATGGGCTAGGGGCTGACAACAGTTACCGAACCCTATCAAACTCCGAATGCCATATACTTTTATCTCGGCAGTCAGACTGCGAATGATAAGATCCGTAGTCAAAAGGGAAACAGCCCAGATCATCAGCTAAGGTCCCTAAGTGTAAGTTAAGTGGTAAAGGATGTGGGATTTCTAAGACAACTAGGATGTTGGCTTAGAAGCAGCCACTCATTTAAAGAGTGCGTAATAGCTCACTAGTCAAGAGATCCTGCGCCGAAGATGTCCGGGGCTAAAACTTACCACCGAAGCTATGGACTCGAAAGAGTGGTAGAGGAGCTTCCTGTATAGGTTGAAGTCATACTGTAAGGAATGGTGGACTGTACAGGAGTGAGTATGCTGGCATAAGTAGCGAGAAATAAGTGAGAATCTTATTGGTCGAAAACCTAAGGTTTCCTGAGGAAGGTTCGTCCACTCAGGGTTAGTCGGGACCTAAGCCGAGG
>NZ_LZFO01000083.1 GCF_001758365.1 Clostridium acetireducens DSM 10703
AAACTCCGTAATTCATCACAGGACGTGATGAGCCAATTTCCGCCCCAAGGACGGGGCATAAATTGGGTAGGAGTTTTTTTATTTTTTATTCTTAGAGTGTCTTAATGAAATGACTTATTTACAAACTCTCTTTATGCTACTGGCTTATTATTTTTATACAGCTTATTTTTAATTATTTTTTATTTGCAAATTTTATTAATCATTTTTATTCTAAGAACTTATTCTTTTTTTCATTTATTATCCATATAAATTAATAGGGAGGTGGGCTTATTGACTAAAATTAAATGTCATTATAAAAATTCTATATGTTATCATAAATTAGGATTTTTTTTAAAAGATTATATTTCAGATGAAACAGTTTTTGTATGCATAGGCACAGATAAATGCATAGGTGATTCTTTAGGACCACTAGTAGGATCTTTTCTTAAGAAAATTAATATTCCCGCGTCAGTTTATGGGACTATTTCAAACCCTATACATGCTCTTAATATAGATAAAGAGCTTAATAAAATAGCAAAATTACATGATAAAAAAAATATAATAGGCATAGATGCTTGTTTAGGAGAAAAATATAATATAGGAGAAATTCATATAAGAGATTATCCAATACATCCTGGTAAAGGAGTAGGTAAATTGCTACCCAATGTAGGTAATACATCTATTATAGGAATTGTAGATTCTTCTAGCAAAGTAAGTTTATTTACTAATAATTCTATAAGATTGAATTTAGTAATTCCCATGGCAAAAGTTATCGCTAATTCAATAGCACACGCATATTATTTACAATCTAATAAATAGGATAATTTTTTCATTTAATATAAACTATTTATTATGTTGTTGAATAAAAAATGATTGAAATAATTTGTATATAAAAAATAATTAAAAATAAGCTATATAAAATAATAAGGCAGTCTTATAAAGAGAGTTTGTAAATAA
>NZ_LZFO01000085.1 GCF_001758365.1 Clostridium acetireducens DSM 10703
CCTCCCTGCTTCCCACAAGGTTTCACGTGTCTCGTGGTACTCTGGATCAGATCTTACGGTTTATTCTTTCACCTACAGGTCTATTACCTTCTACGGACTAACTTTCCAGTTAAGTTCGGTTAGAACTTTCCGCTTTTATGATCTGTCCTCAACCCCAGAGTCAAGACTCTGGTTTGGGCTCTTTCCCTTTCGCTCGCCGCTACTTAGAAAATCGATTTTTCTTTCTCTTCCTCTAGGTACTTAGATGTTTCAGTTCCCTAGGTATACCTCTGTGAATCTATTTATTCAACTCACAGTACACTACGTTAGTAGTGTGGGTTTCCCCATTCGGAAATCTTCGAATCACAGGCTATTTGCGCCTACCCGAAGCTTATCGCAGCTTATCACGTCCTTCATCGGCTACTGGTGCCAAGGCATCCACCATGCGCCCTTTGTAGCTTGACCTACATATATATTTTTACTTTACTGTGCAATTTTCAAAGAACAATGAGAGTTAGTCTCTCAAAATTAAACAGATAATGAAACCTCCAGGAAATATTATTTCCTGAATTCTCCTTAGAAAGGAGGTGATCCAGCCGCAGGTTCTCCTACGGCTACCTTGTTACGACTTCACCCCAATCACTAATCCCACCTTCGGCCGCTGG